>NZ_CP102286.1:1250699-1876048 GCF_025151215.1 Parabacteroides merdae ATCC 43184
TTTGCAAAAATACAACTTTGTTGTTATACAGCCAAATAATAGCCCGTCTTCCACTCTTTTTTCCGGAATGTTCCTCCATATCCGGAAAAGTCTGTGTCACGCCACCCGTTGCGGTAAGCCGTTTTTCTCAAGGAAAGGGCAGGCAATACCGGCGGACGTGGATATGGGCAAAACAACCCGCATATGCAATGCAGAGGGAGCAGGAGAGCCTTCACCACAGCCGGAGAGAAAAGTGGTTTCATGCCGGGGTACGGCATGAAAAGGGGCTCCCGGACAGTTCTTTTCCTTGTCGCACATGCACTACGTCGGTCGCAGTTTTCGCCTTCTGAATCCCTCTTACGTCCGTCCCTGCGCTTTCGGAGCGTTTTTCCGGCAGAAAATTTCGCCGTACGGAAATTTTCTGCCGGAAACCGAAGGGAAAACGCGGAGTCCCGCAGGGACGGACGAACTTTGATGAGGAAGGGGAAAATCATCCGTTTCATAAATACCATTTCCTCAGATGGCATCGCATATTTCCTTCTCCATCTTTTCCAGCTTATGGGACAGGATTTCCATGTCGCTGCTGATCTTCTGGTTGGTTATCCGGGCATATATCTGGGTGGTTTTCAAATCCGTATGCCCCAAAAGACGGCTTACGGTCTCGATGGGTACACCGTGCGAGAGCAGCACGGTGGTGGCGTTCGTATGCCGGGCCACATGATAGGTCAGCCGTATCTTGAAACCGCACTGCCTGCCAAGTTCCTTCAATATGGTGTTGCATCTGCCGTTGCTCGGTACCGGAAATACATGACCGTCCTTGGACAGTCCCTTATACTTCTCTATGATGCGCTTGGGCACGTCCAGCAGGCGGATGTTGGACTCGGTGTTTGTCTTGCGACGGCGGGTGATGATCCAGAGGTTGCCGTCGAAGAAGGTCTGGAGCCGGTCGGTCGTCAGTGCCTTCACGTCCGCGTATGCCAGTCCGGTGAACACAGAGAAGATGAAGAGGTCGCGTACCAGTTCGCAGGTCCCGCTTTTCACCGGGGTCTCCATCAACGTCTGTATCTCACACTCCGTCAGGTAGCCTCGGTCAACGCTCTCGGGGGAATTGATGTACCCGGCGAAGGGGTTGAAGGGAAGCGCACCGCTGTTGCGGGCGATGGAGATGACGTGCTTGAGCCCGATCATGTAACCCCATACGGTATTGGTGCGGCATTTCTTCTCCGTACGCAGGAAATACTCGAAGTTGTTGATGAAGGTCAGGTTGAGTTCCTTCAGGGGGATGTCGTCACGGCGGTATACTTTCGGGACGAACTCGCAAAGGTGCCTGTATATGGTACGGTAGCGGTTGTATGTTCCCTGCACGCGGCTGTGTCCCACTTTCTTGATGAACTCCTCGTTGTGCTGCTCGAAGAGCTTCAGCAGCGTCTCGCGTTTCACGCCCAGCCCGAGGCAGGCGTCCCTCAGCCTGGCGGCGGTGACATAGCCGTCGGACTGCATCAGTTCCTGGTAACGGCGGTTCACGTCCACGCGTATCCGGTCAACCGCCGCATTGATTTTCTGCGCCTCGGCGCTCTTGCCCGTGGCACGTGCCGTTTTCACGTCCCAAAGTTTCGGGGGCACGTCCAGCTTGCAGCTGAACTGCTTGATTTCGCCGTCTACCGTAAGACGGCACATCAGGGGGAGATAGCCGTTGGCTCTCTCGCTGCCCTTCTTCACGTAGAAGAGGATTTTGAAGGTCGATCTGCTCATACTCGTTTTCATACTTTTTTGATCGTTACAAAGTTAATATCAAGCGAGTTGTCCTCAGGTATGAAAAACTGTGCAAATTACTGAAATAGAATCTGTTGTGCCGTTTCTTGTTCCTGTTATATCAGTAACGATATGGGAACTGAAGTCTTTCGCAGCTTTTATCGGACCTCCTTTTTCAGCTTATGCAGTATTATGAGTTAAACACCTAACCACTTAATAGACTGCATTTTTGCTGTATTATCATCAACCTTGCTTTTTCTTTCTGCGTTTACTTTAAATAATCACGATTAGGTTGCGTAGACTAGATTTAGTAGATGATCCCGAAGAACCAGGTAACCGTAAAGACTGCCAGCACAATCAGGTATATCCTTACGATACGTTCACTTTACCGAAATTACTGCACACGGAATCCTTCTAAAATTTAAACATACAGATTTACCATAAGGAAACGAAGACAGGGCAACCGCATCAAAATTTTCCAAGGTTGCGATCTTCATACGGAGTTTTCTACAAATCTTCTATCACTCTATCACTACGAAGGTTGTAGCTATTAATATTCAAGAGTTAGAGACAGTGATACAGGACGTTTCCCTCCATCACTCCTCTATCACTTCTGAAACATTGCATTTTATCATATTATTGAAAAACAGCACATTGTTTTCTTTTGCTTTTGAAAAAGCATATGAAATAATCGAATAAACAAATGTAAAAACGAATATAATAGGTATTAAATTGGAGAAATACGGTTCTTCATTTCACAAAAGTCCTCTCTTTTTTTAGCAGAAACAAGCACATAATTCCGTAAACACCCCCATGTTGCCTTCCTTAACATCCGGGTGTAGAGAGTCGGTACATCCGGGTGTAAGAGGGGGCAACATGGGGGTGTCCGGCAACTAAAGTGCCTTGCCGAGCAATGAAAACCACCCGGTTTTACCTATTTTACAGCCGTTTTTGCATAAAATAATCGAGTGATTTGTTGCGTATTTTGTCATGGTTGTAATATTTATACTTGAAACGTAAGCTGAATGTCCTGTTTCCATACCTTACCTTATAACAGGGAATATTCATTTTTCAAGCAGGATGATCATACCACTTCTCCCCATAATTTCGCATTGTTCCAAGTTGTTCAGCCGGCTACCCCATTGTATGTCCCTTATTTCCGGCAATGAAATCGTAGCTGGGTGGAAACCTAATGCTTTCTCATCGATGGATATTTTTGCCTTTTGTGGTAGATCCGTCCAATTGGCTATCACGAGAAGAGCTTTATTTTCATTCGTATAAACGGTTGCAAGGAGATTTGCATTGTCCGTTTTAACAGGGTTGTTTTCATCCCAATAGCCATGCATGGTTGCTTTATCCATTCCGAACGAATCCCACAATTGCCAGAGTGGGACAGGATTACCGCTCCAGGGTAAACGGGGAAGCATTCCAAATACCATACCCCGAAAAGGATTGCGTGCGTCCAGTGTCTCGCTTAACAAGCCAAACGGAATACCAGACATTTCCACCAACCAGAAGTCTACCGAGTTGTCAGCTTTGAAACCTTCGCCAATCCAAGTGCGATCGATATAAGGGAGAAGCTCTGTATAAAGATGCAGGGAGTTGGCATAACCAGCCCACTGGTTCATGTGGTTCCAAGAGTGAATGTCGATCAGGCGTCGCTTGCCGTCTGCATCGAGGATGCGTCGAGCACGTTGCAGCGTTTTACGGTCAAGAGCGCTATCGTCAATATAAATGCCGTCGACTTCCAAGTTTTTCACCATCCAATCCAGTCCGGCCAGATAATAGTTGTTCCAACGGGAATCGGGAGTCGTTATAACAGAAATGTCCATATCACCTGCATATTTTCCCTCTTCGAAAGCGTTATACCAAGCAGGGATGAAATGCGTGGCAAGGTTCTTGTTCAACCACTCGTTCGGTCCGTTACGATGAATTAATGTACGCGTATCCTTTCCGGGACCGTCATGGATCACTTCTCCGCCCAAACTACGCAAAGCCCATAGTTCGGGGATTTTCACGGTCAGTTCCCGTGTCGTGTAATATAAACGGACACCGAGATTCTTACTATGAGCTTCAGAGATGAAACGTTTCAGATCGGCGACTGATTCGTCATAATACGGATAGTTGATAAAAGGATAAATATCTTTCTTATGATGGACATTGATCAAGTTTGCTCCGGCTTTCAAAGCTGCCGGAATATAACCAGCACTTACGTCGCTGTTCGAGTGGTAGAAACGTTCTGTTGCCTGTGATTTCAAGTCAATCGGTTTAACAGGGGTGATTTGCATATCGAAATTGTAGTGCAGGATTTCGTTTTTGCGTGAACAGCGTTCGCCACTGTAAACGATCATTCGTGTTTCACCATCTTTTTCCGGCTGGATGCGGATACCACCTTTGTTGTTATTTCCCCAGGAAACAGGCAGGTTCAGTTTACCAAGTGCGTAATAGATATTGACTAACGGACGCACAAAATTCTCATCCATGAAATGAAGGTTAAGGCCGGCGTTGACATTTCCCATCCAGATTTTGTCCTGTTGTTTATCGGTGTCCCATTTCCATGATATCAGTGTGTCTGGACGAAATCCGCCTTTGTGCCCCAATCCCATCATATATTTGGATGCATAAGTCGTGTAAGGGACTTCCAAACGTATATCTTTGATTTCGATATCTTGTTTCGGTTTGACTTGAAGACGGATATTACTAATACCGTCGAACCCGAAAGTTCCCCGACATACTACATTGAAGTTTTGGCTCTTTAGTATCGTTTCCCAACTAATGGAAGCGTTATTACGGTTAGTGATACGGAGACTTCCTGGCTTCAAGGCTTCCTGTCCATTGAAAGTTTCGATAATAAATGCCATTTCCTTTGCCAGTACGGCATTTGAGATAGAATCACTGAGTCTGTTATTGGCATCATAACAAGTGGTTATCCTGCAAGGTAGCCCGCTCGAAGAAAGTTCAATTTCGCCGCCCAACCAGGAAAGAGTTTTCTTCCGGATAGTTACAGGTGTATAAGGTGCAGTCGGTTCATCGGCATTTCCCAGTGTGGAGTTGAGCCAGCGCAAACGGGTTTTCCGCCAACCTTCGTTATCTCCATGATTGGCGATCGGTGAGCCGGACACGTTTAGCTCAATTGCTATTTCGACAGGTTGGGAGCTTCCTTCCTTCACAAAAGCTTTTCCTTTATATATCCCTTTGGCTGATGCAGGGATGTCCATCCCGATCCAGAGTGCCTGTACATATCCTTTAGGGATACAGACGGTTTTCCGGAATGTTTGTCCGTCGGTATCGGTGCCTTCCTGGTTGAAACATTGGAATGAGGTGGATTTTATTTTATTTCCATCGGCATTTACCAAGTCGGAGAATGAAACGGAGACACCTTTCAACTCTTTGAAAGGTGTGAAAACACCGATTTGCCACGTATAGAATTCACCAGGTTGACAGTCTCCTTTCAATTGTAGCCAAGTGTCGAAAACGCGTTCCGTCCAACGGGCCGGAATGATTTGATCAAGACGGATATCATGCATCCGATCTTCAGCAAAACAAAAATAGCCTGCTGCCGGTTTCTGTGTCAGCAATTTTTGTAGAGCCGTATCCGAGGTAGCCTGTCGCATTTCGGAGTCCTGTTCATTAACAGTTCCGGTACGCTTCAAGTCGTCGAAAGCATTCGTGATTGTCTCCTGAGCTTTCAAGTCAACATTACTCCAGGCAAGGAGCAATACAACGACTGTTAGGAATGTTTTCTTCATATTTGTTTGTTTTTTATTCTATTATATACCAATTATAACCTTTTGCCGGAATCCTTATTCTCAATAGAATCGTATAATCGCGCGACAAAGTATGGAGAACCCCTTCTTTGCCTTGCTCTTTTACAACCGCCTCCGTGGTCAATCCTGTATAGTAGAGAGGTAGTTTGACGGTACGCTCCATCGGCTCGTCGGTAGGGTTATAGACCATGACAAAACCTTTCTCTTTTTTACCGGGAGCGACATGCATGATTCCGTCCCAATCTTTACCGTCAGGACGGCGTAAGTGGATCACTTCGCTGTTTAGAATATAACGATATCGTTTATACCAGTCGATGATTTCTTTTACCGTCTGTTTTGTCTCCTCGGTATCATAAAGCCGATGTCCCCGGTAACAAGCCTGTACACCGGTTCCATAGTTTTGCATCATGTGTGCCCGATAGTCGGCAAGATGTTCGCTGAGCGGTTCCAATGTAGCGGCTGCTCCACCGCCATGATACTGGGTGAGAGGCACAAAAGTCCAACACATACTCGGAAGCCGTTCCCAAAGACCGTCATACATGACTTGTCTGCCCAGAACCAACTGCCGTTCACGCGGTAAAGACCAGTTGACTTCACGATAACCGATTCCGACTTTATTGCCTCCGTTCAGCAGATAGCCATAATCCGGGATATTCATATAGATACCATTTTCACACATCCATTGGTATAGGTTCTCAATTTGTTTACGTTGTTTCCATTGGGAATCTTTCAGCCCTTCGTGGTGAGCGTGAACGGTTGAAGCACAAACATTCCCCGGATAGGAACCGTCGTTTTCAAACACGGTCATACCTGTCTTTTCGAAAAACTGTTTGATCTTTCGGAAATAGTCATAGCCCCAATCACTGCAAAGACAGGGAGAACTGCCGAAAATCATTCCGCCTCTCTTACCTGTTTCGGGATTTATCACATCCACATCATCGCTGATCCAACGACTCGATAGCAGCGAATATCCCCCCAACTCGATACCGCGGGAGTCGGCATAGTCGCGCAATTCCTTAAACTTGGCATAGTTGGCCGGTGATTCGTCTTCCATGTTAAGGCCAGAGCCAAAGCTAATGATCAGCATTTCGTAGCCGGTATCAGCACATTGATCTATTGCCTGCTTTACGATCTTAGGATCACTGGATGTACAATGCATGAAGATCGGGTTTTCGGTTGTCCAGGGAGCAATCGTCCGGTACATCCGTTTGACAAATAGCCCTTTTCGGTCTCTGTCTTCGCTATCGAAAGGCATCAGCCAAGTATGGAAACTGGAAAAAGAACCGCCATTGCAGATTCGCTCGTCCGGTCCCATTGGCAGTTTGACCTCTAACAGGCAAGGAGTCAGCAGTGGATAATTACACTGCGAAGTGTAGCGCGGATCGGGATTCCAGTGCTCGGTCTTGTCGGCAATCTTTTCGATGAAACCCAGAAAACCCCAATCGCTTTCGACATGGATATTGGGTTTGCGGAACATTTCCGGACTCTTGGCTTCCACCGGAGACTCTGGCTCGGCCATAGCTAACTGTTCTAGGACGAAAGAATCGAGATTGATATCCGCACCTGTCCGGTTTTCAATCTCAAACCATTTGGAAATACAAGGCAGACCGTCATAAAGGGCGTAATGTAGTTTGACTTTTACGCCTTTCAGTTCGTCCGGCCCTTCTAATAGAAAGGTCAGCTGTTTGCCGGACGGGTTCCGTTTTTTTTCCAATGCCCATCGTCTACTTTTCCAGTTAATACGCGGGGTGATTTCTGAAATCCGAAAATCGATGACACGGAACGAATTGGCAAAAGGCTCCATCCGGTCGAGCCATTTGTACTGGGTGTAACCAAATTCGGGTTGACCGTCCAAGCCACCCAGCGAATAGTTTTTGCCATCAAGCGTCAAAATCCCTTCATTGCTCACGGCACGCAGCATATTCTCTCCGGTCATCAGATTTTGGATATCGACTGTCGCCAGGTTTGGAAAAATGCGGAATACGCGACTGACTAGTCCATTGCTCAATACGATATCTTTTCCTTGGTTTGCCTGATAAACCTTTGCTTTGGCTTCCTGGTTACAGATCAGCCAATCGTAACTAGGTGACGGCAAGGGCAGGCAGACTGTTTCGAGTTGTCCGATTTTCTGTTGCAGGGATCGTTCCACTTCTTTAGACATGGAGGCAATCTCTCCTTGGTATTCGGGAGCGACTAGAGACGGTCGAATTTCGAAATAGGTAATGACGGCCTCCAACCAATCAGCATGATCACCGCTAAGTCCATCATTTGCACTTTCCGCTTCCAGTTCCAAGATCTTGATTCCTTCGACGGGAAGAGAGATTGCTCTGGCAGTCTCGCCTCCACGCATGATCCCGCTGTTATACAGTTCTTTCCCGTCTCCGGTGATTTTGAAGACTACACTTCCCTTTTCCACTTCCCCGTTTCCTTTTCCCGTACCGACATATTGTTTGCGGCCGTTTGTCTGGTCGTAAAAGAGCATCGTCCCGTCGGTCAAAGGAATCTTGGCAAGATGGCTGTCCTTGTAATTAACCGACTGGTCGTTGATACCGATCTTGCATGTGAAAAGGGATGATTTTCCCTGAAGTGAAATCTTTATTTTGCTGTTTGCCTGTACACCGATACCATCCGTAAAAAACGTACCAGCTACCCGTAAAGGTTCACCTGTGACTGCTTTGCCGGATGCCGGAGTCCCGTATGGCTGATAGATGGAGGAGAGGTTCATCTCCGATAGTTTTATCTTGCTTGTCTGTGCCGTCAGACAGGGAGTCACACAGCAGAAACAAGCAAGAAGGATTTGTCTTATTGTCATAATATAATCTTTTTGAGGAGTTATTCACCCAAATTCTCAAAGATGTTACCTTCATGAATCTCATCTGCCTCGATTTCATCCTTATAATACTCGGTAGCAAGACGAGCATACTTTTTATACAGGCGGGTAGCGGTTTCCACCTCGTCTCCTTGTGTGATAGGGGTACGGACTTTATCCGGAGTGGAAACAAATTGAAGTTCCCAGTCTCCTAAAGTGCTGTAGAAATCATTGGCACGGAAAGACTCACGGCCGTGCGTTTGCGGTAAATCTTTTTCGCTGTAATTTGTCCCGGCATCGAGATGATCCTGAAGCATAGCGTAGAACTTTTCCCAGCGTTTCAGATAATATCCGTCTATCAATCCCGTCCATTCCCGCCATGAGTAGTCGAAGATAAGCGGATCGCCATCGGCCCCCCACACTGTTACAAGCGCGGTTGCGTCTTTTTCAAATAGATCTTTTTCTTCGCTATTATCCCCCCAGCTACGAGCCTGCGTCAACCATTTGTCAAAGTTGAATTCCGGACGCGTACGCAACAGTTCATCGGCATCGCGCAACATTTCGAGAAAACGGTTGCTATGCAGGGCGAATGCTTCCTTGTCTTTTTTACGGAACGCCTCTGCCGCCTGTTTATGGATAGCCTGTCCGAGGTTGGACATCAGCTGGCGCTGAATATCGACAATATCAAAACGATAAGGATCGGAACCTTTCAGTCTGCCGGCATCTTTCAGCAATAAGCCTTCGGCCTGGACTACCGACAGAGGAGAGTAGGGTATCCCCAGGCCGGCGTTCGGGCCGGATTTTTTTACGTTCACAGCTGGACGGGCGGCGATGATGGAACTGCGTTCTGTCCCGTTTGTTCCGGGGCGATAGGGCCCTTCTAACAGATGCAACCAAGCCTGATGCGCGTTTTCGGACGGTTTTCCGTAGCGACGGTCTGCGTAACGGCAGAGCCATTCTTCGATATTGACTTCATCTTTATGGAGAGGCATTTCAAAAGCCAGATCATAATATACCGGATTTTGCTCGATAGACTCCATAAAGAGACCGGAACCACAAACATTCGGATTCTTTTTCACCGCATTTACATATTGGTTGGAAGCAAGCAGACGCAAATCTCCGTGCAGGTTGATACGTCCCCCGAAGTTATGCAGATTTCCGGCAACAAGCGGATACCCCCAGCAAGCATTTTCCTGCTGGCTTTTGGCCCCGTTCAAGTCCAGGATCAGCAGATTCTCTTTCGGAACAGCTTTCACGATCGATTCGCGAAGACTCCATGCTTGCATGGCCCAAATCGAATTCGGATCAAAATCGTTGAAAAGTTTATGGATAGCGTTACCAACGGCACGCAGATATTCCGGTGTATCGACAGGCGGCTGGCTTTCGTGAAACGGATCGGCCGCATAAACACCGTGCGCTCCGTAGAGTTTCTTTTCTTCTTCCAGGAAGTCACGTCCGATCACTGTGAATAAAGAATCAGTCGGGTCCAACTGTGCAGCCCCGGTAAAACCGCACCAGGAAGGCTGCAACTGTATCTTGGCATCCGGGTATTTTTCTTTCAGTTCACGCGGAACATAGCCGGAGAATCCTTGTTGAATGGGTTGCATCCCCAATTCCAACTCCCGGTCGATAATCTGTTTTCCCAAAACGATATGCTTGTCAATCCAAGATTTGGGGAGTGGCCCTCCATAGCTTTGCAAGTTCTGCATCCATTGCCATGCGAAATGTCCCGGACCGGCCAGAAACTGGCGAGCCTCTTCATCTGTAAACTTATGTTTGAGTAGGGTATTGTACCAAACAGCTTCCAGCCCGACAACAGACAAAGGCATATTAATCGAGTTCATTGCCATAAAGTCAAGCTCTCGCTGCCAGCGTTCCCAATCCCACCAGGCAGCCGAGTAACTGACCGTACAATAATTCATATAGACACGGTATTTGCCGTTGATCGTGTTTTTAACGGGGGCGGGCATGGGCAATTGCTTCGGCAGGTCCAGTTGATTGCCGAACCAGGAAACATGTGCATTACAAGTGTATTTCAAATATTGGTTGAACGCCGTCGCCAGTGAGATCGTGTTATTTCCACGCAGTACGACTTTGCCGTTGTCGGACGTGATCTCGTATGCATCCATTCCGTCGATTGGTTCCATTAATTCCAGTTTGAATTGTTCCCCGTATCCGGGAGTCACACGTTCGATCAAGTCGTAGGCCGCCTGTATCCGCGGGTCATTTTTACATCCTGTACACACCAGGATGAAGGTAAGCAGTAGTAATTTAAGTTTCATTCTGTTTGTTGAATTATGTTATTCGATGATGTACCAATTATAGCCTTTTGCCGGAATCCGTATCTTCAGTGAGATGGAATAATCGCGGGCGAGCGAGTACTCCTTCCCATTTTTGTCCTGTTCTTTTACGATTGCCTTATTTGTCAGTCCCGTATAATATAAAGGAACTTCGATTTCTCTCTCTATCGCGATATCCAACGGATTATAAACGGAAATGAAGGCTTTCCGCTTCGATTGCGGGTTGACATGCATGATGCCATCCCAATCCTGTCCGTCCGGACGTCTCAAATGGATAATGTCCGAATCCAATATTTGGCGGTACTGCTTGTAGAAAGCAACCCATTGGGTCACCAGTTTCCGGGTTTGTTCCGTGTCATAGAGGCGGGGACCACGATAGCAAGCTTGCACACCGGCACCGAACAGGTTACGCAGCCTTGTCTCATAATGAGACAAGTGTTCGTTCAACGGTTCAATAGTGGCAGCCGCTCCACCACCGTGATATTGGGTGAGGGGAACGAACATAAAGCCCATGCTGGGCGTTTTCTGCCAGGTACCATCGTAGATATTCTGCCGTTCGATAATTTCTTGGTAGGACCTTGGCAGGGACCAGTTGGTTTCAACATACCCCATCGGAGTTTTGTTGGAACCCATCAGAAAATACCAATCCGGGACATTCAGATAGATACCTTTTGCCCGGCACCACTGATAGAACGAGCTGATCCTATTCCACTGTTTCCACTGCGAATCCAGATATCCTTTGTGCCCACTGTGGACAGTAGAGGAACAGGGATCACCGGGATAGGAACCGTCGTTCTCGAATACGTTCATACCGGTCGTATGGAAGAAGTTCTTCAGACGCTTGAAATAATCACTACCCCAATCTGAAGCGATACAAGGAGAAAGCCCGAAACGACTGCCTTCTTCGCGTGTCTTTGCCGGATAGCCCGTATGATGGCTAATCGCCGCATCTTTCGGTTTGGCACCACGGCTTGCTAATAGCGAATAGCCACCGATGGCAATGCCTTTGTCAGCAGCATAGCTATTCAAAGCTTTCATGCGTTGGAGATAAGATACCGAATCGTTTTCGATCTGGAAACCGCTACCGAAGGTCATGATTACCATTTCGAAGCCGACAGCCGCACATTGGTCGATTGCCTGTTTGACAGCCTGGTCACTTGATTCCCTTACGTGCATAAAGATCGGATTCTCCTGTGTCCAGGGAGCCATCATGCGCCAGAATCGACACTCGGCAAGTCCTCGTCTTTCCTGGTCTGTCGCATCGCGGAGCATTTCGAAGGCACGGCAGGAGGTGAAACTTTCTCCCGGTGCAATCTCTTCAGCCGGTCCTAACAGAGGTGTTACTTCCAACCGTGCCGGCTTATATTGGCCGTAATAGCGGATACCGGTAAACTCGTATTCCGGATGATCGAATACCCAACGGACGGCGGGATTGTCTTTCATCGCTTCCATATCTCCACCCATCGCATAATCCGTAACGACGAACAGTTGGGTGAAACGGTCGATATAGTCACGCGGAGCATCTGTCTGTACTGGTCTTTTGCGATAATCTTCCGTATAGTATCCCGTTTTTTGTGCCATCATGCGCACCTCATGGGGCTCACCATAGTGGACTTTCGGGGCAGTCTCAACCAACGCAAGAACTTCTGATTTGAATGAATCCAGTGTAACAGCCTTTTGTCCGTTGTTTTCGATCTCGATCCATTTAGACAGGATCGGAGCTCCATCATATAGTTCATAGACGATACGGATGGTTAACCCTTTGCATTCGTCTACAATTTTTCGGGGAGCCCTATAAGTGAAGGTGATGCGTTTGCCGGGCACAGGCCACGGATATCGATTGCTAATCCAGGCCTCGTTCGGTTTCCAAGGAAAGCGTTCTTTTGTTTCGCTAACCGTATAACCAGCCAAGACAAATGCCGAATCGCACAGCTGCATGCCGGACAGGAAATCTTTTGTCAGGAAATTATGGACAGGCTGCCCTTCCAAACCTCCGACTGGATACTCTTTTCCATTGATGACAAGCACGGCTTCCGGTCGCACGGCACGCAATTCGTTTTGTCCCGTCATCAGATTATCCAGTGCGATTGTCGCACCGTTGGGCGTTAGTGAAAAGGAACGACGAAGAAGACCGTTTGTCAATTCAATTTGTTTCTTATCCGATGAAAGATTGACCTCCGTCTTATACGGGCTTCCGTCGATCAGCCAATCCTTGTTTTCGGCAAAGAGCGGTTGCTGTAGTAAGATACAGCAAAAAGCAAGAATCGTGTTTTTCATGTATAACTATTATTTTTTACTGATGTCCTATAGACGAACAAAAAAAGCGTTACCCTATGGCGGGTGACGCTTTTTTTGTTATTGCACTATTTTCAGGCTCCTCAAATCACTGCCAGAGACATTCTGGAATACGCTGAGTCCGAATTCCGGGATTACGGCCAGCACATGGTCGAATACGTCGGATTGAATGCCTTCGTAAGGAACCCAGTCTTTCACGGAGGAGAAGAAATAAAGTTCGATCGGAATACCGGTTTCTGTCGGTTGCAACTGGCGGACCATGCAAGTCAGTTCCTTACTGACCTCTGGGAGGCTTTTCAGATAATTGACCAAGTAGGCGCGAAACACACCGATATTCGTTTGCCGACGGCCGTTTACGCGGATGGAATCGTCGATCCGGTGCGCCTCGTTATAGGCGTTCAGTTCTTTTTCTTTCTCGTCGATATAGTCTGTCAGCAAGGAGATTTTGCGGAATTTGGCCAACATCTCAGGAGTACAGAAACTCACGCTGTTCATATCGATATTGATGGAGCGCTTGATCCGCCGTCCGGGAGATTCTGACATCCCACGCCAGTTCTGGAAAGCATCGCTCACTAAGGCATAAGGGGGAATCGTCGTGATCGTATTGTCGAAGTTCTTGACTTTGACTGCGTTCAGCGTGACTTCGATAACCGTCCCGTTCGCCCCATATTTCTCCATCGTGATCCAGTCGCCCGGACGCAGCATATCGTTGGCGGAAAGCTGTATGCCGGCTACGAATCCTAAGAGCGTATCCTTAAACACCAGCATCAGGATAGCGGCGGAAGCGCCTAGTCCGGCGAACAGCGTCGTTGGTGATTTGCCGATCAGAATGCTGATGATCAGTATAAAACCAATAAAAAAAACGGCTACCTGCAATAGTTGGATGAAACCTTTCAGCGGCTTGTTCTTGAGTGATTCCTTCCGGTTATATATTTCATGCACGACGTTCAGGGAGGCACTGATGAAACGAAGTGAAACGGCAATGATGTAGATCTTGCATATCATTTGCAGGATTCCCAATATCTTGGGCGTCTCATCAACCGGGAAAGCCAGTGGCAACAGCACATACACCAGGATGGCAGGGATCATGTGCATCAGCTTGTTGATAATCTTGCGCTCAACGATCAAGTCGTCCCATTGGTTGCGGGTTCTCTTCGCAAGCCGTTTGAACATATTCAGAAAAATATAGCGGCAAGCATAGTCGATGCCGACCGTTACGGCAATGATCAGCAGCAGGACGATCGTATTGTCCAGTTCATTTGCCGAACTGCTGATAATCCCCCATTCGATCAAATGATTGTTAATCCATTCTTGTATTGCGTGCATATCCTTAAATGATTAGTTAAGTATACTTGTGATAACCTTGAATTTGTATACAAAACTAACTAATAAAAATACAATATTCCCCATAAAAAGCGATAAAAAGGTCATTTTTTGAGATACAGCCGATTACCAAATAAAAATATTACCCCTGTGGGAAAATCAATTTTCATGCTCATGTGTTTCGGTTTGGACCAATGGGTATTTTCACAAATTTGGCAATAAAGTCTGTTTTTTCATTATCCTTACTCCGAATATTGGTAAACCTTTAATTCGAACTTGGGAATCATTGCGAAGAAATGGTCGAAGATGTCCGACTGGATACGTTCGTATTCCTTCCATATTTTATTGCGGGAGAAGAAATAGATCTGGATAGGTACGCCATATTCAGTCGATTGCAACTGGCTGATGATTAAATCAAGATCGGTGTTGACGACCGGAAGGCTTGTCAGGTATTTCTCCACATAGACACGGAACATCTGCGAATTGGTAGGTGTCACGCCTTCGTCCGGCTTGTAGTCGGCAAGCAAAGGGATCTCCTTGCGGAACGTGTTGAGCATGTCCGGAGTACAGAACTTGATGGTATTGAGGTCGAGAAAAATGGACTTCATCACACGGCGGCCTCCCGATTCGACCATGCCCCGCCAGTTCTGGAACGAAGCGCTTACCAACGTATAAGGTGGGATGGTGGAAATGGTATTATCGAAATTCTGAATCTTGACTGTGTTCAGTGTAATTTCCTGTACGATACCGTTCGCGTTTGAACCAGGAACCGTGATCCAGTCGCCCGGCCGAAGCATATCGTTGGCGGAAAGCTGTATGCCCGCCACGAATCCTAAAATCGTATCCTTGAATACCAACATCAGGATTGCTGCCGAAGCACCCAATCCGGCAAACAGGCTGGCTGGCGATTTCCCGATCAAGATGGCTATAATGACGATCCCGCCGATAAAGAACAGTAAGACCTGAAGCACCTGCATGAATCCTTTAATCGGACGGTTCTTGTTCACCTGCCGCATGTTATACATATCGAGGAACACTAAAATAAAACCATTTATCGCCAATAACAAAGCGAACACGATATACACAGCACATATTTTCTGAGACAAAAGCAACAAACCTTTCCCCCGTATAAACGCCAGAGGCAACAAGGCATAGACCAAGATACCCGGTATTGTGTGGACCAAGTGGTGGACAACTTTACGTTTGAGAAGCAACGAATCCCATTGATAATGTGTATGCTGCGCTAGCTTTTTCATGCTGCCGACAAAGATCGCTTGGCATAGGTAATCCAACCCGATCGCCAGTATGACTAGCAATGCTGCAATGATCATTTCGTCGAAAGTATTTGCAATTTTAGGGTCTACGCCCCAACCGATCAGGATGCCGTTCATCCAACTGCCTAGATTTATCATATCGTATTTGCTTTTTATTGAATAACAATTAAATATTCGTTTGGTTTATCGCACGAATCGTAAATATCTGATTAATTCATTATCTTTGCCTGTAATATTACAATTCTGTGGCATGACCGTGAAATTAAAAGTAGTGATGATGGTATTCGCATGTTGTTCTTATCAATCGCAAGCAGAGGACTTGAACGCTCTCAAAGTAAAAGAATATAGACTGGAAAACGGACTGACTGTTTGGCTGAACGAAGATCATAGTCAACCGAAAGTTTTCGGCGCCGTTGTCGTGAAAGCAGGAGCAAAAGATTGTCCGGATACAGGTATCGCTCACTATTTCGAGCATATGATGTTTAAGGGAACAGACCGCATCGGAACGCTTGATTACGAGTCGGAGAAAGTCTTGCTGGATTCCATTGCCATGAAATATGACGAACTGGCCATGACGGAGGATACCGCGGCACGTGCTCGTCTGCAAAAGGAAATCAACGAACTGAGCATCCGCTCTTCCGAATATGTCATTCCAAATGAGTTCAACCGGCTCATCAACCGGTTCGGCGGTTCCGGTCTGAATGCGGCGACCTCATACGATGCTACAATCTATTTCAATACGTTTTCTCCGCAATATATGGTTCAATGGGCGGAGATCAACAGCGAACGCCTGATTAACCCCGTATTCCGTCTTTTCCAAAGCGAACTGGAAACGGTTTATGAGGAGAAGAACATGTATGGTGATTTCATCGGTGGTCAGGTGATGGACACATTGATGGCACGCTATTTCGGTCCACACCCGTATGCTTACCCAATTATCGGCAGCACGAAAAACCTCAAGAACCCGCGGCTGACGGAAATGCACAAGTTCTTCGAGGACTATTACGTGGCATCCAATATGGCACTAATCCTTAGTGGTGATTTCGATGCACAGCAGGTTATGCCTATATTGGAAAAGGCCTTTTCACGAATCCGTTCGGGCAATGCGCCGAAACAGGAGAAAGTGATGCTCCCGCCCTTCAACGGACGGGAGACAATGAAGGTAAAGTTCCCGATCCCCTTTATTAAGGCGATGGGGCTTGGTTTCCGGGGTGTTTCGGCCAACCACGAGGACCAGGTAGCCTTGAATATTGCGGTCAACTTGTTGAATAACGCCAACGGTACGGGCTATCTGGACAAACTGATGGTGGAACATAAGTTGATGGGAGCTCTTGCCATCAACGAGAGCATGAATGAAGCGGGAATCTTGGCGGTCGCTATTATGCCGAAATTGTTGATCCAGTCGTACAGTTCGGCAGAGAAGATGGTCTGGGACGAGATCAACCGAGTGAAGAACGGAGATTTCAGTGATGAAATGTTCAACAGCTTGAAACTGGAACAGAAACGGCAGTATGCTTCCTCATTGGAAAATATCGACTCACGTGCGACAATCATGATGAATCTGTTTTCTCAAGGAAAGAGTTGGAACGATTATCTGAACGAAGTGGCACGGATCGAATCCATCACGAAAGAGGATGTCGTGCGGGTCGCCCAAAAATATTTCAGCAATAACTATTTGTGCGTAACCAAGAGCACAGGGAAATATCCAAAAGACAATTTGCCGAAACCAGCTTTCTCTCCGGTTGTTCCCCGGAATGCAGACGCTTCGTCTTCTTATGCCAAACAGTTGGAGAAGATACCGGAACAACAAGTCGCACCTCGTATCATCGATTTCGAAAAGGATGTGAAGACGTCAAAGTTGACTCCTTTGGTGACGTTGTACACGACACCTAATCCGCTGAACGATATTTTTACTTTGAACATCTCCTACGGGATCGGTGCCTTGGAACAGCCGGAATTGATGCAGCTCACCAACTATCTGCAATTATTAGGGACCGAGTCTTTATCTTTCGAACAGTTCCGCAGCCGTTTGCAATCGATCGGAAGCACGCTTGCATTCGATGTAACACCCGATGCTTTTGTCATGAAGGTGACTGGTTTCGATAACCATATTGACGAAACGATGGAACTTGTGGGTGACTTTATCCGCCATGCAAAGGCTGACGACAAGAAGCTACGTCAGATTGTGGACGATGCCAAAGTCTCGGAGAAAGCCTTTTTCAAGTCGGGCGACAATGTGGCATCAGCTTTGTTAGAACAGGTAAAGTACGGTGATCAGTCCCGTTACCTGCGTAAACTTTCACTCTCGCAAATCAAGAAATTGAAGGGTAAAGATATGTTGGCGATCTACGATAAAGTACGGAGCGTACAGTGCGACCTTCACTACTGCGGCACATTGCCTGTAGAAAAGGTGATCGGGACGATTCGCCAGCATCTCCCACTGGAGCGGACGACCGTTGCCTCCAATTCTCCCTATTACCGTGAGTTGAAACAATACGACCGGCCGACCGTCTTTTTTATCGATATGCCGGATATGGCGCAGAGCATCGTTTACGGCTATGTCAAGGGCGATCCGGTCGATGACAAGGCTTCCCGCCATGCCTCCCAGCTGTTCTCTGTCTACTTCGGAGGCGATATGTCATCGCTGATGTTTCAAGAAATAAGGGAATTCCGTTCTTTTGCATACCGGACAAGCGGTCGTTACCAGTTGCCGAACCATGCACATAAAGGGACTGCCGGATCTTTTACGGCGATGCTGTCCACTCAAAGCGACAAGACGCTGGATGCGCTGGGCGTACTGGATTCGCTGATCCGGGAAATGCCGTTGAAGCCGGAAAGGATGGAGGCGGTCAAGCAGACGTTGGTGAACCGTATCAATAACGATTATCCGCCTTTCCGCAACCTGTCCGAGAAAGTGGCGAGTGCGCGTATGGAAGGTTTCGACCGTGATCCGGCTGAAGAATTCCTGCGGGATATCGCAACGATGGACATGCAGGATATTTCCCGTTTCTACCAGGAGCAGATCAGTGGCCGCCCGGTCGTTTACGTGATTACTGGGAATCGGAAACATATCGATATGAAGAAGCTGGCCGAATACGGTACGATAATAAAAGTGAAAAAGAAAGGCATATATAAATAAATGTATAGTAAAGACGAACTCAAGAACCTGAAACTTGAATTTTGGGAAAGTTTCGCCGCATTTTGTGAAGTACAGCCGTATCTGAGAGGACGCAAGAAAACGTGGGTTTTATATGATACGAAAGTGAAAGGGGTCGAACTCAAATTCGATGCGACAAGAGAGGGTGCGTTTGTCATCCTCGAAGTGAACCATAGGAGCGAAGAGGCCCGGCTGGAGATGTTCGAACGCCTGACGTGGTATAAGGATACGCTGGAAATGGATTTTCCGGAGGGGTTGACTTGGGACATTTGTTTCGTGCGCGATACCGGAAAGCAGGTGGCCCGTATTTATACAGCCAAATCCGGGATTGACTTCCACCGCCGTCAGGATTGGGGAGAGTTTTTCTCTTTTATGGCTAGTCAAATGTATCTGTTGGAACGAAACTTCATGTCCATAGCAGAGTATTTGAGGGAATGAAAAGATTTAAATCATAATGAACACTGGAAATATAAAACAATTTATAGGAGTGGCAGCTATCAGTTTATTGACGGCTTGCGGTAGTCCTACACCCGATGCTGTGCTGTTGAAACCGGGAGTCAGCCGGGAATTGGCTCAGTTCAGGAAAGAACATTTCAAGGAGGTACGTTACAACCTCTTTTTTTCCATCCCGGAATCCCGCGAAGAAGCCGTCACAGGCAAAGCGGATATAACGCTTGCTATCCGCGAAAGACTGCCGGTTATCATAGACTTCCGAGGGGAATCGGAACAGGTAGCCTCAGTTTTGTTGAATGGTAGGAAAGTCCCTTATACGGTTAAGGACGAGCATATCGTGATCGATACAAGAGAGGTGGCAAACGGAGAGAATCGCGTGACTATCGAATTTACGGCAAACGATCAGTCGCTTAACCGCCGGGACGAATTCCTCTATACGTTGCTGGTTCCCGACCGGGCGCGTACGCTCTTCCCTTGTTTCGACCAACCGGACATGAAATCGCTTTTCACCCTGTCGTTGGAGGTTCCGTCTTCCTGGCAGGCGGTCGCCAACGGGGCGGTCGAGCAGGTGGATTCGACATCCGTCGCCGGGTGCAAGCGGATTTCTTTCCGGGAAACAGAACCGCTCAGCACCTATCTTTTCTCTTTTGTTGCCGGTAAGCTGACACGGGAAACGTATTCGCGCGACGGACGAAATATTTCGATTTACCATCGCGAGACCGACCCGAAGAAGGTGGCACAGTGTCCCGATATTGCCTCCGAAGTGTTCGATGCACTCGAATGGCAGGAGGAATATACACAGATACCATACCCCTTCGCCAAATACGACCTGATCATTTTGCCGGAATTCCAGTTTGGCGGGATGGAACATACGGGAGCGACCTTATATACGGACGGGCGGATGTTCCTGAACGAGAACCCGACATTGAACGAGCGTCTGGCACGCAGTTCCTTGATTGCGCACGAGACTTCGCATATGTGGTTCGGGGACTTCGTGACGATGGAATGGTTCAATGATGTCTGGACAAAAGAGGTCTTTGCCAATTATTATGCCTCCCAGATAATCAAGCCTCTGTTTCCGGAGGTGAACCATTCTTTGAATTTCATGCTTGACTATATCCCCGCGGCCTATTCCGAAGATCGTACCGCCGGTGCCAATCCGGTGAAGCAGCAACTGGAGAACATGCGAGATGCCGGATTGATGTACGGTAATATCATCTATGACAAGTCTCCGGTTATCCTGGAAATGCTGATTAAGAAAATGGGGAAGGAGTCTTTCAGGAAAGGGATTCAGGAATACCTGAAAACGTATGCCTACGGAAATGCTACCTGGGAAGGACTGATCGGTATTCTGGACAAATATACGGACGATGATCTGACGGCCTGGAGCCGGGTTTGGGTGAATGAAAAGGGCATGCCGGAGATATGTGGAGTGATATCCGAAGATGGCAAATCGTTGCAGGTCTCGCAGAAAGATCCGTTAGGACGCGGGCTGTTGTGGGAACAAGACTTGTCTTTTCTGGTTGTCTATCCTGACGGAGGGACGGAGGACGTGCAAGTTTCATTTGGAAAAGAGCAGGCGTCATGCCTCAAGGAACTGAAAAGGCAGGCGAGCGAAGGCTGTTTCGTCATGCCCAATGCCGATGGCAAAGGATATGGTTTCTTCCGCCTGCTTGAGAAAGATGCGAAGGCTTGTTTGGGCAACCTTCCCGCTTGTAAGGACGAGGTGTTGAGAGGTTCTTTGTTGATTACGTTGTACGAGAATTTATTGAACCGGACTATCCCTGCAGAGCTTTATATGGAAGCAATGTTGGATTATTTGCCTACGGAAAACAATTCTCTGTTGTTCTCGGCCGCCCTCGGATATATCGGTAATTGCCAACGTTTCTATCTCGCTGATCCGGAGAAACTGGAACTGGTGCTCTGGCGAATCGTGACAATGGCGGAACAATCCCAACAACGTTTGCAGGCGTTCCGCCAATATCGTTCCATAGCCCGCTCGCCGGAAGCGGTCGGAAAACTATACGCGCTCTGGAAAGACCAAAAAGCGCCTGCTGGATGTTCGTTGAGCGAAAACGATTATATCAGCTTGTCGTACGATCTGGCTATCCAGATGCCTGACAAAGCCGATGAAATCGTAGCAACCCAGCAAGCACGGATCACCAACCCGGACCGCAAACGGCAATATGCATTCATCTCACCCTCCGTTTCTCCCCGACAGGAAGTGCGCGACAGTGTGTTCGCTTCTCTGCTCGTAGCCGAGAACCGTCGCGTCGAGCCGTGGGCTTCGGCCGCCTTGTCGAACCTGAACTGCCAGTTGCGCCAGAAAGAAGCGGTCGGTTATATCCGTCCGGCACTGGAAGCCTTGCAGGAAATACAGCGTACGGGAGACATCTTTTTTCCGCGTGATTGGGTACGGGCTTTATTGAGCGGACATACTTCGCCGGAGGCTAAGAAGGAGGTGGACGATTTCTTTGCCGCCCACCCGGACTATCCGGTCCTGCTCTCAAATAAAATCCGTCAGCAGGCGGATCATTTGTACAGATAACCGGAATTATCGGGTTAAAATTGGCCTCATAATAAAAAATCACCCCGATTGGCTAATCTTTTGTAAGTTTTATTTGCTAATTCAATTATTATTGTAACTTTGCAACGTAAAAATAATAACAAATGAAAAGTACGGTTCTGCATCTCCACCATCATCATCATTACAACGGGCAATAGTTCGGTGGGCTGTGTGGTATGTAGGAACATATGATATAAATGAATAAGGCTTGCCGTTTACGGTGGGCCTTATTTTGTTTTTGGAAAAATATATACAAACAAAATAAACATGTTACGAATCGCAGTACAATCAAAAGGTCGTCTTTACGATGAAACAATGCTTCTCTTAGAAGAAGCCGGTATTAAACTAAACAGGGGAAAACGTATTTTGCTGTTGTCGGCAAAAGGTTTTCCGGTAGAAGTCTTATTCTTGCGCGATGACGATATTCCACAATCTGTAGCCAATGGAGTTGCCGACATAGGTATCGTTGGCGAAAACGAATATGTAGAAAAAGGACAGGAGGCCAAGCTGATCAAACGTTTAGGATTCAGCAAATGCCGTCTTTCACTCGCCATTCCGAAAGATGAAGATTATCAGGGGGTGGAATGGTTCGCCGGAAAAACGATCGCAACTTCCTATCCGGAAATACTGAAGGCTTATCTGGCTGAAAAGGGAGTGAAAGCAGACCTTCACGTAATTAGCGGGTCTGTGGAAATTGCGCCGGGCATCGGCCTCGCGGATGCGATTTTCGATATCGTCAGCTCCGGCAGCACGCTGGTGAGCAATCAGCTCAAAGAAGTGGAAGTCATCATGCAAAGCGAAGCCTTGTTGATTGCTAACAATAACCTGTCGGATGAAAAACAGGCTATCCTGAACGAACTGTTGTTCCGTTTTGAAGCGATCCAGGTAGCGGAAGGCAAGAAATATGTATTGTTGAACGCTCCGAAAGACAAGATGGACGAGATCATAGAAGTGCTGCCGGGCATGAAGAGCCCGACCATCACGCCGCTTGCCGACGGGAACTGGGTGTCTGTCCAATCCGTCATAGCGGAGAAACATTTCTGGGAAATCATCGGTAAACTGAAATCATTGGGAGCAGAAGGCATACTGGTGCTACCGATCGAGAAAATGATTTTGTAAATTAAGAAGTAAATTCTTACCTCTTAATTTTTTAATTCTTAATTTTTAATTTATAAAGTGGAAGTAATCAAATATCCGTCAAGAGAAGAATGGGCCTCATTGGCCCTGCGTCCGGCGCTGGATGTCACGACACTGTTCGATACGGTCCGCACGGTGCTGGATGAAGTCCGGAAGGGAGGAGATGCCGCCGTTATCCGGTATGAGGAGAAGTTCGACAAGATAGATCCCGCTACCTTCAAAAGGTTGCAGGTTTCAGAACAGGAATTAGCGGAAGCGAAGGAGCTCGTACCTGAAGAGCTGAAGCAAGCTATCCGTCAAGCAAAGAACAATATAGAGATATTTCACGCCTCACAGCGTTTTACGGGAAAGAAGGTGGAGACGACACCGGGTGTCACCTGCTGGCAGAAAGCGGTAGCGATAGAAAAAGTCGGTTTATACATTCCCGGCGGAACGGCTCCTCTTTTCTCTACCGTCCTGATGTTGGCTGTCCCGGCACGTATTGCCGGCTGTAAGGAAATCGTGCTTTGTACGCCTCCGGGCAAGGATGGAAAGGTACACCCCGCCATCCTGTTTGCCGCGGAAACGGCAGGCGTCAGCAAGATATTCAAGGCAGGAGGTATCCAGGCCATAGCGGCGATGGCCTACGGAACGGAATCGGTTCCGAAGGTCTATAAGATATTCGGTCCCGGTAACCAGTATGTGACGGCGGCCAAACAGTTGGTCAGCCTGAAAGAGGTGGCCATCGACATGCCTGCCGGTCCTTCCGAAGTGGAAGTGATTGCAGACGAATCGGCCAATCCCGCCTTTATTGCCGCAGATTTCCTTTCCCAGGCGGAACATGGAGTGGACAGCCAAGCCATGCTGGTGACGGCATCCGAAAGCATCGTCGAACCGATCATGCAAGCGATCCGGGAACAGCTGGACCGGCTGCCCCGTAAGGAGATCACGGAAAAATCGTTGAGCCACAGCCGTCTTATCGTGCTGAAGGATAAACAGGAAGTGATCGACTTCACCAACCTGTACGCTCCGGAGCATCTGATTATCCAGACGACCGATTATGCAGATATTGCCGGGCAGGTCGAAAATGCAGGCAGTGTCTTCATGGGATCCTATACGCCGGAAAGCGCTGGCGACTACGCTTCCGGTACGAACCATACGTTGCCGACCAACGGATATGCAAAAGCCTACAGTGGCGTGAACCTGGACAGCTTCATCAAGAAGATCACGTTCCAGGAGATCACGGCCGACGGCATCCGGCTGTTGGGCGGGACGATCCGGACAATGGCGGCCAACGAGCAGCTGGATGCGCACAAGAATGCAGTAACAATCAGATTGAACACATTATGAAAGACTTAAAAGATTTAGTCAGACCCAATGTCTGGAACATGAAACCCTACTCGTCTGCCAGAGATGAGTTTCAAGGTAATGCCTCCGTTTTCCTGGATGCAAACGAAAACCCGTTTAACAGACCGTACAACCGCTATCCCGATCCTTTGCAATGGGAACTGAAGAAGAAGATTGCGGAGATCAAAGGGGTGAAACGCGAGTCTATCTTTCTGGGGAACGGAAGTGACGAACCGATCGATCTGATTATCCGTGCGTTTTGCGAACCGTCTATCGACAGCATCGTAAGCATCGCGCCTTCCTACGGCATGTATGAAGTCGCGGCCAATGTCAATAACGTAGAGTTCCGGAAGATCAAGCTGGACGAAAAGTTCGACCTGGATACCGACAGTCTTCTGGAAGCGGCAAACGACTGGGTGAAGGTGATATTCCTGTGTTCTCCCAACAACCCGACGGGAAATAATCTGAGCCGTGACCGCCTTTACAAAGTATTGAATACATTCCAAGGGATCGTTGTGATTGACGAGGCTTATGTCGATTTCTCCATCGAGCCTTCTTTCTTAGGCGAGTTGGAGAAATTCCCGAATCTGATCGTCCTGCAAACCATGTCCAAAGCGTGGGGGGCTGCCGGAATCCGGTTGGGAATGGCTTTTGCTTCTCCCGAAATCATTGCGATCCTCAATAAGATCAAATATCCGTACAATGTAAATCTGCTGACTCAGGAACGTGCCTTGTATATGCTTGAAAACAAGGAACAGATGGAAAAACAGCTTCGTTCGATCCTTTCCGAGCGGATTCGTCTGCAAGCTGCATTGCCGGAGTTGAACTGCGTGCGCAAGATTTATCCTACGGATGCAAATTTTATCCTGGTCGAAGTGACGAATGCCGATACGATCTATAAAAATCTGGTCAGACAGGGTATTATCGTCCGTAACCGGACAAATGTGACCATGTGTAACGGCTGCCTTCGCATCACGGTCGGCAAGCCGGATGAAAACGATGCTTTGCTCGAAGCGCTTAAAAAAATGTAAAGATTTATGAAATGAAAAGAGCCTTATTTATAGACCGGGACGGAACGCTTGTGATAGAGCCGCCGGTGGACTATCAGTTGGACAGCTTGGAGAAGTTAGTGTTTTATCCGAAGGTATTCCGTAACCTGTACTTTATCCGTAAACAGTTGGATTTCGAGTTTGTGATGGTGACGAACCAGGACGGTTTGGGTACGGATTCCTTTCCGGAAGACACTTTCTGGCCGGCACACGACAAGATGTTGAAGACCTTGGAAGGCGAGGGGATCCGTTTCGACGATATCCTGATCGACCGTTCTTTTCCGGAAGAAAACTCTCCGAACCGGAAACCCCGTACAGGTATGTTAGGCCGCTATCTGTCCGGCGAATATGACCTGGCAAACAGTTACGTGATAGGTGACCGGCTGACGGATATGCAGCTGGCAGCCAATTTAGGGGCAAAAGGGATATGGCTTCGTCCGGATGACGTCGAGGCGCGACAGTTGCTCACGGAGAATACGGCTATTTCTCCCGTCCTGATTACAGACGATTGGGACCGGATCACGGAATATCTTTTTGCCGGAGAACGCCGGGGCACTATCCGACGTACGACAAAGGAAACGGATATTTTTGTAGAAGTGAATCTGGACGGACATGGGCGGACGGAGATTTCCACCGGTCTCGGCTTCTTCGACCATATGCTCGACCAGATCGGAAAACATTCGGGTATCGATTTGACGGTACGGGTGAAAGGAGATCTGGAAGTAGACGAACATCATACGATAGAGGATACGGCTATTGCGCTTGGAGAAGCTTTGTTAAAGGCTTTAGGCGATAAGAGGGGGATCGAACGCTACGGTTACTGCCTGCCGATGGACGATTGTCTGTGCAGTGTGGCGCTTGATTTCGGAGGACGTCCCTGGTTAGTCTGGGATGCAGCCTTTCACCGTGAGAAAGTAGGGGATATGCCGACCGAAATGTTCTTGCATTTCTTTAAAAGCCTGAGCGATGCCGCCCGCATGAACCTGAACATTAAAGCGGAAGGCACAAACGAGCACCATAAGATCGAAGGAATCTTCAAGGCTTTGGCCCGCTCCATCAAGATGGCTATCCGCCGCGACATCTACAGGTATGAACTGCCGAGTACAAAGGGGGCTTTGTAAATTAAGAATTAAAAATTAAGAATTAAAAAATTACGGTCGATGATATTTTTTAATTCTTAATTTTTAATTTTCAATTTACTCCGCGTTCGGTCCGTCCACATAGAGCTTGCCGTTCTCATCGATTCCCATCTTGTCGATAAAGACAACTCGCTCGCTTCCTGTTTTCTGAGTGTAACCGTGATAAACACAATACATCTGCTTGCCGTCTTTCGACCAGGTCACGCTGTTATGCCCCGTACCGGTAACGATGCCTCCCTGCTCCACGTTCTTTTGTAGCACAGGATTATCGTTCGATTTGACAAACGGGCCGAGCGGACTTTTTGCCGTTGCATAGCCGACAGCATAATTCTTTCCTTTATAATAGTTGGCCGAATACATCATATAGTAGGTATCGCCTTTTTTCATCGTATAAGGACCTTCCGTCCAACGGCGGTTGATCTCACCGGAAGTAACGGAGCGGCTTTCCCATTCGGATTGCGTGTCGTCCAGTTTTACTGGCGGACGGAGCAGCAGGACCGGTTCACCGATCACTTCTGTCAAATCCGGCTTTACCTCGATGCCATATATCCAGCTTTCCTCTATCTCGTCGAACTTCCCTTCTTTTTTAGCCTTTTCGGCAATTTCGCTTTCCACCGGATGTTTGTAGCAACAACGGGAAAAATATAGGTAGGTCCGTCCATCCTCGTCATCGATCAAGTTCCCGTCGATAACCGGATAGCCCGGATCAAACAAAGGTTTGTCGGATAATTCCTTGAAAGGTCCTGTCGGCTTGTCGGCAACAGCCACTCCGATACGGAAATTTTCCAATTCGTTAGTCGGATTTTCTTTCCAGTCGGCACTGTACAGCATATAGAACTTGCCACCCCGTTCATACACCTCCGGCGCCCAGAAGTTGGCGACTCCCCATGATCCCGGAACATTGCCCCGAAATACCTGTCCTTCGGCTTTCCAGTTGGCCAAGTCGGGAGAGGAATACACACTGAAGCCGTCGACAGCACCTCCGCCTGTTCCATACATGTAGTATATGCCGTCCGAAGCCAGCAGTACATAAGGATCACCAAACTTTACGGGAAGGGGATTGGTATGCACGATACTCTTTTCCTGTTGTTCCTTCTGCACTTTGTGTACGCAGGAAGAAAAAGCTAATACAGCTGAAAGCAGTATTACAAATTGTTTCATTTGTCTCATAGAATGTCTGTAAAATTAAAAACACATAATAAAGTGGTGACAAATATACAAAATTGAAATTATTTCCTTTCCTTTGATGTCCGATTTAAGCAGAAAAAAGAGTATGGTTAGAAATATATTGATAGCATTTTGTGTGATCCTGTTCGTCTCGTGCAGCAAGGACACGGAATCCAAGTTGTTCGGTAAATGGCAATTACAGAAGGTAGAAGCAAGCGGTAACGTGCAGAATGTCGATACGGTTTATTTTAATTTTGAACATTCTTTGTTTATGTACCAGGTGTACGTTACGGAAATCGACTCTTTCCGCCATCAATATGGCTACAACACGTTGGAAGGTGAAAAAACATTGCTGCTGGAATTAGAGAATGATCCGAGGCCGATCAGTAAATTCCTGCCTTATACCGACTGGAATTCTTCCAAACAAACCTATACAATCGATAAACTGGAATCCAAGCAACTGATCTTAAGCCGTGAGGGGAAAACATATACGTTCCGGAAGTTCTAAAGATTAAATAAGAAATGCGAGCCGACTTTGAAAGTTGCTCGTGAGATCAGCCGAAAATTGAATATCGATGCTGAATCGTCTTAGGTGTATAAAATTAAAGAAAGAAGAAAAGAGCCGAGATCGGTAAAAATTACCAGTCTCGGCTCTTTTTTTGTTTAAACAGACAGTTCTCCGGGACGTTCGGAATCGTCAGCCCCGTTGCCGTTTGACCCTGATCTTTTCTTTCGCTGGTTGTTGGCGGTGGTCGTTTCGGTGATCAGCTGATTCAGGTTGTTGACAAATGCCGTTGCCGCCTCCAAAGGTACGGCAACGCTGTAGGATTGTGCCAGCATGACCAGATCTTCATAATATCCGTCGATCCGCTCGCGCAGAACCGCACCGCTTTCCTTCTTGTTGGCTGCCCGGTTCTGTGTCCGTTGGCTCGTCAGGCTGATATAGGCGTTGTTCTCCTTTTCGAGTTCGTCCAAATAAGCCGCCAGTCCGAGCGTCTCCACGTAGGAGATGTTTTCGTCCTTTCTCAAATCGATCAAAAGCCCTTGTATCTTGGCACTTTCCTGTGCTACCGGGAGACGGGCGATACCGATATAAGGCTTGATGACCTTGTATAAATATTTTCCTGCATCTCTTTCAGCCTCAAGTGGCAATGTCCCGGCACGGGAGATACGTGTCGTGATGTAAACAACTAAATTATCCCGATTCTTTTCGTGTAATTCGGCTTTTTCCGTTTCCTGCGAGATACGGCTTTCATCCACAACGTCTGCCAGGGCAAGCACGTCCTTTTCCATTGCATTGACAAACTCTTTTGACAGACCGATGTCCGGAGCTCCTGATGCTTGCACTTCTTTGTCCAAAGAGAGTTCATCCGGACGGTCTTCCTCGCCGCCCGATGGGGGAGGGAGCAAAGCGAGTACGGAGTTCATATAGGCCAGGTACTCGGCGTTATTGAGTGTGTAAAGCATGATTACTTTGATTTTCGTGTATGTTCCCATAGGCATTCGAATTAAATGTTTAAATTGTCCTGCAAGGTAGACAATAATTATTGATTTAGCATTGCTTTCTGCTTTTATTGTCCGGAAAAGTCTTCAAGAAACCTTGAAATGCCGTTCCAACGGTGAAAAATATCTTCAAGAAATCTTAAAGCCGTTTTTGAATGGAAAAAAGTCGTTTCAAGATTTCTCAAAACGGCTTTTCAAAGGTGCAAACCCATTTCAAGATTTCTTGAGACCGCCCTGCACAGTGAGAAACGGCTTCAGGATTTCTTGAAATGGGTTTGCAGGGGTGCGACGGGGGTGCGAGTTTTCTTTGCTTAATCATTCAAAAACACGATCTTTGTGGACGTATTGAAAATAACGTAGAAGCGTTTCGATATACAGTATTGATTCATATTTCACGTATGACATCCGCCACCTCTGCCCGTGCCTCCCGAATCAAATCTCCCGGAGCGATCCGTATCTGCAAACCCCGTTGTCCGGCGCTGACATAAATGTGATCGAACTGTCCGGCGGTGTGGTGGATATAGGTCGGGAAATGCTTTTTCATGCCGATGGGGGAGCAGCCGCCACGGATGTAGCCGGTGAGGGGGAGGAGTTCTTTGACCGGGATCATTTCACAACTTTTGTTGCCGGAGACTTTAGCGGCCTTTTTCAGATCAACCTCGTCGGCGCCGGGAATGACACAGACGAAGTAGCCGCTTTTGTCGCCGTGGAGGACAAGCGTCTTGAATACCTGCGCGACATTCTCGCCTAACTGGTCGGCGACGTGCGTCGCGCTCAGATCGTTTTCATCTACTTCATAAGGAACCAGCTGGTAAGCCACTTTGGCTTTGTCCAGCAGGCGTGCTACGTTTGTTTTGTTAATTTTCATCGCTATTAAGAAACTGTTTCTTCTATTCCTTTCATAGAAAGCTGAACCCGTTTGCGAACGAGGTCGACGCTTAACACTTTTACTTTCACATGTTGATGGATCGAGACGACTTGTGTCGGATCACTGATAAAACGGTCTGCCAATTCGGAAATATGAACCAGCCCATTCTCCTTGATGCCGACATCGACAAAACAGCCGAAATTCGTTATATTGGTGACGATGCCCGGCAGCACTTGCCCTTCTTTCAGGTCTTCGATCGTCTTCACCGTTGGATCGAAAGAAAATACTTGGATGGTCTGGCGAGGATCGCGTCCCGGCTTATCCAGTTCTTCCATAATATCCAACAAAGTCGGCATTCCGACTTTGTCCGTGACGTATTTTTTCAAGTCGAGCTTTTTCTTCAGTTCTTTATTGCTGATCAGTTCGGTGACAGTACATTTCAAGTCCTTTGCCATCAGTTCGACGATCGGATAACTTTCCGGATGGACGGCCGAGTTGTCCAATGGGTTCTTACCATCTTGGATACGAAGGAAACCAGCACTTTGTTCAAAAGCCTTTTCTCCCATGCGGGGTACTTTCAGGAGTTCGCGACGAGACTGGAAAGGTCCGTGTTCGGTTCGGTAGTCGACGATGTTTTGTGCTAACGTCGGGCCCAATCCGGAAATATAGGTCAATAGGTGCTTGCTTGCCGTATTGACATTCACGCCGACTAAGTTTACACAGCTTTCCACCGTCTGGTCGAGGCTCTTTTTCAGGGCACCCTGCTCGACATCATGCTGGTATTGCCCGACACCGATGCTTTTCGGATCAATCTTGACCAACTCGGCAAGCGGGTCCATCAAGCGACGGCCGATACTGACGGCGCCACGGACCGTCACGTCATATTCGGGAAACTCGTCGCGGGCTATCTTGGATGCGGAATAGATGGATGCTCCGTTCTCACTGACCACGAACACTTGTACTTTGCGATCATAGCGGATATTGGTAATGAACTGTTCCGTCTCGCGGCTTGCTGTCCCGTTCCCGATAGCGATGGCGTATGTGGCTACCAGTTGTGCCACTTTGGCAGCCGCTTTGCTTTTTTCGTTCTGGGGCGGGTGAGGATAGATCGCTTCATTATGTAACAATGCCCCCTGCGCGTCGAGGCAAACCAGTTTACAACCAGTACGATAACCGGGATCGACACCCAACACACGTTTTTGTCCCAATGGCGGAGCCAACAACAACTGGCGCAGGTTTTCGGTAAATACACGGATCGCTTCTTCGTCGGCTTTTGCCTTGCTCAAATTAGCAAATTCGGTTTCGATGGAAGGTTTCAGCAGGCGCTTGAAAGAATCGTCTACAGCTATCGATACTTGGTCGGATGTTTCGCCCCGTCCCTTCACGAAACGGCGTTTCAACCGGTCCAGGCAGCCCGTCGTGTCGGGAGAAATGCTTACACGCAGGATACCTTCCGTTTCACCTCGGCGCAGGGCCAACAGACGATGTGAACTTATACGGTTCAGAGTTTCACTGAATTCGAAATAATCGAGGTATTTAGCGCCCTCTTCCTCTTTTCCTTTGATGACTTTGGACGTGATGACTGCCGTGTGTGAGAAAGAATTCCGGACGACATTGCGGGCCTCTTCGTTCTCATTCACCCATTCAGCGATGATGTCGCGTGCCCCTTGCAACGCTTCTTCAGCGTTCTTCACTTCCCCTTTGATAAAGGCTGCCACGCGGGCTGGCAAGTCTCTTTCGTTTTGCATCATCACGATTCTGGCAAGAGGTTCGAGTCCTTTCTTACGGGCAATTTCCGCTTTGGTGATCCGTTTGGGCTTGTAAGGCAGATAAAGGTCTTCTATTTCGGTACTATCCCACGAATCCTCGATCCTCTTTTTCAGTTCGGGAGTCAGTTTGCCTTGTTCTTCTATGGAGGATAAGATACTTTCTTTTCTCTTCTTCAGTTCGGTCAACTTGTCCAACTGATCTTTGATATTGCCGATCTGAACTTCATCCAGTCCTCCGGTCACCTCTTTGCGGTACCGGCTGATGAAGGGGATTGTCGCTCCTTCTCCCAATAGCCCGATGGTTCGTTCCACCTGTCCGGCAGGAATGTTCAGGATACGGGAAATCTGCGCATGAAATGATGTTACCATATGGGTTGTTTCTTTATATTTGAATCGCAAAGATAATTGTTTGGTATTTATTTTGCTCCAGCCGGCGAGTTCTTTATCTAAACATTTGCAATTCACGTTTAAATTCAAGAATTTTGTCAACCTAAATTCGACCGCTTTGTCAAGTTGGATATGTTCAAACAGGGAACAGGTCTCGGACTTTCCATCTGCAAGACAATCATTTCTATCTTGAAAGGGGAAATAGGAGTGGAATCGGAAGAAGGCAAGGGGTCTACTTTTTGGTTTACCATCCCTTGCTCACCGGTAAAAGTCTCTTAATGGCTGGTTGGATCCAAACGAACTGTCTTATCTGCAAACAAATGCAGTTCTCCGGGATTATGGGAAGTGAAGAGAATCGTCTGCCCATTCTCTGTTTGCCGTTCACGGATACGCTTGATAATACGGCGGCTTAAAGCCTCGTCTAAACCTTTAAAAGGCTCGTCCATGAGCAGGAGTGGAGAAGGGTAAGTCAAGGCACGTGCTATCGCTGCTCGTTGTTGCTGCCCGAAACTCAGTTCATTCGGAAAACGGTTCTCAAAGCCGTCCAACTCCATCTTTTGCAATATTGAAATCGCCTGTTCGAAAGCAATTTCTTTTTTCAGATAGGCAGCCAAGGGTAAGGCGATATTTTCGGCAATTGTCAACTGGCTGAGTAATTCGGGTTCCTGGAATACATAAGCTATTCCGGTTTTAAAATCTGTTTCGATTTCCCCTTGTGCGGGTTTTAAAATGTTTCCTATCAGGTTCAACAAGGTCGTTTTGCCAGTTCCCGACGGAGCTGTTATGCCATATATGAATCCTTTTTCGAAAGTATAGCTGAAGTGGGACAGGACCGTATCCGAACCATACCGATATGAAATATCACGAATCCGTATATCGCAATTTCCTTTTGGCACAGGTTGTTTACTGCAATGCTTGTTGTAATGTATAGGGAATCGTTGCTTCGCCAACCAGCTGATTCCTCTATCAAAAAGATAACTGATCAGAATTGCTATAATCGTCCATGCGATCAATTCGGGAACGGCTATAAAAACTTGTGCCTGTTTCATTTCCCCGCCTATACCGGGCGAACATTGCGCCAGTACCTCTCCCATAATGATAGCACGCCAACCAAAGCCCGAAGCAGATGCAAGACCGCTGTATAGGAATGGCTTCAGTTGCGGATAGACCACCTGTGTCAGCTTGTTCCAGCGTCCGATCCTAAATTGACGAGCCATTATCGAAAACTCTTTCCTCTGTCCTCGTATTCCTTTCGTCAGGTTTTCCGTAAGGAGTGGGAACATGGTCAGAAAAGCGATTATCAAAGGAATACTTTCCGCATTCAGGAAAATCAAAGCCAAGAGTATAAATGAAATGACCGGAATGGAACGCATGATGGCCAGTAACGGACGAAATAGTTCATAAATCCACTCGCATTTGTAGAACAAGAGAGAAACTCCCATAGCCGCCATTAACGATATAGACATCCCGATGGTTCCACGCAACACTGTCGCCATGACTGATTGATAGAATGAACCGGATGCGAAAAGTGCAACGAGCGTGCTAAATAGGTGAGGTATGGACGGAACCAAATCCGGCAAACGGACCAGCATGGTCAATAGTTGCCAGGCCAATATGAGGATTGTAATCGACAGGATCGTAAAGATGCTTTTCTTCATTTTCGGATTATTTATAGAATTGCTCATCGGGCATTTTTCCTCCCAATGCTTTAGGTTCATATTGCTCAATCAGTTGCAGGAAGTGAAGTATATTTTCTTGGGCTTCGGAGACTGTTTTATAGTCAATCTTACAACGTTCGATACTTTCGGGCGTCAACATGCCAAATGTAAAAATGTTTTCCTTTTCCAATATACAAATAGCCTGTTCCGGCTGCTCTACGGCAAAACGGCAAGAAGCATTTAAAAGACTGTCCATCGTTTCTTTACTTTTTTTCAAGGTAGGCACATAGAGTATGGCTGTCTGGGCAAATCCTAAAGAGGCAGAATCAGGCTTGTTTAGGTCTGCCAATATTTGCAACGTGCTGTCTTTCCGCAACGCAATACTCAAGAACGGTTCTCCTAAAACGGCATAATCGACTTTCCCGGCCAACAGTCCCTGCATGATTTCATGTGCGGTAGTGAGTGAATAATTCAACGTGTAATTAAGTTTATGTTGCCGGAGATAATGACGGGTAAGAATGTCAGGTGTCGTTCCTGCTCCGAAAATATGTAAAACCGATTTGTTCTCACCGGATATACCTTTGTCGCTTCTACCTACCAAATAGAGGGTACCCCATATCGGACAACCTGCCAGATGATATCGAATGCCTTTATTATACAAGTTGACAGCACTGATCATCGGCAAAACAGCTATATCAGCTTCACCTTTTATCAGAGTAGCTTGCATCAAGTCAGGAGAATCGATTATCCGAACGGAAAGCGGCTTGCCGTCGATAACGGGCGTTTCTTTCATCCAGTGTGCAAAGGCAATGGCGGAAGGACCACGCAGAACTGATACACGTATCATTCCCGCATCTGTTTTCGGTTTACTATTGCAACAGCATAAAATAAATAGCAAGCAAAGGCATCTGAAGAATGTCATAGCATAAAAAGTTTAGGCAAACTTAAGAAAAAAGTCTCGATTTATGGCAAATCACATAAAAAATGCCGTTGTGGCAAAAACCACAACGGCACTCCAATCACATTTTTGAAAATCAAGCTTCGGCAGCAGACTCGCTTTTCTTTATATTCGTAACAATCTCTTGTTTGTCCTTGTCGAAGTCGACAACAATCGTATCACCTTCTCCGACAGACGCTCGGATAATCATTTCTGCCATTTCGTCTTCCAGATATTTCTGGATGGCACGCTTCAGCGGACGTGCACCGAACTGAATGTCATAACCTTTGGTGGCAACAAAATCTTTGGCGGCGTCTGTCAGTTCCAAAGAATAACCAAGACCAGCCACGCGTTTGTAAAGACCTTGCAATTCGATGTCAATGATCTTATGGATTGCTTCCTTATCCAATTGATCGAACATAATGATGTCGTCCACACGGTTCAAAAACTCCGGAGCGAATGCCTTGTTCAGTGCTTTCTGGATAACGCTGCGGGAGAAGTCCTTATCTGGCTCGCCGGCAGCCTGCGAACTGAAACCGACACCACGGCCGAAGTCTTTCAACTGGCGTGTACCGATATTAGACGTCATGATCAGAATTGTATTCTTAAAGTCGATCCGTCTGCCAAGACTGTCAGTCAGACGACCTTCGTCCAGGACTTGCAGCAGCAGGTTGAACACGTCCGGATGCGCTTTCTCGATCTCATCCAACAAGACAACAGAGTAGGGCTTACGGCGGACCTTCTCGGTTAACTGACCGCCTTCTTCATAACCTACATATCCCGGAGGCGCACCGATCAGGCGGGACACCGCAAACTTTTCGAGATACTCGCTCATATCGATACGGACCAAAGCGTCGGCCGAGTCAAACAGATATTCCGCCAACTTTTTGGCCAGATGAGTCTTACCGACACCTGTCGGCCCTAAGAACATGAATGTTCCGATCGGCTTGTTCGGATCCTTTAAGCCAACGCGGTTGCGCTGAATTGCTTTTACGATCTTCTGAACGGCATCATCTTGGCCGACTACTTTCTTCTTTAGGTTCTCCGCCATTTCGAGTAATTTCAGGTTTTCAGCTTTTGCGATACGTTGGACAGGGACACCTGACATCATGGCTACAACTTCAGCCACCTTATCTTCATCCACCGTTTCGCGATGCTCCTGCAATTCTTGCTCCCATTTGGCTTTGGCTGCTTCCAACTGTAAGAGGTACTGACGTTCCTTGTCACGGAAGCTGGCAGCCAATTCAAAGTTTTGTGACTTAACGGCAGCAAGCTTCTCTGTTTTGGTTGCCTCGATCTTGGCTTCCAGTTCTTCAATGCTTTTCGGAACCGTTATGTTAGATATATGTACGCGAGAACCGGCTTCATCCAACGCATCAATTGCTTTGTCCGGGAAGTTGCGGTCACTGATATAACGTTCTGTCAGTTTTACACAAGCTTGCAGGGCTTCGGGCGTATAGATCACATTGTGATGTTCTTCGTAGCGGGCCTTGATATTTTGCAGGATCTGCAAAGTTTCTTCCGCTGTTGTCGGATCGACGATCACTTTTTGGAAACGACGTTCCAAAGCTCCATCTTTCTCGATATTTTTACGGTATTCATCTAATGTCGTAGCACCGATACATTGTATCTCACCACGGGCCAGAGCCGGCTTCAGCATATTGGCGGCATCCATTGAACCTGAAGCTGAACCTGCACCGACGATCGTATGGATCTCATCGATAAACAGGATGATATTCGGGTTCTTCGACAGTTCGTTCAGAATCGCCTTGATACGTTCTTCAAACTGACCGCGATATTTGGTTCCAGCCACGATAGATGCCATATCCAAGCTGATCACACGTTTGTCGAACAAAACGCGGGAAACTTTGCGCTGGATGATACGCAGTGCCAAACCTTCCACAATTGCCGATTTGCCGACACCTGGCTCACCGATCAAGACAGGATTGTTCTTTTTGCGACGGCTCAATATCTGAGCTAAGCGTTCGATCTCCTTCTCACGTCCGACAATCGGATCGAGACGGTTTTCAGCGGCCGCACGCGTCATATCTGTACCGAAGTTGTCCAATACAGGCGTGTCGTTTGGTGATTTTGGTTGTGCAGAGCCGGCTCCGGAAGAGGAGCGGGGAGACTCCCGGCGGGAAGAGTAATCATCGTCATCATCTTCATCATCATCGGTGTAGCCATCACTGATTCCTTCAAAATGTTCGGCATCTTCTTCTCCAATAAAATCATCCATGTGCTTCAAACCTGTGCCGCTTATCAGGTAATTATATATACTGCGATACGTTATGCCCACTTCGTTCAGCACCTTTGCCGCAACATTAAACTCTTCTTTCAAAATGGCCAGAAGCAAATGTTCCGTTCCGGTTTCTTTTTTCTTGAACAAGCGCGATTCAAGCATACTCATACGCAGTACGCGCTCGGTTGTTTTACTAATAGCGATATCATGCTGGACAGCATCTTCGGCATCGATTGTATTTTTAATTTCCTGTTCGATCTTTCTTTTGATATCCCATTCGTCGACATTTAGTTCGCGCAGGGCCTGCACGGCTTTCCCTTCGCCGTCGCGGATAATTCCAAGCATTAAGTGTTCCGGTCCAATATAACTGTTCTGAAGCCTTGCTGCTTCTTCACGGCTATATTCAATAACGTCCATTAATCTCTTTGAATAGTTATTTTTCATATTATAATAATGTACTATGATAGTGCAAATGTAATAAACTCTCGTCATATATCTAACAAAATCCATGCCATTATTCCTTAAAAGAAAATAAAGTATTGAAGGCAGGCTTGTCATATATTACAAAAAACAGCTTTATCTTGTTATAAAGAAACATTAAAAAATATTACCCGTAAGTGTAATTCCAAATACATGTACTACTAATCCCATTTTCATAGGGTGGCAGTTTCATTTTGATGGTTTGAAACCGGATGCCTTCTGACAAGTAAATTCTAAAATTTCGAGTCAAAAGCTTTCGTGATACACGGAAAAGCCTTACCTTAGTGCACTTTTTGAAAGGTGAGATATTGAGTGTAATTAATATAAGACTAAATGGTTGATCAAGACAGAATTATTAAGATTAACATCGAGGAGGAAATGAAATCGGCATACATTGACTATTCAATGTCTGTCATTGTTTCACGTGCCCTTCCGGATGTTAGGGATGGTTTTAAACCGGTTCATCGTCGTATTTTGTTTGGAATGAATGAATTGGGTAATACATCCGACAAACCTTATAAAAAATCTGCGAGAATTGTTGGTGAAGTTTTAGGTAAATACCATCCACACGGTGACTCGTCTGTTTATTTCGCAATGGTTCGTATGGCACAGACATGGTCTATGCGCTATACGTTGGTGGATGGACAAGGAAACTTTGGCTCGGTGGACGGTGACAGTCCTGCTGCCATGCGTTATACAGAAGCAAGATTAAGTAAACTTGCCGAAGAAATGCTTCGCGATATCGACAAAGATACGGTTGATTTCCAGCTGAATTTCGATGATACACTGAAAGAGCCGACCGTATTGCCGACTCGTATTCCGAATTTGCTGGTAAATGGAGCATCTGGTATCGCCGTTGGTATGGCGACAAATATGCCAACACACAACCTTAGCGAGGTGCTGGACGGCTGTATGGCCTACATTGATACTCGTGGGGAAATGGAAGTAGCTGATTTGATGCAATATATCAAAGCTCCTGATTTCCCGACAGGTGCGACTATCTACGGATATGCTGGTGTAAAAGACGCCTTTGAAACAGGTAAGGGACGTATTGTTTTGCGCGGTAAAGCAGAAATCGAGACGGAAAATAATCATGAGAAGATTATCATTTCGGAAATCCCTTATGGTGTAAATAAAGCCGAACTGATCAAGTATATTGCCGATTTAGTGAATGAAAAGCGCATAGACGGCATATCGAATGTAAATGACGAGTCGGACCGCCAAGGCATGAGAATCGTCGTGGATGTAAAAAGGGATGCAAATTCGAGTGTTGTGCTCAACAAGCTATATAAGATGACGGCATTGCAGTCTTCCTTCAGCGTCAATAATATCGCGTTGGTGAATGGGCGTCCCAAACTGCTCAATCTGAAAGATTTGATCAAAGCGTTTGTCGACCATAGACATGAAGTTGTGATTCGCCGTACGAAATACGATTTGAAGAAAGCCGAAGAACGTGCCCATATCTTAGAAGGTCTGATTATTGCTTCCGATAATATTGATGAAGTCATTGCAATCATCAAATCATCTAAAAGCCCTGCTGAAGCTATCGAACGTTTGATGGAACGTTTCTCCCTGTCGGATATACAGTCTCGTGCCATTGTAGAAATGAGACTTCGCCAGTTAACTGGCCTGGAACAGGATAAACTTCGTGCAGAGTATGAAGAAATCGAAAAATTAATCGCATATTTGAAGGAAATTCTAGAAAATGACGATCTTTGTATGAAAGTCATCAAAGACGAGTTGCAGGAAATCAAGGACAAGTACGGAGATGAACGTAAAACAGATATCGTTTATGCCTCCGAAGAACTCAATCCTGAAGACTTCTATGCAGATGATGAGATGATCATTACCATCTCCCACATGGGATACATCAAGCGTACGCCGCTTAGTGAATTCCGTGCTCAGGGACGCGGCGGAGTAGGGGCCAAAGGTTCTGAAACGCGTGACGAAGATTTTGTAGAATATATCTATCCGGCTTCCATGCATGCTACCTTGCTGATCTTTACGGCAAAAGGAAAATGTTATTGGTTGAAAGTGTTCGAAATTCCGGAAGGAGCGAAGAACTCAAAGGGTAGAGCGATCCAGAACTTGTTGAACATCGAACCGGATGACAAGGTCAACGCTTTCATTCGCGTAAAGAAGCTGACGACAGACACCGAGTTTATTAATTCGCACTATCTGTTGTTCTGTACAAAGAAAGGTGTGATCAAGAAGACGTTACTGGAAGCATATTCTCGTCCTCGTCAGAATGGTGTAAATGCCATCACATTACGTGAAGACGACGGTCTGATCGAAGTTTGTATGACAAATGGCAATAATGAAGTTCTGATTGCAAACCGTAACGGACGTGCTATCCGTTTCCATGAAAATGCAGTGCGCGTTATGGGCCGTACAGCATCCGGTGTAAGAGGTATGACACTTGATGACGATTCTAACGACGAAGTTGTAGGAATGGTTTGCATTAAGGACAAAGAAAAAGAAACTGTACTGGTTGTGTCCGAACAAGGTTACGGCAAACGTTCTAATATCGAAGATTATCGTATTACGAATCGCGGAGGTAAGGGTGTCAAAACCATCAACATTACGGAAAAGACCGGTAAACTGGTTGCCATCAAGAATGTTACGGAGGAAAACGATATTATGATCATTAATAAATCCGGTATCACAATCCGTATGAAGGTATCCGATCTGAATGTCATCGGACGTGCAACACAAGGGGTACGCCTGATTAATTTAGGAAAACGTAATGACGAAATCGCCTCTGTATGCAAAGTGCTGTCACAGACCGAAGAAGAGATCGCTGAAGAAAAAGCACAGCGTGAAGCTTTAGAAGATGCGGCAATTCATGAACATCCAATAGAGAATACCGATTTCGAAGATGTTTCTGATGATGTCGAAAGCAATGAAAATGCGGACGATACAGAAGGAACAACTGAGGAATAATTTAAACAAATAGAAATATTAATCTCAAATCACTATCACAAATGAAACGAGTATTATTGACAGTTGCACTATGTGTTGCAGCATCTGCCTCTTTCGCACAGAAAAAAGTTGTGAACGAGGCACAGAGTATTGCGAAAGGAAGTAACGCAGATTTCGGAGAAGCCAGAACCTTGATCAAAGGAGCGTTGGAAAATCCGGAAACTAAAGACGATGCTAAAACTTGGTATGTAGCAGGTTTTATCGAAGATCAGCAGTTCAATGCTGAAAGAGCTAAACAAATTCTGGGACAGCAACCCAACGAGCCGGTTATGTACGAAGCTTTGTATGGTATTTTACCTTATTTCCAGAAAGCCTACGAACTGGATCAGTTGCCTAATGAAAAAGGTAAAGTGAAACCTAAATACACAAAAGATATCAAAAGTATCTTGAGCGCAAACCATGTATATCTGTTCAATGGTGGTGCATATTATTTCGATAAACAAGAGTATAAAAAAGCATACGATTTCTTCAACCAATATGTAGAAATATCCGAACTGCCAATGTTCGCAGGGACTCAGACTGCGGAAAAAGACTCTACATTCATGACAGTTCAGTTCTATGCAGCAGCAGCAGCTTCTTTAGCTAAAGATTCCAGATTGGCTATTGCCGCTTTGGAACGTGCTAAAAATACTCCTTATCGTCAATATGATGTTTATCAGTATCTTTGCTACGAATACGGAGAGGCAAGAACTGCTCAGGATTCTGTTATGTTGGAAAAAACATTCGAAGAAGGCATGCAGGTTTTTCCAGATTCGGCATTCTTCTTGAATAACTTGATCAATACATACATCTATTCCAATAGAAATGAAAAAGCATTGGAAATGTTGAATGTTGCAATCCAGAAAAATCCAAATGATGCAAACCTTTACAATGTAATGGGACGTGTTTATGAAACCGGATTAAAAGATTATGCCAATGCTGAAAAGAATTTCCAGATTGCTTTAGAAAAAGATCCGAATTTGACAGATGCGCTTTCTAACATTGGTCGTATCTATTACAATCAAGGAGTGAACAAATTAAGCGAAGCCAATATGATTAATGATAGTAAGAAATACCAGGAGGAATTAAGCATGGCAAAAGATTTGTTCAAAAAAGCTCTTCCTTATTATAAAAAAGCTCATGAAGCTGAACCTGAAAAAATGGACAACATGATCGCTTTGAGAGGTATCTATTACAATCTGAACATGGGGCCGGAATTAGAAGCTATTGAAGCAGAAATGAATAAATAATAGATCGGATAAGATTTATTTGATAAAAGAAAATATATCATATAATGAACCCCGAAAGTTAGACAAAAAACTTTCGGGGTTTTTATTATGTCTGCGCAAAAAAGAAATTCAACAATCTTATTAAACATAATCGTAATTATCTTTAATTATCTTTAAGTATATCTAAAAATCCCGCTTTTTATATTTATTCGGTATCGTTTTTCTTTTTCCTTCTTGAAGGTAAGTTCGGTATATTTTCCCGAATGAAGCGCTTGAAACCGCTTAAAGAAACCTTATAATAATCGGCTAATTCGGCATATGTTGCATTTTCTTCTTTCAATTCTCTTTCGATCTGGCTTTTCTGGGAAAGGAGAAATTCGGTTTTGGGGCTTCCCAAAGGACGTCCTAATTTTGTTCCTTTGTTTTTACTGGCTGTCAATGCTTCTTTCGTACGGGCAGAAATAAGTTTGCTTTCAATCTCAGAAACAAGCCCAAATGTAAATGCCAACGTCTTGCTGTTCACGTTATCTTCAAATGAATAACCTTCCTTGATACAGTAAAGTGCCACTTTCTTTTCAATACACAACAAAATCAAATGCATTATCTCCATTAGTTTCCTGCTGAGTCGAGTGACATCGGCGACGATAAGAATATCGCCTTCTTGTAAATTTTTTATTACGTCTTCGAGTCGGTTTTTCTCTTTGGAAGAATTTTTAGCATCTTTCAACCATTTGTCAATCTCAATTTTTTTTGCTTTTGCAAATTGTTCGATTGCGTTTTTCTGGCTCTCTGTTTGTTGTTTATTTGAATATGTACGTATATAAGCGATTGTCATATTTTTTATTATTTAAATTTTGTTTTATCATTTGATATATAACAGATTGGTTTGCAATATGTTCATTCTAAAAGTTGATAAAGGGGGTATACATGTTGTAATGATCTCCTAAACTGATGCGAATGTACGTAAATAAAAAAAACAATGAAATATTTGGTAGTTAAAAAAAAATACCTACCTTTGCATCGCAATCAAAAATAAAAGAAATTGCAAAACGGGGTGTAGCGCAGTCCGGTTAGCGCACCTGCTTTGGGAGCAGGGGGTCCCAGGTTCGAATCCTGGTACCCCGACATAAATAAGAGGTCGTAATTAGCTGATCAAAGTCATAACGAGTTGATACATATATTGTATCAACTCGTTATGACTTTTGAATCTTTCTCATATACTCTTATCGGGCAAGACGTGAAGCTCCGGAAGAAGTCTTCTGATCTCTTTTTCTTGCCTTTATTCTTGAGAGCGAGTAATAAGGCTTCAAGTACCTGAGACATCATTGTCCAGATACTATTTTCATCTTGGGCCGTATAGATATTTCCATCGGACAGCCGGGAAAAGGCCGGACAACCATGCGGATAGTCAAAATCTTTTACACAGAAGTATTTTACGATATATTTTTATATCTATCTTTGCGCCATAAATTAAAAAATTAATCATCTTGGCAAGAAATAAGAAGCAGTTGCCTTTATTAGAAAAGGTAACAATAACAGATGTAGCCGCAGAAGGAAAGGCTATCGCACGCGTGAATGACATGGTCGTATTCGTACCTTTTGTTGCGCCCGGAGATGTTATAGACATACAATTGACACGCAAGAAACATAGTTATGCGGAGGGAAAAGCTGTATTTTTCCATGAATATTCCTCCCTGCGTGCCATTCCGTTCTGTGAACATTTCGGCGTATGCGGTGGCTGTAAATGGCAACATCTACCCTATGAGGAACAGATTCGCTACAAACACAAGCAGGTGATCGACAACCTGACCCGGATCGGTAAGATCGAAATGGAAGAAATACTCCCGATCAAGGGTTCCAAACATACGACTTTCTATCGTAACAAACTTGAATTTACATTCTCTAACAAGAAATGGTTGACGGAAGAGGAAGTGAAAACCGAGGCCAAGTTCGATTGCATGGATGCTGTAGGCTTTCATATTCCGGGAATGTTCGACAAGGTGCTCGACATTCACAAATGCTGGTTGCAGAACGACATATCGAACCGCATCCGTTTGGCAGTCAAAGAATACTGCCTGACACACGAAGGCTATCCGTTCTTCGACCTTCGCAATCAGGAAGGATTTGTGCGTACGTTGATGATCCGTACGGCTTCAACGGGCGATCTGATGGTAGTGCTGGTATTTTTCTATGAAGATGTGGAACGCCGCGAAGCGCTTCTCTCCTATGTGGCTGAACAGTTCCCGGAGATCACTTCGCTGATGTATGTCATCAACGAAAAATGCAACGATACGATTACCGACCAGGACGTCCTTGTGTTCCGCGGAAAAGACCATATCATCGAGGATATGGAAGGACTTCAGTTCAAAGTAGGGCCGAAATCGTTCTACCAGACCAACAGTGAACAGGCTTACGAACTCTATAAAGTTGCCCGCGAATTTGCCGGACTGACCGGAAACGAGATGGTTTATGACCTGTACACCGGAACCGGCACGATCGCCAACTTCGTCTCCCGCCAGGCAAAGAAAGTGATCGGTATCGAATATGTGCCCGAAGCGATCGAAGATGCCAAAGTGAACTCCTCGCTGAATAAGATCGAGAATACACTGTTCTACGCCGGCGACATGAAGGATATCCTGACACAGGATTTCATCAACCAACACGGCCGTCCGGATGTTATTATCACAGACCCGCCTCGTGCCGGTATGCATGACGATGTGATCAACACGATTCTTTTTGCGGAACCGGAACGTATCGTTTACGTGAGCTGTAACCCCGCGACACAGGCACGCGACCTGAGCCTGCTCTCGGTGAAGTATGCCGTTAAGAAGGTACAGCCGGTAGATATGTTCCCACATACGCATCATGTGGAAAATGTCGTCCTCCTGGAGAAATTAAAAGTTAAGAATTAAAAGCTTAGAAAATAATGAACAAGATCATCCTCCTGTTTTCATTTGCTTTGTTGTTGTCCGGTTGTAATCGTGCGAGGCAGGAACAAGGACAGGAGGATGACGATGTAACAATTGACCTGCCTCAACTGAAAGCGCAAGGCGAAATAACGGCCGTCACGCTATATAGCTCGACTTCCTATTTTCAGTATAAGATGCAGCCGATGGGTTACGAATACGAACTGATCAAGGATTTCGCCCGTTCGGAAGGTCTTAAACTGAATATTAAAGTTGCCGAAAGTCCTGCCAAACTGATCGAAATGTTGGAAGCGGGAGAAGCCGATGTCGTCGCCTACCCGATTCAGATCAGCAACCGCATGAAAGAGAAACTCATCTATTGCGGACGGGAAGAGCAAGATTGCCAGGTGCTGATCCAACGTGCCAACAAAGGCGACAAGGTGATCACCGACGTGACGGAGCTGCTCGGAAAAGATGTCTATGTAAAGCCGGGAACCAAATATTTCGAACGGTTGAAGAACCTCGATGTCGAATTAGGAGGCGGTATCCGGATTCATGAAGCGGATGCCGACACAGTGACAACGGAGGATCTGATCGGCATGGTTTCGCAAGGAGAAATCCCTTACACCATAAGCGACGAGAATATAGCCCGCCTGAACAAAACTTATTTCTGGAACCTGAACGTTTCGCTGAAGATCAGTTTTATGCAACGCTCCTCATGGGTCGTACGCAAAAGCAGCCCCGAACTGGCTAAGGCCATCGACGCGTGGGCATCCGACAAGGCGGGAACGCATGTCTACAAGGCTTTGACGAAACGCTATTTCGAACTGAGCAAACAACCCGTCACGACCGAACTGCCGGAAGTCAAAAACGGACATGTATCGCCCTACGACGAGCTGTTCCGCAAACATGCCAAAAACATCGGCTGGGACTGGCAGCTACTTGCTTCTATCGGCTACCAGGAATCCCGTTTCAATCCGAACGTCGTCTCATGGGCCGGCGCAGAAGGGCTGATGGGAATCATGCCGAACACGGCAAAGGCTTTAGGGGTAACGCCTCACGAACTGAAAAATCCGGACACGGGAATCCGTACGGGTGTGGATTGCCTGCGCCGTTTCCGTCAGGGATTTGGAAAAATAACGGACCCAGTCGAAAAGATCAAGTTCACCTTAGCGGCTTACAATGCCGGGATCGGGCATATCTACGATGCCCAACGACTGGCAGAGAAATACGGCAAAGACCCATACGTCTGGGATGATAATGTGGCCGAATATATCCGGATGAAGAACGATCCGGAGTACTACAATGATCCGGTCTGCAAACACGGCTACCTGCGTGGTTCGGAAACCTTCAATTATGTGCGCGAGGTGATGGAGCGTTACAATTATTATCTTCATAAAACAGGAAAGAAATAAAGAGGTGCGTATTGCTTATAACCAATGGTACCCCAATAGCCCCCATTCCTTCCAAGCAATGGTACCCTATTGTTTATAACCAATCGGACCATCTTATTTTCAAGACCGGATATTTTCTTTTATCATCTCCTTAATAAGCAACATCACCTTCGGATAGCTCAGTGGGACGCCGTCCAGAATCTCTTTTATTTCATTCGTGCTGATTGAATATCCGGTTTCTCCCGAACGGTATTCAAAGCAAACGTTTATTTCCGGATTGCCGGTGATCAACAAGGCGACTGTACCCGGAAGATCTCCCCAAGGCGGGCAATCGATATGATCCGAATGAAAGACAGCCCTCACTTCCGTTCCCTTTCCCGGCTCGGATGTCAGGGTGACACTGCCGCCGGTCTGCTCCGCATTCTGGATCAGGAAGGGAAGGCCGAGTCCGACTTTGCGAGTCGTGCGGGTGGTGTAGAACGGGTTCGTGACACGCCGGGCGGTTTCCGCATCCATCCCTGAGCCGTTGTCCGTGATGCGGATGACGATGCGGGTATCCTGCTCTTCTACGGACAGCCCTATCTCCGAAGCATTCGCCCGGATACTGTTTGCGGTGATATCGGTGATATGAAAAGATAGATTATTCATGCTGTTACAATCGTATGACCGTTTTCCTTCCGGAAAGCCATTGCTAAATGTTCAAAATCAAGCACATCTGCCCTTAACAGGGAATATTTCGTGCCGATCTGTCCGGGATCATGCGCATCAGAAGCGCTATAGATCGTGTAATGCTTCAAATAAGCATGTGCCGCCAACAGCCTTTCATAGCGGGCAGCATCCTTGAACTCGATTGCATCCAGCGGCAACGAAGGATCTATAAACCCCAACTGGCTGATCAGGCTGAACGAAGGACGTTCGACATGGGCCGCAATGAACAACCCGCCCAGACGATGCACCACTGCGGCAATCTGTTCCACACTCCGGTCGAGGGCCGAGATAAGCAGATAAGGGGCTTCCCCCACGATCTCGTTCCGGGCGTTCACCCAGACCTGGTCGCCGAATCGTTCAGGGTCGTTCGGGACAGGCGGCAGATAGTCATCCAGATACATCTGGAAAGCGGCACGGGTCCGGTCATCTGCAAAAAGTGCCACGCAGTGCGCCTCTTCGCGTGTCGTCACCTCCGCACCGGCAAAGACCATGAGTCCCCGCTCCTCCCCTAAAGCCTGGATTTCGGGACATTGCAGCGTGCTGTTATGATCCGTCACAGCAATGGCATCCAACCCCCGTTCGAGGGCCGTTTCCACAATCCGCTGCGGGCTCATCTCCAAGCTTCCGCAAGGCGAAAGACAGGTGTGCAGGTGCAAATCTACCCGGTACTCCTTCATGCCTGTTGCAAAAGGCTGTATATTTTTCCCGTTACTTCGAATGCGGAAAGCGGCGTTCCGAGCAAAGGCACGTCTTCCTCTTTTCCTTTCTCAAGCGTCTCCTCGTCCGGCGAAGCCCCGTTCACGATCAGGACGGCAGCCGCATCTTTCAGGGTGGCGACCGCCACGATGTTCTGGTGTGTCTGCATCGTGACCCACAACATTCCTTCGTCTATATGTCCCATTACGTCACTCAACAAGTCGCTGGTGTAGCCGCCGGAAATCTCCGCGTCCAGTCCTGCCTCTCCGCAAAAAACGGTTAAGTTCAATTCTTTCACTAAATCACTGACCTTCATATTTGGCTCCTTTCTTATAACAATCTTTATTCAACCGGTCTTTCCCCCACGTCTTTTCGATCAGGCGGAAAGCATGTTCCTTGTCCAGCTTCCCGTGCTTCTCCATATTGCGCTGCATGAAGACGCAATCGCTGAACTGCGCCTCATGGCGGACAATGTCTTCCGCCAACGCCTGGCAGTTGGGCGAACCACAGGCCCCGCAATCGATGCCGGGCAGGTAGCACATCAACTTGCGCACCTGCTCCATCTTTTTCAGGACTTCTTCGATATTTCCTTCGTATCGCAACTTCGGGTTGGGTTGAAGCGGACGAATGGTGATGTGTTGTTTCAGATAGGACAACGCCTCCAACCGGTCGGAATAGATCAGCGGGGCTTTGTCGCGTTTCATCGAACGCTTCATCACCCGCTCGGCTGTCAGGAAACGGTTGGCGACTGCCAGCACGCCACCGGCACAACTCCGGTCGCAGGCACGCAGTTCGAGGAAGTCCACATTGCGGACTTCGGTGGTCGACTCCATCCGTTCCAAGAATTCGATGACATTGTGTATCTCGTCTATCGCCAGGCAGCGGCCGGAGAAATGTTTGGTTTCGCCTCCCGTCTGGCTCCAACGCATCTCCTTCTTGGTCAGGGAGGGCGGAAGGACGCATTCGGGCGTGTAGTTCTTCGGACGGTTTTTCAGGATATGATATACCTTATTATATAGGGTATCCATATTGATCACGCCTTTGATCGTGGACGAATATCCCTCCGCACCTTTCAGGGAGGCGATCTTCGCCGCACAGGGCGTCACATAAAAAATACCGATTTCTTCGGACGAGAAACCATCTTCTTCCAATACCTTATGATAGTAAGTGGCTGTCGCATTGACCGGCGGCTTCACCAACAAGATATTATCGACCAGGGCCGGGAAGCGCACCTGTATCAGCCGGACGATAGCCGGGCAAAACGAACTGATGACAGGTTTATCCTCCGCCAGCTCCATCTGCCTGAGCATCTCGCGATGGATCATGTCTGCCGTAAACTCGACCTGGAACACATGCGTAAACCCCAGTTCGTACAGCGCACTGAAAATATCTTCCTCCGTCGTATATTTGGAGAACTGCCCGATAAAGACCGTCGGAACCAGCACGACACGGGCCTTGTAGTCGAATATCTTCTGGAAGTCGTCCTGCTCCACATAGATGGCTTCCGTCGGGCAGGCTTTCAGACATTCGCCGCAGTCCACACACCAACCTTTACGGATGGAGGCTTTCCCCTCGCGGATACGAATCGCACCGGTCGGGCACTTCGTCATGCAGTGGGTACAGCCGACACAACGGTCATTGTCTATTTTCAATGCGTGGTAAAACTTTGTCTCTTCCATGGCTATCTGTCGTTTGCGGAGAAGTAGGTCAGCATACGGACAACCGTGCCCTCTCCTACTTTGCTCTCGATCGTTAATTCATCTACATTCTTCTTCATATTGGGCAACCCCATGCCTGCACCGAACCCCATCTCGCGGACGGCTGCCGATGCGGTGGAGAAACCTTCCTGCATGGCCTGTCCGATATCGGGAATGCCGGGACCTTCGTCTTGCAACAGAAGGCTGATCCTGTCGACTTCGATATCGGCCAGAACCGTCCCCCGCCAGGCGTGTGCCACAACGTTGACTTCGGCTTCATAAAGAGCGACGACCACCCGCTTGATGATGCGCGGATCGACGGACAGTTGCTTCAACACCTTCTTTATCTGGCTCGAAGCATAGCCGGCTTTTGAGAAGTTGCCTCCTTCCAGTTCAAATCTGAATTGCATATCTTCACCTCCTTTTGCTTAATAGATCGGCGGAAGGCCGTTACAATAAAGTTCACCGACTGTATGGTACATCGAGTGGTCCGTTTCCATCAGGATCATCTCGTTTTCTGCCGCCAGTTGTAAAATATCGGGAGTCGCTTTCTTTCCCCTGACGAACAGGATGCAGGAAACATCCGCCATCTCTGCCGTCCGGATCGTCTGCATGTTGCACAGACCCGTGACGAGGAGCACGCCGTTGCAATCCAATGTCAGGACATCGCTCATCAGGTCGCTGGCGAAGGCGCACTGCACTTCATGGTCTTCCCGGCCGTTACCACACACGACTGTCGCGCCGGTAAGTGCCATTATCTGCCGTATCTTCATTATTATATAAAGGTTATATTTGCCGGGACAATGTAAGAAATAGTTATAACTTTGCAAGCGAAAAGATACGGAAAGTTATAACTAAATCATGAAAATATGGGCGTAGTAATAGGTATTGACGTAGGTGGAAGCACAACCAAGATTATCGGAGTGGAAAACAAGAGCATCCAGTCGCCGATGTTCGTCAAGGCGACCGATCCGGTCACCTCGCTCTTCGGAGCTTTCGGCAAGTATATCTATGACAACGGGATCACCTTGCCGGAGATCGAGATGGTGATGCTGACGGGTGTGGGAAGCGCTTTCATCGACCAACCGCTATACGGCTTGCCGACAGCCAAGACCGATGAATTTCTGGCCAACGGCCTCGGAGCCAAATATACCGCTTCGCTGGAAAACCTGATTGTCGTAAGCATGGGGACGGGAACTTCTTTCGTAAAGGTTGAAGGACCGCATATCCAGCATATCGGCGGCATCGGCATCGGAGGCGGAACCTTGCTCGGACTCTCCCGCCTGCTCCTGAAAACGCAGGACATCCATCTGATCGCTGAAATGGCCCGGAAAGGGACCCTGACGAATATCGACCTCCAGATACAGGACATCTGCAACAGGCCCCTGCCCGACCTGCCGTTGGACGCCACCGCCTCCAACTTCGGAAAGGCGGACGGCAACGCCTCTCCCGAAGACATTGCTTCCGGGATTATCCACATGGTCTTGCAATCGATCGGCCAGGCTGCCATCCTGTCGGCTCTCAACAGCCCGATCCGCAATTTCGTCCTGATCGGCAACCTGACGCAACTGCCCCAGTGCAAGGAAATCTTCCCTAAGCTGGAAGAAATGTATGGCGTCCGTTTCCTGATCCCCAAATATTCGGAATACAGGACAGCCATAGGCGCCGCCCTCACCTATATGGACGGGGCACCGATTCATCCGATCAAATAAAGCGGTAAAAAGATTATCAGTTAACTGTCAGCTCATTGCATTTACATGTCATTTACCTGTCGATGTAAAAGTATTTACGCTGCCATGTAAAAACATTTACATCGGCAGGTAACAACATTTACATCGGCATGTAACGTCTTTTACCTGGGCATGTAAAAGACAGCAGATGCCCGGTCACCAGTCGTATTCCTCCACATATCCGTCAAAGTATTCGTCCAACCGCACGCCTAACTTCCTGGCAAGCGCAACCACCTGCTGCTGCTCGGCCGGTGACAGCAACGTTTCTCCTTTCCGCTTCTGATAATATCTCCTGACTCCCCAACTACCGATCAGACGATACCTGAACGTACCCGACACACTGACCGCCAAGGCTCCGACCGTACACAGGAACCCTTTGGCATAACGCACTTTCTCGTTGGAACGGTAATACTTGCACTTCCCCGCCATCGCTTCTATCGCTTTCAGATGCAATGTCGGAGGAAAAACAACATTTGCCGGAATACGGTCGTATGCGATCCGCCTGAGACAAGTGTCGCCGCGAGGACAGTCTGCCGCACATAAACCGTAATTAGAAGGAATTTTAGAATAAGATGTGTCTTTCATCATAGTTCTTGTATTTTAATGATTACATAGCAAAGGTACGATAATTCGTTCCCGCCGCAAGCCGGCAGGCGGAAATCGGTGAAACTTTCCAAAGGCTGACAAAAAGATACGAGTAACGACAAAAATAATAGGATACGAATAGGTTAGGATTCCAATTTATGCTTACCTTTGGTTGCATTAAATTAAATTTATAATATCATGTTCGCAAAAGAAACTTATATCGCCCGCAGGGCTAAATTAAAACAGACGATAGGTTCCGGCCTGCTGTTATTTTTGGGTAACGATGAGTCAGGCATGAACTATGCCGATAACACATACCATTTCCGCCAGGATTCCACTTTTCTGTATTTCTTCGGGCTTCCCTACGCCGGGCTGTCCGCCATCATCGATATAGACAACAACCGCGAGATCATTTTCGGCGACGAACTGACGATCGACGCAATCGTCTGGATGGGAACACAGCCGACGCTGAAGGAAAAGAGCGAAGCAGCCGGTATCACCGAAGTACGTCCGTTCAAGGAAATCGAAACCTATCTGAAGAACGCGCAGCAGAAAGGCCAGCCGATTCATTACCTGCCGACTTACCGCGCCGAACACCAGATCAAGCTGTTCCAGTGGTTAGGCGTCGTTCCGGGAGCCGAAAAACCTTCCGTACCTTTTATTATGGGCGTTGTCAACCAGCGTAACTATAAGAGCGAAGAAGAAATTGCCGAAATAGAAAAGGCTTGTATCGTGACAGCCGACATGCATCTGGCCGCCATGCGCACCGTTCGTCCGGGCATCCGCGAAAGCGAAGTGGCCGCCGCCGTTGCCGAAGTTGCTTATGCCAACAATTACGAACTCTCTTTCCCGATCATCGCGACGATCAATGGGCAGACGTTGCACAACCATGATCATAGCAATTTGATCAAGAGTGGCGATATGCTTCTGCTCGATGCCGGCGCCGAAACGGAGATGGGATATGCCGGCGATATGTCGTCAACGATTCCTGCCGATGCCAAATTCACCACTCGCCAACGTGAGATCTATGATATCCAGGTGGCTGCCCACGAAGCAGCTGTTGCAGCTTTGCGTCCGGGTATCCCGTTTGTCGATGTATATGAATTGTCCTGCAAAGTGATCATGGAAGGCCTGAAAGAGTTGGGCTTCGTGAAAGGCGATCCGATGGAAGCAGTCAGAGCCGGTGCTCATGCCATGTTCATGCCTTGTGGCCTGGGACACATGATGGGACTGGACGTTCACGATATGGAAAACTTAGGCGAAGTCTACGTCGGATATGACGGTCAGCCGAAGAGCACGGAGTTCGGACGCAAGTCTCTCCGCCTCGGACGTAAGTTGGAACCGGGCTTTGTCCTGACTATCGAGCCGGGCGTTTACTTTATCCCCGAACTGATGGATCTCTGGAGAAGCCAGAACAAGTTCACCGAATTTATCAATTACGACAAGCTGTTCACATATAAAGATTTCAGCGGTATCCGCAACGAAGAGGACTATTTGATCACCGAAAACGGCGCCCGCCTGTTAGGTAAAAAGATCCCCGTCCGTGCTGAAGAGGTCGAAGCGATAAGAAAATAAAAACAAAACAGAAATGACGAGAGTGCCCCTGTTGTATTAACGGGATACATCCTCGTCATTTCTGCCTGATTTTTTACAACTTTTATCCCTTGATCTGCCTATTCGTGCAGGATCAGGACAAGCGCACCGAAGGCATGAGGGACGATTGTTCCATATCTCTGATAAAACGGTATTATTTTAAGAAAACACTTTTTACTTAAAATAATTATTCGTTCCTTCGCCTCACAATTACAATCGTATGGGACAAAAAGACGAAATAATACTGATAAACATAAATGGTACGGATCGTCCGGGGGTGACCGCCGCCCTTACCGAGATACTGGCCAAGAACAACGCGGTTATCCTGGACATCGGTCAAGCTGATATCCACAACAACCTCTCTTTAGGCATCTTATTTCAAAGTAGCGAAGGCAATTCGGGGGATATTCTGAAAGAGTTACTCTTCAAAAGTTATGAGCTTGATGTAAATATCCGTTTCAACCCGATCACCGAGGAAGCTTATAACCAATGGGTTTCCATGCAAGGCAAGAACCGATATATAATAACGATTCTAGGCCGGAAACTGACTGCCCGACAAATCGCAGGTGTTACACGCATTGTTGCCGACCAGGACATGAACATCGACGACATTAAGCGTTTGACGGGACGTATCCCTTTGGACGAGAATGCCCGGACGCCGAAAGCCAGTGTAGAATTCTCCGTGCGCGGTACGCCGAGGGACAAGGAACAGATGAAGGCCGATTTCATGAAACTCTCTGCCGAGCAGGAGATGGATATATCTTTTCAGGAAGAAAGCATGTATCGACGCATGCGTCGCCTGATCTGCTTCGATATGGATTCGACATTGATTGAAACGGAAGTAATCGACGAACTGGCTATCCGAGCCGGTGTCGGTGATCAAGTGAAAGCCATTACCGAAGCGGCCATGCGGGGAGAAATCGACTTCTGCGAAAGTTTCCGTCAACGTTGTGCCTTGTTGAAAGGCTTGGATGTCTCCGTTATGCAGGAAATAGCCGAGAACCTGCCGATTACCGAAGGGGTGGACCGTCTGATGCGTATATTGAAAAAGGTAGGCTTCAAGATTGCGATCCTTTCCGGAGGATTTACTTATTTTGGCAACTATCTGAAACAGAAATACAACATTGACTACGTCTACGCCAACGAGCTTGAAGTGGAAAATGGAAAGCTGACCGGACGTCATGTCGGCGACATTGTGGACGGGAAACGCAAAGCGGAACTGCTCCGTCTTATTGCACAAGTCGAGAATGTGGATATCCGCCAGACGGTCGCTGTCGGAGACGGAGCCAACGACTTGCCGATGATCAGTATTGCCGGTCTTGGAATCGCTTTCCATGCCAAACCAAAAGTAAAGGCTACGGCCAAACAGTCCATTTCAACGATCGGGCTTGACGGTATCCTGTATTTCTTGGGCTATAAAGATTCCTATCTGGATGAAAAAATGTGACATTGATTTATTATATAGATAAATAATCATAAATAGTAAAATGATCAGACACATCGTAATGTTTAAATTGAAGGAGTTTGCAACTCCGGCCGACAAGCAGGCTAAAATGCAGGAAATCAAAACAGGATTAGAAGCATTGATCGACAAAATCAACGTCTTGCGCATGATCCGCGTAGATTTTAACGTGAATCCGGCAGAGACATGGGATATCATCCTTACTACGGAGCTGGATACACTTGAGGATGTCGGAACGTATGCCAACCATCCCGAACATGTAGCCGTATCCAAAGGCATCATCGGTCCCGTCAAGGCAGACAGAGCTTGCGTCGATTATGAATATTAACAAGCGAAGAGTATCATGAAAGACTTTGATCTTGAAGAACGAGTAAACCGTGCAGTTCAGAATTTCGAAGCAGGTTATAATTGTGCACAATCTGTCTTTCTGGCTTACTCGGATATCTTTGAATTGGATATGGAGACAGCCAAGAAAATGTCTGTCTCTTTTGGAGGAGGTGTAGGTCGTATGCGCGAAATCTGCGGAACAGTCAGCGCAATGGCTATGTTAGCGGGATTCAAATATCCGGTTCAGGACATTTCCGATCAGGAAGCCCGCACCAGGAATTATGCAATGGTACAGAAAATGGCTGACATGTTCAAGGAAAAAAACGGGACAATCATCTGCCGCAACCTTTTGCCTCCTGAAGACGCAGCAGCTACGACACCGGCACCGGCCGCCCGTACGCAAGAATATTATAAGAAGCGCCCCTGCGGAAGATTCGTTGGAGATTCGGCTCGCATTGCAGGAAGAATGCTGAAAGGAGAATTGGATTGATGGCTTATGCCATCAATCTGATTTGTGTAACAATACCTAAACTCCGTATTTCATTGAATAAGTTCGTATAGGAAGAGATCGCCTTTACATTCACTTTGTATGTGATAACAGATCGATCCTCTTTATAAAACGTCTCGAAAGAGACACTTACGATAAAAACGCCTTTACTTTCCAATATCTTCCGGACAGCCTTCAAATCGGGGGTCGCCGTAGAACAGGTGATAGCCAGGATCTTATTGACACCATTCAAGAACATTCTTTTCTCCAAACGTTCCAGACTGACCAGAATGAAAAGTGTTATGACAGTTGCAATAGCAGCCGGAATATACATTCCGGCTCCCACTGCCAAACCTATTACCGCCATTACCCAGATACAGGCTGCTGTCGTCAGCCCATGAACACTTCCGTGACTTTGGATAATTGCTCCCGCTCCAAGAAAACCGATACCCGAAAGCACTTGTGCCGCAATACGTCCCGGATCGCCATTCAAGAAGTTAGGATAACATTGCGGAATCCAGATAGAGACCAGCATAGCGGCAGTCGAACCCATACAAATCAATGTAAAGGTACGCATTCCCGCCTCCCGTCTTCTGAACTGGCGCTCTATCCCGATGACAGCTCCCAAGAGAAAACTGATCAACAACTTTACAGTTGCCGTATAAGGGGTAATAACCGTGTTTTGTAATATGTCGTTTATCTGTTCTAACATACTTATTGCTTTAGTAACACACAAATATAGCAATTTGTTTGATTACTTGACCTCTGTAATTTCAATCACATGACTATTTGTCGGCCGACTTGAAAACACAGGAATGCCTACATTCATCAGAAACTCTCCGGAGAACGTTTTACCGTTGCAGGCCAATCTGGATTGCGTACCCGGAACCAAATTGATTTCTTTCAATTCGTAACGGGCATCCTCCTTCAAGCCCTGTAAACGAAGGGGTTGTATCGACTCTGCGTATCTCGGATGGATATCGAAGGCAAACAGAACAGCTTTGTCTGCATTGTCGTTGGCATACATAACAGCAGCATGCTGGCTTTCATAAGGCGACTGCAAACGGTATTGGTCACCGTCCAAAATAACATCATCCAAACGTTTGAAGTTAGCCACCGCCTCTTTACAGTATTGCTGGTCTGTCTGGCTCATTTCGTGAATACGGATGTCGAAACCTAACTTACACATACTAGCTACGTCTGTGCGGAACTTAACCGGCTGTTTACCCCAACTCGTTACGTGGGCAGCCATACTTTTAGCGGGAAAGAAGTAAGAATAACCCCATTGGATAAAAATACGCTCTACGGCATCCGTATTATCGCTCGGCCAAAACTCGGTGAAATATTTCAACGCTTCATAGTCACAACGTCCACCACCACCGGAACACAGCATCATCGGCAGATTCGGATATTTCTGTTTGATCCGTTCCAGCACATTATAAAGACCGCGTACATACTCAATGTATAAATGGGACTGCTGATCTTTCAGATACGGAGAGTAGATATTCGTTATCGGGCTGTTGCAATCCCACTTGAAATAGGCGATACCCGGATATTTCGTCATCAGATTGTCTACCACACCATATACATAATCCTGGACTTTCGGATTAGTCAAATCCAAAACCATCTGATTTCTAAAGTAATACTCGTCACGATTCGGCAAATGAATCACCCAGTCCTTATGTTTCTCATACAACTCGCTTTTCGGATTTACCATTTCCGGTTCGATCCACAAACCGAACTTAATGCCTCTGTCCGTCGCTTCCTTCACCAACTTTCCGATACCGTTAGGCAGCTTGGTAACGGTTTCTTCCCAGTCTCCCAATCCCTGATGGTCACTGCTGCGGGGATACTTATTGGCAAACCAGCCATCGTCAAGCAAGAACATATCAACTCCTAATGCAACAGCTTCATCCATAATATTGACCAACTTGTCTTCATTAAAGTCAAAATAGGTCGCTTCCCAGTTGTTCAGCAATGTCATACGGGATTTCTCACCGTCCTTCAACTGATATTTGCGTGCCCAACGCTGGAAATCGCGGCTGGCTTTCCCCTTACCTTCCGTGCTGTAAGTGAAAATGAACTCCGGTGTGCGGAACACTTCATTCGGTTTCAACGAGTACTCCGATGCATACGGGTTGATACCGGAAAGTACGCGCAAGCCATTTTCATTATCCACTTCAAACGTAAAACGGTAATTTCCTGTCCATCCGATAGTTCCGAATAATACATCTCCGGCATTCTCTTCCGCTTTCCTGTCCAGAGCAAGCAAAAAAAATGGAGAACAAAACATGTTGGCACGACTCCCCAACTTGGTATCCAACATCTTTTTACCGAAAGCCAGCTCGGTTTCCTTCATATTGACTTCATGTGCCCAGTCTCCTGCAAATTCGGTCAGAAAATACTTGCTGCCGTTCAGATGCAACAAAGAGGAAGCATAGTTATAAAGGGTGACAGGCTTCTTCTCCTGATGCGAGATCTCCGCATATTCCTTGATGATGTTTTCCTTCGGATAAGCGATGAAATGCAACTTCACTTCGACCGGATATTTATCATCTTTCAAAAGAATTACCGTCTCGTCAACTCCCGGCTGAAGCTGTTTGTTTTCATGGGAGATATATTTCAGGAGCAGTGACGGGTTACCGTCATTATGCAAAACACGGATAGCCGGCTCGAAATAATCTTCCATGCCATGTGTCAGATAGGCTTCATTACCGAGAGGTAATTGTACGATATCCGAATCGAATGACAGTTTTTGTCCCAGATAAGATTGATACAGGCGGCCATTTTTATCATCAACCTTATAAATAAGGCTAATGTCATCGGTTGTAATTGGAATTACAGTTTTTCCATTTGCACTCAGCGTCGCTGATATCGCTATTAGACATAGCAAAAAAAGATGTCTGATCTTCATGTTTTTCTTCTATAATTTATTAATTTAGATATTACAAATTCAAGGTTTATTTTATATACGAACAAAGATATTATAATTATTGGAATAATGATAGTCCAAACGAATAAAAATTACAAGAAAAAGCCTGTAAAACGCATAAAATAAGTCGTTTTACAGGCTTTTCTTTAATTTTTATTCCGAAAAGGATTATCTCATCCTGTTTTTATACTTCCAAAGCTCCGATCAGTTCGCGGACAGACGAAAAACCATGTCTGTCACAATAGTCGTTCATCCCTTCGATAACCTTTATACCAACAGCTGGATCTACAAAATTGTAGGTTCCGATCTGGATTGCTGTAGCTCCGGCCAGCATGAACTCCACCGCATCTTTCCAGTTCGAAATACCTCCCAAACCGATAATAGGAATCTTTACAGCCTTATAAGTCTGCCATACCATCCGCAAGGCAACCGGCTTTACACAGGGACCGGAAAGACCACCGGTTATTGTAGATAATACTGGTTTACGCTTCTCCGCGTCAATGGCCATCCCCAGCATAGTATTAATCAATGAAACGGAATCTGCTCCTTCGGCTTCGACCGCTCTGGCAATCTCCGTAATGTCAGTCACATTAGGGGAAAGTTTTACAATAAGGGTCTTCGGATAAACCTTGCGGACAGCCTTCACCACTTCACTTGCCCCACAAGTCGTCACTCCAAAAGCCATACCTCCCTGCTTTACATTCGGACAAGAAATATTTAGTTCGATCGCCGGAATATTGTCCAAATCTGCAATCTTCTCAGCACATTCCACATACGTTTCCACAGAGGAACCACTCACGTTTACAATCATGTTCGTGTCGATATTCTTAATCTCCGGATAGATATGATCGACGAAATATTGTGCACCCTTATTCTGCAAACCTACGGCATTCAACATTCCCGAAGGAGTTTCCGCCATACGGGGATACAAATTCCCTTCGCGTGGCTGGATCGTTGTTCCTTTCACAAAAATACCACCCAAGCGGGAGATATCCATAAAGTCCGAATACTCAATGCCATATCCGAAAGTACCCGACGCCGTCATGACCGGGTTCTTCAATTGCAAATTACCAATGTTTACGTTTAATTCAGCCATGTCAAATTTTCAATATTAAATACAGGTCCTTCAGTACATACACACACATGATGCTCATCTTTGGTCTTCTCCACACAACATAAGCAAGCTCCTATACCACAAGCCATTGTATTTTCAAGAGAGACTTCGCATATAATAGAGTTTGCATGGGCATATTTGGCAACAGCCACCATCATCGGTTTAGGTCCACAAGTGTAAATCCGGTCGAAATGTACATCTTTCAAGATGGAATGGTTGGTCACATATCCCTTTTCGCCCAATGAGCCGTCTTCTGTTGTAACATAGACTGTTCCAAACTGTTCGAACTGTTCCAATTGTAACACATCTTCCTTTGAACGGGCTCCCAAAAGGAACGTAGGTGTGTAACCGGCTTTTTTCAGGATGGATCCCAAATACAACATCGGGGCTGTCCCGACACCACCACCGATCAGCAGTAATTTTTGTTCTTTATCGGCAGGCAACGTGAAACCGTTTCCCAAAGGCAACATGATGTTAACAACATCACCCGGTTTATACTCAGCCATCCGGCGTGTTCCGTCACCGACCAACTGGACGAGCAACCACAGTTCATTGGTCGCTCTGTCGACATAATTAATTGAGATCGGACGACGAAGAAATGTTGTAGGAGAGTTATCCACACGTACCTGTACGAACTGTCCCGGCAACATTTCCGGCAGGATCTGATCAGATGTTAGTTTAAGCAGGCAATAATTTTTGTGAAGGCTACAGTTTTCAGTCACCTTCATGTCAAGCATGTACTTCTTCATATAATATGATTAGTCTAATTCTATACAAAGATACATGAATATGGTATATAAACCAAAACAAGCTATTCTTTCTTATTTTTTTCAGAAACAAAAGTGTCAAATGTATTATCGGAATAGAATACCATTATTTTACTTACTTTTCTAGTTGTTGTTTCTTGCTGTATAATTTGCTCAACAACAGGAGGTTTTACAGTGTTTACAGGTGTATCAACCCTCATTTCCTTGCGATATTCAAGAGCAGCTTGCCCTCCGGACGGATTTATCGCCGTATTTGAGAACAAATCGGGTTGTGTTGACATATGATCTCGCACCATTTCGCCTTTACCGAAAAGGAGCCAGTCGGAATCGACATAAGTGAACCGATCCAGAATTTTTATAAGGACATCCAAGCTTACATTATTTCTTCCGTTCAAAATATGCGACATTGCTGAACGCTGGATACCGATTGCTTCTGCAAATTTAGAAGGGGTCAAGCCTTCACGCTCCATTATTTGAGTAATACGTCCTATCATTTTTGTAAATCCTAATTTGTTTATAGAAATACTGCCATTATGTCTGTTTACATGGGAGGAATGTATACAAATCAATAACGATACAAATATACACAATGATTCTCAATTGTGCAATTTAATTATATAAACTTAAACCAATACTTTTGTATCATATGGATAACAATTGTTTCCGTTAAGATTGTGAACAGGTTGTTTTAATGCAAAAATCATATTAAAGTATTACTTAATATATAGGCTATATTTTACTGTTAATCTTTTAATTAATAGAAAATAATATTGAGATAATACGCCTATTTAGCCATAATTGTACGCATATGTAACAAAATAGTTAATGCATTAAATTAATAATCCTGTATAATCATTTGGTATATGATTACTTATGCTAAAAATATAAAGTAGAGATGAAATTGTTACTTTTGTCGGTTTATGATAGTAATGTAAACATAAACAAATGTTACACCCCTGTTATATGTTTACAAAGTAGAATCATGTAATGGCTATCTTTTGTACAAAAAGGGTTGTTTACATTTCTAACAAGCGCTATTCCGTTCACAATTCAATACCGAACTGAAAATACTTGATTTCATAAACTGACAAAGTGTCTCTAATTTGTACTTGTACGATTTATGGACGAACATACTTTTATGCAGCTAAGGTTTTCCCTCTTCATTTTTGTGATTTTTGTGAACAGATATTCAGGAAAAGGCAAATATTAAAATCTAAGTAGGGTAAAATCAACGATAAAAGATTGAGAAACAATAAGAAGAGGCTTTTTATCCGGTTCAATTTTTCTGTTGTTCCAGATAAAAAGCCTCTTCTTTAGGCCAATCAAGTATAAAAAACGGTTTAATGCAGGATTTTGTAGAGTAATTCCTTTAAAAGTTCGGCATCGGAAACAGAAGTGTTTTCCACTCCCTTCGAACGGGCATCCGTCATACGGATATCGCTGATCAGATTGAACACTTTCATCGCCGAATAGTTTCGCATCCCTAAAAGATAATCCTTAACCTGGAATGTCCCCCGAAGTCCGAGTGCCGTCATCAAGCCGGCTTCGGAACGATCCTTCGTATAATAACAAATCAGGAGGTTCGAGAAATAATTAAATAATACAGGAAGGGTCATCTGGATCGGATTGCTTTTCGGGTTCTTCTCGAAGTATTGGGCAATACGGTTCGCCTTCAAGACATCTTTCATGGCAAGTGCCTTTATCAGTTCAAAGTTATTGTATTCTTTACTGATTCCGATATTTTGCTCCACCAGTTCCGGCGTGATGCGTTTTGCGCCTTTTTCAGGCAGGATCAGTGCCAGCTTATCCAATTCCTTACTCAGACGGCTTAAATCGTTTCCAAGGAAGTCAGAAAGCATCTGAGACGCCTTTCCGTCTATCCCTATGGAACGCATCTGCATAAAAGAGGCGATAAATGCCGGCATCTTGTAGTCGGGAATCTTTTTGGACTCGAACAGCACCCCGGTTTTGTCTGTTGCGGAAGCCAGCGCCTTACGACGATCTAAGTTTTTATATTTATAATTGATGACCAGAACTGTCGACATTAAAGGGTTCTTAACATAGTTCGACAGAAGCTCGATATCACGAATTAATTGAGCCTCCCGAACAACCACTAACTGATATTTTGACATCATCGGGAAACGGCGGGCTGCGTTAATTATAGATGCTGCATCCGTATCTGCTCCATACATGATAATTTGGTTAAAATCCCGTTCGGATTCTTCCAATACATTTTCGAGTAGCAAGTCTGTTATCTGATCCATAAAAAACGGTTCGTCACCCATCATTATATAGACAGGAGCGAATTTTTTTGCAACGATATCCCGACATATTTCCTCGTATGTATATTCTTTTTTTGCCATATTTGTGTGCGATCTCAATTAAAATTACCAACTGAAACGGATGTGACGGATCGTCTTCTTTCCATCAATAATCTGACGAAGCGCTTCCACTCCCAACATTACATGCTCTTTCGCAAAATTCCGGGTCACCTCGCGATCGCTGGCTTCCGTTTTCACCCCGGCTTCTTCCATAGGTTTGTCGGAAATCATCAACAAAGCTCCTGTCGGAATCTCGTTTGCAAAGCCTGCCGTAAACAAGGTTGCCGTCTCCATATCGATACCGGTAGCGTGTGTACGGCGAAGGTAGTTTTTGAAATCGCTGTCATATTCCCATACCCGTCGGTTCGTCGTGTAGACAGTCCCGGTCCAGTAATCTTTCCCCCGGTCACGTATGGCGGACGAGATGGCGCGCATCATCGAGAAAGCCGGGAGCGACGGTACTTCTGCCGGCAGATATTCGTTCGAAGTGCCTTCTCCTCGGATAGCCGCAATCGGCATGACATAATCTCCCAGGTTGTTCGCCTTCTTCAATCCTCCGCATTTCCCCAGAAAGAGGACGGCAGTCGGCTTTATCGCCGATAGCAAGTCCATAATTGTCGCCGCATTCGCGCTCCCCATCCCGAAGTTGATAATCGTGATGCCATTGGCCGCTGCGTTCGGCATGGAGTTTTTCAGTCCCAGGATCGGCACGTTAAAGTGGTCGGCAAACAGTTCCACATACTTCGTGAAGTTGGTAAGCAGGATATATTTGTCGAAGTCTTCCAGCTTCCGCTCCGTATAGCGCGGCAACCAATTCTCGACAATTTCTTGTTTTGTTTTCATAAATCACTACCTTTGATGGTCTATTTTCACAGAATAAAAGAACAAATATAGTAAATGCTTGCATTAAACTTACCTGGTTTTGCGCCTAAAGTAGCAGAAAAAGATGGAAAACGTACGATCTTCGATCCCGTACGGCAAAAATATGTGGCTCTCACTCCTGAAGAATGGGTACGTCAGCATTTTGTCAATTATCTGATCACTCGGAAAAGCTACCCGAAAGAACTGCTGGCAAACGAAGTGCTGGTCAAGCTGAATGGAACCTCCAAACGTTGCGATACGGTTGCTTACAACCGTTTTCTTGAACCTCTGGTCATCGTCGAGTACAAGGCTCCCCATATAAACATTACCAACACTGTTTTCGACCAGATAGCCCGTTATAACATGGTGCTACGTGTCGAATACCTGATTGTTAGCAATGGCTTAAACCACTATTGCTGCAAAATCGACTATAACAACCGGGCATACACTTTTTTGGAAGGAATACCCGCATACAACGAATTATAAACATCGTTTTTACCGATATTAACATCCGATATACAAACCTTTACATCCAAATGTCAGGACCTTTTTTGTCAAAACAGGGCGGAAAAAATCCTCTGCATCCCCATCTTCACGCCTGTACACCCGGATGTAGGCTCCTTGAACATCCGGGTGTCCGTCCTCGCTACACCCGGATGTTTACGGACAAATGTAGTTAGTTTGCTAAAAATAAGACCGTTAGTTATACAAACGAATCCCTTTATTTCTCTCAAAAAAGAAACGGATGTCTTGTGATAGGGTGTGATAGAAGTGTGATAGAAGTGTGATAGAGAAAACAAAATAGTATCACTTGTTATCGCCATTGAAAAACAAAGGCAACACCCGGCCGGGTGATAGAGTGATACTACAAAAGCAAAACAACACAGGTAAACAACAAAGCTCTAACTAAAACTTACAGAACGGATGCGGTCTGATCCCTATATATCATAATGGAATCGGACATCTGCATATTGGCCGGTCTGTCGACATACACGGAATTACTATCCTTTATGACAGGTTGGTCAGTTGTTTTCTTCTCATCGAAGATTAGTGAATAACCTAAGATTACTGCAAAAAAAGATAATATCAATGCTTTCATATTCTATTACAATTTTAATATCATATATAAGTATGATGTATTCAAAACGCAAAACGCTGCACTATATTACAAAAGAAATGTATTTTCTTTGTAATTCTTTCGTAACAACTCGTCCTTATCCCTTGATTTTTATGGATAACAGGTTAATACACAGAATAGTTCAAAAAAAAATCGGGGAAAGAATAAATATCCTTCCCCGATTCTATTATTGTCATGTTTCGAATGATCTGTTACGCGCCGAAATCGTCGAAATGCAACATTTCACGCGGCACGCCCAGATTGTCCAGCATATTTTCCACTGCCTTTGACATCGGGCCCGGACCACACATGTAGTATTCGATATCTTCCGGAGCTTCGTGATCCTTCAGATATGTATCGTAGATTACTTGGTGAACGAAACCGGCCGTGTACTTCACTCCTGCCGCATCGGCTGCCGGATCCGGACGGTCGAGTGCCAGATGGAATGTGAAGTTCGGGAATTCCTTTTCGATTTCCAGGAAATCTTCCAGATAGAACACTTCGTTCAAGGCACGGGCGCCATAGAAGTATGACATCTTGCGATCCGTAGTCTTGAGTGTCTTCGTCATGTGCATGATCTGAGCACGAAGCGGAGCCATACCGGCACCACCACCGACCCACATCATCTCTCTCTTCGAATCGAAGATCGGATGGAAATCACCATAAGGACCGCTCATCGTCACCTTATCACCAGGTTTCAGGGTAAAGATATAAGAAGAAGCGATACCCGGCATCACATCCTGGAAGCCCACTTCGGGTTTCGGTTTGAACGGCGGAGTGGCTATACGAACCGTCAACATGATGCGGTCGCCTTCTGCAGGATAGTTGGCCATAGAGTAAGCACGGATGGTCGGTGTGTCGTTCTTGCATTTCAACGTGAACAAACCGAACTTTTCCCAAGCCGGCAGATATTCTTCGCCGATCAGCGACTTGTCGATATCCTTGTTGTAATCCATTGCGTATGCCGGAATCTTGATCTGGGCATAAGAACCCGGCAGGAAGTCCATGTGTTCACCCTTAGGCAACGCCACGATAAACTCTTTGATGAAAGTAGCCACGTTCTTGTTGGAGATGACTTCGCATTCCCATTCCTTTACACCGAAAACTTCGTCCGGAACCTGAACGACCATATCTTCCTTCACTTTGCACTGACATGCCAGACGCCAGTGTTCCTTAATCTGTTTACGAGAGAAAAAGCCCTTTTCTGTCGGCAGGATTTCCCCGCCTCCTTCCAATACCTGTGCACGGCACTGGCCACATTTACCACCACCACCACAAGCAGAAGACAAGAAGATACCACCACTTTGCAAACCAGCCAGCAAAGTGCTTCCTATAGGAGTCTCAATATCTTTTTCTCCATTTACCTTCAGGTCTACATTTCCTGACGGTACCAATTTTGCTTTGGCCGCCAACAACGCACCCACCAGGATCAGCGTAATCACCAAGAAGATCACGGCACCTGCTGCGATTGTAAGACTGCCAGTCGTCATTAATAAAGTCATTTCTGTAATAAGTTTAATGCGTTAATATTATATCTTAAGACCTGAGAAGCACATGAATGCCATACCCATCAAACCTGTGATGATAAAGGTGATACCAAGACCTTTCAACGGTTTGGGGATATCCGAGTATGCCAGCTTTTCACGGATGGCAGCCATACCGACGATAGCCAGCATCCAACCGATACCAGAACCTAAGCCATAAACAGTTGCAACACCTACGTTAGGAAATGCCTTTTGTTGCATAAACAGAGAACCACCCAGGATAGCGCAGTTTACAGCGATCAGCGGCAAAAAGATACCCAGAGAAGCGTACAGAGCCGGAGCAAACTTTTCCACTACCATTTCCACCAACTGCGTAAACGAAGCGATGATGGCGATAAAGATAATGAAAGCAAGGAAGCTCAGGTTTACACCAGCGAATTCAGCACCCAGCCATTGCAGAGCACCTTCCTTCAATACATAATTTTCAAGCATATAGTTGATCGGCAACGTACATGTCAGAATGAACGTCACAGCCATACCTAATCCCAAAGCAGTCTTTACGTTCTTGGAAACAGCCAGGAAAGAACACATACCCAGATAGTATGCGAAAATCATGTTGTCTACAAAGATCGAGCGGACAAATGTGCTTAATAATTCTTCCATTCTATTATTTTTTTAATAGTTAGCATTAATTTTCCTGAAGTTCCTTGTTACGAGAACGGTGAACCCAAATAATCACGGCGATCACGATCAATGCCATCGGAGGCAGGATCATCAAACCGTTGTTCACATAACCGAAGTCATAGAATGCCTGCGGAATAACCTGGAATCCCAGCAACGTGCCGGAACCTAACAGCTCGCGGAAGAAACCGACGATCACCAGGATCAATGCATAGCCTAAACCGTTACCGATACCGTCAAGGAATGATTCCCACGGACCGTTACCCAGTGCAAATGCTTCCAGACGTCCCATCAGGATACAGTTGGTAATGATCAGACCCACAAACACTGAAAGCTGTTTGTTTACGTCATAAGCAAACGCTTTCAGCACTTCACTCACGATAGTCACCAATGCTGCCACCACCACCAGCTGCACAATGATACGGATACGGTTTGGAATCGTATTACGCAGCAGTGAAATGATCACGTTGGCAAAAGCCACAACAGCCGTTACTGAAATACCCATTACAATAGCCGGCTCCAGTTTTGATGTTACAGCCAGCGCAGAGCAGATACCCAACATCTGGACGATGACCGGGTTGTTTACGCTAAGCGGGCCTAACAGAACTTCTTTATTCTTTTCAGATAATAATCCCATTTTCTACTTAATTTTGTGAGGTTAAAAACTTAACATAACCATTCAAACTATTAAATAACATCGCCTGTACTCCCTGGCTTGTAATCGTACCGCCGGAAATACCGTCTACATAATCCTGACCGGCAACGCTCTTGCCAGGCTTAACGACCGCAATAGACTTGAATGTACCGTCCATGAACAGTTTCTTACCCTTGAATTCATTGCTGAATGCAGGTTTTGCTATTTCAGCACCCAATCCCGGAGTTTCACCCTGGTGGCTGAAATCAGCACCATAAACCGTATTCCTATCGCTGTCTACAGAAATATATCCCCACAGCGGTCCCCACAAACCGGCACCATGCAAAGCCATGATGTATTTAGGCTGGCCATCTACATTTGCAACGAAAACCGGATACTGGTGTTCGGCAGCAGCCTTCACCACATCGGCGGCAAAAGCGTCACCTTCTACTTTTTCACCATTTTCATTTACCAGAAATGCTTCTTTGATCAATTCCGAATATTTAGCTTCGGCTTCATTTGCCGGAACCGTCACGTTGATGGAGCGCAGGATCTGCTGTCTCTTGTCGTTTTCCTCGTTTTTCTGCTGGAAAGTTCTAAGCGATTGCGAAGTAAAGGCCAGCACGACTGCGACCAGAACAACCATTACGGAAGCATAAACAACAGTATACACGTTACTGTCTCTGTCCAATCCCTTTTTCTTGTCGGCAGCAGCCTCGTCTTTCATTTCTTCGAAATCGGAAGCGGGAGCTGCACATACAGGACAAACATCCGGAGCTTTATTTCCTTCGTGGATATATCCACATACTTTACATTTATATTTTGCCATACTCCTTCTTACTTTATTTGATTACACGTTTCAATCTGCGGTTGATGTTAGCTTCCACTACATAATAGTCGATCAGCGGAGCAAATACATTCATCAACAGGATAGCGAGCATCATACCTTCTGGGTAACCCGGATTCAATGCACGGATAATAATAGCCATAGCTCCTACCAGGAATCCGTAGATGTACTTACCTGTTTCCGTACGGGCAGAAGTGACAGGATCGGTAGCCATAAACACGGCACCGAATGCGAAACCACCCAGGAACAAATGATCCAACGGAGATACGCACATGGCCACCGTCGTTCCGATCATATTGAAGATAAGCGACATGACCGCACCACCCACAAATACGGAAACCATTGTTTTCCAACTTGCGATCTTTGTGAAAAGAAGGATAACCGCCCCGATCAGGATCGCCAATACAGATGTTTCACCGATCGAACCCGGAATCAGACCTAAGAACATGTCCCATGTGGAAATCGGATGTCCGAGAACATCGACTGCCTGGAACGAACCGATCAGTTCCTTGCCTGCGATAGCAACCTGTCCCAGCGGAGTCGCGCCAGAGAAGCCGTCTACCACCTGTCCGCCACCGATACCGAACGTATCAGCCGTACGAACAAACACCTGGTCACCGGACATAGCCGCCGGATATGCGAAGAACAAGAATGCACGTGTAACCAACGCTACATTAAATACATTATAACCTGTACCGCCAAATACTTCTTTGGCAAAAACAACTGCAAATGCAGTAGCTACGGCGATCATCCACAACGGAGTGTCAACAGGGACGATCATCGGGATCAGGATACCGGAAACCAGAAAACCTTCCTGGATTTCTTCCTTCTTCACCTGGGCAACAGCAAACTCGATACCCAAACCTACCACATACGAAACAATGATTTTAGGCAATACAGCCAGAAAACCAAAAATAAAAGTCATGAGAAATCCCGGATCAGCTCCTATTGCAAGGTTATGCTGATAACCGACATTGTACATACCAAAAAGCAAAGCGGGCAACAAAGCAATGATGACCACGGTCATCGTACGCTTCGAGTCAATATAGTCATGAATGTGTACGCCTGATTTGGAAGTTGTGCTCGGAACAAACAGGAATGTTTCGAAACCTTCAAAAACAGAACGGAACATCGCCAGCTTTCCGCCTTCCTCAAAGTTAGGCTTAATCTTGTCGAGGTAATTCCTTAACGCTTTCAATGTATTCTAATTTTTAATGTTATTAATTCATTTCCTTGTATAATACATCCAGACCTTGACGAACGATCTTCTGAATTTCGAGTTTGGACGTATCGACGAATTCGCAAAGGGCAAAATCTTCGGGCGCTACTTCATATATACCCAGGTTTTCCATCTTATCGATATCGAATGCGATAATAGCCTTCAACAGGTATTCCGGCATGATATCCATCGGAAACACGCTATCGTATTCGTTGGACATGATCATAGCACGCTTGCCTCCCTTGATACGGGCGTCTATCACATATTCCTTGTTCTTGCCCATCAACCAGGCGGGGAATGAATGGCTCACACTGAATTTTCCGAAACCGGGAGTCGCCCAGCCGAAGAAGTCGTGTGTTTCGTCACCTTCCGGGATAACCGTAATCTGATTGTCATAGGCTCCCAAATAATCGTTTTTTTCTACCTTCGTACCAGTCAACACGTTACCGCTGATAATGCGGATATCTTCGTTACCTCTCATGATCTTTCCGTCAACCAGACTGGCGATCGTACAGCCGGCAATTGCCTTAACGTATCCTCTCTCTGTCGTTTCGGAACCGGTTATCACAACCAGGCGGCTGAAATCGGCGATGCCCTTATTGAACAAACGGCCGATAACGATCACGTCGGCAGGATTTACCGTCCAGACCACTTCACCCTTATTGATAGGTTTAATGTGATTAATCTGTACTCCCACATTGGCCGCAGGATGCGGACCTTCCACTTCTACAGTTTCAACACCTTTCACACTAACGGAAGAACCTTTGCGGATGCCGACATACACCTTGCCGTCGGTAAGTTTTGCAAGCGCATCCAATCCCGTCTGAAAATCAACTTCCTGTCCTTTCACGACGAAATCGAAGTTCGGAGCTAACGGTGCGGAATAGAATGCAGAAACAAAGATGTCACGTGGTTCGTCAGCCGGCGAGGCGACGATGTCGTACGGACGTTGTTTGATAAACGGCCACATACCAGCGTGCAAGATTGCCTCCTTCACCTCTTCTCTCTTGAGGGAAGCTACATTTTTCTTACCGAAATCTTCATACTCGATCTGCGCTTCCGGCTTGACAACCACGCTAAGCACTTTACGCTTCTCTCCTCGATTTACGGCAGTTACTTCGCCACTGACAGGCGAAACAAACTTGATCTCCGGGCGGTTCTTATCGATCATCAATACAGAACCGGCTTTGACTTTTTCTCCTACTTTGGCAACAACTTTGGGTACAATACCGTTATAATAATCGGGAACGATAGCGTAACTATCGCTTTTCCCTCCGTTTAACAGTACGTCCGAAGCTTTGCCCTTCAGATTAATGTCTAAACCCTTTTTAATCTTAATCACATTTGCCATGATACAACTAAAATTGTTTATATGTAATTTTCCCGCAAAAGTAAGCAATTTTTTATGCTTTAAAGCAGGGAATGGAAAATAATTAAAGAAATAATTCCATAATTTTGCACCGACAAAGAAAGAAATATGAAAATGAGAGTGTACAGTTTACTATTTATGATGCTTTTTGCCCTTTCCATCGGGGCAAACGCACAGGTAAAGTTCTTCACCGATGTCAATAGCAAGCAGATAAAAACGCTTCAGGTGAAAGTTGCCGGAGAGTTGATATCCGAACCTTACATAGCGTTGGGAGGAGAAGAGCAAATTGAAATCAATTTCGACGGTTTGGGGAGTGGATACACACGATATGCCTATAACGTGGTGCATTGCAACGCCGACTGGACGCAATCGCAGTTGAGTCCGATCGAATATATGAATGGTTTCCAAGGAACAACAATCGACGATTTTGCCAATTCCATCGGGACTACGACTCAATATTCGAACTACCGGCTATTGCTTCCGAACGACGATGTCCAGTTTAAAGTTTCCGGCAATTATGCCATCCAGGTCTATAACGAGGATACGCCGGACCAGATCATTTTTACAGCCTGTTTCTCTGTGGTAGAACCGGTTGTCAATATCTCGGCTTCGGTGAGCGGGAACACGGACATCGACACCAACCAGAGCCATCAGCAGGTAAGTTTCAACATCAACAACAAAAATTTTCCGATCACTTATCCGCAAACGGACCTGAAGATATTCGTTTACCAGGACAACCGGCGCGATAATGCCGTAACGGACTTGCAACCTATGAGCATTCTGGAAAACCAAATATCTTACACGTATAACCGCAACCTTATTTTCCCTGCCGGGAATGAGTATCGTCGCATGGAGTTCCTAAGCAACAAATATAATGGAATGCACGTCGAAAATATCTCCTTCCACAATCCTTACTATAATGTGGAACTTATGACCGATTACAGGCGGGATAAAGGCACTTACCAATATGACCAGGATCAGGACGGCCGTTTCTTCATTCGTTGCAGCGACTGTAACGATCCGGATACGGAAGCGGATTATTATATCGTGCATTTTACACTTGCATGCGATCCGCTGCCCGATGGGAGTGTATATCTGAACGGTGAGCTATTTAATAATGTATTGGATGAAAAGAGCAAAATGGGCTATAACTTCGAGACGAAGCAATACGAAAAAGCCGTACTTCTCAAACAGGGAAGTTACAATTACCAGTATTTGTTTGTCCCGACCGGTTCCTCTGTCGGTCAGACAGGTCCGATAGAAGGTAATTACTACCAGACACAAAATGAATATAGCATCTATGTTTATTATCGTCCGATGGGTGCTCGCTATGATCGGCTAATTGGTGTCACGACTGTCAGGAACGAGATGCAGGTATTCTAAGCAAGGGTGAATACTCTTTTCCCCATCACATAGGTGGCTTGAATATTCCTTTCATCTCCAGCTGTTTGCAGGCCGAACAGTTTATTTTCCAACGTCCACTTCCCGTGGCGTTTCAGATAGTCCATGCGTACCTGCTGGGAAGGTGTGGCGGCATAATCCATAACAATGAAATCCGCTTTCCGGCCTTTCCCGAAACAGCCGATTTCATCATCCAAATGAAGTGCTTTAGCTGCTCCCAACGTACATTTATATAATGACTCGAATACAGACATCGGATATCCGCCAAGTTGCTGCACTTTATACGCCTCTCCCATCGTGCGCAGCATAGAAAAAGAGGTTCCGGCTCCGATGTCCGTCGCCAATACGGTTTGCATACCGACACGATTGGCTTGTTGCATATCAAACAAGCCACTTCCCAAAAAGAGGTTGGATGTAGGACAATGGGCTACGACAGAACCGGCTTCGACCAACCGACGGCATTCCGAATCAGACAGATGAATACAATGTCCGAAGATGGAACGGTCTGTAACCAATCTTGCCCGCTCGTATACTTCCAAGTAATCTTGGCAGTCGGGACACAAGGAAAGCGTGCTGTCGATCTCGTCTTTATTCTCGGAAAGATGCGTCTGTATATAAGTGCCAGGATATTGTTCGTGCAAACGTCCAGCCGCAATCAGTTGTTCCGTCGAACAGGAAATGGCAAAACGGGGCGTGATGACATAGCGGTTCCGCCCTTTTCCATGCCAAGATTCGATCAAAGAACGACTTTCGGATTTCCCCTGTTCCGCCGTATCGGTCAATCCTGCCGGAGCATTCCGGTCCATCAGCACTTTTCCGGTCAGCATACACATATTATATTCCGACGCAACGGAGAAGAGAGCGGTGACGGATGTTGGATGTACCGTTGCATAAGCCATGCAAGCTGTCGTTCCGTTCCGGAATAGTTCCTCTACAAAGAAGTGGGCCATCCTATCCGCATGCTCTGAAGAAACAAACGCCTGTTCTGCTGGAAAGGTATAGTCCTCCAGCCAATCCAGCAACTGCCTTCCGTACATCCCGATTATTTCAGCTTGCGGATAATGAATATGGGAATCTATAAATCCAGGCATCAGGAGTTTACCGGAATAATCAACCAGTTCATAATCGGTATAACGGCCTTTAATATCCTCAAAAGGCCCACAATCGACTATCTCTCCTTCCCGTACGACCAATGCTCCATCGGGAAAATATCGGTAAGCATCTTTTCTATTTAACGGAGAATCGATAAAATCAAAAACTTCTCCCCGGTATAATGTCAGTTCACTCATCTTTTTTCTCTTTTATCGGTTCGACATGCAAGACGATATGGGTTGCAGGCCCAAATTTCAAACGTAACTTACTTTCTATCTCCTTCGTCAGCTCATGCGCACGGCTTACAGTTATTTGTCCATCGACCCGGATATGCACTTCTATTGCAAAATCATTACCGATTCTGCGGGTACATAGATTATGCGGGTTCCTGACCTCCGGCGTTTCATTTATTATAGAGAGAATCTTATCTTCGACCTCAGTCGGTAAAGATTTCTCCAGCAAATCATTAATTGCAGGTATGACCAACTGAAAGGCTACCTTTACAATCAATATGCTGACAATCACGGCTGCTATCGGATCCAGCACACGCCAGTTATCACCTAAGAGGATGGCTCCTCCAATACCCAACGTCGTCCCGATAGAAGAAAAAGCATCCGAACGATGATGCCAGGCATTCGCGATAACAGCCTGGCTATTTTCTTTTTTTCCGACATATAGCGTCAGACGATACAGGGTTTCCTTTATCAAAATAGAGATAATGGCGGCAATAAGTGCGATCTTGCCGGGACTTTCCAACTGTTCGCCTCCAAAATAAAATCCAAATACCTTGTTCGCACCATCCCAGAAAAGGCCGGCTCCTACACACATCAGGACAATCCCAATGATCGTAGTAGCCAAAGTTTCATACTTTCCGTGCCCATAGTCATGGCCTTCGTCTTTCGGTTTGGACGATATATTAATGAAGAGCAAAACAATTACATCCGTCACAAAATCGGATAGCGAATGGACGGCGTCCGCGATCATGGCGCTACTGTGCCCTAACACACCTGCTACAAATTTGAAAACCAATAGCAGAAAGTTGGCAAGAGATCCGGTCAAGGTCACAGCCATGATTTTTCTTTTTCTAATATGTTCTTTCATTTCTTTAGGACCTGTTTTTTACGTTTTCAAGCAGAACAAATATAAGGATAAAAACCGTTAGCGGAATTAAAAGCAAATAAAAAGAAATATGTTTCGGATTTTGTACGTATAATTGATATTTAGCCCCCCCATTTAATCAGCAGACTATCTTTCGATTAAAGATTATTAATATCGCCAGTAAAACTGTAACCAAAAAAACCTTATCTTTGTTGTCCATATCCGAGAAGGAACAACGTTAAATACATGGTAAGATTTATCCGTTATATCATATTAATAGCTCTGTTACAAGCTGTAGCAGGAATTTTTCTATCACACGCTCAGAGTTTTACCTCGGCATCCGGTATTGTCAAAGATTCTATTACCGGTGAACCGCTCCCATTCGTATCCGTCTATTTTGACGGGTCAACTATCGGAGCTATGACAGACGACAATGGAACATTCACCCTTCAAAACAATCAGGGCTATACCAAACTGGCCGCCGCCTCATTGGGATACGATACTAAATTCATCGATCTCAAGCCCGGTAAAAAGAATGACAATTTGGAAGTATTGTTGAAGCCGACTGCTTTCGAGATTTCGGAAGTCGTGGTCAAACCCAAAAGAGAAAAATATACCCGCAAGGATAATCCGGCTGTAGAGCTTATCAAAAAAGTAATTGCACATAAGAACGACAACCGGATCGAGGCAAAGCCGGAATATCAAACGGAAGTATACGAAAAACTAAGTCTGTCGCTGGATAATTTCAATCCGAATCTCGACAAGAACAAATTTCTGAAAAAGTTCAAATTTATCAAAAACTATCTGGACACGTCTGAGTTTAACGGCAAACCGATCCTGACCGTCTCCGTGCGTGAAAACCTATCAGACTTCTACTACCGGAAAAGTCCCAAAGCGGAAAAGACAATTGTCAGAGCCAAACGCATGCAGGGGATCGATAAGACATTAGACGACGGTGGCGGCATAACCTCCAACTTGGAAGAGATTTTTAAGAGTATCAATATTTTCGATAACAATATTCCTATTCTATTGAATCGGTTCGTCAGCCCATTATCATCGACATTGGCGACCACATATTACCATTATTACATCATGGATACGCTCGATGTAGGAGGAGATAAATGTGTGGATCTGGCTTTCGTTCCGGCAAACAGCGAAAGCTACGGTTTTACGGGACGGCTTTATATCACGCTTGACGGTAATTATGCGGTCAAGAAAGTATTGCTGAACACCCCTGCAAACATCAACCTAAATTGGGTGGACAAACTCCGTATTGAGCAGGAATTCAAGCAGATGCCAGATAGTACCTGGGTGCTCGACCAAGAGAATACTTTCGTCAATTTCTATGTGGTAAAGGGGACGCAACAGCTCTATGCGCACCAGCTCAGGAATTACGACAATTATAATTTCAACGTGCAAAATGCAGATTCCGTTTTCGGGCTCTTAGGGGCATTGCATGTCTTGCCGGAAGCGACGGCACAGCCGGATACGTTCTGGACGCACAACCGCCCTATTCCATTGAAAGAGAAGGAAGATGCGCTAAAAGATTTATTGGGACAACTGCGGAAAGTTCCGGCTTTCAATGCCATTATCAAAACCGCAGAGATCCTGATAACGGGCTATATCCCGACAGCAAATGACAAGAAGGTGACCAAATTCGACTTCGGTCCGATGAATACGACCTTCAGTGCAAACCATCTGGAAGGTTTTCGTATGCGTGTGGGAGGAATGACGACTGCCAACCTCAATCCGTATTGGTTTGCAAGCGGTTATCTGGCTTACGGTACAAATGACCGCAAGATCAAATACAATTTGAAGTTAACACACAGTTTCACTAAAAAAGAATATCACGAAGGTGAAAATCCGGTTAATAATCTGTCGTTCATCCAAGAATATGACGTGTATACCCCAGGCCAAGATTTCCTTTTCACAAGCAAAGATAATATATTCGTTGCCTGGAAAGTAGGTGAACCGGTGACCAAGATGCAATATATCCGCAAAAGCGTATTGCAATACGAAAAAGAATGGCTGAACGGCCTGACATGGAAGTCCTGGATAATGAATCAGAACAACGAGGCGGCAGGAACGCTTCAATATATTAAACGGGACGAATCCGGGAATTTATACCATATAAAAGATTTTACGACATCCGAAATCGGGACACAGTTGCGTTTCGCTCCGGGTGAACGCGCTTATAACGGGCGTTCGGGGAAAGAATCCGTATTCAACCTGTCTAAAGATGCCCCTGTATTCAAGCTCTCCCATCAATTAGGTATTAAAGGCGTGTTAGGCGGCGATTACAATTACAACCATACGGAGATCAGTGCCGAGAAACGTATCTGGCTTTCTTCGTTTGGGCATATCGATGCACAGATTAAAGCGGGCAAGGTCTGGGACAAGGTACCTTTCCCCCTGTTGATTTTGCCGAATACGAACCAATCTATCACAATTCAGCCGGAAGCATTCCACATGATGAACGCGTTGGAGTTTGTGACCGACCAATATGTATCGTTCAATGCTACTTATTATCTGAAGGGCTGGATCCTGAACCGTATTCCGGGCATCAAGTGGTTGCGTCTGCGTGAAGTCCTATCCTTTAATATGATCTATGGTGGACTGACGGACAAAAATAATCCGACCTTGACGCCGGGACTTTTCCTATTACCAGATGGGACGCAGCCATTAGGTAGCACTCCATATATGGAATGCAGCGTCGGTTTGGAAAATATATTCAAGATCCTGCGCATTGATTATTACAGACGCTTAACTTATTTGGATCATCCTGATATTAAGAAGGGAGGTATCCGTATTGCATTAAGATTCACTTTCTAACATGCGGTTTAATTAAGAATGACAGATCTGAACAGTTCACGTTTACACCATGCCCCTAATCCTTGGGCACTGACACCTTTGGTTGTTTTTTTATTGTCTTACCTTGTAGTGTCCATCATCGCAGGCGATTTCTATAAGATGCCTATTACCGTAGCCTTTGTTATCGCCTCAGTTGTTGCCATCGCCATGTCCAAAGGGGGTAAGATCAGCAATCGGATCGAGCAATTCTGCCGGGGGGCAGCCAACAGCAATATCATGCTGATGGTATTGATCTTCATTCTTGCCGGTGCTTTCGCCCAAACAGCCAAAGCGATGGGAGCAGTCGATGCTACCGTGAATCTGGCCATGTCCATCCTACCTGGCAATTTGTTGGCAGCCGGAATATTCCTTGCTGCCTGTTTCATTTCCATTTCTGTCGGGACATCTGTCGGAACAATCGTTGCCTTGGCTCCTGTTGCCGTAGGAATCGCCGACAAAACCGGAATGCCAGATGCCCTGATGCTGGGTGTCGTAGTAAGCGGAGCCATGTTTGGAGACAACCTGTCTTTCATATCGGATACCACTATCGTCGCCACCCGCACACAAGGTTGTAATATGAACGACAAGTTCAAAGTGAATATTCGAATTGCTCTGCCGATCGCCATCCTGACCGGTCTTCTCTATGTGCTGATCGGGAGTGGGGTCGGGAGCGGATATGAAACAGGGCCGATCGAATGGATCAAGGTCCTGCCCTACCTAGTTGTCCTGGTAACAGCTATCTGCGGTGTGAATGTCATGATGGTCCTAATAGCCGGGATCATTCTTTCCGGTATCGTCGGATTGCTTACAGGCGGATTCGATATCTGGGGATGGAATGCATCAATGGGGTTAGGCATCACAAATATGGGTGAACTTATCATCGTGACTTTATTGGCCGGTGGAATGCTGGAAATGATACGATATAACGGAGGTATCGATTGGATCATCTTGAAACTCACTTCCCGCATTCGTTCCACCAAAGGAGCCGAAGGGAGTATTGCCGCACTAATCAGCTTTGCAAATCTTTGCACCGCAAACAATACCATCGCTTTGATCATGGCAGGCCCAATAGCCAAAGATATTGCCGATCGTTTTAAAATCGATCCGAGACGCAGTGCCAGTCTGCTGGACATTTTTTCCTGCTTCGTACAGGGTATCATCCCTTACGGCGCGCAATTATTGATGGCGGCAGGTTTAGGGCATGTCTCTCCCATCGAGATCATGCAGTATTTATATTATCCTTATTTGTTGGGTGTCGGAGCTTTGCTGGCTATCACATTCAATTATCCCCGTAAATATGCGGGAGACTGTTAAGACAGGAGAAATGGGCGAATGAAGGTTATTTTAATCAGAAACAGTGCATAAAATCTCCTCAAACAAGGCAGATAAACAGCTCCACATCCCCGTCCCGGTTTCACGAAGATCCGGGTCTCCACCTCCTCCACACCCGGATCTCCCATGCCCTTCCACCCGGGTCTGAAGAAACTTTTCAAGTTGTTTTTGGTAAAAGAACAGCTTGTCTTCATGAAAAAACGAGCCTATTTAATCTATTTTGTATCAGCTTCAGAACATATCTGAAATTTGACGGGATATTGATATACAATGCTTTATTGCTTTTGCCCATGATAGTTATGATAGATGAATGATAGTTGAAAACAGGAACTATCATAGAATAATATACTGTTTTACAGGTATATAAATTCAATTATGATAGTATGATAGTTGTTTTGCACAAAACGCAAGTTCTTTGTTACCCAGCCTTATTGAACATTGTCCTTTTAATAGTTTTTACTCTGTTTACCGTCCCTTCGAGTAAGGCATTACTGTAGTTTGTGTCAACAGCCGCCTGTACCGCTGCCTTGTCGGCCTCTATGTTGTATACGAATCTGACCGGGCTGATCTTTGATTTCTCCAAAATTAACAATACATTTGCAGTCTAATTTCATGAATCAAACACATTATAATGCAAAAAACGATGGAATATTGGCAGAAAGATATTGAAACCATGAATCGCGAAGATTTGAAAAAGCTACAGTTTGAGCGATTGAGAAAAACAATTGAAGCAGCCGGAAATTCTCCTTTCTACAGCAAAGTTTTCAAAGAAAACGGCATCACAGCCGACAGTATACAATCACTGGACGATTTGCAAAAGATTCCTTTTACGACGAAAGACGACCTTCGCAACAATTATCCGTACGGCATGGCGGCTATTCCTATCAAGGACTGTGTCCGTATCCATTCATCGAGCGGCACGACAGGTAACCCAACAGTCGTATTGCATTCGGCCAAAGACTTGGACCAATGGGCTAACCAGGTGGCACGCTGTATGTATATGGTAGGCATTCGCGACACAGACGTATTCCAGAACACTTCCGGTTACGGAATGTTTACCGGAGGATTGGGATTCCAATACGGAGCTGAAAAATTAGGTTGCCTGACCGTACCGGCAGCAGCAGGAAATACCAAGCGGCAGATCAAGTTCATTACGGATTTTGGGACGACTTGCCTCCATATCATTCCCAGCTATGCTACTCGCCTGGCGGAAGTGATGTATGAAATGGGCCTCGATCCTCGTCGCGACACCAAACTGCACACCGTTTGTATCGGTGCTGAGCCTCACTCGGAAGAACAACGCCGCCGGATCGAACAATTGTTAGGCGTAAAAGCATACAATTGTTTCGGAATGTCAGAGATGAACGGCCCCGGCGTCGCATTCGAATGTACGGAACAGAACGGGCTCCATATCTGGGAAGATAATGTAATCGTAGAAATTATCGATCCAGTCACACTGCAACCGGTAAAAGAAGGTGAAGTCGGCGAAATGGTCCTGACGACCATCAACCGAGAGGCAATGCCTTTGCTCCGTTATCGTACCCGTGACCTGACCTGTGTCCTTCCGGGTGAATGTCCCTGCGGACGAACGCACAAACGCCTTGCACGTTTCAAAGGCCGTAGCGACGACATGATCATATTGAAAGGGGTCAACCTCTTCCCTATCCAGATCGAAAAGATACTGATGCAGTTTAAAGAACTGGGTAGCAATTATCTAATTACAATCGAAACGGTAGGAAACAATGACGAGATGCTGATTGAAGTGGAATTGAGCGACCTGTTTACCGACGATTACAGCGTTTTACAACGCTTGACAAAGGAAATCACCCGCCAGCTGAAAGACGAGCTGCTTCTGACTCCCCATCTCAAACTGGTCGCCAAAGGCTCCCTGCCGGTACAGGATGGAAAAGCTGTCCGGGTGAAAGACTTGCGTAAACTTTGCTGAACTCATAATTCATAAATCTAAAATCATAATCAACATGACAGTCAATCAGATTTCTATTTTTCTGGAAAACAAATACGGTAAATTAAGCGAAATCCTCGCTTTGCTGGCCGAAGAGAAGATACGAATCATTGCCGTAACGGTAGCAGACACATCCGAATACGGTATTCTGCGCATTATAGTCAGCGATCCGCAAAAGGCTTATAAAATCCTGAAAGGCAACAATGTCAGTGCAAACCTGACCGATGTGCTGGCAATCGTCACAAACTCCTGTGCAGGCAGTTTTGCCCAGACTTTGTCTTGTTTCACGAAAGCCGGTGTCAGTATCGAATATATGTATTGCTTCTCAGCCAATGAGAAATCAATTTTGATCTTACGGACGAATAACCGGGAAGCCGCTCGCGAAGTGATCCGTCGTCAGAATCTGGAATATATTTGTGAAAGTGATTTGATCAAATTATAAACAACAACAATACATGTTCGGAATAAGCGACCCTGGCATCTGGCTGGCCTACCTGTTAGCCCTCGTCTGCCTGTTTTATTCCATCTGGTTCGGAATAACCCATTGGAATAAAGACGACGAGGAGAGTACTAACCCACAACAGCCGGAAAAATGAGCACACTGACTTTAGGTATCGTAGTAATTATCTATATGTTCATCCTGGCTTGGCTGGGATATATCGGATACAAACAAACGAAAAATGCTAGCGATTATTTGCTGGGGGGACGGAAAGTAAATCCTGTTATCATGGCCCTTTCATACGGGGCAACCTTTATTTCCGCATCGGCCATTGTCGGTTTCGGAGGGGTTGCGGCCACGTTCGGTATGGGAATCCAATGGCTTTGCTTGTTGAATATGTTTATGGGCGTTGTCATCGCTTTTATCATATTCGGGCGGAACACCCGTAAGTTAGGCGAAAAGTACAATGCCCGCACATTCCCGCAATTATTGGGGTTGCACTATAATTCGCGTGCCATACAGATATTTATTGCCGCCATCATCTTTATCGGCATGCCTTTGTATGCAGCAGTCGTAATGAAAGGAGGTGCAGTGTTCATCGAACAGATGTTCCACATAGACTTGCATCTGGCACTGCTTATTTTCACGCTTATAGTAGCGGCCTATGTTATCACGGGAGGTATTAAAGGCGTGTTATATACGGATGCTTTGCAAGCCGTCATCATGTTCGCCTGCATGCTGTTCTTGCTATTCTGGTTCTATCGGGTGATGGATATGGGCTTTATCGAAGCCAACCGGAAACTGACGGAAATCGCCCCGCTTGTTCCTGAACGGTTTAAGGAGGTAGGACACCAAGGATGGACAGCCATGCCTGTGACTGGGTCTCCGCAATGGTACACCCTCGTAACCTCGCTGATCTTGGGAGTCGGCATCGGTTGCCTTGCCCAACCTCAGTTGGTCGTACGTTTTATGATGGTGGAAAGCACCAAGCAATTGAACCGGGGCGTTCTGATCGGTTGTGTTTTTCTGATCGTGACCGTCGGAGCCATTTATCATGTCGGGGCATTATCGAACCTCTTTTTCCTGAAAACAGAAGGCGTGGTTGCATCGGAAGCCATCAAGGATATGGATAAGATTATCCCGCTGTTTATCGACCGGGCAATGCCGGAATGGTTCAGTGCCGTTTTCATGCTCTGTATCTTGTCGGCAAGTATGTCTACGCTCAGCGCCCAGTTCCACACGATGGGAGCTTCTTTCGGGGCAGACATATTCCCTAAACTGGGACATCGAAAGAATGCCAACTCGACGATGGGTGTACGCATCGGAGTACTTTGCTCCATTCTGGTAAGTTATATAATCTGTTATACGCTGAGCGCAGGAGTCATAGCACGCGGGACAGCCCTGTTCATGGGGATTTGTGCCGCCACTTTTCTCCCGGCCTACTTCTGTTCCCTTTTCTGGAAAAAGGCGACCAAGGAAGGAGCACTGGCTAGTTTATGGACGGGGGCACTGGCAAGTTTGTTTGCCATGCTGTTTCTTCACAAGGCGGAAGCCGGAGCAGTCGGCTTATGCAATATGCTGTCTGGACGTGATGTTTTGATCGATATCTATCCCTGGTTCGCCATCGATCCGATCCTGTTCGCATTGCCTTTATCCACCGTTGCGATGGTTCTCACAAGCCTAATAACGTATAAAAAGCAAGAGATCTGAAGATATTAGATTTTATTAAAACCAAAAGAACAAAATTTAATATTTTATCTATTGACAATTATAGAAGTATCCGTACATTTGCAATGTGGTTTTTTCATAATAGTATTAGATTTAAGGTTAACAAAGTTGGTTAGGGGTTGTCGTGAGACAGCCTTTAATTTTTTATATACATTCCACTTCTTTCCCTCTCCATACTGATAACTTGTCAGTCAAAATGTCATTTTGTTTGTTTGGCATTGTTTTTGTAACTGAACATTGCGTAAATAATTATAGTTATAGGAAACAATAAGTATAACATCAAAATATTTTATATCGGATTATGGCAAAACAAGGAAACATCGGTGTTACGAGTGAGAACATCTTCCCTATCATCAAAAAGTTTTTATATAGTGATCACGAAATTTTTCTTCGTGAATTGGTATCTAACGCAGTTGATGCAACACAGAAGTTGAAAACACTGGCTTCTGTCGGCGAGTTCAAAGGAGAACTGGGAGATTTGACCGTACATGTCAGCTTCGATAGCAATACGATCAAAATCTCCGACCGCGGTATCGGTATGACTGCCGAAGAGATTGACAAATATATCAATCAGATCGCCTTCTCCGGCGCAGAAGAGTTCGTTGAAAAATACAAGAACGACGCAGCCGCCATCATCGGCCACTTCGGACTTGGTTTCTATTCTTCTTTTATGGTTTCCAAGAAAGTGGAGATCGTCACCAAATCGTATAAAGAAGGAGCCGTTCCTATGAAATGGAGCTGCGACGGCACACCCGAATACACATTGGAAGAGACGGAAAAAGAAGATCGCGGAACAGACATCATCCTGTATATTGACGACGAGAACAAAGATTTCCTGAACAAAGACAAGATCAACAGCCTGTTGACTAAGTACTGCCGTTACCTGCCAGTTCCCATCGCATTCGGAAAGAAGCAGGAATGGAAAGACGGCAAATATGTCGATACCGACGAAGACAATATCATCAACGATATCCAACCGGCATGGGTTCGTAAGCCGACCGATATGACAGATGAAGATTATAAGAAATTCTATCAGGATCTGTATCCGATGTCCGACGAACCTCTGTTCTGGATTCATCTGAATGTGGATTACCCGTTCCATCTGACCGGTATCCTGTATTTCCCGCGCATCAAGAGCAACATCGATCTGCATCGCAATAAGATCCAATTATACTGCAACCAAGTGTTCGTCACCGATTCGGTTGAAGGTATCGTTCCTGAATTCCTGACATTGCTGCACGGTGTGCTCGATTCTCCGGATATACCGCTGAACGTGTCCCGTTCTTACCTACAGAGCGACCAGAACGTGAAAAAGATCTCCAACCACATTATGAAAAAGGTGGCAGATCGCCTGGAAGAAATGTTCAAGAACGACCGTCCTCAATTTGAAGAAAAGTGGGACAGCCTGAAACTTTTCATCCAGTACGGAATGTTGAGCGAAGAAAAATTTTACGATCGGGCAGCCAAGTTCGCCCTATTGAAGGATGTAGACGGCAAATATTACACATTCGAAGAGTACAAAGCCCTGACGGAAGCCAACCAGACAGACAAGGAAGGCAACCTGATCTACTTGTACACAACAAATGCCAATGACCAGTACAGCTATATCCAGGCTGCAAAAGACAAAGCCTACAGCGTGCTGATCATGGATGGTCAGCTGGATGTCCATGCTATAAGCCAGATGGAACAGAAGTTCGAAAAAACACGCTTCGTCCGTGTGGATAGCGACACGATCGACAATCTGATCCGCAAGGACAATGTCAACAAGGTAACACTGAATGAGGACGAAAAAAATGCTCTGCAGGAGATGTTCAAAAGCCAGTTACCGAAGATCGAGAAGACAGATTTCATTGTCACATTCGAGGCGTTGGGAGAAAACTCAAACCCGGTCATGCTGACACAAAGCGAATATATGCGCCGTATGCGCGAAATGTCTGCCATGCAACCAGGTATGTCGTTTTATGGAGAACTGCCGGATAACTACAATCTGGTGCTGAACACAGACCACGAACTGGTTAAGAAAATCCTGAGCGAAGAAGAAGCGGCTTGTGCCGAAAAGCTGAATCCGATCCTTTCTGACCTGAAAGGCTGGAAAGCCCGCCAGTCCGACTTGCGCGAAGCCCAGAGCAAGAAGAAAGAAGAAGAAATCACTTCTGAAGAGAAGGAAGATATGACGAATACGAACAAAAAGATTGACGAACTGGTAGAACAGCGCAACAGCATCCTGTCTGAATATGCTGGTGGAAATAAACTGGTCAGCCAGTTAATCGACCTTGCCCTGTTGGCAAACGGTATGTTGAAAGGTGAAGCATTGAGCCAATTCATCAAACGCAGCGTTCAGATGATCGGTTAAACCGAAGCCGGAAAAAATAGCAAAAGGGTGTCAAAGTCCCCATTCCCGCACTTGATATGGGAATGGAAAGTTTGACACCCTTTCTTATTTTGACCAACGGCCGACACCAAGTTTCTTCGCAAGATTAACAAAACGAACTAATTTTATGTTGTATTTTATATATCTCAAACTCTTGTATTCTGAGAAATAACGACTACATTTGAATTCATTAAGCAGAGAAGATACAAGTATGAAAAAAATAGCTGTACTGACAGCCCTGTTGTTTGCGGCCTTACAAATAGGATATGCCCAGAAAGTAGGCTTGGTTCTGAGCGGTGGCGGTGCGAAAGGTGCCGCCCATATTGGGGTAATCAAAGCTCTGGAAGAAAACGGAATACCTATTGATTACATAACGGGAACATCTGCCGGCGCGATCGTCGGTAGTCTCTATGCAATGGGATATACACCCGAAGAAATGGTTGAACTGATGCTCTCCGAGGAGTTCAGCTACTGGCAAACCGGAACGGTGGAAAACGAATACAAATATTATTTCAAACGCCCCGACCCGACACCGGAATTCGGACACTTTTCCATAGACATGACCGATTCGTTACAAGTGAAAGCTAGTTTCCTTCCACAAAGTCTGATCAATCCGATCCAGATGAATCAGGCGTTTATGGCCCTGTTTTCACAAGCGACAGCAAAAGCCGGCTGGAATTTCGACAATCTCTTTGTCCCATTCCGTTGCGTGGCCTCGGATATCTACAGCAAAAAAGCTATTATCTTCAAAAATGGAGATCTCGGAGACGCTGTCCGTGCATCAATGACATTCCCCTTCTTTTTCCAGCCGATCTGGAAAGATAGCGTCCCCATTTTCGACGGCGGTATCTACGACAATTTCCCGGTAGGCCCGATGAAGGAGGCTTTCCATCCGGACTTCATCTTCGGTTCGACTGTGGCAGGCGGTAACAACAAACCTTCGTCCAATCCTTATAACCAGCTTGAAACAATGATCATGCAGAAAACGGAATACGACGTACCCGAAGACGAAGGTATGATGATAAAATTTAGCTTCCCTACCGTCTCCCTGCTCGATTTTCAAAAAGCACGGGATTTGATGAATATTGGCTATAAACGGACGATGGCGATGATCGACTCCATCAAGGCGCGTGTCCCCCGGCGTGTGGAACTAAGCGAAGTCAACAAACGCCGTGCGGCCTATAAGCAAGGCCTACCTCCGCTGATTTTCCAGAATATATATGTGACAGGCGTAAATGAATCGCAAAAGAAATATATTGAATCTCAACTCCATCGTGATATCAATCATGAGTTCTCCATGGAAGAGTTCAAGCGTGCTTATTTCAAAATGCTAACCTATTCCAAGATTAAAGAGATATTGCCCCATGCCGTTTATAATCGGAAGGAAAAGAAGTTCGACCTGTATCTTGATGTCAAAATGAAGGAAGAAATCACGGTTGGATTCGGAGGCAACGTCTCCTCCTACCAGGCCAACCAACTGTTTCTCGGACTGGGATACCAGTATTTGAGACGATATGCCGCCGATGTAAACGCCAACTTCCAGGTCGGCAACTCGTTCAGCGGCGTGATGTTGAACGGCCGTATCTATTTGCAGACGAGAATACCGACCTACCTGAATTGGCAAGGCGTATTCTCAGACAAAAAATACTCCGAAAGCCAGTCTTTGTTCTACGAAGACGTACTACCGGCTTTCATCCACCAGAAAGAATTGTACACGAAGGTCAAGTTAGGATTCCCATTCCTGAATCGTGCCAAAGCCGAGATCGGTTTTGCTTATGGCCGGCTGAATGATTATTATTTCCAGACCTCCAACATGACATTCCCGAACGCGACCACCGATCATAGCAGGTATGATCTGTTTGCCGGTTCGCTCAGCATCGAGCGTAACTCACTGGATTATAAACAATATCCGATCTCCGGGCGAAAACAATTCTTAGTGGCACAATATGTAACGGGTACAGAAAAGTATATGCCGTCTCCCATTACAGATATGGGCTCATTCGACCGGAAAGTCCATAGCTGGCTGCAAATGAAAGGTGAATGGGAACAGTACAAGACGATCAGTCCATATTTCAACCTCGGTTTTATGAGTGAACTAGTGCTCTCCAGCAAGAATCTGATGAACAACTATACGGCTTCCGTTTTGCAAGCACCAGCCTTCACACCGACGCCACATAGCCAGATTGTCTTCAACGAGGCGTTCCGCGCCAACCAATACGTGGCATTCGGTTTGTCACCGATCTTGAAATTCAGCAAGCTGCTGCACTTTCGCCTCGACATGTACGGTTTCGCACCATTATACGAAATAAAAAAAGAAGAAGTATGGAACAATAACACATACACGGCAATCCCCTATTACGGGAAATTCCTTCATTCTTTTAAATATATGGGAGAAGCAGCCCTTGTTTTACAACTGCCTTTCGCTAGCATCAGCCTGTATGCAAACGGATACAGCTATCCAGCTAAAAATTTTAATTTTGGCTTGAATATTGGTTATCTGATATTTAACCCAAAGATGCTTGATTAGTCAAAAAAAAGATACCGAAAAGGCTTGCGAATATAAAAGAAAGTGCTACCTTTGCACTCGCAATCACGAAATAATGGCCGCGTAGCTCAACTGAATAGAGTAGCTGACTACGGATCAGCCGGTTACAGGTTTGAATCCTGTCGCGGTCACCATTTCAAGATGAAGTTTAAACGAAAATGAAGATTGGCCGCGTAGCTCAACTGAATAGAGTAGCTGACTACGGATCAGCCGGTTACAGGTTTGAATCCTGTCGCGGTCACCATTTTAAGATAAAGTTTAAACGAAAATATAAAGATTGGCCGCGTAGCTCAACTGAATAGAGTAGCTGACTACGGATCAGCCGGTTACAGGTTTGAATCCTGTCGCGGTCACAAAAAAGAGAATGTTATTAATTAACATTCTCTTTTTGTTTTTGAAAAATCATAAAAGTTCACTCTGCCCTTCACTATTTCCTGTTCCTGCATTCTTTTGCGCATCCATAAACTCCTGATGCAATTCATAGAGCAAGTCGATATCTTGTATGTCTTTCACCCCCAATATTTCCTGCATTAAGGCAACCTTCCCGTTTTCAGCGTCCGTGTACGACATCATACTTTTCATGTTTTTTAGATTATTTGAATTTATATTCTTCATATACCTCAACTAAACAGTCTTGTTTTTTACATTGTTCACAAACTGCTGATATTTTTTCACTTCAATTATTCTGCTGTCACTCTGAGTAGAAATATCAAATTAGCAATGTCTCAATTTTCTTACGGGAAGAATAAGGAACTGGCTTTGCATAACCTATTCTGAGTATCAAGACTGGGAATTCCCTATTGATCGGCAACCTATCTTGTAAGGCAGAAGCTAACGTCGTAATCTCACATGGCTGATTCAGAAATGCATAAGAAATCCCAATCTCGGCAGCTTTCAATAAAAACGTGAGAGTTCACCTTACGTCAATACATTCTTTAAACGTATTCTGTAGCTACGATTTGTCTGCCGTTTCTCTATTTGGTAGAATAAAATATCTTCAATCATAATAGCATTATCAGCAATGCGAAATTTCCAAGGTTGCGTGTTATGTCCCGAAGGCATTAGAAACATAACTCGCTATTTGTTTTCTGTAAAAATCGTAAGCCATCGTAATCGATAAATTCATATCTTCGCAAAAATAAACTTTCATAAAAATGGAAAAGATAAAAACAGGATTGGCAGCCTTCGGCATGTCTGGACAAATATTCCACGCCCCATTTATCAGTACAAACCCAGCTTTCTGCCTGACAGCAATCACGGAGCGCAATAAGAATCTGTCGAAAGAGCGTTATCCTTCAGCCCGTATTGTGCGCAGTTTTGAAGAGCTCGTTGCTTTGGATGAGCTGGAACTGGTCGTTATCAATACGCCAGACAGTACGCATTACGAGTATACACGGAAAGCACTGGAGGCAGGAAAAAATGTGATTGTCGAAAAACCTTTCACGGCAACAGCAGAGCAAGGACAGGAATTAGTCGACCTCGCTCGGTCCAAAGGCCTGGCTATAAGCGTATATCAGAACAGGCGTTGGGATTCGGATTTCCTTACAGTTCGGGAAATACTGAATAAAGGGCTGTTGGGACGTCTTGTTGAGTTCGAGTCAACTTTCCCTCGCTATCGCAACTTTATAAAACCGGGAACATGGAAGGAAACCGGAGAGTTGGGCGGCGGCTTGACCTATAACCTAGGGGCTCATATAATCGACCAAGCTGTTCAATTGTTAGGTGTGCCAGATGCGGTTTTCGCCGATATCGACACCATTCGTACAGGCGGCATGGTAGATGATTATTTCGTGATCCATCTACTTCGTCCGTCTAAGGCGCCACGTGTCAAAGTCACCCTGAAATCCAGCTATCTGATGTGCGAACCAGAACCCCGTTTCATCTTACACGGTACGGAAGGCTCATTCGTCAAATACGGCCTGGACCGTCAGGAAGCGGATCTGAATGACGGACAAATGCCCGGTACTCCCTACTGGGGAGTTGAAGACGAAAGTACCTGGGGACTTCTTCACACAGAGAAAGACGGCAACGTCGTCCATTACAAATATCCCAGTCTTGCCGGAAATTATGCAGGATTTTACGACAACATCTACCGTCATCTCCGCCACGGAGAACCGCTCTTGACGGATGCCGCCGACGTATTGCTTGTCATCCGCCTGATCGAGGCAGCCTGGAAAAGCAGTAAAGAAGGAAATGTGGTGAAGTTATAAGGATATTTCGATATTATTTATCCCTGCTATAGATTTTTTATCGTAAATTTGCCAACGATCCCCCCAAAAGAAGAAGGGGACTCATTGCAATAACCAATTTTACATGTAATGAAAAGAGACAATATCATTTTCGACATCATTGAGAAGGAACATCAGCGCCAACTGAAAGGTATTGAACTGATTGCTTCCGAAAACTTTGTCAGCGACCAGGTGATGCAAGCCATGGGTAGCTGTCTGACCAACAAATACGCAGAAGGATATCCCGGTAAGCGCTATTATGGAGGTTGCGAAGTAGTAGACCAGAGCGAAACTATCGCCATCGAACGGTTGAAACAGATTTTCAATGCAGAGTGGGCCAACGTACAACCGCATTCAGGAGCACAGGCTAACGCAGCCGTATTTCTGGCAGTCCTGAATCCCGGCGATACATTCTTAGGCCTAAACCTGGCACACGGTGGCCACCTTTCTCACGGTTCTCCTGTAAACAGTTCTGGTATTTTATACCACGCTACAGAATATAATGTAAAAGAAGACACCGGTCGTGTAGACTACGACCAGATGGAAGAAGTCGCTTTACGAGAAAAACCGAAATTGATCGTAGGTGGCGGTTCCGCTTATTCCCGTGAGTGGGACTACAAACGGATGCGTGAAATAGCCGACAAGGTCGGTGCCCTTCTGATGATCGATATGGCTCACCCTGCCGGACTGATCGCAGCCGGACTACTGAATAACCCGCTGGAATATGCCCATATTGTAACTTCCACAACCCACAAGACCTTGCGCGGTCCGCGTGGCGGCATCATCCTGTTAGGTAAGGATTTCGAGAATCCCTGGGGCAAGAAGACACCGAAGGGAGAGATCAAGAAGATGTCCCAACTGCTGGATTCCGCCGTATTCCCAGGCATACAGGGCGGTCCGCTGGAACACGTGATCGCCGCCAAAGCCGTGGCCTTCGGCGAAGCGCTGGAACCGGAATACAAGACCTACCAGGCTCAGGTAAAAGCCAATGCGGCTGCTATGGCAAAAGCATTCATGGACAAAGGTTACAAGATCATCTCCGACGGTACGGACAACCACAGCATGTTGATCGACCTGCGCAAGAAGTTCCCCGAACTGACCGGCAAGGTGGCAGAAAAGGCATTGGTAGCCGCCGATATCACCGTAAACAAGAATATGGTTCCGTTCGACAGCCGTTCGGCATTCCAGACTTCCGGCATCCGTGTCGGAACTCCGGCTATCACGACCCGCGGCGCTAAAGAACCGCTGATGGCCGAGATCGTCGAACTGATCGACACTGTACTGGCAGCACCCGAATGCGACAAGACTATCACGGCTGTTCGCGAAAAAGTGAACGGCATCATGAAGGAATATCCTATCTTCGCTTGGTAACACTATAGATTTATGATTTTTGATTTATGATTTATGCGGCACGGAAATAAATCGTAAATCAAAAATCATAAATTTCTTCCTTCTTTCTAAATCAATCAAATTACATAAATTCCAAAATGAAAACTTTTTTATCACTTTGTGCCGGCGCAGCATTTTGTATCCTTGCGTCGTGCAGCGAAGGGCCAACTAAACAGATGCCTTACAACCAGGGCATCAATGTAATCCCGACGCCGGTAAGCCTCGTCCAGAACGAGGGTAGTTTTAAACTAAGCAAAAACACAGCCTTCTCCGCCTCCACTCCGGAAGCTAAAACTGTTGCCGAATATTTTGCCGCCCAGATGAATCTTGCCACCGGTTACCAGATAACGGTCAGTGACAAGGCCGCCTCAAACGGCATTGCACTGGCGATCGACGAGGCACTGGATGTAAACGACGAAGGCTACACGCTGGATGTCACTCCGCAAGGCGTGACGGTTAAGGCTAAGACCCCGCAAGGCTTGTTCTACGGCATGCAAACGTTCATGCAGTTGCTTCCAGCCGAGATCCAAAGCCCGGCAGTCGTAAACGGTATCGCCTGGACTGCATCCTGCGTGACAGTGAAAGACGAACCGCGTTTCGAATATCGCGGCATCATGCTGGATCCTTGCCGTCATTTCATCCCGGTAGAGAACGTAAAGAAACATCTCGACGTATTAGCTTTGTTCAAGATCAACCGCATGCATTGGCATCTGACGGACGACCAGGGCTGGCGTATCGAAATCAAGAAATACCCAAAACTGACAGAAGTCGGTTCCAAACGCATAGATGGCGAAGGAACGGAATATAGCGGTTTTTATACGCAAGACCAAATCAAGGAAGTGGTAAAATATGCAGCAGACCGTTTTATCACGATCGTTCCTGAAATCGAACTTCCGGGACACGAGTTGGCTGCAATCTCCGCATATCCCGAATTGTCTTGCAAGGGCGAACCGACCACCCCGCGTATCATCTGGGGGGTAGAAGACATCGTATTGTGTGCCGGAAAGGAAAAACCGTTCGAGCTCCTGCAGGATGTTTTCGACGAAGTCGCACCTCTTTTCCCCGGCGAATATATCCATATCGGTGGTGACGAATGCCCGAAATCAAGCTGGAAAGAATGCCCGCTCTGCCAGAAGCGCATCCGCGAGGAAGGTCTGAAAGCCGACAAGAACCATTCTGCCGAAGAAAAGCTGCAGAGCTATTTCGTTCAGCGCATGGAGAAATACCTGTCCGAAAAGCATGGTAAAAAGATCATCGGATGGGATGAAATCCTCGAAGGCGGCCTCGCTCCTTCCGCAACCGTCATGTCTTGGCGTGGTGAAGAAGGCGGTATCGCTGCTGCAAACATGGGACATGAAGCGATCATGACTCCAGGAAGCGGTGGCATGTACATTGACCAATTCCAAGGTGATCCGAAGATCGAACCGGTTTCTATCGGCGGTTACGATCCGTTATCAAAAGTGTATGCATACAACCCGATACCCGATACTTTGGTCGCTACCGGAAAAGCTAATTTGATCAAGGGGGTACAAACAAACCTGTGGTCCGAATATATGTACAACACAGACCTGCTGGAATACCGCGCCTACCCGCGTGTGCTGGCATTGGCTGAAATCGGCTGGACTCCATTGGCACGCAAGGATTATAAAGACTTCGAACGTCGCTTGGATAATGCTTTGGTCCGTCTGGATGAACTGAACATCAACTACCATATCCCGCAACCGGAGCAACCGAACGGCTCATGCGATTTTGTCGCTTTCACCGACAAGGCTTCTCTGGAATTCAAGACTACCCGTCCGGTCAAGGTGGTTTATACGATCGACGGAACCGAACCGACTCCGGAATCAACCGCCTATTCCGCTCCGATCGAATTCACGGAATCCGGCGTTCTGAAGATCCGTTCCGTATTGCCTTCCGGCAAGATGAGTAAGACTCGTACGATCACGGTTGAAAAGCAAGCTTTGGCCCCCGCTAAAGAGGTTGCCAAAACTACTCCAGGATTGGAAATGCAAGTGACCGACGGCATGTTTTTGAATTCTTCCAAACTGGGAGACGTAAAAGAATGGAAGAAATCGGTTATCAAGGATTTGCGTGAAATCACCAGTGTTGTCAAGTCAAGCGAATCTATGCGCGGTGTCAAACAATATGCTGCCATAGCAACTGGTTACGTCAACATCCCTGAAGATGGCGTTTACTACATTTCTTCCGACAACGAAGAAGTATGGATCGACGGCAAATTGTTAGTGAACAATGCAGGTGAAGTGAAACGCTTCTCCCGCCACGACAGTTCGGCTGCATTGTCGAAAGGCTTGCATGAAATCAAGGTGGTATTCTTAGGACATATCATTGGCGGCTGGCCCTCAAACTGGAACGATGGCAGCGTGAAACTTCGCAAAGCCGACTCCGACAAGTTTGTCAAGATCACTCCTGAAATGTTAGTCCATTAATCAATGCGATACTAAACGGAAAAAGGCTGCTTCATTACTGAGGTAGCCTTTATTATTTCATCCGGCAGGCATCCGGCAGTCAATGGATCGGCATCGGTTGGACGCGCGACCGGCATCGGTTTTGAATCCGATGCCAGTCGCCCTGTCAGTCGATCTTCAATTTCATTATCGTAATCGAGTTGGGAGGGAAATTGTACACTTTGGAACCGCTCAACGAGAAGGATATTTCTTTTGTCTCCGGTACGACCACGCCGGGGTGGTCGTAAGTGTTACGCGCTTCGGGATCTCCTGTGAGCTGAATAATTTCCGCCGTATTTTTGACACTGACGCCTTGCAGGTTCAACTCCGTCTTCTCTTCGTGCTGAGTCGTATTGATCACCTTCAGTATAATCGTATGAGCCTCCTTATCCAACGCCGCAGTAGAAACCAATGAAGGTATGCCGGGAAGTATCGTCTCATGAACCAGCGTGTCATTCACAAAACAACCGATTTGTTCGCCTTTGCAAGCGATCTTCACGTTATACCAACGATTACTTTGGAACGGATAAAGAACAGGTGTACGTAACGTATCCCTCACACCTCCCGCCTGGCGATAGAACTCTACAACACCAGAACCAATCGTCAACCCGATATAGTCATTTCGTTCTCCAGACAGCCCGTTGTCACGCACACGGAATTGGACTTGCCCGCTCCCCTTCGTCCGCCTGATATCCGCCGAGAACGTATAGTCATAGGCAGACGGATCGCCTAAAAGGATATAGTTCCACCTGTTTGCAACCGGCGTCAACGTACCCTGTCCGACCGTCCAGCCTCCGGTCATGACAGCCCCTTCCGTAACCGGCGAATTGTCTATTTTCACCTCCTTGAATTCATAGCTGTTATCGAACATTTCGATACCGGCGCGTCCGAAGGTCACCTGGGGTTTCTGATAGGTGCGGACTTCGGTCTTCAGCACTTCGTCTCCCCTATTGCTGCTAAACATTTGCAACAGATAGTAAGAAGGAGAAAGAGCAATCTGTTCACCGTCAAAAAAGATGACCGGATAACGTTCTATTTTGTATTTTGTATTTCCCAAAACAGGGGCATAAGCCAAACACCTCACAATCTCCTGTCCGTTTTCTACCCCTGCAAGAAAGCAAGCCTCCCCAATAGCCGCCCGCAAACTTCCGGGAGCTGCCCCACCGGACAAGCCGAACTCTCCGATAAAGACAGGAGGCATCCGGCGCGTATACTGTCCGGCAACAAAACGGTTGTGATTAGAGATCAAAAATGATTCGCTCGAATAAAAATGAGTATCTGACCATTCATTTCTGTTCTTTCCTCTTATGTCGGAACTGCTTATCACCATAACCTCCGGATAAGCCTCTTGGATCGCTTTTTTAAACAACTCGAAACGCTTCGTATATTCTAGTCCGTAATTTTCACTGCCGATCTCCACATACTTCAAATCAAAAGGTTCCGGATGTCCGTGACTAGCTCGCAAAGTTCCCAGAATGGAATCGGCCGGTTCATTAGCATAAGCGATGGCATCCAAGGCATCTTGTACTAGTTTCCCCATTGCCGTTATGTCTTCATAACGCGGACGACGACTTTGATTGGTCACACCGCTATTAATGACATAGACCGGTTCAGCATCCAAATCTTCACACATCTGGAGATATTCATGATAGCCGATGCCGTTCGTCGTACCGTATGCCCACACATTCCAAAAATGTTTGCGTTCGGCAATGTCTCCTACGGTTTCACGCCAGACCGGATAGGTTCCCGCCGTATACCCTTCTACAAAACTTCCACCGGGGAAGCGAATGAAAGCAGGTTTCAATGCTGCAATCAGTTCCATCAGTTCCGGACGTAATCCATTCGGACGGCCTTTCCATGTATTTTGCGGAAACAGAGAAACAACATCCAGCCAGAAAACAGCCGAACTGTCAGTCGTTATCGTCAACACGGCTTTATTCGTATTCGAGGTTGCGGTAAAAGTGTGCTTGTACTTCCTCCACTCATAAGCTGGTGCTACCCGAAAAACTTCGCTTAGGGCCGTTTTTCCAGTAGAATCGGCCAAAGTCAGACTTACGGTCTTCGAAGCCATAGAGGCTCCTTTCATATAAAAAGACAAATCATATTTCTCACCTTTCCGAAGCGGTATTCCTCCATATCCTTCGGCAATGACACCTCCTTTTCCTGATTCGGCTGAAGCAGACACCGAAACCAGCAGAGAACGCCGGTTCTTGTCATTAATCAATTCCTTAGTATCGGGATACATATAAGACGTCGCAGAAAAGCAACGCCATCCCGGTACCGAATCAGAACGCAGGAAAGGAATAGTCCATCCATTCGGGGTAGTCAGAACCCGGCGGACAGGGTCGTACGGGCAATTCAAGGGAGGAACTCCATCTTCAAAGCTCCGGTTTTGTATAAGTTCCGCATAAATACCGCCATCCACCGCATGGTTGATTTCCTCAATGGTCAAACCATATAGTTCCTTGTTAACAGGGACTGTCAAACCATCTCCCTTTACCAGAATAGAGGAGGTTACAGGCATTTCCGGCTGACAGCTGGCTAATATGAGCGCTAAAAGAACTAAATTCGATTTCATGGTGCAAACTTAAATAATAATTTTAATAAAAAGCCCCATCTCATCCTATATCAAGCGTTTTAGTTGGACACATTTAATATATAAAAGAATTATTCTTCAGAAATGGAATTTATTTTAGGGGAAAAGACGATTATGTCGACAGAATTAAATACATTTGTATCATTGATAGTATTTGAATATCAAGAAAAGTACAGAATCAAATGGAAAACTTAGCATCACAATATACTGTATTAGTGGTGGACGATGTGCCAACTAACGTTATGCTTGTGCAAGCGATACTAAAAAAAGAAGGTTATACGCTACTGACGACAGATAGCGGAGCTAAAGCGCTACGCATTGCCCAAGAAAGGCATCCCAATCTTATTCTGCTTGATATTATGATGCCAGAGATGGACGGATACGAGGTACTGCAGCATTTGAAAAGCAATCCGGAAACCAACAACATCCCCGTCATTATCATGTCAGCTTTGAGCGATATGCAAAGTATCGTAAAAGGTTATCAGTTGGGAGCAACAGAATATGTAACAAAACCTTTCCAACGGGAAGAATTGGTGAAACGTGTCGCCCACCGTTACGAACTGTTCAGTATCAAACGTATCAAGCAGGAACTTGAAAATACAATCGAATCCCGCGACACGCTCTATTCCGTTATTGCACACGATTTACGCTCTCCGCTTGGTTCTTTGAAGATGATGAATAACGCCATCCTGATGATGGTCGATAAGAATCAGGTTAGCGATGAGGTATACGAAATGCTTCAGATGATGAACAAGACATCGGAAGAGATATTCCAGCTTCTCGACAACCTCTTGAAGTGGGCAAAGAATCGCCTGAACAAACAGAACATTTATAGACAACAAGTCGACATCAACAGCATAGTCAACAGCACTGCCGAGATATTTATTCCGATGGCTACCCAGAAAGGCATATCCATCATGCTTGAAGGTCTGGATAAAGAACTGATGGGATCGACAGACATTGATATGGTAAAAACTATCGTCCGTAACCTGATTTCCAACGCAGTCAAGTTCAGCTACGAAAAAGGTTTGATTACGGTATCAACCAAAACAGACGGGGATTTTGTCGTTGTCAGTGTAAAAGATTCTGGTAAAGGGATCAAAAAAGAAGATCAGGGTAAGCTGCTGAGGCCAAACACTCATTTTACTTCTTATGGGACAAATAACGAAAAGGGGTCTGGCTTGGGATTAATGCTGTGTAAAGACTTTGTCGAACAACTCGGTGGCAAGCTCTGGTTCGATTCCGAAGAAGGGAAAGGCACCACCTTCTATTTTTCCTTGAAAGTGTCAAATCAAGAATAATAAACGAAACTCCTTTGGGAAAGCATCGAATGGCTCTACAGCCATATATGCCGGCATTGCAGGGATCTCTGGGCATAAGGCGTCCGCGCAACAAATACAGGAATGTGGCGGAATCCTATCTGTCTTACTGCAAGAAAAGAAAGAGGAGAGCTTCAAGGACTAGAATGCTTAAGCGCCGTATGATCAAGCTTCTTGAAAAGCTCCTCAGTCAAAGGGATGGGATCCATAGCGAGTACGGTGCTTTACTCCGATATACACAGGATTACCAGAAGCGTCTTTCCATCATCAGAAAGGTGCTTGTATAGGAAAAGGAAATGTTTGAAGGGCGGAAAGTCAGTGACTGCATCGTCAGCATCGACCGTTATTATGTATGTCCCATCGTCAGAGGCAAGGAAACCAAGTCCGTCGAGTTCGGTGCAAAGGTCAATAATATACAGATAGACGGCATATCGTTCATTGAACACCTCTCGTTCAAGGCATTCAATGAGAGTATACGCTTGAAGGACTGTATCCATATGCAGCAGAAGCTGATGAATGTAAGGGTAAGATGTGTGGCTGCCGATTCCATATATGCCAATAATGCCAACAGAAAGTTCTATACAAAATATGGGATATCCACATCCTTTGTGCGCAAGGGAAGGGCGGCCCAAGATGAGCCTTTGAGGAAGGTGGCTTAGAAGCGAACTCTCAAAAGAAAGGGCCACCCGGCTTGAAGGAAGCTTCGGTACTCAAAAACAACACTACTCGCTCGCAAGGATAAAGGCAAGGAACAGAAAGACGGAAATCCTGTGGATTTTCTTCGGAATACATACGGCAAATGCCATACTGATGATAGACAGGATCAGGAACAGAACGGGGAAAGCTGCATGATATGAGTTTACTGAAAGAATCAGAAGAGGTCAGAAGACTTCTTCCGGAGCTTCATGTCTTGCCCGATAAGAGTATATGAGAATATACAAAAAAATGACAATAATAATGGCATATGAAGTGATTATACTCTATCATCTTCATATGCCATGGTATGATGTGGAGACATTTACTGAATATCCCTTTTTATTGCTTTTTACAATAATGGCATTATCCGGCAATCGCTTTCCGATTCTCTTTTTGGGGATATTTACGGAACAGACTCCACCATTTCAATTTCAATACGCCAAACAGTGCTTCCCCGAAGATAGAGGAGTTCATCTTGGAAGTGCCTAATACACGATTGATAAAAATAATGGGGACTTCCACGATTTTATAACCACACTTATATGCCGTAAACTTCATTTCTATCTGGAACGCATATCCTTTGAAATGGATACGATCCAAATCGATCGTCTCAAGCACCTCACGACGATAGCATTTGAAACCGGCTGTCGTATCCTGTACTTTCATTCCAGTAACAAAACGAACATATACGGAAGCATAATAGGACATCAACACACGTCCCAACGGCCAGTTCACGACATTCACACCGTTACAGTAGCGGGAACCGACTGCGACATCACCACCCTGTTCCATACAGGTCGCATATAATTTGGGAAGATCATTCGGGTTATGACTGAAGTCTGCATCCATTTCGAATATAAAATCATATTTATGTTCTATTGCCCATTTAAATCCGCAGATATAAGCCGTACCCAATCCTAACTTACCTTTACGTTCCACCATGAAAAGGCGTTCGGGGAACTCTTTTTGCAACCGTTTTACAATACCTGCCGTACCATCGGGCGATCCATCATCTATAATCAAAATATGAAATTCTTTCTCCAACCCAAATACAACCCGAATAATATTTTCTATATTCTCCTTTTCGTTATACGTGGGAATAATAACAATACTGTCTGACATAATCCACTGTTTAATTGAAAAATGAGAATTGAGAATTGAAAATGAGAAGATCCTGCTCATTTCAATTGACAACCCAAGCGCGAAGGTAGATATTTTCATTGGTTTTAGGAAGATTATTGTAACATTTTCCGTAATTTTGCGCATATATAATTATCAATTTTCAATTCATCCGTTGGAGGTACAAGATTTACTAAAACAATATGCCGCCCATCCGCAAGTGGCGGCATTAAATACCCTGTTAAAAAACAAAACGTCCCGCAATATATTTCTGAAAGGACTGAACGGTTCAGGGGCCGCAATGACAATAGCTTCTCTTTTTTCAAAAAGAAGAGGAAGTTATGTGTGTGTGTTGAATGACCTAGAGGATGCCGGCTACTTTTATCACGATCTGGTGCAACTCACAGGAGGTGACGGAATCTATTTCTTTCCTTCTGCTTACCGACGTGCTATCAAGTACGGACATGTGGATCCAGCCAACGAAATCCTGCGGACAGAAGTTCTCAGCACGCTGCAGGATCCGACTGCTCCCTTCATCATTGTCACCTATCCGGAAGCATTGGCGGAGAAAGTAATTTCACGGGAGGTCTTGAAAGAAAACACGCTGAAGATCAGTGTCGGCGAAAGGTTGGACAATATGTTTGTTTCTGACGTACTGGACGAATACGGCTTCGAGCAGGTAGATTATGTTTATGAACCAGGGCAGTATGCAATGCGCGGCAGTATCTTAGATGTGTTCTCGTTCTCGTATGAATTTCCCTATCGTATCGACTTCTTTGGAAACGAGGTAGAGACGATCCGTTCGTTCGATGTGGAAACACAGCTATCCAAAGAAAAACTGGACAGCATCTATATCGTGCCCGAAATGACAAAAGGAAACCGGACCAACTCATCCTTACTAGATTCATTGCCATCCGAGACACTGCTCGCTAGCAAAGACATGGCATGGGTAAAAGAACGTATCGGCAGTATCTGGAATGAAGAACCAATCATCGGGGACGAAGAATCGTTTGCCAACATCGAGCAACTGCGGGCCAAATTAATTACCGGAGAGGATTTTCTACATGCGGCACTTGGTTTCTGCCGGCTCCATTTTGGTACGCGGCCTATGGAAGTAGCCGATGCCACCCTGACTTTCTCAATGGAAGCACAACCGATTTATCATAAAAATTTCGATTTGGTAAGCGAGTCTTTCCATAAATATTTAGAAGACGGCTATACATTATATATACTGAGCGATGTAGAAAAGCAAGCAACCCGTATCAGGGCCATTTTTGAGGATCGGGGAGACGACATACCTTTTACCTCCGTCAACAAGACCATTCATGAAGGTTTTGCCGATGAGACCTTGCGTGTCTGCCTTTTCACGGATCACCAGTTGTTCGACCGCTTTCATAAATTCAACTTGAAAAGCGATAAAGCAAGAAGTGGAAAACTCTCTCTGTCGTTGAAGGAGTTGAACCAATTCACGACCGGCGATTATATCGTACATATCGATCATGGTGTCGGACAATTCGGCGGGCTAGTCCGTACGGAAGTAAACGGAAAAATGCAGGAAGCCATCAGGCTGATCTACCAGAACAACGACATTATATTCGTCAGCATTCACTCTCTCCATAAGCTATCCAAGTATAAAGGCAAGGACAGTGGGGAACCGCCCAAGCTGAGTAAACTCGGAACAGGGGCCTGGGAGAAGATGAAAGAACGCACCAAGTCAAAAGTAAAAGATATCGCCCGCGATTTGATTCTCCTCTACTCCAAACGAAAACAGGAAAAAGGTTTCGCTTACAGCCCAGACAGTTTCATGCAGCACGAACTGGAAGCCAGCTTTATCTACGAAGATACCCCTGACCAAATGAAAGCAACAGCCGATGTCAAAGCCGATATGGAGAACGACCGTCCGATGGACCGACTGATTTGCGGAGATGTAGGCTTCGGGAAAACGGAGGTAGCCATTCGTGCCGCTTTCAAAGCCGTTTCGGACAACAAGCAAGTTGCCGTGCTGGTCCCGACTACAGTATTAGCATTCCAGCACTATCAAACATTTTCCGAACGGTTGAAAGATTTTCCCTGCCGAATCGAATATATCAGCCGGGCACGTACGGCGAAAGAGATAAGGGAAACTTTGAAAGACTTGAAAGAAGGAAATATCAACATTATCATCGGCACCCATCGAATCGTCGGAAAAGATGTCACATTCAAAGATCTCGGTCTGCTGATTATCGACGAGGAACAGAAATTCGGCGTATCCGTCAAAGAGAAGCTACGCCAGCTGAAAGCCAACGTCGACACGCTCACCATGACCGCCACTCCGATTCCTCGTACCCTGCAATTCTCGTTGATGGGAGCCCGTGACTTGTCGAGCATCACGACTCCCCCACCCAACCGCTATCCGGTTCAAACAGAGGTAGAACGTTTTAACCCGGACATCATCCGAGAAGCCATCAATTTCGAGATGAGCCGTAACGGACAGGTTTTTTTCATCAACAATCGCATCCAAAATATTTATGAAATGGAAGCGCTTGTCAAACGTGAAGTGCCGGATGCCCGTATCGCTGTCGGTCACGGGCAGATGGAACCGGAGAAGCTGGAAAAGATCATTCTGGATTTCGTCAATTACGAATACGATGTACTGATCGCCACGAGCATTGTGGAGAGTGGCATCGACGTACCGAATGCAAATACGATCATCATCAATAATGCACAACAGTTCGGATTGTCCGATCTGCATCAACTACGCGGTCGTGTCGGGCGAAGTAACCGGAAAGCCTTCTGTTATCTCCTCTCTCCACCCTTGTCAAGTCTTACGCAGGAAGCACGCCGCCGTCTGCAGGCGATCGAGAATTTTTCAGAGTTGGGAAGCGGCATCCATATCGCCATGCAGGACCTTGACATCCGGGGTGCCGGTAATATGTTAGGTGCCGAACAAAGCGGTTTCATCGCCGACTTGGGCTACGAAACGTACCAGAAAATCCTGGAAGAAGCCGTTGACGAACTGAAAGCGGAAGAATTTGCCGACCTGTATTCCAACGCTACCGAAAATCGCCCCGACACCGGTAGCGAATATGTCCGTGAAACCTATATCGAAAGCGATTTGGAACTGATGTTCCCTCCGACCTACATCCCGAATGACTCCGAACGTGTCTCCCTCTATCGTGAACTGGACAAGATGGAGGAAGAGCGTGATATACTTGCTTTTACCGAGCGTCTGAAAGACCGTTTCGGAAAAGTGCCGAAAGAAGGGAAAGAACTGATCCGTGTCGTTCGCCTTCGCCGTATGGCAAAGACGTTAGGTATGGAAAAAGTAATTCTGAAAAAAGGACAGATGAGCATTTTTCTCGTCACTAATCCCGAAAGTCCTTACTACGAAAGCGAGGCCTTCGACAAGCTGCTCGGCTTCATCCAAAAGCATCCACGCGAATGCACGCTTCGCGAACAGAACGGAAAACGCAGTATCGTGATCAAGAATGTACCAACGGTAGAGGTGGCTTGTAATTACCTGGATGAAATCGGGAAAGTACAAATACAAAAATAAATAATATGAAGAAGACAATTATAGACCTTTTCGAAAATTCGGTAAAACAATATCCCGACAATCCCTTCCTGTGGGAAAAAACCAGGGATGCCTTCGAACCGACCACTTATAAAGAAGTTCAGCAACAAGTCTACGCTGCCGGTGCCGGACTGATAGCTCTCGGAGTGAAGAAGGGCGACAATATGGCGCTCCTTTCGGAAGGCCGTAATGCTTGGATCATCGGCGAACTGGCCATGTTCTATGCCGGCGCGACCAACGTCCCGCTTTCCATCAAGCTCGAAGAAGCGAACGACCTGCTGTTCCGTCTTGTGCATGCCGATGTGAAATATATCCTGGTTTCCGGCAACCAACTCAAAAAGATACGGGCTATCATGGATAAATTGCCTTTAGTCGAAAAAATAATTGTGATAGACGAACTGCCGGAATATAAAGAAAAAGAAATATCCTGGTCCGAAGTATTCCGGATGGGGAAAGAATATCTGGCATCTCATTCTCTGGAAGACTTCCTTGCTGTTGGACAATCCTTACAGAATAACGACTATGCGACGATTACCTATACCTCAGGCACGACGGCCGACCCGAAAGGTGTCATCCTGACGCACCGTAACTATACGGCGAACGTGGAGCAAGCCCTATCTTGTGTCGATATCGACGATACATGGCGCACATTAATAATCCTCCCACTCGACCATTGTTTCGCGCATGTGGTCGGTTTCTATATCTTCATGTCGAAAGGAGCATCCGTAGCAACAGTACAAGTCGGACGGACAGGGCTGGAAACATTAAAGAACATTCCGGTCAACATCAAAGAGTTCAAGCCCTACTTGATCCTGAGCGTCCCGGCACTGGCCAAGAATTTCAAAAAGAATATCGAACAAGGTATCCGTGCCCAGGGCAAGAATATAACCCGTTTGTTCGACTTTGCCCTCAAAGTAGCTTACATCTATAACGGAGACGGCAGAGAAGACAAGGGACGTGGTGTCCGATTCCTGCTGAAACCGCTCGTGAGCCTGTTCGACCACATGCTTTTCACGAAAGTCCGTGAAAACTTCGGCGGACAATTGAAGTTTTTCATCGGCGGTGGCGCACTGCTCGATAAAGACTTGCAAAAGTTCTACTACGCAATCGGACTTCCTATGTACCAAGGGTACGGACTAAGCGAAGCGACTCCCGTAATTTCCACCAACGGCCCGCACCGGCATACCTTCGGCAGCAGCGGTATGTTGGTCCGTCCGCTCGACCTGAAAATATGCGATGCCGACGGAAAAGAACTCCCGGCAGGCGAAAAAGGAGAGATCGTCATACGGGGCGAGAATGTGATGGCCGGCTACTGGAAGAACCCGGTATCAACTGCCGAAACCGTACGCGACGGGTGGCTCTACACTGGGGATATGGGATATATGGGGCATGACGGTCTGCTCTACGTCCTCGGACGTTTCAAAAGTCTGCTGATCGGTAGTGACGGGGAAAAATACAGTCCGGAAGGGATCGAGGAGGCACTCGTCGAACATTCTTCCTGCATCGACCAGCTGATCCTGTATAACAACCAGAGTCCCTATACCGTTGCCCTCGTCGTCCCTAACAAAGACCGGCTGAAGAAGCATCTGACGCACCAGTATCTTGATCTTTCATCCGATAAAGGACGCGAAGAGGCAATCCGGATCATCCAATCCCAGATAGACCGTTTCCGCAAGGGAGGCGACCTGTCCGCCCTTTTCCCCGATCGCTGGCTGCCTGCAGCTTTTGCTATCCTGCCGGAGCCTTTCACCGAACAGAACGGCATGGTCAACAGCACGATGAAGATCGTCCGCGGGAAAATAGAAAAAGCATATGCCTCTCGCATCGACCATCTCTACACACCGGAAGGAAAGAACCCGGTTAATGAAGAGAATAAAAAGGCATTAAATTGCTGAAAACACAAATTGCCATATCACTCCATTAAACTAAATAATTATTTATACTAAACACCTATGTTTTGAAAAGAGGATAGAATTATTAAAACGGAACCTCATTATTGCCGGGAGCCAAGAAATCGGTACCGGCCGGTGGTATGGGCGGCATTGTTTCCATCGGGCCTGAACTATTCATATTAGAGGAGAACTCGCGAACCGGAACATCTTCGTCCACATTCATGAACTTGGCGAACTCGCTCTTGAAACGAAGACGTACATCTCCGACCGCACCGTTACGATGCTTGGCGATAATAATCTCCGCCAGACCGATCAAGGAATTACCACGTTCGTCTTCCGTTATCTTATAATATTCAGGACGGTGGATAAAACAAACCATATCCGCATCCTGTTCGATAGCACCGGATTCACGCAAGTCGGCCAACTGCGGGCGTTTTCCTTCCGCTCCTTGACGTGCCTCGACACCACGGTTCAACTGAGACAAGGCAATGATCGGAATGTTCAGTTCCTTCGCCAATCCTTTCAACGACCGTGAAATAGTACTTACTTCCTGTTCACGGCTGCCGAAGCTCATACCGCTTGCATTCATCAACTGAAGGTAGTCGATAATGATGATCTTAATACCATGCTCACGCACCAGACGACGAGCCTTCGTACGCAGTTCGAATACCGAAAGACTCGGCGTATCGTCTACATAAATCGGTGCATCATACAATTCTTTTATCTTAAAGTCCAACTGTTCCCATTCATAGTTTTCCAAACGCCCGCTCTTGATCTTCTCGCCCGGAATCTCACATACGTTCACGATCAGACGGTTGACAAGCTGGACGTTACTCATTTCAAGAGAGAACAGAGCCACCGGCGTGTTATGGTTTACCGCCATATTCTTAGCCATCGAAAGGACAAAAGCCGTCTTACCCATCGCAGGACGGGCGGCAATGATGATAAGATCGGAATTTTGCCATCCGGACGTCATTTTGTCCAATCCTTCGAAACCGGTGCGCAGACCGCTCAACCCTTCTTTTTGATTGGCAGCCTTCTCAAGCATAACCATCGCTTCCTTGATGACAGGATTGATCTGGGTAACATCTTTCTTCACATTGCGCTGAGAAATCTCAAAGAGCTTTCCTTCCGCTTCCTGCATAAGGTCTTCCACATCGATCGACTCATCAAAAGCCTTGCCCTGTATCATAGCAGTGAAGGAGATCAACTCACGCGCCAGATATTTTTGGGCGATGATACGGGCATGATATTCGATATGGGCACTACTGGCCACCTTGCTGGTCAGCTGGGAAATATAGAACGGGCCACCTACCTCTTCCAATTCGCCTCGCTTCTTCAGTTGCTCAGTGACGGTCAACATATCCACCGGACGTTGGCTGATCGCCAGATCTACGATAGCTGCATAAATTTTCTCATGTGCCTTCTCATAGAAACTCTCCGGTTTCAATATTTCACTAACGATGGAGTAAGCATCCTTTTCAAGCATCAGAGCACCTAACACCGCCTCTTCCAACTCGCGGGCTTGTGGTTGCAAACGTCCCATATCGGGTACTACAACCTGTTTCTGCCTCCCTTTTCCTCCTGTATTTTTTCCTCTTTCTGCCATTTGTTCTAATTGTTATCGGGCATCAAATGTACTACTTTTTATCCGGTTCTCCGAACCTTGCAAAAGAGAAATACGATACTCCTTTGGAGTTTGCCGGGTTATACTTTCAAATTGCTTGATAAAGTATGGAACATTACCATAGCCTGATTCGTAGGCTATTTGAGAGACACTCAAATTAGAATACGACAATAATATACAAGCATGTTCAACCCTCTTTTCCCTATCTAAATGTCAAAAGAACAGATCACATCGATTTGCCGAATCGGGAAGCATCCACCGCTTCATGTTGCTTTTTCTTATAACCGCCGAACTTCCAGACAAAAGAAACCGTTACACAACGTTGGTCGTCCAGTTTCCAGAGGCGGCTGTATTGGCCGGACTGGTTGATTTCCATCGTATGAGGCATATTGCTACGGAAGATGTTGTTACATTTCAGAATCAGAGTAGCACGATCGTCGGCAAACTGCCATTTCAATGCAGAAGACACATCATAGAGATGACCGAGATCATAGATTCCCTGCACGGCTCCGGTAACGAAATAGCCATTCAAATCCAGCTTCAAATTCGGACGAGACTTGGAAAGGGTAAACGTATTATCCATCTTGAACTGCCCGGTGTATTTCTCATTATGGAAAGACAGATCATGAAAATGGTCCAACTTCTCCTGCATACGCTGACCGGACAAAGTCACTTGGCTGTTCCAGAACTCGCCGACCCGGAAAGGAACGATCACCCCTACACCGAATTGCAACTGGTAGTCCATGTTCTCATACCGGAAAACGTTTTTCAGTTCCGAGGTATTCTGATAAGGCAACTGGGCGAAATAATCGGGCACATAGTCACAAAAAGCCAGAATCGTATATTTCTGCTTCAGGATATAAATCAACTGCCCGCTATAAGAACGGTAAGGCTTCAGGGAAGGATTGCCCAAGATAACGGAATAAGAGTTGATCGGGCTTTCCTGCGGCGTCACATCCCAATAGGACGGATAGGTTTTGTCGCTGCTTATGTCCAATTGGATGATGTGCATCGGATTGACCGTATAGCTGAGTGTCGCATTCGGGAATAAGGTCCAATCATTCCAAAGTGTGGATTTCATCCCGTTAGAGGTATAATCCGATTTAAAGTATTCAACTTTCAGAGAAGCTGTTGCAGAGAAATGCGAACCGAAATCCTTGGACACCTCCAAGAAGGCATTTCCACTATACTCTTTCTGGCGGTTATTTTCAAGTTCATCAAGAGCCGATTCATAGCCGTTACCTTTATTATATAGATAATCGATATAAGTCTTCGAAGAGGTGAAACCGCCGTGGACACCGTAATTCAGTGCCCACCCGGTTTCAAAAGTGTGGCTATGGTTAATAAATAGTGCTCCTTGTGAAATATCCTGCTTGGAATTATTCTGCATATCCGTCACTGTCGTTTCATGGCTTTGATCGACAAATGTCTGGAAGCCGGGTGAATGATAACGCGTAAAATCCGCACCCGCCATCAGTCCGGAGTTACCGTCATATTGAATACGGACATTGTGCAACGCACTGTTTCCCTCTATGTATGTACGGCTCAGGCGTTCTTCCACCGGCTGTCCGGATTTCAATGCCTGGAAGGTTGTAACGGCCGTCCGCTCAAGATCGGATTTGCCGGCCGTAAGATAGTAGGCGGCAGAGAGCCTGTCGTCATTTTTGAAAGTATAGTCCATACCTAAACGCATCGTTCCATCTATGCCGCTCCGGGTGCCACGTCCCGATTGGTTGACCTCCGTTACCTGATCTTTCAGGGTATGGAGGGCCTGGATCTCCTCTCCCATATAGTTCCGTCCCTTAGCCCCATTGGCTAAGAAATCTATATTGAAACGGGATGTGGAGTAAAGCAAGTTGCCATGGACTTTCCCCTCCGCATAATGGCGCTGCAAATAATCGACACCGGTTTCTCCTTGCAAAGTATTCCTTTCGACAGTTTCCTTATCTAATACGACATTGATCATAGCTCCTTTGATATTATACTTGGCTGGTGCATTATACATGATCTCTACGTTACATACCCGCGAAGCAGGAATTGTCTTCAGCAAACCGACTAACTGATCGACCGACATCGTGGTCAACTGCCCATTGATCACAATGCTCGGACTACCGGCTCCCAACAGTTGGACAGCATCGTCCGTACTGATCACACCGGGTATCTGTTTCACCACCTCGAACGCATTACTGACCGCCTTATCTTTCATCAATTGGGGCACGTCGTATCTCAAAGCGCCGTTTTCCACTTTGACCTGCGGACGTTCGGCTTTTACCACAACGCCTTCCAGTTCATAATCTTTTTCAGTCAGGCTTATCGTACCGGCATCAGCAGTCGAGATTTTTTTACAAACCGGCTCGTACAGCAGATGCTGGAACAACAAACGATAGTTCGGACCGGCTTCCTTGTTCAACATGAATGCCCCGAGACTATCCGTAACGACTGCATCTATATAAGTAGAATCCAATGTTTGCAACACGACAGCCACCCCGTCTACCGGTCGTTCTTCTTTATCGACCACTTTTCCATGAATCCAGTTCTGCGCTTGTAACATCCCATTACCGGCAGTAAGTAAAACCAGAGAGTAATAAAGTATTCGTTTCATTTTCATTCGTTTTTTTATCAACACTGCAAAGGAAAAGACTTCAAAGGAGAAACTATGTTATCACTCGCTTACGGAGTGTTATTTAGTATTATCGCCGAGATAAGGAGCAATAAGACCGGTAGCTTATCCGATTACCGACCCCGTTTTGTCAGCCAAACTGAGGGAAACAGGAAAATGCGATAAACCTCAACTTCCGGAGAGTCTAATTATTCTAATATACTAAGAGCCTGTTTAAATTTTGCATTTGTTGGTTGTGAGAGTTGTATTGAGGATGTTTTTCTGTAGGAGATGCCGTCTTTTTTGTTGAAACACGTGGCTTATTTTGCTTCAAACAGGCAGAAAAAGTGCCGAAGATTCCCGTTTACAGGCTTTTTACACCCGGATGTGAACGGTCTTGACACCCGAGTGTGAATGATGTCGAGACCCGGGTGTCAATGGGTTTATCTTATTATGTTATTGAAAATAAGTCATGTGAAGAAGAATCTTAAACAGGCGGTTAGTGATAGTATGATAGATGGAATAGGCATCCATCATACCTACTATCATTGCTTGTGTTTATTGATATTCAATTGATAAAAGGAAATTAGTGATAGTATGACAGTTGTTTTTCAAAATAATCCTATAAAGAGATAAAGCAGGCCGATGAGGGCTATGCAAAATTTATTTCAGAGAAATTTAAACAGGCTCTAAGTGTTATTTAGTCTTACCGGATTCGCAATAAATTGAATCGGAACATATACTTTTGTTGTAAATATAAAAGGATATGAAAACGCGCCTCCGATTTAAGATAATAGCTGTGCTTATTTGCCTTTCGCTTGCCGGACTCTTGATTTCACAAGGATACTGGCTGAAAGGTTTATATGTGTCTAGTAAGAAAAGCACGTGGGATAATATAGAGGAAGCCATGCGGATGGCCGACTATATGGAACTGTTCCTGCGCCTGGACTCTCTAAGCAATAACAATTTTCACAGCCAGATAAATCCTCAATTCAGCTTTAGCCAAGACACGGCATGGGAAAAGAGGAAAGATTCCCTTTCAACAGATAATATGCCGATATCATCGCCGAATTCGACAATCCAATATATAGAAGCTGCCCAAACTCTAAATGAATATTTGCAGATTATCGGTACACTGGAAAGGAACGTGCAGATGCTCATGCATCAAAAGATAGACACGTTACTTCCCGTCAATTACGCACAATTCAATACACTATTAAAGAACGGATTAAAGAAACAGGGCATCACCGTCCCGTACCGCCTGCAGGTAATCCGGAAAGAAGCGAAAGACTCCGTATTATATGCCTATACGGATGCTTCCGAAAAAGGGGAATCCTGGAAAGACGCTGTCCACTTCACACATGTGATCGAACCGGAATATTATTACGAATTGGAACTCCAATCTCCTGACCGGGTTGTATTCCGGCAGATGGCAGGTATATTGATTTCATCTTTCCTGCTTTTTATGGTTATCCTGGTCGCTTTCGTTTATTTGCTCTACACAATACTGAGACTAAAGACGGTGGAAGAACTTAAAACGGATTTCACCAATAATATGACGCATGAGCTGAAAACCCCGATCTCCATTGCCTATGCCGCCAATGATGTATTGCTGAACTACAGCAGTACGACAAACGAGAAGCAAAAGAAATATCTGGATATCGTGCGGGAGCAATTGAATCATCTATCCGGTTTGGTCGAACAAATCCTCACTCTTTCCGTTGAGAACAGAAGTACTTTCCGCCTTCATCTCGAAACGATACAGGTTGCAGAGCTACTGACTCCGCTTATAGAACAGTTCAAGCTAAAAACAGATAAACCGATCGACATCACGACAGAAGTACCGGAGCATATGACCGTAACGGCCGACCGTACCCATCTGTATAACATGCTCAGCAACCTGATCGGGAATGCAATCAAGTATTCCGGAGAAAAGACCTGCCGCATTATCCTCAAAGGAACAGTATCGTCCCAGGAAATGACTCTCTCGGTCACAGACGAAGGGATCGGTATTAGCGAAGCTAACCAAAAGAGGGTGTTCGATAAGTTCTACCGCGTGCCCAGCGGCAACCTGCATGACGTGAAAGGCTTCGGTCTAGGTTTGTACTACGTCAGCGACATGATGTCTAAACACAACGGGAGCGTAACGGTTAAAAGCCAGCTGGGGAAAGGTTCCACATTCACCCTTCATTTTAAAAATTAACGACAATGGATAAGATCAGAGTATTATTGGTAGAAGACGAGCCGACACTCGCCATGATTATAAAAGACACTTTGGACGGTGAAGAATTTGAAGTGATTCTCGCCGCAAACGGAGAAGAAGGATTGTCACGATATAGAGAAGCAAAGCCGGACATCATCGTCACAGACATCATGATGCCGAAAATCGACGGCTTCACGATGGTCCGGCACATCCGGAAAACGGATCGACAGATACCGGTTCTTTTTCTTTCCGCCCGTTCCGCAGCCAACGACGTGGTCGAAGGTTTCGAACTAGGGGGTAACGATTACCTGAAAAAGCCGTTCGGCATGGCGGAACTTATTATCCGTATCAAGGCATTATTGAACAAAATAAGTGTCCGTAAGGAAGAAAGCAGCAACTTCACGCTCGGACAATATACATTCGATTCCATCACACAAACGCTCCAGTACTGCGGAGAAAAGCAATTGCTGAGCAACCGCGAATCCGAAATACTGAAACGCCTATGTGAAAACAAAGACCATGTGCTGCCCATGAAAGACGTCCTGTTGGAACTTTGGGGAGACGATTCGTTCTTCAATGCCCGCAGCCTGCACGTATTCATTACTAAGTTAAGACATAAACTGTCGAAAGACGAATCAATCAAAATACTGAACGTACGCGGGATCGGTTATAAGCTGATCATCGACTGATCTGTTTCAATGCCTGTGCCAACTGGTCCGGGCATGACGTTCCACGCTCGCGGCAATCAATGCCTTCCAGACGCCGGATAGCCTCGCCGATTTCCATTCCGACCAGCAGTCTGGACAAACCTTGTGTATTTCCTTGGCAACCACCAATGATCTGTACATTTTTAATCACGTTGTCCTCCGAGTCGACAATCATCATTTTAGAACATACCCCACCAGTCGGAGTATAAGTAACACGTTGTCTATTCATCCTTTTCTACTTCCATTATAATTCATGTAACGGGGCACAAAGATAGAATAATTTAAGACAACTACCAATCCTTAAGTATTGACCTAATTTCACAAAAGAAATAAATTATTCAATATATATCGGGAAGCATAGTGCATTATCCGAAAAGAATGCTTTCCTTTGTACCAACAAACAATGAGAGATTATATCGATTTGATTTTTCACATGTATCTTCTCAATTACATATTGAGCATTTTCATCTCTGATAAATAACTTCCTTACATTCGATTATTGAATTATTAATTTTTTTATTTTTATATTTATGAACATGTATATTGGTAACCTTAGCTATAACGTTAGGGAATCGGATTTAAGAGATGTAATGGAAGAGTTTGGAACAGTTGATTCTGTAAAACTTATCATCGATCGCGATACAAGAAGGTCTAAAGGTTTTGCATTTGTCGAAATGCCGGAAGATTCCGAAGCACAAAACGCAATCAGAGATTTGAACGGAGCCACTTACGAAGGCCGTCAGATGGTTGTAAAAGAAGCACTTCCAAGAAATTAAATTCACAGAATTATAAAAGTTAAATCAAAAAGGATACCCGGAACCGGATATCCTTTTCTTGTTTATTCCATCTATCATTTTAAGTAATTCCTTTTTTCCTAAAAGATTTGTACCTAACTTTGCGAAAATAAATAACAACAGCATGACATACGAAGAGACGCTACACTATCTATATACCAGTATTCCCGTTTTTCAGAATGCCGGACCTTCAGCCTACAAACCCGGATTAGGAACCAGCATTGCACTGGACGATCACTTAGGCAATCCGCATAAAGCATACAAAACAATACACGTAGCCGGTACGAACGGGAAAGGCTCCGTCAGCCATCTCTTGGCCGCGATCCTGCGCCAATCGGGATATAAGGTCGGGCTTTACACCTCTCCGCACCTGGTCGACTTCCGCGAACGGATACGGGTAAACGGACAAAAGATACCGGAAGAATATGTCATCGACTTCGTAGAACGCCATCGTTCTTTCTTTGAGACTCTCGATCCTTCCTTCTTCGAACTGACTTCCAGTATGGCATTCGACTATTTCCGTGCCGAGAAGGTGGATTATGCCGTAATCGAAGTGGGCATGGGCGGCCGTTTGGACAGTACCAATATCATCACTCCCATCCTAAGTATCATTACGAACATCAGCCTGGATCATACCCAGTTCTTAGGAGATACGGTCGAAAAGATTGCCTTTGAGAAAGCCGGAATCATCAAAAAGGATGTCCCGGCGTTGGTCGGAGAAATAGACCGGCACAGTGTGGCACAAGTTTTTGCAGACGCAGCAGTCAAAGCCGGCACATTGGTTTATTTCGCTCAGGACGAAGGGCTGCTGAAAGAGTCATATCTGATGGATACAGGCGAATGGTATCTGGATTCTGCAGAATACGGACAGCTATTCGGTGAACTGGGTGGCGTCGTGCAGTTCAGGAATGCCACAACCGTATTGGGGGCCATTAATTTGCTGAATACAGTAGGTGTAAACATTCCGACCGAAGCGGTACGGGAAGGTTTCGAACATGTGGTCGAATTGACAGGGCTGATGGGGCGTTGGCAGGTTTTACAGGAGAATCCGAAAGTCGTATGCGACACTGGACACAACGTCGGAGGATGGCAATATCTGAACATCCAACTGGAAGAAGAACTGAAGCGGCATAAGCACCTCTTTATGATCGTCGGCATGGTCAACGACAAAGATATCGACGGCGTGTTGGACCTGATGCCGGAAAAAGCCTTTTACTTCTTCACGCAAGCATCCGTGCAACGGGCAATGCCTGCGGAAGATTTTGCAACAAAAGCAATCTTCCACGGTTTATCGGGCACAATCTGCAATTCCGTGCAGGAAGCCGTGGAAAAAGCATTGGCGCGAGCCGGACAAGACGACATCATCTTTATCGGCGGAAGCACTTTCGTCGTGGCGGACGCCCTACCCTTGTTCTTGAAAAGAGACAAATAACATAATTCAAAAACAAATATCATGACAGAACAAATTCAGAGAAAACTGAGCGAATCGAAGACGGCAAGATGGTCCGTACTGGCGCTCGTCGCATTCACAATGCTCTGCGGATACTTCATCACGGACATGATGGCTCCGCTACAGGACTTACTACAAACCCCCGTCGAAGGCGGCGGACTGGGATGGACAGCCAATGAATACGGTAAATTCACCAGTGCTTACGGTTGGTTCAATGTATTTTTCCTGATGCTGATCTTCGGAGGTATGATCCTAGACAAGATGGGCGTACGCTTCACTGGTTTGATGGCGACCAGCATCATGCTTATCGGCGTTTTCATCAAATGGTTCGGTATATCACACAACTTTGACGGTGCAACCGTTACCGTTTTCGGTTCGGAGTATGGATATCCATTGGTAATTGCGTCATTAGGATATGCTTTGTTCGGCGTAGGCGTTGAGATCGCCGGTATCACCGTTTCCAAGATCATTGTAAAATGGTTCAAAGGCAAGGAAATGGCCCTGGCAATGGGGTTGGAAATGGCTTGTGCCCGTATCGGTACGGGGTTAGCTATTGGTGTTACGCCTTTGTTGAGCCGCGCATTCGGCAATTCCATCAGCATGCCAATCTTCATCGGCCTGATTCTGCTTTGTATCGGCCTGTTATCCTTCATTGTATTCGTAATCATGGACAAGAAACGTGATGCAGAAGATGCAGCCGGTGCTACCGGAGAAGAAGAAGCAGAAGAGCCGTTCCGTTTCGGTGATATCTTGGATATTATTACATTAAAAGGCTTCTGGTATATGGCACTCCTTTGCGTACTGTTCTATTCAGCCGTCTTCCCCTTCTTGAAATATGCCCCGAACCTGATGATTAACAAATTCGATATCGATCCCGAATGGTCCGGTGTCATTCCGGCTTTGCTGCCATTCGGCAATATTCTCTTAACTCCGTTCTTCGGAAACTTGTACGACCGTAAGGGAAAAGGAGCCACTATCATGATTATCGGTTCCATTATGCTGATATTTATCCACTTCACATTCTCCATTCCGATGCTGGACAACTGGCTGGTCGCTCTGATACTGATCCTGCTGTTGGGCATCGCATTTTCGCTGGTTCCTTCCGCCATGTGGCCTTCCGTTCCAAAGATCATCCCGGAAAACAAATTGGGAACAGCCTATGCGCTGATATTCTGGGTACAGAACTGGGGATTGATGGGAGTTCCGTATATAATCGGTATCGTTTTGGATCAATATTGTATTTCCGGAGAGATCAACGGTAAACCGACCTACGACTATACGATCCCGATGTTGATCTTCACTGGTTTCGGAGTCCTGGCACTCGTAATCTCCCTGTTGCTGAAACGTGAAGACCGTATCAAAGGCTACGGCCTCGAACTCCCTAACATTCAGAAAGATGCAGACAAAGTATTGGCTGAAGAAATGATTGGCGAAGGGCAGAGATAAGGATAAATCCTTATCTAAAAGATTATAAGGAAGGAAGGTGTTTTGGAACACCTTCCTTTTTTATTACCGAATTACGATTTTATACGTACCCTCTCCGATCTTCACAAGATACATACCTTTACTCAAATGTATCTGCGTACTTCCTGCGGATACATCCTGTTGCTCGTACAGAAGTCCGGAAAGCGTATAGACGCTGATGGTTTCCGCTTTCGGGAGATAGATATGCAGGGTAGAACCGATAGCTTGAACCTTTGTCTCTCCTTCAATCGTTGCATTGCCCGTCGGATCGTCTTTTATGATGCCTTCAATCGTTATTTCCGTATCTTCCTCTATATTCCGGATGATGTATTTGCCATCGCTTTCACGAGGTTCCACAACTATGCCGTTGGCTTTTACTACTGGCTGTGAACTTTCGTAACCTTCATGAAGCGTCAGGGCAAAGCTGAACGAATAGCCTTCCTCGACGGTCCGCGTACCGGCTTTCGGATTGGTGGTGACACCTTCCACTTCGGGGAGGGTAACGGTATAGTAAGTCGGGACAGGCGGAACATACGTACTTTTGAAGGTAGCCTTGAAGGTCACTTCATTTTCAGGCATCACATAGGTTCCGTTGTTTACCAATGCCACAGTCAGCCCATCTTTGGGAATGGCAGTGATTGTTTCCAACCGATAGCCATTTGCCGGAGTTGCCTGGACTGCCAATACCGTCTTATCGGCTACTTTGTCGTTAGACTTGACTTCGATATCTCCGGCTTTTACCGTAAAGGTATGGCCGTTGCCCGGATCGACGACCGTAACCAGGTAGGTCTTTTGTAAATCCTGTCCTCCATCGGTTTTGGCTTCCGCACCCTCTTTCACGACAACAGTCCCTTCATTACTCAGGCCGGAAGTGGTAAGAGTAGTGCCTGTCTCGGACACAATGACCGCACCATTGCCGACTTGAATCCCTTTATCGCTACTTCCATTCGTATTGGTCGATGTGATCGTTGTCGATGCATCTGTAATGGTCAGGATTCCGTCGTTCCGGATAGCGTATTGGTCGGCATTTCCTGTCTTTACTTCCAAGTTGCCGCTAAAAGAGACGTTCGCTCCGTTCTCGATTGTCAGAGCCGGAGCTGCGGTCGATGTCGAGTTGATCTTTGCGCTCTCGAAGATCAAAACACCCTGTGCGGTGTTATCGATCAACATGCGTTTACCATCGGCAAGGGTGTTCTTGATTGTACCGTTGAAAGAGGTTGCTGCCGTAACGTTTTTTGTAATGGTGGCTTCCGTATATTTCCAATCATCACCATCCTTCGAGATCGTGACATCATTGCTCCGCTGGGACAAATCCAACGGTTGGACTTCCGTTTCCACCGTTATATCAGCATCAGCGGACAAGGTCAGTTTTTCACCGCTCGTTATCGTTTGACCGTTATTTTTGAGAATGGCAGTAATACCCGCATCTGCGGGAGCGACAGTAACGGTCAACTGGGTATTCTCCGGAGCCTGGTCGCCATCTTCCAGCTTGACATCTTGCTCTTTAAACTTATCCCATATGACAGACAAAGTTCCGAGTTTCCGGTCCGGTTCCGTGATGTTTACCGTATAAAGGGTTTCGCCATCCTTTTTCAGACGATAGGTTTTTCCGGCTTTGTAGACAGGGGCAGTAATGACACTGCCAGCTTCCATCTTTACATATTTGGCGAATGTAGTGGTTTTGGGAAGATTGCTTGCAATTACCAACGGTGTGTTAACCGAGAAATCCTCCCTGATTTTGTGAAGCAGGATTCCGGTCCCGACCAATTTGCCATTCCCGCTTATGTTTACCGGATGTGCGGGATCAAGACTAAAACCATGCAAAAGGAACATTCCGTTCTCTATGGCCTGAGGTTCTTTAAAGTTGACAACCGAATTATTGAGGACGATATCTGTAAAACCCTCAATCATAGGAGTTACATATGGAGTGCTTTCATTCCCTACTCCATCAAACGTCAACGTACAGCTTTCGTAGACATTCTCTGAAACAGAAGCTCTGTTCCCAGACTGAAGGCCAGCCGTGACCGTACCTCCTTTTATGACGATATTCATACTTCCTGCAACAACGCCATCCAAAGCACCTGCAATTTGATCATTTATCGCTCCTAAGATCTGTGTTTCTCCATCATTGAACGTGACAGTCACATCACCTCCGATATGGGCTGGATTATAAGGGCTTTCCACATACCCGCTACCATATATATGATTGTATTTTCCTGTATTTATCGTAACTTGGGTATTCCCTGTCACATCCGCATACAAACCTCCTCCAAAAACCGAAACTTCTCCATTCGTCAACCCAGACACATGTACTTCCGTTTTTCCGACTTTGCCGAGATTCGCATCCCTGCTATCGCCTTGCCCACATTTTTTCCCAAATCCCCCTCCGTAAATCGTACCGGAAAAATTGCCTCCGGTCACGATCACTTTAGAAAATCCTGTTACCTGCCCAGTAAAACAACCTCCATATATGCCATACGCAAAAGTTCCACCGGAAACATTTACTTCCGTATTTCCACAAGTACCGGAATCACTACCTCCAAATATATTTTCAGTAATGGCAGCCGTGTTGGAAATAGTCAGTTTGGAAGTGCCGGTCACATTCCCTTTTTCACCCCCTCCATAAATCCAGCAGGTAGTACCTCCCGACATAACGACTTCCGTATTGCCACATGCACCTTCATACCCCCCTCCGAAAATAGATCCGTTAACCGTTCCGCCACTCATTGTTATTTTAGCAGTTCCAATGACTGCTCCGGTAGAACCGCTACCGCCACATATCCAGCCGAACTGGCCACTTTTGATCGTAATATCGGAACTTGCCACATCACTCGATGAATCTGTTCCTCCCCAGATATTCCGAATACCGGCAATATCATTTCCTCCAGAAGTATATTTACTCACAACAGTAACTCCTTCGTCAAACGTTAACGCATGCCCGTTCGCAGCTATCTGCCATACCTGAAGCGTAATGTTCTTAAACGTCAATGGAGCCAACATTTGCAATCTCGTAAGATAGCTATCTTCATTAATGTAGGCGAAATTGATCAAAGACGTACTCCCACTAATCGTACACGCTTTAGATGGCATTATCTTTGCATCCATTACATGATTCAACAATACGATATCGAACGAAGTCTCTGTCGCATTTGAATTGATCGCCGCAACAGCATTAGCCCAAGTATCGTATTCCGTACCATTTACCGAAACAGCATTACCTCCGCTTTTAGTCATACGGGGCATTACCGGCTTTTGTGACGACACAACACTGGTTGAAGAGCTGTTCCTTCTCTCCATCGGGATTTGTGCCCCAGCTCCCTGGCTTCCTGCCAGACATAAAAAAGACAGCATCAATATCGTCACACGCGCTGTCAAACTCTTTAAGTACCTATTTTTCATATGCTATAATTATTATGTAGTTTATACTTGTTTTATTACGGCCATCGTATAAAAAAGGGAACATCAGAGTTCGCCCGGCCTTTCTTCATCCTCACCTACCCTCAGTTTATAAGGGAAGCGATTACGGCGTACCTCTTTAAGGACGGTTTTACTAACGGGGTGAGTTGCGAGTTGACCTTTGCGGTCACGACATCTGTAACGGCAGTGATTGTGGGTAGATTTTCCTCCTTTGCAGGATCAAAAGTGGCTCCCGGCCCGATAAACGGCCCGTCGACTCCGAGGGAGTTGTTCATAAAGCCAAATTCCACGGTAGAACCAGAGTACATCTCTTCTTTCGCCGTCTCTTCTAGATCGTTGCACATGCTCTCATACTCGGCAGCAGTGTACTTGCTCCCTTTGGCTGCCCTTATCCGGCAAAGGTCTTTGATAGAGCGGTTTGCGACATAGGTTACATTGCATGTGAAGTCATCCTCACGTTCGGTCAGTACGTTGGCTACCAATTTGCCTGTGATACTGCGCTTTTTAGGTTCGTTTACCATGATATTTTAATTTAATTAGTTCGTTATGAACTAAGTCGATTACTAAAATTCAAGACCTGATATGACTCTTGAAATCGGCTACAGTAAAGAGAATGGCGATAAAAAGCCAACGGGTGATCACCCTTATTTATACCATAACCGGCGATTCTAAGTATAATTTAATTCGCCCATAGGTAAAGTAAATTCAAAAAATGCCTGATAAATAACAACTATATATAAGTAGTTACAGGATATTTAGTATCTTTGTCAACCGTATAACCATAGTTCATAACGAACTAAGTTATCATTCCACCATCTGTAAACTTACCAGATTTACATCCACCAGCCATAATTTGACACAGTTGCCCCATGATTTGTATGGAAAAGTTTGTATTAATACTTACATTTGCCAATCATTAAAAAAGAAACGTATGATCAGTTTTCCTAATGCCAAAATAAATCTGGGGCTGAATGTTGTTAGCAAACGTCCCGATGGCTACCATAATATCGAAACTATCTTCTATCCGATCCCGGTGAAAGATGCGCTGGAAATAGTCAGAGCCGATACATTCTCTTTCACACAAACGGGAATACCGGTAGATGTTCCAATAGAAAAAAACTTGGTTGTCAAAGCACTGAATCTGCTGAAGTCACGGTACAAAATCCCGGAACTGGAAGTCCATCTGCTGAAAGCCATTCCCTTCGGAGCCGGACTTGGCGGAGGCTCGGCCGATGCTGCCTTTATGCTGAAGTTGCTGAACGACTATTGCGGACTTCATATCCTGGAAGACAGCTTGGAAGAACTTGCCTCCTCCATCGGAGCGGATTGCCCGTTCTTTATCCGCAATACGCCGGTATTCGCATCCGGCACGGGAAATATCTTCGAAACGGTGGAATTGTCGCTGGCAGACTACCATCTCTGTCTAGTCAAGCCGGATGTTGCCGTCTCGACACCGGAAGCCTATTCGATGGTGACGCCCGCAGCTCCGGCAATCTCTTTGAAAGAAATCATTCGGAGACCTGTCGGAGAATGGAAAGAATTGATGATAAACGATTTTGAAAAAAGCGTATTCCCGAAACATCCAGTCATTGCAGGGATTAAAGAAACGCTGTATGAAAAGGGAGCCGTCTATGCATCTATGTCCGGCTCCGGCTCTTCCGTGTTCGGACTGTTCAAAGAGGCGACAGACCTCAAAGGCTTGTTTGCCGATTGTTTTGTCTGGGAGGGACAACTGCCATGAACAAGGTAGCGGATTTCTCCGACACCCTTGCCGACCGGTGGGACGAGCTTTGCTACCATGATCCGGAAAAGCTGAACGACATCCTGCGACGGACCGGCCTGCGGAAAGGACTCCGTATATTGGACATAGGATGCGGGACAGGCGTATTGGAAAGTTATCTCCTGCCCTATTCCCCCTTACAAATCGTGGGAGTGGATATCTCTCCGGGGATGATCGAAAAGGCACGAAGCAAATACGCGACACCTATCGTCGACTTCCGTTGCCAGGACGTACGGGACATACGAGGAAAATCTTTCGACTATATCATCGCCTACAGTGTTTTCCCCCATTTCCAGGAACCAGAGAAACTGATCTCCCATTTAGCCGGACTACTGCCGGTTGGCGGCAAACTGGTGGTCTGCCACAGCGAAAGCCGCGACAGGATCAACGGACACCATGACAAGCATGCCGGAAAACTCTCGGAAGGATTGCCTCCCGTGGAAGAATTGGCACGCATGTTATCCCCTTTCTTCACTGTCAGCACGATGGAAGACAGTGACCGACTCTATATGATTAGCGCCACCCGCAAACAGACATTCTAAATATACATGATACATGAATCAGAAGATTAAACTTATCCCGTTACTCCTCTTTTCGGCTTTCGCCACACAAGCGGCAAAAGACGTTAAAGTGATGCAGTACCTCCATGCCGGGCCGATTACGGTCAACAAACCGATCCTGACAGACAGCTTGAACGTCGATGGCAAACCTTTCGAAGCGAAAAACCTGGTCAAGTCGACTATCCCGTTCGGCCGTGCCCTCGGCAATGCAGCCGTTATCGACGCGGATACCGCCGGACTGATTACCGTCCCGACGCCCGAAAAAGGATATGCCTTGCATCTCTATTCGTTCTACCTAAACAGCGACCGTTACACGAAAGGTTCGCTGGAGGTTTCCGGGGCGGGTACATTCGAAGTGTTCGTCAACAATAAACCGGTCGGCGCCACTTCCGAGTTGGCTTTGGAACCGCACCGTTATGAAGTGGTAATCAAATATCTGACAGCCGACACCGATACCTGTCCGTCCACGCTGACAGCCAAATTTAAGAGCGAAGAGGAAGCAAAGGTCATAGCCTCCCTCGATCCTGAAAAGCGGTACACGCCACGCGATATCCTGGAAGGAACGCAATTCCGGGGAACGAGCGTTTCACCTGATGGAAAATATGTATTGGTAAAATATTACACCCGTATGGAAGGTGGGAAAAGCGAACAATACGCCCAATTGCGGGATGCTGCGACCGGACGGATTTTATTGCAGGACAAAGGGTTTATCTTAACTGCCGACTGGATGCCGACGAGCAGCAAGATGTATTTCACCCGTACCGGAATGAACGGGAAAGAGTTGGTAACCGTTGACCCGGCTACCATGCAGGAGGAAATCTTGGCGGAAAATCTGCCGGAAGGCAGCTTCAGCTTTACTCCGGATGAAAAGACATTGCTCTATACCATCCAGGAAGAGGGACCTAAAGACGGACCGGATATGCTCCGTATTCTGGAACCGAACGATCGTCTGCCGGGGTTCCGCAACCGTTACTTGATCTGGCGCTACGATCTTCAAACCGGTTTATACGAGCAGTTGACATACGGGCATAACAATACCTTTATCAATGATGTCAGTGCCGACAGCCGTTACCTGCTGTTCAGTACCAATGAGCAGGATTACACTTCACTGCCCCACTCCAGCAATTCCATGTATAAGTTGGATTTGCAGAGCATGGCGGTCGACACCTTATGGGAAAGAGCCAAATACATCAATGGGGCGACCTTCTCACCGGACGGCAAGCGGTTGATGGTATTCGGTTCCGGCAATGCCTTCGACAATATCGGCCTGAACATCAAAGAGGGGCAGATATCCAACACCTACGACGGACAGCTTTTCCTGTACGATCCGGCAACGCGGAAAGCGAAAGCGCTTACCAAAGACTTCAACCCGAACGTCACAAGTGCACAATGGAACAAATTCGACGGACAGATCTATATGTTGACGGAAGACCAGGATTACCAGCGTGTCTATACCTGCAATCCGGCCAACGGGAAAATCCGCCGCCTCGACCTGCCGGAAGACGTCATTTACAATTACTCGCTAGCCGAAGCCGCTCCGGTCATGTATTACTACGGACAGAGCGTATCCAACGCCAACCGCCTGTACAGCTACAACACCAAGAGTAAGAAGACACAACTGATCTACGACTTGTCGGCTGACAAACTGAAAGACATCCAATTCGGAGAAGTGCACGACTGGAATTTCACCTCTACCGACGGGACCATCATTCAAGGGCGCTATTATCTCCCGCCCAACTTCGACGCATCCCGGAAATATCCGATGATCGTCTATTATTATGGCGGAACCTCTCCCACTAACCGTGCGTTGGAATTCAGCTACTCCATGCACATGTATGCAGCCCTCGGCTATGTGGTCTACACTCTGAACCCAAGCGGCACGACCGGCTTCGGACAAGAGTTCGCCGCCCGTCACGTAAACGCCTGGGGAGACAAGACCGCCGATGAAATCATCCAGGGAACAGAACAGTTCTGCAAAGAACATTCGTTCGTCAACCCTAAGAAAATCGGTTGCGCCGGTGCCAGCTATGGCGGTTTCATGACACAATACCTGCAAACAAAGACCGACCTGTTTGCAGCCGCTGTCAGTCATGCGGGCATCAGTGCCTTGAGTAGCTATTGGGGTGAAGGTTACTGGGGATATGGATATTGCTCGGTTGCCAATACAGGCACTTATCCGTGGAATAATCCGGAGTTCTATACCAAACATAGTCCGTTATTCAATGCCGACAAGATAAAAACACCTCTCCTCTTGCTTCACGGAAATGCAGACACGAACGTGCCCGTCGGGGAAAGCATCCAGATGTTCCTGGCTTTGAAACTACTTGGAAAAACAGTCGAGTTCGTACAGGTAGACGGAGAGGATCACGGCGTTGCGGATTATAAGAAACGTCTCGAATGGCAGAACACCATCTTTGCCTGGTTCGCCAAATACCTGAAAGACGAACCGCAATGGTGGGATGCGCTTTATCCGGAAAGGCATTTATAAAAAAGGATGAGATGAAGCAAGTTATCGATTTAGACAATTGGAACAGAAAAGAGCATTTCGCTTTCTTTTCTGCATTCGACGACCCCTTTTTCGGGGTTACAACTCTTGTGGATTTTACTAATGTCTACAGACAAAGTAAAGAACAGAATGTTTCTTTTTTCCTTTATTCCCTTCATTTCTTACTGAAGTGTGTAAACGAAACCGATGCATTCAAATTACGAATAGAAAAAGACTCGGTAGTCCGTTATGATACGATCCATATCTCTCCGACTATTGGGCGTGAAGACGGGACTTTCGGTTTCGGCTTTTTTGAATACGATCCGGATATCGATCTGTTTATCCAAAAAGCAACACAGGAAATAGAAAGGGTTAAGAACGGAACAGGATTGTCTTTTTCCAAAAATACAAGTAGACAAGATGTTATTCGCTATTCGGCATTACCTTGGTTCGCTTTTTCCGAAATGAAGCATGCCACATCTTTTAAGAACGGAGATTCCGTTCCGCGTATTTCTACAGGGAAATTGATGCAGGAGAATAGCAAATACTTGTTGCCCATTTCGGTCTGTGCACATCATGGACTTATGGACGGACGAAACGTTGCTGAACTTATCCGGAAATTATCGGATAATCAAACTGCACTGTAATCAATAAAAAAGAGTATGCCAAAGGAGGAATGGAAAATCCTTTCGGCATACTCTTTTAATAAATATCTATAACCTGATAACCTAAATCTTTTTACCTATCCCTTCATTTAATATTCGGATTCAATGCGTGCCACTCGGAGATCGGAGGCAAAACACCCATTGCGATCACTTCGTCGCGCAATGCGCAAAGATGTTTGTAGCTCTTTTCCAAAGCAGCTTCTTCTTCCGGAGTTCCTTTTACTTCTTTCAATGCTACGCCGTCTTTTGTAATGGAAGTTTCCCACGCCATCATGATATGGTCGAACTTGCCATTGGAGACATAAGCGCCGGCAGGCCAGCGGAACGGTTTACCGCCCATAGCGGCAGCAATCATCTCGATGGAAACATAAGACGGGCTTTGGAAAGAAGAACGGCCGCGCAAAGCAATGATATTGGCGCCACCTTTCGTCACCTTCGTCTGGATTTCAGCCCACCGGTCTTTAGTCAAGGCATCCGTGCCGATCATGCCAGCCAACGGTTTGCCTTCCACTTTCGCAGTAGAAGCGTAAACAGCCATTTGTTCGCCATGGCCGCCGTATGTACGGCAGTTCTCTACAACATCCATAGATACGCCGAAATGTTTAGCCAGTTCGCTACGCAGGCGGGTAGAGTCCAAAGCAGCCAAAGTCGTCACCTGCGAAGGTTTCAAACCTGAATACAACAGTGTGATCAAACCGGTGATATCGGCCGGATTGAAAATAACTACGATATGCTTGACATCCGGACAATAAGCCTTTACGTTCTTACCGAATTCTTCGGCGATAGCGGCATTTCCTTTCAGCAAGTCTTCACGGGTCATTCCTGCCTTACGGGCAGCCCCACCGGAGTTTACGATATATTTAGCACCAGTCAACGCTTCTTTGATATCGGAAGTAAAAGTGATATTAACACCTTCGAAACCGCAATGGAACAACTCTTCAGCCACCCCTTCCAAACCAGGAGCGTACGGGTCATACAAACAAATATTAGAAGTAAGTCCCATCATGATGGCTGTCTGAGCCATATTCGAACCAATCATACCTGCTGCCCCTACGATCGTGAGCTTTTCGTCTGTCAATGTTTTCATATTGTATTGTTTTTTAATGATATGTTTTCTATTAAAACATTTCCGGCTACTATAAAGTTCGCTTGCAAACTTTATTTTTCCTTTTATTTGCAAAGGTAAAAGATTTCCATACCCCTTGTACATCATTAATTCCTATCACCCATAAGCAAAAGTTATAACTTGAGCCCGTCATGACAGACAGAATATAATTTGTATCTTTGCAGTCATGAGAACATTCAAACCGGAGGCATGGCTGCCTACAACAAAGAAAGAAGTTGAAGCCCGCGAATGGGACTATATAGATGTGATACTTTTCAGCGGTGACGCATATGTGGACCATCCTTCATTCGGAGCCGCCGTCATCGGGCGGACACTCGAAGCGATGGGACTGCGTGTAGCAATCGTTCCGCAACCGGACTGGCGTGGAGACTACCGGGATTTCAAGAAGTTAGGAGCCCCTCGCCTGTTCTTCGGAGTTTCTGCCGGAGCGATGGATTCGATGATCAATCACTATACGGCCAACAAACGCCTACGCAGTGACGACGCTTATACTCCGGACCGTCGTGCCGGCATGCGCCCGGATTATCCCAGCATCGTTTACACGAAGATACTGAAAGAAATCTACCCGGATGTTCCCGTCGTATTAGGAGGTATAGAGGCTTCCCTGCGCCGAGTCACGCATTACGATTACTGGCAGGAAAAGCTGCTCCCCGGAATCCTGAAAGACAGCCCGGCGGATTTACTGATATACGGCATGGGAGAACTTCCCCTGAAAGAACTGGTCAGTCGGTTACAAGCCGGAACTCCCTTCCATGAGATCAAAGATATACGGCAGACCGCCTATTTAACTGATACGGTAGAGCCGCTACCTGACGATATCAATCTCTTTTCCCATGAAGAATGTCTGCGCGACAAGCTGAAACAGGCCAAGAACTTCAAACATATAGAGGAAGAATCCAACAAGCAGCAGGCTTCCCGCATCCTGCAAAAGGTAGGCAAACAGACAATAGTCGTCAATCCTCCTTTCCCACCTATGACGGAAGAAGAGATAGATGCGTCGTTCGACCTGCCCTACACCCGCCTGCCCCATCCTAAATACAAAGGGAAGACGATACCGGCTTTCGAGATGATCAAGTTCTCGGTAAACATCCACCGGGGATGTTTTGGGGGCTGTGCTTTCTGTACGATCTCGGCGCATCAGGGAAAGTTTATCGCCTCACGAAGTAAAGAGTCCATATTGAAAGAAGTTAAGGAGATCACCCAAATGCCGGACTTCAAAGGATATCTGAGCGACCTGGGCGGCCCTTCGGCCAATATGTACCGGATGAAAGGGAAGAATCCGGATATCTGCGCCCAGTGCAAGAAACCTTCTTGCATCTCCCCTGTCATCTGCAAAAACCTGAATGCAGATCATACGCCGTTGTTAGATATATACAAAGAAGTGGACAGCATGCCGGAAATCAAACGTTCGTTTATCGGTAGCGGCATTCGCTATGACCTGCTCTTGCACCGGTATGCGGATGACAATCTGAACAAGGCAGCCCATACCTATATGGAGGAACTGATAGCTCACCATGTCTCCGGCCGCCTCAAAGTCGCACCCGAACATACGGAAGACAATGTCCTGAAGATGATGCGCAAACCTTCATTCGAGCTTTTCGGGCAATTCAAAAAGATATTCGACCGTGTAAACAAACAACACGGATTGAACCAGCAATTAATCCCTTATTTCATATCCAGCCACCCCGGTTGTACCGAGGCGGATATGGCAAACTTGGCTATCCAGACCAAGAAGCTGCATTTCCAACTCGAACAGGTACAGGATTTTACACCTACCCCTATGACACTGGCAACGGAGATGTACTACACAGGGTATCATCCCTATACATTGGAAAAGGTATATACGGCCCGCACGAAAGAACAAAAACTGGCACAACGTCAATTCTTTTTCTGGTACAAGCCGGAATTCCGCCGCCAGATAACACAAGCATTGCAACGAATCGGGAAAAAGGATTTAATAGGCAAGCTGTTTGGGAGGTAAGTCGCCAAGCAAGCAATAATAAGCATAAAGAGCCGGGTATGCAGATGACACGGAAAGAACGGATAAACATTCCATCCTATCCGCGTCTTGGCTCTTTTCCCTAAATACAACTTATTCCTTTACGGCAATCACTTCAATCTCCACCAGACCGTTCTTCGGCAATGTCTTGACTGCGACAGCAGAACGGGCCGGGAAAGTACCTTCGAACTGAGAAGCATATACTTCATTCATAGCAGCGAAATCACTCATATCGGCCAGGAATACGGTTGTCTTTACGACATCGTTGATGCTAAGGCCGGCTTCTTCCAGAATTGCATGTACATTCTTGAATGCCTGTACGGTCTGTTCTTTCACTCCTCCTTCTGCGAAATTGCCTGTTGCGGGGTCAAGACCCAACTGGCCGGAAGCAAACAGCATATTTCCTACTTGTACTGCCTGACTGTACGGACCGATAGCGGCAGGTGCGTTTTTTGTTGCGATAACTTTCTTCATTGTTTCTTTATTTTAATAACGTTATTGTGCTTGTTCATTCATCCGCTGGCGAACCACTTCATAGATCAGGATGGAAGAGGCGACCGATACGTTCAGCGAACCGATCGTACCGAACTGCGGAATCTTCACCATGCTGTCGCAGATACGAAGATTATCCATCGAAACTCCCGTATCTTCGGCTCCCATCACGATCGCCACAGGTCCGTCATATTTAATAGCCGTATAATTCTCAAAAGCTTTTTCACTGGCTGCATAGACTTTTACTCCGGACGCCTGTAAAAAACGGATGGCCTCCGTAATGCTTTTTTCCTTGCAGACAGACAATACATGGAGCGCACCGGCCGAGGTCTTAATCGCATCGGCATTCACCGTTACGCTTCCCCTTGAAGGAATCACGATCGCATCCACACCCGCACATTCGCAAGTACGGGCAATCGCACCGAAGTTACGGACATCCGTAACCCCATCCAACAACACGATAAACGGATTCTTTCCCTGCTCATATACAAACGGAATAATATTTTCCAGCCGTTCGTATGTGATAGCCGGGATAAAAGCTATTACTCCCTGATGATTCTTACGTGTCAAACGGTCGAGACGTTCGGCAGGCACACGCTGTACAGGTATATCACGTCCTTTCAGAACTTCAAACAATTCACGAGACAAGTCTCCCTGCAGTTCACGTTTCACCAATATTTTATCAATCTCCTTATCGGCCTGGATTGCCTCGATCACGGCACGGATGCCGAACACCATTTCGTTTTCTTTCATTATTCTATATCTTTTCCGTTTTCATCACCGGACTATTTCGATTTTTCCCGGCTTTATGCGGACAAAGATACAAAAGATTTACGCTTTTATTATATACTCTCGTATATATTAGCTATTGCTTTTCAGCTTATGCCGTGACGATGAATAAGCCCGGATCAAGAATAAAATACCGGTAATAATCAAAGCAGATGAAAGTCCGGTATAAAATACCGAAATAAAAGAGTTGGGAAGCAATTGGAAATGACGGATCGTAACACCGAAAGTAATCATAAAGATCATCACGATCCAGCCTTTCACATCAAAAAATGAAAAAGGACAGTTCTTTTCCCCTTTCTGGGAAATCCGCTCGGAATGTTTAACAAACAAACGGCGAAAGACAAACTGGAAGAAAAGCAGGAAAACAACAATTGCCTCTCCGACTTTAAACAGCCAGTAATGGGCATCGTTCAACCACGTGATGATGCCGATCCTTAAGATATTGATGCCAGCTATGATCCAAACGCATCCGGCTATCAAAAGCAGGGTGCGTCGGTTTACTCTAAATTCCATTATCAGATACTTTTCTCTATGCTCCGCCTGTCACTCGTACGTTGGCGGCTATTCGTGCGATCCTTGTCAGACCGTTTGTCCCTATCGTAATGCCTGTCTTTATCCCGATCCGGACGTTTCTTGTCAAATTTGTCCTTATCGTGCTTATTCTTGTGATGATCGGAACCGGGACGGCCTCCCTGATGGCTCGGACGATCGTATTTGCCGGGCTTCCACTGCCCATTGTCATGATGTGGACGGCCATTGTTATGATGTGGTTGAGGACGATCATATTTACCGGGATACCATTTGCCGTCGTCGAAACGGTCAAACCATCTATTGTTTGTATATTCCCATTGGCAATGCCAATAATGATCTTCATAACGATGGCACGCATTGGACGGACGGTAGTGCGGATAATGCGGATTATTGTACCAACCTCTCCAGTCATGGATGCGTGTCGGTGCCTCACGGACGAAACGCACATACAAACGAAACTGCGAAGGCGAAAGGATACGCTGTAATTTCCGGTCCCGTTCCATACGCAACTTATATATCTTCCGGGCAGACTGATCCCAATAGCGATAATGCTTGCGTGCTTCACGCTCGATCTTCTCTCCGTACCGATGAATGATCTTATGATACTCGGCAGCTTGACGGTTCGTCATGCGGATTGCCTGTTCCATCCAGAGGCAGTTCTGGCAATGGGGTTCATTCCATCCGAAACTGATCCAAAATTGTGCATGTCCCTGCAAGCTGCAAAAAAGGATCGCTATTAATAGAATACTCAATTTCTTCATGTCTCTCAATTTTAAATTAGCACTTACACTCTGTTGCTATTATGACCGGATCGCGATGAAAAGGTTTAAATCTTTGATTTCAACAGCTCTTTCGCATTTGCAATAGAAGCACTGGTCAACGAAGCACCGCTCAGCATACGCGCAATCTCTTTTACACGCTCTTCTTTATTCATTTTCCTGATACGGGTTACGGTCCTTTCATCCGTATCCTCCTTATAAACAAAATAATGGTCTTTCCCTTTTGCTGCGATCTGGGGGAGATGGGTAATGGCAAAAACCTGCATCTTCGTACCTAGTTCCTGCATGATATCCCCCATTTTATCGGCTATATCCCCGGAAACCCCCGTATCCACTTCATCAAAGATAATGGCAGGCAACGCCGTAAATCCGGCAATCATCGCCTTGATACATAACATCAGGCGGGAGATTTCGCCTCCGGATGCCGTCTGGGCCACCGGTTGCAGTTCCGCACTCTTATTGGCGGAAAACATAAACCGGATTTCATCCATTCCATCGCTTTCCGGTTCCTGTTTAGGTACGAAATCGATCGCAAATCGCATATTCGGCATGCCTAACGGGACAACCATTTCTACCAATTGGGAAGCGATGGCTTTCGAGGCGATCTTACGCTGCTCGCTCAATACGGCTGCCTGTTGAAGCAGTTCCTGGTGAGAGACTTCCAACTGCTTTTTCAACGATTCGATCTGTTCATCAAAAGAATCGATCTCCTTCAGCTGCTTATTATATTTATCCAGCAACTCCATCAGCTCTTCGACTTTGGAAACCCGGTGTTTCTGTTCCAAGGTGTATAACGTATTAAGACGTTCGTTCACCCAATCCAAGCGCTCAGGATTAAATTCTATGTCCTCCTTCAGGACTTCCGTTTCGGAAGCCAGGTCGTTCATATCGATATAGGCAGAACGCAGACGCTCGGCTATTTCTTTCGCTTTCGGATAATAACGTTCCAGACTGTCTGCGGTGGAAAGGGCCTCTTTTATCAGTTGGACAGCTCCTTGTTCCTCCCCGTCCAGCAATCGGGTTATCTTATAAAGAGAACCTTTTATCTCTTCGGCATGAGAAAGGGTTTCCAGCTCCTGTTCCAGTTCTTCCTGTTCACCAGCAACCAAACCGGCATCGGCCAACTGCTCCAACTGAAAACGTACATAGTCTTCCTCCTGCTTGGTCTGGAGAGCCTTTTCGGTCAACTCTTTCAGTTCCTTTTTCAGAGACAGGTATCGGCTGTATTCCTTTCGGTAAAGAATCAACAGGATATCGTTTTCGGCCATTACATCGATTACTTTCAGCTGAAACCGGTTATCTCCCAACAAAAGATTCTGGTGCTGCGAATGGATATCGATCAGCCGGCTTCCCAATTCCTTCACTACAGAAAGCGGGACAGGCGAATCGTTTACGAAAGCACGGGATTTACCTGATGCAAACAATTCCCGGCGAAGAATGCAAATCTCCGCATCATACTCCAAGTCATTCGTAAGAAAAAATTCTTCCAATTTATATCGGGAGACATCAAAGACTGCTTCTATCACACACTTTTCAGAACCGTTCTTAATACTCTTTCCATCCGCACGCTGTCCCAAGACCAGGGATAGGGCCCCCAATATAATAGACTTTCCTGCACCCGTCTCGCCGGTTATCACAGAAAAACCTTTATCAAACTTAATGTCCAAGCTGTCTATCAGAACAAAGTTACGTATAAATAAAGACTTCAGCATAGCTATTCCAGATTACTTTTTAAGCGATTCCATACGCGTCGTGAGAGCAGGATACAGATTGGACAACATTTTATAACCTTCCTGCTTTTCCTGTGTAGTTGCTTTCGAATAGATCAAAACGACTTCATCCAGTTTGGAATCAGCGAACATCTGAAGCAACGGAGATGTCGGCCGGGCACTTTTCACCTGTTCCAGAACCGGGAGCAGACCGATTATAGTCGTACGTCCACGATCCGGATTTGCAGCCATTTCATCGAGCCCCTTACGATGATAATTATACCACATGTCCCGGAACAGTTCCGAAGTATTGTCCGTCAGAGCCGTTGCCAAAGCATGGCGGTTACGGTCGTTTTCAAAAGCTTTCCACCCTGTCCATGTAGGTTGCGCCTGTGCCAGGCTCACAATCTGCATGGCCTGTTCGAGGAAAGCAGTGCCACCTTTCGGAGAAAAACTGTCGAAATCCAGTCCGAGGATCGTATAGATATAAAAAACAACCGTTGCAATCAGATTGCTGTTCAATGTATTTTCCGTATATTCCAACGGTTCGAATTCGGTATAGTCGAAAGAGAGTTCCGTATCACGATAATTCAGCAACGTAGTCGTATAGCTGGAATTATATACCGGACGGCGGGCCTGCACTTGTATCTCGCCTTTAAAACTATTGTCCGATACCATTTCGTTGATGATGAGAGTCATGGAACAGTCGATACGTTCGTTCATGGCAAAAGTAGCATCCGTCCACTTTTTGTTATTGACGAAATCATTCAATGCATCCTGCAAGGTTTTGAATACCTGTTTATTCGTACTCTGTACCTTATCACTGTTTATAGTGATGCGGGCATTCAGCTCCTGCGCCTTACCTATAAAGGGAGCAGCTCCCAACAAGCATATGCATAACAATTTCTTAATCATTCTCATTTTAATAATGTTGCCAATTTATTTACAATATCAACGGCCACCTCCTGTTTGCTCTTCAACGGATAAGCAATCGTCCCGCCTTCCTTGTCGATGATCGTGATCTTATTCGTGTCGCAACGGAAACCGGCACCTGCATCCTTTAAAGAATTCAACACGATAAAATCGAGGTTTTTCCGCTTCATCTTTCCTTCCGCATGGGCCATTTCATTATTTGTTTCCAATGCGAAACCTACCAAGATCTGGTTTTCACGCTTGATCGCCCCTAACGAAGCTGCGATGTCCTTATTCGGAACCAGACGGAGCGACATTTCTCCTTTCGTTTCCCTCTTGATCTTTTCGCTTGCCTGCTCATCCGGGCGATAATCCGCCACAGCGGCACAAAGGATACCGGCATCCGCCTCCGGAAAAGCAGTTATGGCCGCCTGATACATCTCTTCGGCCGACTCGACATCGATCCGTTTGATATTCGGATGAACTACCGTCAAAGACACCGGTCCTGCGATCAATGTCACTTCCGCTCCCTGCTCCGCACACGCTTCCGCCAATGCAAACCCCATCTTTCCAGAAGAATAGTTACCTATAAAACGCACAGGATCTATCTTTTCATATGTCGGACCGGCTGTTATTACAATCTTTTTTTTTTCAAGCCGGGTTTGGGAAGCGAAGAAATCTTCCAGGACCGCCACGATCTTATCAGGTTCTTCCATACGCCCCTTACCCACCAGATGGCTGGCAAGTTCCCCTTCGGCAGGTTCGATAATACGGTTGCCGAACAAACGGAGCCGGTCTAAATTCTGCCTTGTGGAAGGATGTGCGAACATATCCAAATCCATCGCCGGAGCGACAAAAACCGGAGCCTTGCATGACAAGTATGTCGTGACCAGCATATTGTCAGCAATGCCATTCGCCATCTTTCCGATCGTCGAAGCAGTAGCCGGTGCTACCAGCATGGCATCAGCCCAGAGACCAAGATCGACATGGCTGTTCCACGTGCCGTCGCGATTCGAGAAAAACTCGCTGATCACCGGATGGCTGCTCAACGTGGATAATGTAAGCGGCGTAATGAATTCCTTTCCCGCAGGGGTAATGACAACTTGCACCTCCGCCCCTTTCTTCACGAGGGCACGGATAATATAGGCAGCTTTATAGGCAGCGATGCTCCCTGTTATCCCCAATATGATATGTTTACCTTTCAGCATTTTATTCGATATGTAGTACCCCTCTTTTAAAACATAGGTGTTTTGATTTTAAAACATAGGTGTTTTGAAAACGAAACATATATGTTTTGAAAGAGAAGTTCCTTGTTCCATGTTTTATTACAAGCGTAACGCCATTATCTCACGCGCCACACGGCTATCTATATTGTGATGTTCACCCAATTTCCACCCCTGTTTGTCCACAGGAACGGCAAGGGCATCCAAATCCTTTTCTGCAATGCCACATTCACCGAGGCGCGTTTTCAGTCCCATCCGGCGGAAGAAATCCTCGCAGGCGACGATTGCCTTACGCGCCCTTTCCTCTTCCGTTCCATCCGTAATACCAAAAACTACTTCCCCCATACGAGCCAGTTTGACCTGCTTCTCCTTAAACATATAAGTCATGACACCCGGCAAGAGAATCGCCAATGTTTGTGCATGATCCAGGCCGAACTGCGCCGTTAGCGCATACCCCATGCGGTGGGAAGACCAGTCCTGCGGAACCCCCTGCCCGATCCAGACATTCAACGCATTGGTTGCCGCCCACATCAGGTTGGCACGGATATCATAATCGTTCGGATTATCCAAGACCTTCAACCCCTCTTCATGAATGACACGCATCAGTCCTTCCGAGAAGGCATCCTGCACTTTTGCATTGACCGGATAAGTCAAATACTGCTCCACTACATGAATAAAAGAGTCGACCACCCCGTTTGCCACCTGACGCGCAGGGAGCGAATAGGTCACTTCCGGGTCCAGTACAGAGAATTTCGGGAATACCAGCGGACTGGCGAAATTCAGTTTCTCACAAGTCGATACACGGGAGATGACCGAACGTTCGTTCATCTCCGAACCGGTCGCGGCCAATGTAAGTACCGTACCCAAAGGCAGGGCATTCTTTATCTCGCCACCTTTCGAAAGAATATCCCACGGATCGCCTTCGAAACCGACAGACACCGCGATGAACTTCGTAGCGTCGATCACCGAACCTCCGCCTACAGCCAACAAAAAATCGATCTTCTTCTCTTTGACGACCTCCACGGCCTTCATGCAGGTTTCGTAATGCGGATTTGCTTCGATTCCCGGAAACTCGGTCACTTCAAATCCTTCCAACGCCTTCGTCACCTGGCCGTAGATGCCGTTTTTCTTTATGCTACCGCCGCCATACACCATCAGCACTTTACTTCCTTCCGGAATCAAAGCGGACAAACGGGCTATGGAACCTTTGCCGAAAACAACCTTTACAGGGTTACAAAACTCAAAATTATTCATGGTCCTTATTTCGAATTAAAACCTCTCAATTTTATCTCAGTCAGTATTTTCTTGGTGTTCAGAGGGAAGTCGCCATTCATTATCCAGGAATAATATCCGGGATCGTTCTTCAGCACTTCCTCTACCAGACGGCCTTTATATTTACCGAAGTTTATCACTTCTTCCCCCTTGTCGTTATATACCATACGTCCGGCAAAGTCCACATTATTCGTATAGCTCGAATATTGGGAAAGGAAATTAATGTCATTCTGCAACTCCGGATACCGGTCCAACTGCGCTTTCAACACTTCATAAGTCGCCATCGTATCGGCCTCCGCCGTATGGGCGTTTTCAAGGCTCTTGTCACAGTAGAACTTATAAGCGGCCGCAAGCGTACGCTGTTCCATCTTATGAAAAATGGTCTGTACGTCTACAAACTTGCGTTTGTTCAAATCGATATCGACACCTGCACGCAGAAATTCTTCTGCCAACAAAGGGATATCAAAGCGATTGGAATTATATCCTGCCAAATCACACCCCTCTATCTGGGCTGCCAACGATTTGGCTATTTCTTTAAAGGTAGGACAGTCTTTTACGTCTTCGTCGGTGATGCCGTGAATAGCGGTCGACTCCGGTGGAATGGGCATTTCCGGATTGATCCGTCTCGTTTTAGATTCTTCTTTTCCATTCGGGTAAACCTTGACAAAAGAGATTTCCACGATACGGTCTTTGACAATATTAATACCCGTCGTCTCCAAGTCGAAGAAGACTAACGGATTTTTCAGGTTTAACTGCATTTCTTATATTTTAATCATTCAACATCATAGGCATCAGCAGCATCAGCAAATCCTCGTTTTCTTCGTTTTCAGAAGGAACGATCAGACCGGCACGCGAAGGATCAGCCAATTCGAGTATCACCTCTTCCGAATTGATGTTGCTCAGTATTTCAATCAGATAAGTTGCCTTGAAACCGATGCTTAATTCGGTTCCGTCAAAACTGCAAACAATTTTCTCTTCTGCGGAAGTAGAAAAATCGATGTCCTGTGCGGAAACAAGCATTTCGTTCTCCTTCAGCTGCAACTTGACAAGGCTGCTGGCCGGATTGGAGAAAACGGAAACACGCTTCAAGGCATTCAGGAAAGAGATACGGTCGATTGTCACCTTGAAAGGATTTTCCTGCGGAATCACACTGTTGTAATTCGGATAACGACCTTCGATCAGGCGGCATACCATTTCGAAATTAGCACAGTTGATATAAGCATTGTTATCATCAAACTTGATGCTGACCATCTCTCCTTCCTTTGATAAAAGGCCTTTCAACAGGTTCGCGGGCTTCTTCGGCAAGATGAAAGAAGCTCTTTCCGGTGATTTTACCGAAAGATTGCGCAGACGCACCAGCTTATGACCGTCGGAAGCCACGAATGTCAAATCGTCCGTGTGAATATCGAAATAGATACCGTTCATTACCGGACGAAGCTCGTCGTCAGCCGTTGCAAACAACGAACGGCTGATACCGTTCAACAACATCTGCGCGTCCATCATGATAGAGATTGCATTCTCATTCAGAGGTTTCTGCTGCGGATATGTATCTCCCTTCTGTCCGATAAAATTATATTTACCATTCTGGAAATGGATAAAGATTTCCAGGTTATCGTCGTTAATATCAAAAGTCAGCGGCTGTTCGGGCAACTCCTTCAACGGGTCGAGCAAGATTTTTGCCGAAACCGCGAAAAGTCCGCTTCCTTGTGCATTCATCACGTCAACGGATGTAACCAGACGTGTTTCAGCATCCGAAGCTGTTATAGTAAGTTTATTACCTTCCAGGTTGAAAAGGAAACTGTCCAGGATCGGTAATGAATTCTTAGAAGCAATAACTTTGCTAATAGATTGCAAACGTGATAACAACGCTGTGCTGGATACATCAAATCTCATGGTTCTTAATTATTAATTTATTTCTATTTATTATTTATCAACGTGTTGTAGGTTCGATTCACAGACTGCTCCCAATCGGACAGCTGCAGATTCGCCCACACAAAAGTATGAAAATATTCCATATAACCACCCGAATGAAGACAAAAAAAGAGGTCCTTCCCGCTATGGAAAAGGACCTCTCTTCGTATCTTGATATTACGCTCCGTTATTTAGCGAAATAATCTTTAACAGCTTCGTTAGGAATCATTTCTTCCTGGAAGATGTAAGCACCAGTCTTCGGGGACTTAACCATCTTGATTACTTTAGAGTAGGTACGACCGTCACCTTTCTTAAATGTTGCAACCGCTTTTTTTGCCATTGTTTAATCTCCTCTTACTTAATTTCTTTGTGTAACGTCATCTTCTTCAGGATAGGATTATACTTCATCAGCTCCAATCTCTGAGTTGTATTCTTTCTGTTCTTTGTTGTAATATAACGAGATGTACCCGGCATACCACTGTCTTTGTGCTCGGTGCATTCAAGAATCACCTGAACTCTGTTACCTTTTGCTTTCTTTGCCATTTCTTATTTCCTCCTCAAATTAAGCGTTTAAATAACCTTTTTCAGCAGCTTTCTTAATTGCTGCATCCAAACCAAGTTTATTGATAGTACGCAAGCCAGCGGCTGAAATATTCAGGCTAACCCAACAATCCTGTTCTACCCAGTAGAACTTTTTAGTAAACAGGTTCACATCAAACTTACGTTTCGTTCTTCTCTTAGAGTGAGAAACGTTGTTGCCAACCATTGCTTTTTTTCCGGTAATTTGACAAATTTTCGACATTGCTAATTTTACTTTTTAATATTACGAAATTAAGTCAACTCCTGCTATGTGTCTTCCCTTTTTGAACTGCATCACGAACAAAAACAAAGATTCTAATAGAGTTTCTCTTCTTTTACGGGGCACAAAGGTACAAATTATTTTGATTCACACACAAGAAATCTACAAATAAATCAACACTTTCTGCTATTTTTCCTTAATTCATTCTGTATAAAGGCGTCAAGACCCGCTGCCGCATAGATTGTTATCGCAAACAAATAAGGATAATGATAACGGGAAGTGATCACGAACAAAACCGTTACTGCTGTGCCTAAAACAGGGATCAGAAGATAGAGATTCCGCTCTCGTAACAGATCGCGCCGGTTCGTCCAAACGTAATAAAAGAATAGTAAAAGCACCGTGTAATAGACAATGCTTTTCAACGCCAGGGAAACGATTAACTCCATTATCTTCAGATTATTACCCTCCACATTTGAAAGAACTACTCTAAATCCCATATCCGGCTTTACACGCTCCGTCCAGGTATCTTCACAATACAAAGCAGCCAACTTGAAGGGCAGTTGGGAAACATACTTAAACGGATGCTCCGATATCCAGCGGACTGACGCACGCTTCAGCAGGCTGTCCCGCTCCATGTAGGTATAATCTCCGGGAGGAAGGCAAATATAATTGTCCGGATCACCGAAGCCGTTAAAATTGACTAAACCGTTTGCTTCATCAAAAGAACTCATCGCTAAGTTATAGCCTCCGGACACCGCTTGATAGACAAAATGGCCGGTTCTCTCCTTCGCACTCCGCCCGATCAGGAAAACAGTCAAGACAAGCGGCAAGGCCAATGCTGCATAAGACTGCCACCGGCGCTTTTGCACGATGAAAAGGAGCAAAATCACGAATAAAAAGACAATTGCCAGAGGACGGAACCAGTTAGCCACAGCGATCAGCACGCCGGCGACAGCCACAGGAAACAGCCGGCGAACGTTGCATAGCAGCAGGGCTGTCAATAGTAGGAAAGTAAAAGGCAAATCAGTCAATACAGCTATCGGAGCATATAGGTTCGAAAAAATCAACATATATAAAATAGCAGCGTAATACCCCGTTTTATTCGAAAACATCCGTCCGGCCAACTTCCGTATTTCAAATACCATTGCAATATTCATCAATAAATTCAGCAACCGGACAAAGGAGAAAGATCCGCAAAGATGATAGATCCCGATCAAAAGGTTTACATACCCCGGACCGAAAATAAAATCCTCATATTGGTTATGCACGTCCGGATACCAAGTGCCCCTCGCGATGCATTCCGAAGCCAGTTTCACATAAGCTTGGGCATCATCGTGGTTGGGCATATCCCAGTATTTTATTACCAGGCAAACCTGTAGGATCACCCATATGACAAACATGATCCGAAAAACGACCGGTATTTTTTTCCCTATCATTTCTTTTGCTCTTTTTGGGAGACAAAGATACAGCCTTTTCACCGGTAATCCGCCCGTGATAAATTAATTCTATCTGTACATTCGAGAAACAACGGGACGTATTTGCAACAAAATCAAACTCGGGATGGTTTCATTTTTAAAGAAACATAAAATAAAAACGCATTTAATATGACACGAGATTTTAAAGAAGCATTGAGACACCGCAGAACTTATTACCACATCACGAACAGTTCTCCGATATCAGACGAACAGATCAAAGAAATCATAGACTTCGCAGTCATGAACGTCCCTTCTGCCTTCAACTCGCAATCTACCCGCATCGTATTGCTGTTAGGCAAGAATCATAAAAAGCTTTGGGAGATAACGAAAGAGACATTGAAGAGACTTGTTTCAGCGGAAGTCTTCAAAGGGACGGAAGCTAAAATAGACGGAAGTCTGGCTGCCGGCTACGGAACGATCCTGTTCTTCGAAGACAAAGCGGTAGTTGAACAGCTGCAAGACTCCTTCCCTACTTATTACGACAAATTTCCGGTTTGGGCACAGCAAACATCTGCCATGCACCAGCTGGCGATCTGGACAATGTTGGAAGATGCCGGCTTAGGCGTGTCCCTTCAACATTATAATCCGCTGATCGACGAAACGGTATATGCGGAATGGAAACTCGACCCGAAATGGGAACTGGTGGCACAGATGCCTTTCGGAACGCCGACGGAAGGACCCGGACCGAAAGAGATCAAACCGTTAGACAAAAGAGTCCTGGTTTTCAAGTAAAAGAGCACAAGCATGAATTACGATATTGCAATCATAGGAGGAGGACCGGCCGGCTATACCGCAGCCGAACGGGCAGCCGAAGGAGGCCTGAAAACCGTCCTCTTTGAAAAGAACGCCATTGGAGGCGTCTGCCTGAACGAAGGCTGTATTCCCACAAAAACGTTATTATACTCCGCCAAGATATTGGACAGTTTCAAAACATCCTCCAAATATGGCATTTCACCGGAAGGAACACCGTCTTTCGACATGGACAAGATCATCAGGCGGAAGAACCGGACTGTCAAAAAGCTAACATCCGGTGTGAAGATGCGGCTCACTTCGAGCGGGATCACGATCGTCGAGGGTACTGCCGTGTTGAACGGGGAAACGGACGGAAGGATCCGCTTAGACTGCGGAAACGACCTTTTCACCGTCAAAAACGTACTCCTCTGTACCGGTTCCGAAACGGTAATCCCTCCCATCAAGGGCCTCTCGGACGTAGACTACTGGACTTCGCGGGAAGCGCTCGACAGCAAAGAACTTCCTAAAGAACTTGCCATCATAGGCGGCGGTGTCATCGGGATCGAGTTTGCTTCATTCTTTACCAGCATGGGAGTAAAAGTAAAGGTGATCGAGATGATGCCGGAAATACTCGGCGCGATGGACAAAGAGGCTTCCGCCATGCTCCGGAGCGAATATGCCAAGAAAGGGGTGGAATTTCATCTGAACACAAAAGTGACCGAAGTCAACCCGAAAGAGGTCATTGTCGAAAAAGACGGCAAGACGAATGCGATCTCCACAGACAAAATCCTGGTCAGCGTAGGCCGCCGGGCAATTACCAAAAATTTAGGCCTGGAAAGCCTTTCCATCGAGACGGACCGCCGGGGCGTCCGAGTGAACGAATATATGCAGACCTCCCATCCGCACGTTTATGCAGCCGGAGATATCACAGGATTCTCGCAACTGGCCCACACAGCCTATCGGGAAGGTGAGGTTGCTGTCAACCATATTCTGGGGAATGAGGAACGGATGGACTACAGGGCTATTCCCGCCGTCGTCTACACCAATCCGGAAGTGGCTGGTGTCGGCAAGACGGAAGAGGAATTGAAGGCAAGTGGAGAATATTACAACCTTGTCAAGATACCGATGACCTATTCCGGCCGCTTTGTCGCCGAAAACGAAACCGGCAACGGGCTATGCAAGCTCCTGACAAACGTGAACGGCCAGATCATCGGTTGCCATCTGGTGGGAAATCCGGCATCGGAGATCATCGTCATTGCCGGTATCGCCGTCGAGCACGGTTATACGGTCGATGAATTCAAGAAAACCGTATTTCCCCATCCGACTGTCGGAGAGGCGATACATGAAAGTCTCTACCTCTGATAATGCTTTATATCAACAATCCATACACGGATGCCTGGTTCAACCTGGCTGCCGAGGAGTATCTGCTCAAGAACTTTTCGGACGACATCTTCATGTTGTGGCAGAACGAACCGTCCGTCATCATCGGCAAGCACCAGAACGTATGGGACGAGATAAACCGAAACTATATTCAAGAGAAGCATATCAAAGTCGTACGCCGTTATTCCGGTGGCGGAGCCGTCTATCACGATTCCGGCAACCTGAATATCACTTTTATACAAAACAGCAAGGAACTCGCATCCGGCACATTCACAGCCCGGCTGATCGCCTTCCTTGCCACATTCGGCATCCGGGCAGAGGCTGACGAGCGGCAGGCACTCACGATCGACGGGTTGAAAATATCGGGCAGTGCGCAATCCATCCACAAAGGAAGGATCTTGCACCACGCCACCCTCCTTTTCTCCACCGACCTGTATCGCCTGACGACCGCCCTCAAAAATACAGAACGGAAACCGGAAAAAAAAGAAATGAAGCCCGCTCCTTTTTATGTCAAATCCGTAAGAAGCCCGGTCACCAACATATGCACCTATACCCGTAAAGCGGTATCTATCGGAGAATTCAGAGACGCACTCCTGAACTATTTTACAGAAAACAAGACGGACACCCGTCCCTATTCATTCACTGAAGACGATTTGAACGCCATCCGGTCCCTACGTGACAACAAATACGCGACGTCGGCCTGGAACTTCAATATCAGAACATAAAATACACATTTAAACTATGTCGACATTTGAAATAAAAATGCCCAAACTGGGCGAAAGCATCACGGAAGGGACGATTGTCTCCTGGTCCGTCAAAGTAGGCGACGCTGTTCAAGAAGACGATGTCCTCTTTGAAGTGAGCACCGCCAAAGTCAGTGCGGAAATACCCTCTCCGGTTGCAGGAAAGGTGCTCGAACTGCTGTTTTCCGAAGGCGATACGGTGGCCGTCGGTACAACCGTCGCCCTGATCCAACTGGAAGGCGAAGAGGGAGAAGCACCCGAAAGTACCACTCCTGCCGCAGCTAAAAGCGACGAAAGCACAATGGTACAGTCTGTACCGGCAGAACCCGCCCAGCCCGTCAAATCATCCAAGGAAGAAGACGGAAGATGGTATTCTCCCATCGTGCTGAAATTAGCACAGGAAGCCAAAATATCGCAAGCCGAACTGGACGCGATTCCGGGAACCGGCTATGAAGGACGACTCAGTAAAAAAGATATTAAAGATTATATCACGACCAAGAAAAGTGGCATCACCCCACAAAGTGATACCGAAAACTTGCGTCAACCGTCGACGCAGCCCACCATCTCCGATCGACGTAACCCACCTTCTCCGGTCGATGGTGTCCACCATCACCAACCGACGCAGCCCACCATCGACGATCGACGCAACCCGGCATCTGTCACCGAAGACGAAACGGTCGAAATGGACCGCGTTGCCCGTATCATATCAGACCATATGGTCATGTCGAAAAAAGTGTCTCCCCACGTTACAACTGTTGTCGAAGCCGACGTCACCCGTCTGGTAAAATGGCGCAACCGCACGAAAGACGCATTTTTCAAACGTGAAGGTGTAGCACTCACTTTCATGCCTGCCATAGCGGAAGCTACAGCAAAGGCACTGGCTGAATTCCCGCACGTGAACGCTTCGGTCGACGGCTACAAAGTCATTCTGAAAAAGCATATTAACCTGGGTATCGCCGTGTCGCTACCCGACGGTAACCTGATCGTACCGGTTATTCATGATGCAGACAAGTTGAATCTGAACGGCCTTGCTGCCAACATCGACACTCTTGCCGCCAAAGCACGCACGGGTAAGCTGATGCCAGACGATATACAAGGCGGAACTTTCACGATCACCAACTTCGGTTCGTTCAAGAGCCTGTTCGGTACGCCGATCATCAACCAGCCACAGGTAGCCATCTTAGGCGTCGGCTTCATCGAAAAGAAACCGGCCGTCGTGGAGACACCCGAAGGAGATACAATCGCAATTCGCCACAAGATGTACCTGTCCCTGTCGTACGACCACCGGATCATCAACGGAGCACTGGGTGGAGAGTTCCTGCGACGCGTAGCGGATTATCTGGAGAACTGGGATAAATGATGATTTATCTGTTACTTTTGGCTTGATCCAAAAGTAACCAAAAAGTCAAGGCTTAAGCTGCTTCGCTACTTCGTTCCCTCCGTTCGCTGTCGCGTCTGAAACTCGCTTCGCTCAAACAGCAGACGCTCCGGACGCTCACTGCGGTCTCTGCGCTTTACGCTCACCAGCTTAGGCCGGAGATAGAGCCTAACGGCTCTTCAGGGATTGCCAATGCTGCCTGCTCCTTTGTGATCCCGCATCAAGTGCGGGAACAGGCTTGTCCCCGTGCCCCGCACGGGGCCGCAAAAGAACGATCAGTATCGGCAATCCCAAAAGAAAGCGGAGCTTTCTTGGAAAGGCCTAAGCGGACGGGCGTCAAGCGGAGGGTAAAGACGAAGCGTCCGGAGCCTGCCCTGTTTGAGCGAAGCGAGTTTCGCAGGCGACAGCGTAGTCTTTGCCCGGAGTAGACCGGACGGTTAAGCCTTGACTTTTTGGTTACTTTTGGGTCAAGCCAAAAGTAACAGATCACAAAACAATTAAAACAACACACAAAATAATCAAGTATGAAACGATACGATATAAAAACGACCGATACCGAGACCCTTCGCAAATGGTATTACCTGATGAGTCTCGGCAGGGCGCTCGATGAAAAGGCGCCTTCTTACCTGCTCCAGTCCTTAGGCTGGTCCTATCATGCCCCTTATGCCGGGCATGACGGCATCCAGCTCGCCATCGGGCAGGTATTCCACCGGGGAGAGGATTACCTCTTTCCCTACTACCGCGATATGCTGACCGTCCTGTCTGCCGGAATGACGGCGGAAGAAATCATCCTGAACGGTATCTCGAAAGCGACCGACCCGTCCAGCGGCGGACGGCATATGTCCAACCACTTCGCCAAGCCGGAGTGGCATATCGAGAACATCTCCTCGGCGACCGGGACACACGACCTGCACGCCGTAGGTGTCGCCCGTGCAATGGTTTATTACGACCATAAAGGCGTTGCGATCACTTCGCACGGCGAGTCCGCCACTTCCGAGGGCTACGTCTACGAAGCCATCAACGGGGCAAGCAACGAGCAGCTCCCCGTTATCTTTGTCTTGCAGGACAACGGCTACGGCATCTCCGTCCCCAAAAAGGATCAGACGGCCAACCGCAAGGTAGCCGACAACTTCTCAGGCTTCAAGAACCTGCGCATCATCCACTGCAACGGAAAAGACGTTTTCGACTCGATGAACGCCATGACCGAAGCCCGCGAACATGCGATCAATACGCATAATCCGGTGATCGTCCATGCAAACTGCGTGCGCATCGGCTCCCATTCGAACTCCGACAAGCAGACTTTGTATCGCGATGAAAACGAACTTGCCTACGTGAAAGCAGCCGATCCGCTGCAAAAATTCCGCCGTATGCTGCTCCGTTACAACCGCTTGACCGAAGAGGAACTGAAGCAGATAGAAGCACAGGCAAAAAAAGACCTGAGCACAGCCAACCGCAAAGCGATGGCGGCTCCCGAACCCGATCCTGCAACGATCTTTGACTATGTCTTGCCCGAACCTTACCTGCCGCAGAAATATACAGACGGCACACACAAAGAAGAAAATGGCGAAAAGAAAACACTGGTAACCGCAATCAACGAAACACTGAAAGCAGAATTCCGCCATAACCCGGATACATTCCTGTGGGGACAGGACGTGGCCAACAAAGACAAAGGCGGCGTGTTCAACGTCACCAAAGGCATGCAACAGGAGTTCGGACCGAAGCGTATCTTCAATGCTCCCATTGCCGAAGACTACATTGTAGGCACGGCCAACGGCATGTGCCGCTTCGACCCGAAAATACATGTCGTGGTGGAAGGAGCCGAATTTGCCGACTACTTCTGGCCGGCCATCGAGCAGTATGTCGAATGTACACACGAATACTGGCGAAGCAACGGACAGTTCACCCCTAACCTGACACTCCGCCTGGCATCGGGCGGTTATATCGGCGGAGGGCTCTACCACTCGCAAACGATTGAAGGGGCGCTGACCTCCATTCCGGGAGCCCGCATCGTCTATCCTTCGTTTGCCGATGATGCGGCAGGACTGTTGCGCACCAGCATACGTTCGAAGGGTTTTACCGTCTTTCTCGAACCGAAAGCGCAATATAACTCGGTCGAAGCAGCCGGTTTTGTGCCGGAAGACTTCGAAGTTCCTTTCGGGAAAGCCCGTATCCGCCGGCCGGGCAGCGACCTGAGCGTGATCACATATGGCAATACCACGCATTTCTGCCTCAGTGTCGCCGAGAGGTTGAAGAAAGAGCATAACTGGGACGTGGAAGTCATCGACATCCGCTCGCTGATCCCACTCGATACGGAAACGATCTTCGCTTCCGTGAAAAAAACCGGCAAGGTGCTGATCGTACATGAAGACAAAGTGTTCTCAGGTTTCGGAGCGGAAATAGCCGGTATCGTCGGCACGGAAATGTTCCGATACCTGGATGCTCCGATCCAACGCGTCGGTTCTACCTTTACCCCTGTCGGTTTCCATCCGGTCCTCGAAAAGGCGATCCTGCCCGGAGAAGAACGGATCTACAACGCAGCAAAAGCATTATTGGAATATTAATGAAGAGGGTATATCAAAATCTTCTTGTCCCCGCGCTTGATGCGGGGCCGCAAAAGGACAGACCTTATCAATCAGATTTTATAGGGCCGGTTTTAATGCGATCCCGCGAGGGGCGCGGGAACAGGATAGTTTTGACACACCTTCTATAAACAACATACAAAATGAAGAAAATAGGTTTATTCTATGGTGGCACAACCGCTAAAACAGCCGTAGTCGCTTTGAAAATACAAGAAGCATTCACAGAAAACGAAGTCGTCCTGATCCCGATAGAAGGGGCGACACGCAAGGAGTTCGAATCGTTCGACAATATCATTGCCGGAACTTCCACCTGGTTCGACGGAGAACTGCCGACTTACTGGGACGAGTTCATGCCGGAAATAGAATCCATCGACATGACGGGCAAGAAAGTCGCACTATTCGGGCTCGGAGACCAAGAACGCTATCCCGACAATTTCGTCGATGGGATCGGCATTCTGGCGGAAGCCTTTACCAAAAGCAATGCGGAGCTGATCGGTTTCATGCCTGTCAGCGATCACCACTTCACCCAATCACGGGCCGTCAAGGAAGGACATTTCCTGGGACTTCCCCTCGATATCGAGAACCAGTCCGAACAAACGGAGGAACGGATACTGAAATGGGTGGCGAAACTGAAAAAGGAGTTTCAATAATATTTGCATTTGTTTCTGCTCTTGACAGGGAGCTGTGTCGAAGCAAAATTTTGCTTACTAATAGATATAATTTAGGCACGGATTTCACGGAAAACACGGAAAAAATAAATTCATCCGTATAAATCCGTGAAATCCGTGCCTAAAAAGATTGTGATAAAGGTGTTTTCCGATTACTGCAAGCGACGAATACCCACCGCCTTGTTATACTGGGCGAGAGACGCTTTCTGCTGATACCAAGTCTGAATCAAGCTGCTATAGGACTGAATCCAGGAAAGCTGGGCGGAAAGAACATCGAGGATCGGAAGTTTTCCCTCTTTATAGCTGAACGTATTCAGGTCGAGATTTTCCTCAGCGATCTTGCAGGCCTCTTCGGCAACATCGATCTGCTTCGTGTTTTCCGTCAGGCTGGTCCAGGAATTGGCTACCTCCTGGGAAATCTGGTCGCGGGTGTAATCCATAACATATTCCTTACTGCGTAAGATAGCTTTCTGAGAATTCACCTCTTTGAAACGGGCTCCCCAACGAAACAAAGGTATCTTCAGGGAGGCGAACACGGCAGGTGTCCAAAGCTGGTCGGACCCTTTCACGTTCAACATCGGAGTGCCCCAGGTTCCCTGAAAACCGATAGCCAGTGTCGGATTATACTTTGCTTTTGACAAGTTGATCTGCCGCTTCTGGTATTCAACATTCAATCGGGAGATCGTAAAGTCCGGCCGGTTCTGCAAAGCGGCCTCTTCCCCTATGTGCATCGGCAACGGCTGCACCGTCGTGATGGCATCGGCAATCTCCACCGGTGTCATAGGAGGAACACCCATTAGCACATTCAGGTTCTGCAAGGCGATCTGATAATCTTTGTACGCAGCGCTTTTGTTCAATTCCGCTTCTTTCAAACGGGACTGTACCTGCAAGAGGTCGGTCTTACTGATCTGCCCGTCATTGAAACGGGTTGTCAGCACGTTTGCCAATTCCTGCACAATATCGACATACTGGCACATGACATCGTACATGCCTTTACGGGCAGCAGCAGACCAGTAGTTCAGGTCGGCGGCATACACGATATTATCCGTCGTCAGGTCTTCCGCCTCGGAAGCGATCTGTCCCTGTATCTGGGCGGCCTTGTAATTGTTGTAGATTTGTCCGCCGGCATAGATCGGCTGACTTACGGTAGCTCCCAAACTATAGGTGTTATGATCCATTTCGACAGCCATGCCGGGGCCGAAATCCAAATCGTACTTATTGATACGGTACTGGTAGCTGCCGGAGAAATCGACAGCCGGGAAGAAAGCGGTCTTGGCCGCCTTGATAGCATGCTGCATCGCAATACGTTCTTCCGCACTCTGTTTGATCTGGCGGCTATATTCAAGCACTTTCTGCTTGTAGTCCGCAGCCGTGACGGGCTTTTCCTGTGCTCCCACCGATAAAGCCCCCAACAGCATACAACCGATAATTATTTTATTTCTCATACTCATTATACCGATTTAATCTTAAAGAATATACAATAGGTCACCGGAAGCACGAAGATGGTCAGGATGGTCGAAACGAACAGACCTCCCATGATCGTCGCCGCCATACCGGCAAACATGGCATCGCCCAACAATGGCAACATACCCAAAATCGTTGTCCCCGATGCCATCGTCACCGGAACGATACGCGTCTTGGTTGCCTCGATCACCGCATTGACCGGCGCCAGGCCACTGTCAAGCTGCAATCCTATTTCGTCCACCAGCACGATCGCATTCTTGATATTCATACCGATCAGACCTAACAGACCTAACATGGCAAAGAAATCGAGCGACTTGCCAAACACCAGCAACCCCAATACCACACCGATGAAGATCAGAGGCAACATACACATAATCAAGACCGGCTTCCGGTAGTATTTCGGGAAGAGGAACAACAGGGTGAGATAGATCAGACCGAACATCAACGGAATATTGGCAGCAATCGCCTTGTTACCTTTATCCTGTTCAGACTGTTCGCCGAAGTATTGCAGTTTGTATCCTTCGGGAACCTGCACCTCTTGCTGGATATCCTGCCACAACTGGCTGAAAGCAGCCATCGTATTGGCTCCGCGTTTCGGCTCGCACTGCATCATCATATAACGCTGACGATTATAACGCTTCACGACACTGTACTCATAATCAAGCGAGAAGTCGTCGATCACCTGCTCCACTTTGACAGAACGCCCCTTGGCGCTGTAGACAGGCAAAGTCTTGATATCGTTCAGGTTCATCGAATCGCGATCGGCATCTTTCAGCAGGATCGGCATAAACACATCTCCTTCGCGATATTCGCCTAAAGGCACGCCATTGGTTGCCGAACGAAGCGAATAAGCCATCTGCTGACGGGTGATACCTAAACGGAGACCTTTTTCCTGCGAGTACAACGGCTTCCATACCGGAACCTTGTTTCCCCAGCTGTTGCGCACTTCCATCACCATGTCGTTCTTGCGGGCGATTTCTTGTGCACGCTGTGTCAGAGCCACCAACGTATCGATATTATCGCCAACAAACCCGATTTCAATTGCAGCATCAGGCACAGGAGACAAAGCAAACAAAGCTGAACGAGTCAAAATATCCGGATAGTTGGCGACCATATATTCATAGAACTTGTTTTCCTCGCTCTGTGCATCTTTCGCGTCCTTGGTTTCGATCAGGACATTGGCGAAGTTCGGCTTCGGACCGATAGACGAACTTGCCAGATAATAACGTACCGGCGAACCTCCCAGCGTGAACGAATAGGATTTGATCTTATCATTATTCTTGAGATACTCTTCTATCTTGATCACATTCCTTTCCACATCGTCGATCCCATACCCTTCCGGGAAGATCAGGTCGGCACGAAAATAGGGCTTGTTCATGATCGGGAAGAAGCTCTGCGGCATAATGCTCATGATGAACAAAGACAAGAACAAGGTTGCCACCACCGAAGTAAGCGTGAGATAACGACGTTTGATCAGACGTCCCAGCACATTTTCAAACTTATGGTACAGTTTGGTGTCATAGGGATCTTTGGATTCACCCGGTTTCGCCTCCTTCAAGATGAAATTCCCGAAAGTCGTCGTTTGCGTCAAAGCCAATATCCAACTTAACCCCAAGGATACACCAAGCACGATAAACAATGGCTTGACAATTTCGGCCACCGAAGCTGGCGCCAAATACATCGGCAAGAAAGAACAAACAGCGATAAAGGTCGCACCCAACAATGCCCACTGCGGTTTGGTGGCCCCATCGACCAACGCCTGATAGCGTGACAGACCGCGCTTGATACCGACCTGCGCATTATCGGTCACCACAATCGCGTTATCCACCAGCATACCCATCGCAATGATGAAAGCAGCAAGAGACGTACGGTTCAGCCCGACACCCCAGATCAGCATAATCAGCAACGTTCCGCCAACCGAGAATAGCAGTGAACTACCCACCAGCATACCTGCACGCGATCCCATCACAAGGAAGATAATCACGATAACGATGAGCAACGATTCGATCAGATTCAGGATAAATCCGTTATTCGCCTCGTTGGCAATCTGATTTTCCGGATAGATGGTTTTCAGTTCCATACCGATCGGGAAAAGCTGTTCCATCTCTTTCAAATGTTCGGCAACAGCGTCACCGACAGCCACCACATCATCTTTCGCACCCGTAGCCACACCGATACCGATGGCCCGTTTGCCATCCACACGCATCAGGTTGGAAGGCGGGTCCATATAGCCTCGTTCGATGGTTGCGATATCACCCAGGCGTACTTCGCCTCCACCCTTTGTCACGATCAGCTGGTCGCGTATATCCTCTATACTTTTATAAGTACCTTCGGCACGTACACGAAGCTGGTAGGTCCCGGTCATGATCTCACCCGTATTGACCAGCAGGTTCTGGGTTTGCAGGACTTGCTGAATCGAATTCGGATCGATCCCCAAGTTCGCCAGCTTGGGAACCGAGATACGCACATTCACGACCTGCGTCTGTTCCGCAAACAGATAGACCTTCTGCACACCCTGAATAGGAGTCAGCTCGGTCTTGATCTTCTGCGCCCAATCGCGCATATCGTCGTAGGTAAAACCTTCGTCGGCTGTCAGGGCGTAATAGATACCGAACACGTCCCCGAAATCATCACTCACATTGATGGCAGAGGCACCACTCGGAAGGCGAGGCTGTATATTAGCCACCTTACGACGCAATTCGTCCCACTTGACCGGCATATAATCCGGGGCCAAAGTCGGCTGCAACTCGATCGAGATCTTCGACATGCCGAAATAAGATTCAGACTTGATCTGAAAAACATCCGACATGGACTGAATTTCCCTCTCGATAGGTTCCGTTATCAATTTTTCTACCTCCTGAGGAGTAGCACCCGGATATTGCGTAACCAAAACAGCCTGCTTGATTACGAAAGGCGAGTCCTCCTTCTTCGGCAATTTAAAGAAAGAATATATACCTCCTATCAGCATGATAGCCAAAAAGAAATATATAATCTTCTTATTCTCTAAAGAATATACTGGAAGATTCATTATTTATCAGCTTAATCTGTTAATACTTTTACCTGTTGTCCTTCAACCAGGCGGGTAGCCCCGGCGGAAACGACCAGGTCACCGGCTTTCAGCCCTTTGGTTATTATAACATTGTCTTTTCCTACCAGTCCGGATTCTTCGATCTGGCGACGTTCCACCTTTTGCGACTGGGCATTATAGACAAAGACAAATTTGTCGTTATTTTCTTCACTCGCTACAATAGCGGAAAGAGGCGCCAACACTGCTCCCTCGTTAAAGCTTGCACTCTCGATATGCAGCACCACGCGACAGGAGAAGCCGACAGCCACTTTGTATTTGTTCAGATTAAATTCGGGATCGTCGATATATAGGAAAACGGGAACGCCGGAACCATCGGGAGACGCTTCCACATATTCCTTCACTTTCGCTTTGAAACGGATTCCCTTGTAGTTATCAAACTCCACATAGATCTGATAAGGAGTCGAGAAATAGGTAATGTTCGTTTCAGGCATCGTATACTGGATCTGCAACTTGTTCGGGTTAATCAAGCAAACGATCCCTTGCCCGGCCTGTACCTTCTGATAATTCTCGACATATTTCTTCTGGATAAATCCATCGAACGGAGCACGCAGTTTCGTTTGTTCCAGCTGATTCTGCGCATATTCGAATGCAGCCTTTGCATTCGAATAGGAAGCTTCGGTCGTTTCATATTCCTGCTTCGAAATAGCCTGTTTGGATAACAGCTTCTTCGCACGTTGCAACTGTGCTTCGGCAGTTTGAAAAGAGGCTTTTTTCGCTTCATATTCCCATTTGAAATCCTGAGGGTCGATCTCTGCCACGACCTGTCCCGTACGGACTTTTTGTCCTTCATCCACCTTCAGCGAAATCAGCGGTCCGGACATTTTAAAGGCCAGATCACTGAACTGATCCGGCGATACGACACCGCTAAACGACTTTTCCACAAGATTCAATGAGGTCACTTCCGCCAACTTTACCGGACGGGGACCTTGCTCCTTCACCGGCGGCTGACTACACGACATCAATGCTGCCAATACAAAAACAGGGATTAATTTACCATTCATGATAACTTGCATTTAGTTATTTATTATTACTATTATATTCTGACTATTAATTGCATACCCAGAGAATACAACATTCTTTTAAAATCTATTGTTCCGGTTCCGACCGGATTTCAAAGTGTACCCTCCGATAATTTTTCGGATATACGCATTAAAATGACCAACGGCTCCAATCAACCGCCGCTTCCATTTCGTTTTCCTGATCGTCGGGGATAGACGGGAAGAAGTCAATACCTGTTGCCTTCTCCACGCTGTCGATAGGTATCGCCATCGATTTCAGCGAATTATCTTTATAATCCCTATTCTCGAAAAGAAATCCGATACCCTTATAGCCTTTCTCCGTATGATAACACAATACCTTATAAAAGGCTTTGGGTATCGCAACCCTGTTTTTTCCCAACCGTTTCATATCGCCTGTAATAACGGGGCCCGTAACAATCAAAAGCGAACCGTTATCCAACGCCCACAAGCGGCACTGTTCCTCCAGGTCTTTCCATATGCCCCGGTTTAATTTCGGTTTTTGCGGGCAGATATTGCTCAGGTAAAAAGACTCGCGCATGGCTTTTGCAGACCATTTCATATCGCCTGCCGGAGCTAAATGGCCACGATCGTAGCCGGAACGCGTATAATCTTCGTTCATCGCCGTCGAACCTTTCACCTGCGGGTCGGGTACAAACTTATTAGAACGTTCCGTCTTTTTGCTTTTGGCTTCCGTTGCCGTCAATTCGTACGCGACCCAGTTAGCTATACGGTACTCGGAATTATAAGAAACCGTATATCCTTCGTGCTTGATAACCTGCTCCTGGCGTTTCTCCTTTAGGCGGGGTATCTCTGTATTTGCGGGGATTTTAAATGTTTTTGTGGAAGACTTGGCAAGAGTCTTATAGGCAGATGTTTTGTCCTGTATCTTTTGTTTCGGAGCGGTTGCAGCCTTTTTTGAAGAAACGACTTCCTGTCCCTTTTTCTCCAGAGCCGCCGGTTTGTGTCCGGCCATCGGAACAAAATAATCATATATAAACAGAACCCCTATAAAACAAGCCACTACAATAAAGGCGCCAATAAACATTCGCTTCACTGTGGAAAGGAAAGACGAAGTCTTTTGAACTTTTTTCCGCGGTTTCCTTGCGCTTTTTCTCTTTGCCATCTCTCTTGATAAAACCTATTCCTACTTAGGCGCAAAAGTAGACAATATAAAGATGCTATACAACACATATGGAGGGAATGTATTGGTTTGAATTGTTAGAAAAAAGTGCCCCAATGCATACAATCCTCTATAAACATGTTTTCAAATCAATCCTAAGTAAAGATGGAACATATTATACCAACAAGTATATCGATATAAAATGACAGATACTACCGCCCAATACGAAGAAATGCCATACTGGATGCATATATTTATATTTGTCTAAAAAGAAAAACAGGCAGCCTACCGTATAAAATAGCCCTCCTCCGATCAACCAATACAGAACATCCATCGAACCGGTTTCACGAAAGACATGCAACAAGGGTTTAAAAGCAATTATGACTACCCAACCCATTGCCAGATAACAAACTGTTTTCAGATGGTCTTTCTTTCTCATCTTCCTGAAACTCAGCCAGACACCTGCCACTGCCGCGATCCATATGACGGCGAATAGTGACCAACCCCAATAACCTTCCTGCCGGAGGGCCAGCAACGTAAAGGGCGTATAAGTTCCCGCAATATGCAAATAAATCGCACCATGATCGAACCGCCGCAAGAGTCTTTTCTGTCGTGCACGGGTCGAAGCATGGTAAAATGTAGACGTCACATACGAAAGTGTCATACAAACGACATAAACAGCAAAACTGCCGATCGCCCAAGGATTTCCACTTCGGATAGCCGCCATCATCAAAATAATGATAGCGGTCATTCCAAAAAGCATTCCGGCACCATGTGTCAAGACATTGGCAACCTCTTCACCATATGTTTGTCGTTGCCTGGCAGCCATCCGCTTATAATTGTTCGGCCTTGAACCCGGCCTCTTTTACTGCTGCAATCACAATAGCAGGAGCAAGATCAACTTTCACTTCCAACACCTTATTCGGATCGGCCAAATCAATCGACCAGTCATCCGAAGCCATCAATGTATTGAGCTTTGCACCTATTGCCGCTACACATCCACCACACTTTGCATTCGTTTTAAATTTTATTGTTGCCATAGCTGTTACGATTTATGATTTATGAATACAAAAATAGGGATATTGCCATGAAATTATAATTCATAAATCATAATTTTTTTCATTTCATGAATTTCAATCTTAAACTATTCAATACCACTGAGACGGAACTGAAAGCCATTGCTGCACTCGCCAGCATCGGATTCAACAGCAGTCCGTTTATCGGGAACAAAACGCCCGCAGCCAATGGGATACCGATTACATTATATATAAATGCCCAAAACAAGTTCTGATAAATCAGGCGGACTGTCTGTTTGGACAAACGGATCGCACCGGGAAGCAGCAACAGGTCGGACGTGATAAGCGTAACCATAGCCACATCCATTGCAATATCAGTTCCTTTTCCCATCGCGATGCTGACATCGGCCCGTGCAAGCGCTTGCGAGTCGTTAATGCCATCGCCGACCATCGCCACTTTCTTACCTTGCTGCTGTAAAGATATGATATATTCCTCCTTATCGTTCGGCATCACTTCCGCCTTATAATAACCGATATCCAAGGTTGCGGCAACCCGTTCGGCTGTCCGGACACCGTCGCCCGTCAGAAGATGTACTTCTATTCCCTGCTTTTTCAGTTCCTTAACGGCTTCTGCAGAAGTCGGCTTGATACGGTCCGAGATCGCCAGAACTGCCAATAGGCGGGTTTCCTGACCATAAAAAACAACACTTTGCCCATCTTCCTGCCATTGCCCGATTTGCTTCCGTACCTTTTCCGGAATACCAGCCTGAAATATGTCAAGCAATCCCTGGCTCCCCACCCAGTAGGTAACTCCTTCGACCTGAATGCGTACGCCACGTCCCGTCAGGCTCTCGAAATTTTCTGCCTCACAGACCTTTGCACCGGATTCTTCCAACCAACAGAGAATAGCGGATGCCAGAGGATGTTCGGATTTCTGCTCCGCTGTGTACAAGACATCCAAATAACGGATATTGTCATCTGAAATCCAATACGAATCCGTGACAACCGGCACACCTTCCGTCAATGTTCCGGTCTTATCCAAAACAACCGTATCAACCTTGCATAGATTTTCCAAAGCGAAGGCATCCTTAATCAGGATATGCTGTTCGGCCCCTTTTCCCATTCCGACCATTAAGGCAGTCGGCGTAGCTAATCCCAACGCACACGGGCAAGCAATAACCAGCACCGAAACGGCAGATAGCAATGCATATGAAAAATAACTTTCTCCTCCTATCACCAACCAACAAACAAAGGTGAGAAACGAAAGCAATACGACGACCGGTACAAATATACCACTTATTTTGTCTACAATCCGCTGAACGGGGGCCTTACTTCCCTGCGCCGATTGAACCATCTGCACGATCTGGGCCAATACGGTCGTACCTCCGACACTTGTCGCTTCCATCGTAAAAGCGCCTTTCTGGTTGATCGTTCCGGCCAACACTCGGTCACCGGCATTTTTCTCCACCGGAATCGGCTCTCCGCTTAGCATACTTTCGTCCACCGAAGAGCTCCCCTGTAAAAGCGTCCCGTCCACTGGAATCTTTTCGCCCGGCCGTACACTGACTACATTACCGACCTGAAGATTCGAAATAGGCACCTCCTCTTCTCTACCGTCCGTTACCAAACGAGCTGTTTTAGGCTGTAATCCCATCAATCCTTTTATGGCTGAAGAGGTACTGTTCTTAGCCCGCTCCTCCATCAGTTTGCCTAACAAGACGAACGCGATGATCACACCTGAAGCCTCATAATAAACATGTGGTTCCAGTCCTTTTCCCAGCCAAAATCCGGGACATAAGGTGTTGAAAAGGCTGAACAGGAAAGCTATCGAAGTACTAAGTGCGACCAATGTGTCCATATTGGCTTTTCCCTTGAGGGCATGCCGCACACCGTTCACATAGAACGAACGTCCGAAAAAGATCATAATAGCCAAAGCCAACACCATCATGATCCAGTTTCCAAACGGTACATGCATGAACACCATCCCTAAAAGCGCCAACGGGATAGACAACGTCCATGCTCCTATGGTATTCCTCCTCAATATCTTATAATGCATTCGAGCTTTCTCTTCCTGCATGGCTACAGGGTCCTCGGCTTCGACTATCAGATCATATCCAGCAGCCTGCACAGCAGCTTGCATAACCTCCAAAGTGATAACGGACGGATTATAAGTTACCGTCAATGTACCAGCAGCGAAATTCACGCTTGCCTTCTCCACACCAGATAATGCCTGCACCGTACTCTCCACGTTGCCCGCACAGACGGCACAACTCATTTCAAGAACAGGCAATACCTTCGTTTCTGTTTCTCTCATATCGTGTTTAAATGTCAAATTTGTTTCATTAGTATAACAAAGATACGGTTTATTCGGTTATTTTGTAGCCAAATAAATATTCTTTGATTTTAATAGAATTATTTGCAGATAAAGGCTATTATTTAACATTCGAATATACGACCTTTGCCAGTAATCAAACGAATGAACGAATTAAATAATAAGACGTATGATACTTGATTCATTAAACAACACAAAAAAAATCGAATGCCTGCATCCTCTATTCAAAAAAGCATTCGACTATCTAAAATCTACAGACTTCTCTAAAGTGGAAGATGGTAAGCATGAACTGGATGGTTCTCGCTTATATGTAAGCGTTGTCAGTATCTTTGGCAAGGAAAAGAAAGATGCCGCTATCGAAACACACAAAAAATACATCGACATCCAAATGCCTCTGTTAGGTGTGGAGAAAATCGGTTGGAAACCGGGATGTGAGCTGCAGGAAGAATCAACTCCTTATAACGAGCAAAAAGACATCGCTTTCTATATCGACCGTCCTACAGCCTACACCAAGATCTATCCGGGACAGTTCGCCATCTATTTCCCCGAAGATGGCCATGCTCCCGGTATCGGCCAAGGTAATATCCGCAAAGTGATTGTAAAGGTGCAAGTGGAAGAATAAAAATGAAGCCGACCCTTAAAAGAGTCGGCTTCATTTTTTGAGAAACAGTGCATAAAATCTCCTCAAACAAGGCAGATAAACAGCTCCACATCCCCGTCCCGGTTTCACGAAGATCCGGGTCTCCACCTCTTCCACACCCGGATCTCCCATACCCTTCCACCCGGGTCTGAAGAAACTTTTCAAGTTGTTTTTGGTAAAAGAACAGCTTGTCTTCATGAAAAAACGAGCCTATTTAATCTATTTTGTATCAGCTTCAGAAGATATCTGGAATTTGATAGAAGATTGACATATAATGCTTTATTGTTTTTAACTATGATGGTTATGATAGATGAATGATAGTTGAAAACAGGAACTATCATAAAATAACATACTGTTTTACAAGCATATAAATTCAATTATGATAGTATGACAGTTGTTTTGCAAAACTTTTATATAGATTACCCGGATAAACGTAGATCCCTAAAATCTACGTTTATCCGGGTGTCCCGTGTCATCTACCGTTTAGTAGTAAACACCAACTGTTTCACCATGACCTATGCATGCATCACCAGCAACGGCGTGTCGGTATGGAACAGCATCTTACGGGCGATCGAAGGATTGAACATACGTGCCAGGATATTCCGGCGATAGGTACTGAGCGCTATCACGTCGATATGTTCGTCCCGCACAAACTTTTCGATTGCCAGCAACAGGTCGCCGTCGGCCAGCACCGTATGGGTGATATGTGCTTGCGGATACTGCTTCTTGAAATACTCGTTGACTCCGGTCAGCCGTATTTCATTCCATTCGTTCTTACTTGTCGAGATATTGAACAAATGAATGTGGGCATTGTACGGTTTGATGATTTCCATAAACTCATCGAATGCCACCAAGTCGCGTTGATTGAAGGAAGTGGCAAAAGCTATATTTTTAGCTTCGCTCAAATCTTCAAAAGGCACATTTTCGGGAATGGCCAGGACAGGAACCTTATTCACCTCGATCACTTCACCCGTGACACTGCCGATCAGGTCCATATCTTTCTGGCTCTTTCCACGAGTCCCCATCACGATCAATGACGGATGATATTCCTTGCTATAGGCAATGATCTCTTCTTCCGGCAAACCTTCGCGGAGCACATAATTGTATTTCACTTTAGGAAGTTCACCAGAGTGTATCTTGCGGTTGATCAATGTACAGATGTTTTCCATATCGATCTGGACACGCTTCAGGACATTCTGCGCCGTCTCTTCCTCGTTCACCTGATAAGCCAACGTGTCGCCCATCGGAATAGCAGACGGGAAATAAGGGCTGAAATAAGCGTGCATGATCATCACTTCGGCTCCGACTTTATGGGCATAGTTGATTCCCAATTCACACGCTTTGATAGAATAGTCGGAAAAGTCTATCGGTATCAATATCTTCTTTTCCTGATGACCGGCTTTTTCCTCTTGTTCGGCATCCTCGCTAAGCCATTTACTGTCTTCGATGATACGCAAGGCATGAGGCAGATCGCTTTCTTTAATTCGCACACGTACACCAGCCGAAACTACCGGTTGGATTTGGTTCACATTGTGTATGTAAACTTCAATCCCCTCTGTTTCAAGCATCGTTTTGAGAATCTGAGCTTTCTCAAACGTGTGAATCGCTAACGTTACTAATTTATCTTCCATACTCGTGTGTTTTTATAAATTAAACAATCGGAAATCACTAAATGTTGAGAAAAAAAAATCCCACAGCGTCTTTTCAGATTCAGCTATGGGATTTCTTTGTAAAATGAATTTCTTTACGCTTGCTGTGCTTCCGACACTTCCTCGTTTTCAGCAAGTATCTGCAAAGCACGCTCGAATATTGTGGTATCGTCCAATACTACCAAGCCTCCGTCTGGTCCCGGTTCAATATGTATTCCACAACTTTTGCCATCTTTAAAATTATGCCCGCCGAAATAGTTGCGAACTGTTTCAACAGAGATTCCCAGTTCATCAGCAATACGGTGAGTACTTCCGTCAGGCAGGCTGTCTTTCAGTCTGCGAAGTTCATTAAATGTAATAGTTTTTGTCATGGCTTCCTTATTTTGAAGGTTAATTACTTTGTTTAATTTCATGCCACTAACTTAGTCATTATAAATTACAGCAACAAAATTATTCCATATAAATAAATATGCTTTACGACATGTATCATTTTTGCAAACAAGCCGCAAGCGGTACATTAAAAACGATAATAATCAGGATCGTCACATATATTGCATAGACGATGAGACGGATACGTTTCTTCGAGTACAGTGGTTCCCCATTATTCACCTGCACAGGAAGCAACTTCGAACGGCTGAAAGAATAGAGCCTGTAGACCAGATAACCGAAGAACACACCCGAAATGGCTCCCGGCACGATATCCGAAATGAAATGAACCCCAAGATAAACCCGTGTATAAGCAGTAAGAGCCGCCCAGAAAAAGATTGTCCAGCCGAACAACTTATCCCGCATGATCAATGCCATAAGAGTCGCGAAACCGAAAGCGTTCGCAGCATGGCTGGAAATAAATCCGTAAAGTCCTCCCCGGTATCCGAAAACAGTTTTCACCTGATCCATAAAATCAGGATGGTGAGTCGGGCGGAAACGGGTGAAGACAGGCTTACAGACGTGAGAGGCAAACTGGTCGCACAGCGTAACGACCAATACGATCGCCAATAGGATCAATAATGACTCACGCCAGTTCTTTTTATAGATCAGAACCAACAGGATCAGAAAGGCTAACGGCAGCCAAACTGCCTTTCCTGTGAAAATCCACATAAAACGATCCAGAAAAGCAGAGTCGCTGCCGTTAAGCGCAAAGAACGCGTCGCGTTCGTAAATTAATATTTTCTCAACCATTGAAAAAGGAGATTTGTGATTTGTGATTTATAATTTATGCGTCAATGATAAATCATAAGTTATAAATCACAAATCCTAAATGATTTCCATGTCTTTGCTGGGCATCCATCCTACATTTCCATCTTCCATTTCTATTTCATTCCAGTCTCCCAACTTGCTCTTGATAGAGACCTTCGTTCCTTCATGCAGAATAAACAAGTCGGTTCCGCTTGCATCGGGAGAACTTTTCACTGTCACTGTCGGAGCAAACACGATCGCGCTCTTCCGGTTTATCAGCTCGTCCTTCTGGTTGCCGGCAAAGATATTGGCAAAGATGACCAACACCAAGAATACCAGCCCCAGATAAAACCCGATCTTCTTCAAATGAATCCACTTGGAGAAGAAGAACAGGATCAGACAGCCGATAAAAAGGATAAAACAAACAATACCGATTTGCGCCCACGAATCGGCAGCCCCCATGTTCTGAACCTTGTCGAACCAACGGTGCAGGAAGAAATCGCCCACCGGCTCGATCTTGTCTACAGACTTCTGACGTGCCAGCTGCAAATTGAAACGGATATCCCCGTCTCCCGGATCCAACAGCAAAGCCCGCTCGTAATTCAAGATGGCCGGGGCAATCTTGTTCTCCTTATAATAGGCATTCCCTAAGTTATAGTAAATCTCAGCCGATTCGCCATGCGTTTTCAGAAGCCCTTCGTAGAGTTCGATAGCCTTGCCATAGTCTTCTTTCGTATAGGCAACTTCCGCCTCTTTAATCGTCGCCTCTTGAGCAAATGCCCCTAAGGTAACGAATTGAACCAGCAGAAAGAATACGATCTTTTTCATATTTATATTCATCTTCATCGCGTTACTTTTTAATTGTATTTTCCATTTTACCAATGGCATCCACTGTCTGTTCATATAGCTTATCCATTGCATCCGAGGCCTGTGCCGGAGCATAGCGAGCAAACTCGCAAGTGTTCAGGATATCCATAAATTCTTTGATCAAAGCGTCATCCACACCATACTTTGCCAGTTCCGTTTCGACATTATCCTTTGTCAAGTTGGCCTGAGGTATACTCAACTTGTCGCTTAAGTAGCCCCACAAGGCACGAAGCACTTCGTCATAGAATTCTTCTTTCTTGTTTTCCTTCATCAGCTTGCCGGCATTTTTCAGACGTCTTACCGCCATCTTATTGGCTTTCTTCGTACGGACCAATGCCAGATTGGAATTTTCCTTCACCTGCTTGCGGTAGATGAAGAAGAAAACAATGAACAGGATTGCCGGAATCAGATAGCACATATAGTACATGAATGAGCCGAAGAACAGTTCATTATTCGGAACAAAATGAATGCCGTTCACTTTCAGGTAACGGATATCCTTACCCAGATATTTAACACTTTCCTTGTTACTGAAATTAGAAACAACAGGAGAAGATGTTCCCCCTCCCTTGCCCTGCTCTACGTGCAGTTTGTATGGTTCGGATGTAATTGTCTTATAGGAACCGGTCTTCGTATCGAAATAAGAGAATGCGATAGCCGGAATTTCGAAATCGCCTGCGTAACGCGGGATAGCCATATATTCGATCGTCTTCGTACCGGAAGTTCCTGCCGCGGTAGTCTTGATGTCCACTTCCACCTTCGGATCATAAACGTCGAAATCGTTCGGGAAAGCGACTTCCGGATTCTTTACCAGCTTGATGTTTCCATTACCGGAAATCTTCACCTTCACGGTAACGGCATCATCTGTCTTTACATTATTGGAACTGATGCTGGAGGTCATTGTGAAATTGCCTACCGCACCGGAGAATGACGCCGGTTTACCCGACGGCAACGGCTTGACATCGATCGTTACAGGGGGCGTTGTCAATTCTTTCTTTACATCTATATAAGACGACGAACCGAAGAAATCATCGAATACACTGCTTCTCTGTCTGGCCGGTCCGGGCACACGCAAAACAATATCCAATTTCCCGGAAGGAATCGTAATCTTCCCTGAACGCTGAGGGTACAGCACCGTCTGTTTTATAATGGCAGTCCCGTAGTTCTTTCCCTTATAGTTCTCCATTACCAGTTGCTTATTTTGCGGCAATTCTACCTCTTGGGCAAGGAAACCTGTAAATTCGGGGAATTTAGGCTGGTCGATCCCTCCGATATCTTTTCTTACATACAATTTAAATGTAACCAAAATACCTTCCTGTTCATATACATTCCGTTTAGAAACATCGATTGTCAGAAAAGCATCGTCCTTACTGATACCAGTACCGGTCGAACCGCCTTTGGTTGCCTCTTCCGCCTTATCGGGAGGAAGCACTTTTATCACTAATGCGTTAGAAGTGTAATTGGCGCCTTTGACCTTGATTGTTGCCGGTGCGATATTGAAAGTACCCTCTTTCTTCGGTTGGAGAATATAGGTGAACGTCAATGACGTTTCGGTTGTCATTTTACCGTTAATGATCTGGGTACTCATATTTGTGGAAGTAGACGGACCTATCAATACCTCAAAGTCCGGTATTTCCGGTACACGTATATCCTTACCTTCCGCATTCACCGTGTACGACAATCTGAAAGTTTCTCCCATAACAACAGCTTCCGGAGCAGAAGCCTTGAACGTCACATCCGCCGCTCTGGCTACCACTCCGAAAGTTGCAAAGAGAACAAATAAGAAAACTAATTTCCTCATTCCTCAATCCTTATTTTTTAATTTTTAATTCTTAATTTTCAATTTCCGTTTACCACTCCTTATCCGTGCGACGACGCTGTTGCTGTTGAGCCTGCGCTTTCTTCACCTTCTCCTGAGTGTCTTTTTCATCCTGCAGGAAGGCATCCAACATCTGTTGAGCGTTATCCTTGCTCATCTGTTCCTGCTGCTGCGGCTGTTGTTCCTGTGTCTTATCCTGCTTCTTATCATCCTGCTGTTGTTGCTGATCTTGGTTCTGCTGCTGTTGATCCTGTTTATCCTGATCTTCCTTCTTGTCCTCGTTCTGATCCTGATTTTGATCTTCATTCTGCTGATTCTGCTGATCGTGCAACAACTTTTGTGCCAAAGCCAAATTATAACGTGTTTCATCATCTTTCGGATTCAGGCGCAAAGATTGTTTATAAGCTTCGACACTTTTGGCATACTCTTTACTCTGCATGCCAATATTTCCGACATTATGGTAAATCTCAGCCAAGCGGGCTTTACCTTCGGGCGTTTCGATCATCTTCTCCCCCTGTCCGGCTAGCAACTGGTACTGCTCAGCAGCTTCAGGGAATTTCTTCTGCTTATACAAAGCGTTCCCCAAGTTATAAGTTCCTTCGGACGAACGCGGGTTCACTTCCAAACTTTTCCGGTAGGCGATTTCCGCCTCGGTAAACTTTTCCGTCTCATAAAGTTTATTCCCCTCCCGCACATTCTTACGTTCCGCCTTCTGGGCAAACACAGCCCCGCAGCAGAACATGAATGCCGCCATCCATATAATCGATTTTCGCATACGTTTCATCTTATCCATAGCATTTTAAGAGAATAATTTTACTTTTTTGAATACACGGTTCTTGCGGTCCAGCGTCATGAAATCCACTAAAAGCAGAATCAATGCGATCCAGGCAAACGTCTGGAAACGTTCGTCATATTCCGAATAGACTTTGCTGTCCAGTTCCGATTTATTCATTTTATCGATCTCTTTTTGAAGTGCACGAAGCGCTGAATTGGTGTTGTCGGCACGGACATACGTCCCATGGCCGGCAGCCGCAATCTCCTGACACATCTCTTCATTTAGTTTCGTGATCACCACATTCCCATCCTTATCCTTCATGTAGTTGTTGCTGCCGTCTACCGGGATCGGAGAACCTTTCGGGTCGCCCATGCCGACAATGTTCACATGAATGCCTTTTTCTGCTGCTGCGGCAGCTGCTTTCACGGCATCGTCTTCGTGGTTCTCGCCATCGGTGATCAGGATAATCGCCTTGTCCGATGTCTCGCTCGGTGTAAAGGAACGCATCGCCAGGTTGATAGCTGCGCCGATAGCCGTACCTTGTGTCGACACCATCGACGGGTTGATGGATGAAAGGAACATCTTGGCCGAGACATAATCGGAAGTGATAGGAAGCTGCGTGAAAGCATCTCCTGCGAAAACGATCAGTCCGACCTTATCATTAGAAAAGCCGTCAGTCAGCTTAGACAACATCTGCTTGGCCTTGGACAGGCGATCCGGCGAGACATCTTCTGCCAACATCGAATTGGATACGTCCAGACAAACCATGATCTCCACTCCCTGACGCTTCACTGTCTCCAGTTTGGAGCCGAACTGCGGTCCGGCCATAACTATGATAACCATCGTGATGGCTCCGAACAACAGCCAAAACTTCAGATGCTGACGCTTGGGAGAAACCTCCGGCATCAACTCTGCCAACAATTCGGGATTACCATATTTCTTGATTGCCTTCTTTTTCAAGACGATTGCATACACATAGAATGCAACCAGTACGGGAAGCAAGAAGAGCAAGTATAAAAAGTCCGGATGTGCAAAACGAAACATAAGCCTTTTATATTTACGGTATATTTCTTAACAATGTATTTCTCAATAATATCTCGACCAGCAACAGCGAGAACAGCAGGATCGCCCAATTCTTGTACTCTTCCTGCTTTTTACTGTATTCCTGCACGCTGATCTTCGTCTTCTCCATCTTATCGATTTCCGAATAGATCTCCTTCAGGCTGGCATTATCCGTCGCACGGAAATACTGTCCGCCGGTCGTAGCGGCAATCTGCTTCAGGGTCGGCTCGTCGATCTCCACATCGACATCCATATACTGGACACCGAAGGCCGTCTGGAACGGATAAGGAGCCTTGCCCTGCGTTCCGACACCGATCGTATAGACACGGACCCCGAACGTCTTGGCTATCTCGGCAGCCGTCACTGGAGCGATCTCGCCCTGGTTGTTCACACCATCCGTCAACAAGATAATCACTTTCGACTTGGCCTGGCTATCCTTGATACGGCTGACAGCATTCGCCAACCCCAGACCGATCGCCGTCCCATCCTGGATTATACCCGGCTGGACATCCTTGAAGAGGTTCAACAAAACCGTATGGTCGGTTGTCAACGGGCATTGCGTGAAACTCTCCGCCGCAAACACGACCAAACCGATATTATCGTTCGGACGGCCGTTGATGAAAGCGGACGCCACATCTTTGGATGCTTCCAGACGGTTCGGTTTCAAGTCCTGCGCCATCATACTGGTCGAGATATCCATTGCCAGCACGATGTCGATACCTTCCGTCGAAGAGTTCTGCCAACTGTTGGTCGACTGCGGCCGCGCCAATATCACGATCAGGACAGCCACCGCCGCCATACGCAAAATGAAAGGGATATGCCTGAGCCAGACTTTCCAGGAGCTTGCTCCCGGAGCATCGAAACCTTCTGTAGACGATACCTGCAAACTTGCCTGATTCTTGCTCAGTTTGTAGACGTACCATCCGATCATCGGGATCAGCAACAATAACAAATACAGATATGTAGGATTTGCAAATATCATCTTATTCTTTACTTATATTTGAATCATTCTTTTCTACAGACTTTACTTCACCTTCAGCCTTTTCACCTTCTCCGGGAACGGGAATCTCTTCCTCCTTCGTCTGGTTAATGAACAGATAAGCGTTCATCAAACTCAAGTCGTTTTCATCGGGCAGCGGATTCATCTTCGCGAACTTCACGAAATCGGCCAGTTGCATGATCTGCTTCAGGCTTTCATAGACAGAAGTCGCCTCCTGCTGCTTACGGATGATATCGAGTATCTCACCGGAAGTCATTTCCATCGCATTGATACCGAAACGATCCACAATATAACGACGCAACGTATCCGTAATCAATGTATAATACTCCTTGCTACGCCCCTGTTGCCAGAGCTTCTGCTGCTTGATCTCGTCAAGTTCCTTGATCGCCTGTTCGTGAGGCGGAAGTTTAGGTTCCGGCTTCTTGAACGGCAGGATGGACTGACGGTTACGCATACGTTTGATCACATAGGCAACCACACAGATCAGGAACAGAGTCAGCAACACGCCGAATATCCAGGGATAGTAATCGGCCAATACAAAAGGCGGCTTCCAGACGTTTTTAATATCGTAAAACTCCTCCGGTTTGTCGGCATTGACAGGAACCGTCGACACCTTCAAGGCCACCTGGTTGGAGTAAACGGTATCCGCCCCGTCGATCACCATAAACGGGGGCAACAAATATAGAGAAGAGTCGAAAGAGGTCACCAGCAAGTCCTGCTCGATCAGCAGGCGGTCGTTTTCGATCAAGGTGGAGTCCGCTTTCGGAATTTCCAGCACCTCCACTCCTGCCATCAACGTGTCACGTGGGATGACAAGCTGGACGGCCTTATCTTTGTCTGCCGTTACCGTCAAATGTAAAACAGTCTGCTCTCCGATCAGTATGGCGGCAGAGTCGACACGAACGTCAACGAGCGTCTGCTGCGCATATGCTTTCCCGCCGGACAGGAATGTTCCACCGGCAAGTGCAAGTAACAGAATGCTTTTCTTTATTAATTTCATTTGTTTGCTTTAATTACGTTTGTCAAAAAGAGCAATCAATGCTTTCACATAATCATCTTCCGTACGGATGGAGACCGAATCGACACGACATTTCTTGAATGAATCGCTCATGGCAGCCTGTCGGCGGTCCCACCATTCCTTGTAGGCGGCCCGTACACGGGCAGACGAGCTGTCTATCCAGCGTTCCTGTCCGGTCTCCGCATCCTTGATCTTCATCAACCCTACAGCCGGTAGTTCCGTCTCGCGGCGGTCATACACCTGTATGGCCACCACGTCATGCTTGCGGTTGGCAATGGTCAAGGCATCCTTGAAACCATCCTTGTCGATAAAGTCGGAGATCAGGAAAGCCGTACAGCGCTTCTTGATCGCATTGGTCAGATATTTCAATGCCTGTGCAATGTTGGTCTGTTTTTTATCCGGCTGGAAGTCGATCAGTTCGCGAATGACATACAAGATGTGCTTCTTCCCTTTCTGAGGAGGAATGAATTTCTCTATCTTGTCGGAGAAGAACACCACACCGATCTTGTCGTTGTTCTGGATAGCCGAGAAAGCCAGTGTCGCCGCAATCTCCGTAATGACTTCTTTCTTCATTACATTCACGGAACCGAAGTCCCTGCTGCCCGACACGTCGATCAGCAACATCACCGTCAGCTCCCGTTCTTCTTCGAACACCTTCACGTATGGGCGGACGTAACGTGCGGTCACGTTCCAGTCAATATCACGGATATCGTCTCCGTATTGATACTCGCGCACTTCGCTGAACGCCATACCGCGCCCTTTGAACGCCGAATGGTATTGCCCAGCAAAAATATTGCGTGACAAGCCGCGCGTCTTTATCTCAATCCGTCGAACCTTCTTTAATAGTTCACTTGTTTCCATATTATTCAGTTGAAAGTTGAGAGTTGAAAGTTGAGAGTTAATAAGGAGAGCTAAAAACGGGCTGCTTACGCAACTTTCAACTCTCAACTTTCAACTTTCAACTATTTAAGGGACTTCGACTTTGTTCAGGATTTCGCTGATCACCTCTTCGGAGGTCAGATTATTGGCTTCCGCTTCGTAGCTCAAACCGATACGGTGACGCATCACGTCGTGGCATACGGCACGGATATCTTCGGGGATCACATATCCTCTGCGTTTGATAAAGGCATACGCACGGGCAGCCAGCGCCAAACTGATGGACGCACGCGGAGAGGCTCCGAAGGAGATCATGTTAGCCAGGTTTGCCAAACCATGTTCCTGCGGGAAGCGGGTAGCAAACACAATGTCTACGATATAGCGTTCGATCTTTTCGTCCAGATAAACCTCACGGACAACCTTACGGGCTTCGAGGATCTCTTCCTTCGTCAGGATCGGTTTAATGTCCGGCTTCACTCCGGAGATATTCTGACGGATAATCAACTTTTCTTCTTCTTTCTTCGGATAGTTGATGATGACCTTCAGCATGAAACGGTCTACCTGTGCTTCAGGCAGCGGATAGGTTCCTTCCTGCTCGATCGGGTTCTGGGTCGCCATTACCAAGAAAGGAGACGGTAATCTGTATGTATTTTCGCTGATTGTCACCTGGCGTTCCTGCATTGCTTCCAGAAGGGCACTCTGCACCTTTGCCGGAGCACGGTTGATTTCATCCGCCAATACAAAATTAGCGAAGACTGGACCTTGTTTGACTTGGAATTCTTCGCTTTTCTGACTATAAATCATCGTACCGATCACGTCAGCCGGCAGTAAGTCCGGCGTGAACTGGATACGGCTATACTTCGCATCGATCAATGATGCCAGTGTCTTAATGGCCAATGTCTTTGCCAATCCCGGCACACCTTCCAGCAGGATATGGCCATCTGAAAGCAGACCGATCAATAATGATTCAACCAAATGTTTCTGTCCAACAATTACCTGGTCCATACCCATCGTAATCATGTTCACAAACGAACTTTTACTTTCAATTCGCTCGTTCAACTCACGAATGTCTACTGTCTGACTCATAGATTTTTTTCAATTATATTGTTACTATTTTTTACTTGCTTTTTTTAAGATGCACAAAATTAGAAATGTTAAATTCGTATTCTGCACTTTCGCAGTTAAATAATACTAACCTGCACAGAACTATTTTGTTTTATTTTACTTAAAAGAGAGAGTTTTTATTACAGTTTGCCACTCAGTATCTCAGTCTGGCGGGCAGCGGCTTTTTCAATGGAAGAACGATCACGACGGTCGATGCCGTACATTTCCGGTGCAGGCACCTCGATCACAGTGCCGATAGGCACGTTATTCGGGTCCGTTATGACAGCTCTATTATATTCATACAGATATACCCAGAACAATTTGCTTCCGTAATATTTCAACGAGATCAGCGTCAGGCGGCTTCCCGGCTCGATCTTGACACGGGCAATGACTTTAGGCGAAACGGCTTCGGGTTCAACTACCGGATTTTCCACCGTTGTTTCACCCACAGTCTGGGAGGAATCTTCATTGGCAAAAACGATTGTCGTATCCGGAACGGCTTCGGTCGCAACAGTCTCTCCTTTGGGAAAGACCGTATCAATCCTCAAGGGCTCTTTTTCCTTTTCGAAAAAGTACGTGCGATTCAGGTAAAGCCCGATATTGAATAGCATAAGAAGGAATACAAACATAGAAACAACGGCAATCCGCTTCGTGCGGGGCTTCTTTCTTTCCGCATCCGGACCAGTTTCTACCTCTTCGATCGGACTGTCAGGTCCGGAACTATCTGAACGTTCGTCCACAACCGGTTCAAGGGTATCCATCCCTTCATCTTCGGGCTGCCCGGCAGGTTCTTCTTCTGAAAAGACAACCGGGTCTTCTTCCGGAGGAACAGCAGATCCCTCTTCCGAGAAGACAACAGGTTCTTCTTCGGGAAGATGTTTCTCTTCCGGTATCATCTCCTCAATCGATTCGTCTTCCGTCTCTTTTATGTCCGGTTCGTCCAACACGACATCCATATCGGTAAAATCGACATTCTCCCGCAGTTCGGTCGTTTCAAAAAAAGAGAACGGTTTATTAACAAGCTCCCGCAGTTCCTTGTCCGGCAGGAAGGAAAACTTGTAATGTTCCGGGATTACAAAACGTTCACCCGTATTCACATGAATGCTTTCACGCTTCTCCACCGGAATGATCTTAAAAGTACCGAGCCCTTTGACCTTTACCAGTTTATCCGTATAGACACCTTCCGACACGACCGCTATGAATTCTCTCAAAAAGCGCTCGGAACTATTCTTGTCCTTACCTGTATATTCGGCCAACAGACCGGCCAGATCCTGTATCGCCAGCCGGTTATTCATGGTCGCCTAATTCTTTTAGTTTATTCTTGACGGTCGTTCCGGGTTTGAACACCGGGACAAGTTTGGGAGGAACTAAATACCGTTTTCCGTTTGAAGGATTGACAGAGATCCGTTCCGCTTTTTTTTTCACCTCAAACTGACCGAAGCCCTGCAAATATATGGTGTCGTTATCTACCAGACGCGAACTGACGACGGAACTCAGGACAGAAAGCGTTTCAGCAACTTCCTGCGCAGTCCAACCCATACGGGCGGCAAGTTCAGTAACCAGTTCCTTATTTTTCATATCCGCGTCCATTAATAGATTATGCAGCTATATTAGTTATTTTTTCGTAAACCGACAAACATCTTTGCAGTTTTTATGTCAAATTAAAGTACGCTTCCATACAGGTCGAAAGCTTGCGCATCGTCAATCCACACGTTATAAAACATTCCGGGAATCAACAGCTTCTCTTTAGAAACAAGTATTTCCGGGTCGACCTCCGGCGAGTCGAATTCCGTACGGCCGACATAGAAATCTTCTTCTTCCCGATCGATCATCACCTTGAATACCTTTCCGATCTTGGAACCGTTCACTTCGGCCGAAATGCCTTCCTGTATACGCATCAGATAATCCAAACGGTCTTGTTTGACTTCCGGATCGATATCATCGGTATAATGTTTAAACGAATAGGTCCCTTCCTCATGACTGTAAGCAAAGGCGCCCATACGTTCGAAACGGGCTTCTTTTACGAATTCGACCAGTTCTTCAAAATCCTGCTCGGTTTCCCCTGGATGGCCGACCATCAAGGTCGTACGCAAATGGATGCCGGGTACTTCTTCCCGCATCCGGCGTATCAAGGCATATGTTTCTTCTTTCGTGATGTTACGGCGCATTTTCTTCAACATCGGGTCGCTGATATGCTGAAGGGCAATATCCATGTATTTGCAAACGTTATCGCGTTCGCTCATCACCCTGAGCAGATCATAAGGGAAATGGGACGGATAACCATAATGCAAGCGGATCCATTCCACTCCCGGAATATCGGAGATGCGTTCCACCAGTTCCGGCAACGCATGGCGTTTATACAAATCCAAACCGTAATAAGTCAAATCCTGGGCGATCACCTGAAATTCTTTCACACCCTGTTTCACCAGCAGGCGAACCTCTTTCTCGATCTCTTCCATCGGTATGGACTGGTAACGCCCCGTACTGATCGGAATGGCACAATACGAACAGGTACGGTCACACCCTTCGGCGATCTTCAGGTAGGCGTAATGCCGGGGAGTCGTCAAAACACGGTCGGCAGCCAATTCCCGGTGGTAGGATTTACCCAAATCGTTCAACAGTTCTTTCCAATTGAACTTTCCATAGAAACGGTCGACTTCCGGCAACTCATTCTCCAAGTCTTTCAGGAACCGTTCGGAAAGACATCCCATGACAAACAATTTACCGATCTTCCCTTTCTTCTTGGCCTCTCCCAGATCGAGTATCATATTAATCGACTCTTCCTGGGCATCTCCGATAAAACCGCAGGTATTCACAACAACGATTTCACCATTAATCTTATGGGGGTCATGTTCGACGGTATACCCGTTCGCCACGAACTGGCGCATAAGCTGCTCCGAATCCACCAGGTTCTTTGAACATCCCAGCGTTATAATATCTACCTTATTTTTCCTCATATATTATGGTACAACTCCCTTTATTCTCCGAAAAGGGAGTTTACAAATTCTTTTCTATTGAAAACCTGGAGATCCTCCATTCCTTCTCCCAAGCCAATGTACTTGACAGGGATACGGAAATGATCCGAAATACCGATCACGACGCCACCTTTGGCCGTTCCGTCCAATTTGGTAACCGCCAAAGCATTCACCTCGGTTGCAGCCGTAAACTGCTTGGCTTGTTCAAATGCGTTTTGTCCGGTAGAACCGTCCAATACCAACAAGACTTCGTGCGGTGCATCGGGAACCACTTTCTTCATCACATTCTTGATCTTGGTCAGCTCGTTCATCAGATTGATCTTGTTATGCAGGCGACCGGCGGTATCGATAATCACCACATCCGCCCCGTTCGCCTTTGCCGAACTCAACGTGTCAAATGCCACTGAAGCAGGATCAGAACCCATCTTCTGCTTCACGATAGGCACTCCTACCCGTTCGCTCCAAATCACCAATTGCTCTACAGCTGCGGCGCGGAACGTATCGGCTGCTCCCAAATACACATTTTTACCGGCCTTCTTGAACTGATAAGCCAGTTTGCCGATCGTGGTCGTCTTGCCTACCCCGTTCACGCCTACGACCATAATGACATACGGCTTCTTGTCTTCCGGAACCGTAAACGACTCCAGGTCTTCCGTATGATTTTCTGTAAGCAGGGAAGCGATCTCTTCACGCAGGATCGCAGTCAGCTCACTGGTCGTCACATATTTGTCTCTGGCTACGCGGTCTTCGATACGGGATATGATTTTCAGTGTAGTATCTACTCCGACATCGGAAGTAATCAGTACTTCTTCCAGATTGTCCAGCACTTCGTCGTCCACCTTGCTTTTACCGGCAATGGCTCTGGTAATCTTAGAAAATACATTTTCTTTTGTCTTAGATAACCCCTTGTCCAGAGTTTCCTTTTTTTCCTTACTGAAAAAGCTAAAAATACCCATACCTTAATTATTGCTTAATTATTTCTTTTCTGAATGAGTGCGCTAAATTACTAAATAATTGACAATTGACAATTGACAATCGACAATTTTATTTGCACAACCTGATTTACAATCCAGACATTCCTCTTCTTTATTAATTGTCAATTGATTCAGTCCATTCTTCCCTTGTAATCTTCGTAGCCGAACTCCTTGTACATCACGAGCCGGTCCTCCTTGCTCCACAAAGCCAAGGATGGATGCGGGATTCCGTTGAACATGGTCGTTTTGACAATGGTATAATGGATCATATCTTCGAATATCAATTTATCACCCACTTTCAAGGGTTGCTCGAAAAACCAATCGCCCATATAGTCACCACTCAGACAGCTGTTTCCTCCGATACGATAAACAGGCTTTCCTTCTTCCGGCTCTATAGCCCCGCGAATCACCGGTTTATAGGGCATCTCTAGACAATCCGGCATATGGCAAGTGAAAGAGGCATCTATGATCGCGGTCTTGATACCATGATTCTCCACGATATCCACCACCGTCGTCAGCAGAAATCCGGTTTGCCACGCAAATGCGCTTCCCGGCTCCATGATGATTTCGAGGTTCGGATATTTGGCCTTGAACGCCTGCAACAGCCCGATCAGATGTTCCGTATCATAGCCTTTTCGTGTCATCAGATGCCCGCCTCCCATATTCAACCATTTGATATGCGGCAGGAAACGGCCGAAACGCTTTTCTACTTCTCCCAACGTCTTTTCCAGATCATACGAACTCGATTCGCAAAGCGTATGAAAATGCAAGCCCTCGACACCGTCGGGCAACAGACCATCCAAAAGGTCGCTAACCACTCCCATCCGGGAGCCCGGAGCGCAAGGATTATACAAATCCGTTTCGACATCCGAATATTCAGGATTGATGCGCAGACCGCACGATACCCGGTTTCCGTCCGCCTGCACCATCGGATAGAAACGTTCGAATTGCGTAAGCGAATTGAACGTCACATGACTACTGTATCTTAAAATCTCCGGGAAATCCGCTTCCGTATATGCCGGCGAATAGGTATGTGCCCGGCTACCCATCTCTTCAAAAGCCAGCCTGGCCTCAAACTTCGAACTTGCTGTCGAATACGGAATATATTCACGCACGATCGGAAATGCTTTCCACATCGCAAACGCCTTAAAAGCCAGGATTACATTAACTCCCGCCCTCTCCTTCACGCTCTTGATCAGTGACAAATTACGGCGGAGCAACTCTTCTTCCATCACATAACAGGGAGATGGTATCATATTGAAGTCTATCATCCGGTAAGTATTTTTCTTTGATTCTGTCGGGCAAAGATACATAATAAAAAGCGAAAAACAAGAACAGGGCTTATCGCCTCCCTTCTTCTTATCGTACTTTTTCCTAAAGATCCGTTAGTCCAAATCAAAACACACAGGCATGAAAATGAAATCCTCCACAACACCGGAAGCAAGAAGCCCTTTTTTCCTCATTAACAATTATTACCATAAGACACGTACCCTTATCTACTAAAATAAAGTAGATTTGCGAAAAGATAGTAATCTGAAATTCAAAAAAACAACAAGACAATGGAAAGACTGACTGCACAAGAAGAAAGCGTAATGTTGTATATCTGGAAATTAGGATCATGTTTCATCCGTGACATACTGAACGAAATGCCCGATCCGAAACCGCCCTACACCAGCGTGGCATCGGTGGTCCGGAACCTTGAAAAAAAGAAGTACGTCACCCCGAAGAAATTCGGAACGATTACACTCTTTTCTCCACGTGTGAAAGAAGCGGAATACAAGCGTACTTTCATGTCGAATGTCGTACAAAATTATTTCACCGGTTCTTATAAAGAAATGGTTTCCTTCTTTGTCCGCGATCGTAAATTATCCAAAAGCGATTTGCAGGACTTGATGGATCAGATCGAAAAGGAAGAATAATCAATTATAAAGATATCAATATGATAACTCCGATACTAATCTATTTTCTAAAGGTAAATCTGGCGTTGGCATTTTTATATATCTGTTATCGCCTATTATTCCGTGACGATACGTTCTTCAGGTTACGCAGAGGGGTGTTATTGTCGATTTACCTGATCGCATTCCTTTACCCTTTACCGGATTTAAGCGGCTGGTTATCCACCCAGACAAGCGTAGCAGGTATAGTCGGCTACTATTCAGGGTTGCTACCTAAAGAAACAGTCCTGACAGCAAGCAATGAAATAGCCGCCTCCGACTGGAAAGAAACCGGGCTCAAGGTTATGCAAGTTATCTGGCTGGCAGGAGCCGGCCTGTTGCTGTCCAGATGTCTGGCGGAGCTGTTCACTGTTTCTCGTTTACACCGGAAATGTAGGAAAATCACTTTGAACGGCATCGAAGTTTGTATCCTTCCGGAAGCGGAAGCCTCCTACTCCTTTTTCGGCTGGATTTTCATTTCATCCGATCCGCATCAACGGGAAAGGCTTGATGACATTTTGATCCATGAACAAACACACGTCCGCCAATGGCATTCGATCGACATGATGGCTGGTGAAATCATCTGTATCGCCTGCTGGTTAAATCCGTTTGCCTGGTGGCTAAAGAAAGAGATCGGTATAAATCATGAATTTATCGCAGATGAACAAGTCATGCTTGCCGGATTCGACAAAAAAGAATACCAGTACCATCTGATCGGAGTAAAACATCCCAATACGGCTATTGCAAATTTATATAACAATTTCAGTGTCTTACCACTTAAAAAGAGAATTACTATGTTAAACAAAAAAAGAACGAACAACGCCAGAAAAGTGAAATACCTGGCACTGGTTCCAATGGCCGCAGGCTTGCTATTGCTCAATAATATCGATGCGATGGCACGTGTTTTGAATGAAAAGGTAGCAGAGGTTATCCAACAGCCGACTGCTCTCGCCACCACTACTGTTTCCAAAATGGAAGCAGCCAATCCGCTTCCACCGGAAAAAGACAAGATTTATGACACATGTGATATCATGCCGGAATTTCCGGGCGGGCAAAATGCATTATTGCAGTTTCTTGCTAAAAACATAAAATATCCGACAGAAGCCCAGCAACAGGGAAAACAGGGAAAAGTAGTCGTCACATTCGTTATCGAAAAAGACGGAAGCATCACAAACGCCAAAGTGACACAGGCTTTATATCCCTCATTGGATGAAGAATCCTTACGGATTGTCAAGTCGATGCCCAAATGGACTCCGGGAAAGATGAAAGACGGAAAAGTCGTCCGCGTACAATATACCGTCCCGTTAACTTACCGATTGCAGTAGCCTGACAGTATTTCCCTTTTTGAGCAGGACACAAAAAAGGCATGCAATCTTCAAAAATGCTGCCAGGCGATATACGAAGATCACATGCCCCACGCTCCTCTCGAAAAGGGAGATGTTTTTATAAATTACCACGGCTTACCCGCAGAAGAGTAATAGAAAGAATGATACAAAAGTACTATTTTTTTCCTTTAAGGCCTACATGTTTCGCCTGATGGCGCCCCGGATCGAAATTCTTGCGGGAGCCATCGGGCCAGATGACTTCGGCTGTCGTTCCTTCGGGAACGGAAAGGGTGGCCTGTATCTTTTTACCTTTGCGTTTCAGCGACACCTCTATCTTGCCGAAATGCGTATCTACTGTAGCAGAGGCTTCGGTCAAAGTGCCCATTTGGGGACAAACCTTGAAGGAACGAAAACCTGGAGAGGTAGGTTCTATACCGCACACTTTCTGACTCAGCAACGTAAGAGGGCCACCACTCCATGCATGGTTGATCGTACCGCCTCCGAAACCGTCCGGACCGATTCCCCATCCTTCGAACAAGGTCGTATATTCAGGATAATCCATCATTTTCGCATAGCGTTGCTTCATCCTCTCTAAAGCAAAGGCCGGTTCATTCATTTGGAACAAGGCTTCGAGCACATACTTTTCCATATAGGGACTGGCATGGCATTCCTTCTTCAGGACTTTTACCAGAGCAGGATATTTATCAGCGGAAGCTAAACCGGAAACGACAGCCATCGCCTGTGCACGGTCGTCCGTTTCTCCCTTATAGCCGGGAGAGCGATATGCTGATCCTGTCCAAAACTTTGTGTCGAAGCATTTCCCTATACTGTACATCATACGGCCGATCTCATCGGCATCGGCTGTTTTTCCAAGTTGGAGGGCAAAAGCTTTCTCTGCTTTCAAGGCCAAATAATACCAGCAATTTACCAACACGCCCATATCGATGTTTTCTCCCCAGTCACCCCAGCTCCAATCGCCGTCACGCTCGATAACCAGGCCGCTCTTATCTACTTGCCATACTTCGTGCAGATAGTGGTGCATTCGGTCATAAATACCGGCGACAAAGCTACTGTCGCCACTATAATAATACTGGGTATAGAAACCGTACCAACCTACCGAAGCCAACATTTGCAATGGCAACTCTTTCCGCCAGTTACCAGCCGGGGCCGGAGCGAAAATCACACCGTCTTCGCGTTGCCAGTTCATCAGTTCGTAGATGCCTTTCAGCGCCAGTTTATGGCTAGAGGGAGAAAGGGCATAGAAAGCCTCGCCCAATTCGTTCACCTCGTCACCCCACCATTGCGCCCGTTCGCGGTCCGGACAGTCCATATAACTATCGCGCATCGTTATATATAAGGTGCGGGCCGAACGTTTCCAAAGTTCGTTCATGAACGGATCATTGCAACTGAAAGAACCTGTAAATTCGGTATCGTAACCGGTTTCCCGGAATTTCACATCCAGCACCTTCACGCCTTCCGGCAGGATATATTGCATCTCGTGACCGTTCATCCAGCCTAAACTCTCATATTCCTGCACGCCGTCGCGCGTGACATATTCAGCGCGGACGTTGTATTGAGAACCGCCCTCATAGTTGTCCGTCCGGATATGGATCACCTTGCCGGCAGGAGCTTCCACTTTCAGATAAGGAGTCACTTGGCTGTTATAAGGCAGACGACAATAAAGCGTATCGCCGGCAGACGACCGGCGGACACTGACATACGGTTTCAAGCCATAGTCTTTCCATAGGGGTACCGGACGCTCGACCAATTTACCTAAAGGGGCGACCCCGACAGACGAAATAATTTCGGCATTCGGCATCTTGCCTGTGTAGCCGGGCTGATTCCAGCCGGACATTTCCATCCTGGCATCGAAACGGATATTGCTTTCCGGCAAACGATAATTCGGATAGGGCGCCTCAGTATCCTGATAGGCATCATATACGGTGCATTGCCAGCTCTTGTCGGAAACGATCTCGACACCAGGAGCGACAGCTTCAAACAGCAAGGCAGCCAGACCACTGTTCACATGACTGAATCCGCTTTTACCGAAATGCCAGACCAGCACAGCAATCGTATTCTCGCCATTTTGCAAATAAGGAGCTATCTCTACCGGATCGTAGTAGGTGTCATACGGAGAAGGTCCCCGTTTAAGCCCGCCTTCAAAGACGACCAGGCGACCGTTTATCCACAACCAATATTTGCTATCGGCAGCGATGCGGGCGGTAAGAGTTTGCGGAACCTTGTCTATATGGACGGTTTTACGGAAAGCCAACCAGGTGTTCGTCTCGCTCTGACAACGTTCCGTATTGATCCAATGGGCTTTCCAGCCAGATTCAGCATGGCCGGAAGCGATACATCCGATTAACAGTAACAACAGAAAATAATGTTTCATGGTATTCTCGTTTAATAAGTTTTCACATGTGTACCAGACCCGACTGTTTCCGTCTTATCGCCGACACGGATATCCGCCGTACAGCCGGACGGGATCGTCACGGTAAGAGTAACTTTGCCTCCCTCCCGTTTCCATTCGCTCGAAATCAAGCCCCGTACAGAATGATACTCACCTTTCGCCCAATTCACTCTTTCCACGAAATGAGGCGTAATCAGAATATGGCGGAAACCTGGTTCAACAGCATCGTAGTTGATACCAGCAAGCTGATTCATCATCCAAGCAGAGACATCTCCCATAAAGACATGATTCAGGGAGGCGTCGCGGAACTCAGGACTTAACGTCCAGGTTTCAGGCAACGTCGTATATCCCATCGTTTCCACCCAATAGCCCCAAGAGGGAGCTTCCGTCTTCGTAATCATCTTCATAGCATCCTCGACATAGCCGTAGCGGGTCAGCATGGCCGGAACAGACTTGCTTCCGAGCAGGCCGAAATCGAGGAAATGGTTGTTGGCACGCACGACCTCGCAAAGTTTATCGGCGACCAACTGCTCCTTACCTTCCGGTACGATTCCTAAATAGAGGGCAATCGCCTGTGCCGTCTGGGTTCCTTCAGCATAGACCCCCGTTTCGGGATTGAAGAACTTACGGTTGACCAAGGCCTTCAACTCGTCGGCTCTCTGCCGATAAGGGGCGGCATCTTTACCCAACAGTCCGGCGAAACGGGCCATCAAGGTGTAATCCAAATAATAATAAGCAGTAGAGGTATAAGTGTTATTGGTCGTAGACTTCCAGTACACCCAATCTCCTAAACCGAAGGTCAGGTAACCACCGTCCTTCTCTTTTGCTTTCAAATAATCCAAATAGCGCAACATCGTAGGATACAGGTTCTCGATACTGCGTGTCTCACCATAATAATTATACAAAGCATTTGGGATGATAAACATGGCGGCATCCCATACCGGGCCGGGCCATTCACCATATCCCCAGCCGCTGGAGGGGATAATACCGGAGATCTCACCGGCTTCGCGCTGGTTATCAATGAAGTCGTTCATCCATTTCTCATACAAGGTGATGGCGTCGAAACCTAACAGGCCGAGGTCGATTGCTACATGCGCATCGGCCGTCCAGCCGTTCTTTTCACGCTGCGGGCAATCGGTCGGAATACTGTGCAGGTTACTACGATAGGCTTCCATTGTCGCCTTCCATATTTTGTTCAACAACGGATCGGAGCAGGAGAAGGAGCCTACGGGCTCTACCGCTGTGTGCATGAACAGTCCGGTCAGACTCTCTTTTGTCAGGACTACGGGAGCCGAACTTTCAACTTCCACATGCTGGAAACCATGATAGGCGAATGAAGGCATAAAGATTTCCTCTTCACCTGTTCCTTTCAGTGTGAACACATCCATCTGGAAAACCTCTCCCGGTTTCACAGGATGATAATAGACATCTATATTTCCCTGTTCCAGACGACCGTCTGTTTTCAGCAACTCTCCATGCTTCAAAGTGATCCGCGTACCGGGAGCACCTTTCACCTTTAATCGGGACAGACCGGCAAAATTCTTTTCGAATGAAAATACATAAAGTTTATCGCTGAACTTCTTCATCGAGACAGGCTGCAATTCTTCCGTAATCCGGATACCCGGCATCTGCTGGGCGGCCAATAAGGGAGCCGGAGCTTCCGTAACTTGTACCGGATCCCACTTGCTGTCATCGAACCCTTCCGCGTTCCAACCATTTTCTTCCAACGTGGCATCGTATTTGTCACCGCTGTAGATGTTGTTATAGGTATAGGGACCGGTCGCGGTACGCCAACTTTCATCGGTGGCGATGACTTCAGTCGTACCATCGGTATAGCGTAGGCGCAATTCACAGAGCATCCGGGGACGGTTACGCCAACGGGCAGTCTCGAAATTCCAGACAGCTTTGGATTGTACATTGTGCCAGCCGTTACCCAAAACGGTAGCGATAGCGTTGCCACCCGGTTTTAAAAGAGAGGTTACATCATGTGTCACATATAGGATACGTTTGTCGAAATGCGTATAGCCCGGATCAAGATAGTTCTCTCCTACCCGCTTACCGTTGATAAACAAATCGTAATAACCAGCGGCAGCCACATACACGCGGGCTTCTTCAATCTCTTTTCCCAATGTAAAAGCTTTGCGGAACATGGGGGCCGGCTCGAACTCCTTATCGTGACTGTCGGTTATCCATTTTCCCGACCAGTCGGACGACTTGAATTTGGCAGTCTCGAAAGTAGCCGTTTCCGAAGTCTCGCAAATGTCTCCATCCTGATCCCATACCGTCACATTCCAATAGTAACGGGTATGCGGTTCCAATGTCATATTATCGGTATACGGTTGCAGGTTATCCGGCGAGGTCCCGATACGGATTTCCGAACGGGAAGCCAAAAAGTTCTTCTCACTTCCTTTGTATTCCCAAGTGAAACGGGGACTTTTCGTATCCAAACCGATCGGTTCGCGCAGGTATTCTGTTCGCAGGTTCACCGGAACCGTAAGCTCGTTTTTACCTTTGCAACCCATCAGCGAGAAGAAGGCAAGTGAGCAGATCAACAGCGTGTTTTTTTTTACCATATCTTTATCTGATTTGATTATCGTACAACTTTTACTTCGGACGGAGCATCGATCCGACTCCGTACTTTCCCGTCAGCGCCTTTTTCGTGACGGATAGTGATCACACCGTAAGGAGTCGGGAACGTTCCTTCCACCCACTCCAAGTCACCTAAATGCGGTGTGATCCGGACAACGCGGCAACCCGGCTCCACAACCTGGACACCCAACACATATTCACTCAGCCAGGAAGTCGGACCAGAAGCCCAACCGTGACAAAGGCTATGGCGGAAACCTTTATAACAATAAGCCCCGTAATCGCCATGAATATCTTTCTTGCCTACCGGAACCAATTCATCGATGCGAGAAGCGCCGGGCAACCAGTCTAAGTTGAAATCTTCCCAAAAAGTAGTTGCACCCAAATCGAGCATCGCACCCCAGAATTGGCGTATCACGTCGATCGCCCCTTGATAATTGCCGGCAGCAGCCATCGCTCGAAGCATATAATAACCATAAAAAGTAGAGAATCCATGCCCTCCATTAACTGCGAGATATCTCCGATCGGCCTCTTCCGGCTTCATCAGTCCGGCCAACGCCAACAGGGAAGCTGCCTGTTTCGATCCAGGAGCATCCGGAGCAACACCTGACTTCAGGAAAGGTTTTATCACCTTCGAAGCGGCCTTGGTCATCCTGTTTCCTACAGCCTCGCATTCTGCCGCCAACGCATCTTCGCCCAACACCTTACAAAGTTCGTTTCCGGCTTTCATCGCCTGTAGCATCAAGGCTTGCAAGCCGGCATCGATGGCAACCGGATTTTCACTGGACGGCCAATCGAGGAAACGTCCTCCTCCGTCGAGCTTCTCGACGCCGTCGTCACCGACTTTGGAGATCAAAAGACGGAGCAAACCGGTCAAATAGTCTTTCTGTTCCTTCAAGTAAGCCAAGTCCCCCTGATAGTAATACCAGTCGCGCTGGATCAGCAACCACCAGATGGAGTAACTGCACATCCCGTTCATCCAGCCAGGCAACGGCGTTGCATCGCGGATAAAATCAAGGCTTTTCGGTATCACCTCGTTATATCCGAAAACAGTGTTGACCGTCATCACTTCCGGATGCAAATCACCAATCCAGACCAAACGGTCACGTTTGATGCCGTCCCAAATATACTCCTGCATATTCAAATGTACCGTATAAGCACCAGTCTGCCAAATCCGGTTCAGCCGTTCGTCGTTGCAACGAAATGAGCCTTTATATGGGATGTCCCGAAAAACGGAAATGGCACGTATTTCTTTAATATGCAATTCGACGGAATCGTCCAAAAGATCAATCCGAGCAAACCGAAACCCAGAATTACCCACTTCCATAACCCCCAACCAGGGTAGGCGAATAGTAAAATCGCGCATGGCATGATCGTTGGAAGCACCGTTCACCCCATCTATATCGCACATGGCTTCACTTACCGACTCACCCAAACGGATCCGGACGGCGACTGGTTCGTGCGAAGCCGGCATGCCGGTTACTATTTGCAAGCCGCCTTGCAGTTCTTTTCCAAAATCAAGAAGGATGGCAGGATGCTGCCGGTCGGTGCTCGAAAGCTTACAGATGTTATGATTCACAAGATTGGATTGTCCGTTTCCAGAAAGAAGCAAATGGTTTGCACCCTGTATCAACTGGCTTTCCTGTTGCCAGACGATGCGTGCGGGAGGTAGATATTCGCGTACACGACTATCGCGCTGCCGAGCGGACAATGATACGGCAAAGAATAGAGATATAAGAATAAATAATGTTTTCATGGTATATGGTATTTATATGAATGATGATTTACCGGTGTAGTGACAAACAAAGCTATACCTCGTTGCTATAAACACACCTATAAATCATCATTTACGATCGTAACCTATCACAAACCGAAGGCCGGAACCAAATCATCCAACTGCTTGTCAGTCATGCCGGCGGGTTCGTATCCTGCCATGCGTGCGCTGAAATAGATTTGGGCGGACTTGCTTAGCGTGTCGATTGCGTCAAAACATTCGATCAGGTCTTCACCGACTGCCAAAATACCATGTTTTTCCCAGAATACGACATCGTGCTTTTCCAATTGTTTAATGGTTGCACGTGCTAAATCCAGTGTCCCAGGTATTTCATAGGGAACAATACCGACTCCTTTCGGGACAATGATACGACATTCGGGAATCATGCTCCACAACGTACGGGTGATGACATCCGAATCCAAGAACGGTTTACAATGCGTCATGCCGATCAGGTCGGTCGGGTGCGTATGCAGAACGACTCTGTTATCACGGCCCAGGCCACGCAGATAATTATGCATCATCAAATGCGAAGGCAACTCGGAAGTAGGCAAAATCAATTGTTCAGCAATAATATCATAACTTTTTCCATCCCCGGCGATACGGATCAAGGAACCGTTGGCCAACGGTTCCTGTGCTACATAACGCATCCGCTTTCCTGTACCGGTGACATAGAAAATATGTCCGGCAAGAGCGGTCATCGCTTCTTGTAAAGGAATAGCCGGTCCCAGTGCGGGAAGTGCTTTTTCGACATCGTTCATCAAGTCGGTCAGGTTTACGGAAATGTTACCACCGTTACGTTCCGCCCATCCTTTTGTCCAAAGATAGCCGGCCACTTCAGCGATACGGCCAATCTCGGCCATCAATTTTTCATTGTTTCTGATTGTTTTCATTTTACTTATATATCTTTTTTATGAGGGACACGCCCCCGGCTCAAAATTGTTCTTCACCCGGCAAAAAACAGACAAGCACGGGAGCTTAATTTCATACCTATGGAAATTAAGTTCCATACCTATCGAACTAACGTCCCATGCCTATCTCCAATCCGATCATTATCTTAAATCAAATTAGGCAGCAAAAGTGAGAATATCAGGAGACACATGCCGCAAACCAAAACGACGATCGTCTGCCGGCTCACCCCTTTCCACTCTTTCAATATAATGCCCCACACATTGCTGAAGATCACATTCAGCGACATCAAGATGCTCCATGAAAAGGCCAGCATCACCGGAGATTCGGCAAAATAGCTCTTTCCCATTCCCAGCCCGAAGAATTGCGAATACCACAAAACACCTGCCAGCGCACAAAATAAGACATTATTCAGCAAAGTACCGCCTGATACGGAGAAATAATCTCTCCCCGTCTTGTTCCTTACATTCTGGAAAAGGCAATAAGAGGCGTTCGTGATAAACCCCCCGATCGTCACCAACAGGATGACCGGATTCAGTGCGAACAATTCGCTTGCGCCGGACTGTTTCGCCTTCTCAAGGATCGGAGCGCCGGATTCCAGGCCCAGATTGAAGCAGGCACTCATCACACCGGCCAAAAGAGCGACAAGCAAACCTTTCGTCAACGCGAAATCCTTTACAGCCGCTTTCTTTTCCTCCTCGGTCATATTACGGGCGCGAAGACTTCCGGCATACCCGATCACGGCGATACCGGCAAGCGTGATACACACACCGATCAGCAAGACCAGGCCATCGCCATGAAACAAATCCGTTCCGCCAAAAACTGCCGGGAAAAGCGTCCCGAAACCGGCACACGTTCCAAGCGCGATGCTCTGGCCGAGCGCAACCCCCAAATAACGCATGCTCAACCCGAAGGTCAACCCGCCGATCCCCCACAAGATTCCGTAGATAACGGCCCCCGCAGCTCCGCCGGCACTCCACAGTTCCAAGAGGCTGCTCCCATTGGGAATGGCAAGCTGCGCTCCTAAGAATGGGAAGACGAGCCAGGCAAAAATGCCTTGCACCAACCAAAAACTTTCCCAGCTCCAATCCTTGACTTTGTTGATCGGAACGTAGGAACTGCTCTGCCCGAAACTACCGATTGCGATTATGATCAATCCGATGATTATTTCCATATATGTTATTTTTAGAGGGCGAACCTGTGTGTTCGCCCCTAAGGTTAACGTTTACTTGTTACTTCCGCTTCGTATTTTTCTATCTCGGCGATATAATCCTCACCTACCGGGACGTCGTTTTGCAGGCAGAACATATCCCAGACGGCTGTCCACGGAAGGCTCTTCATTTCCTCCTGCAGAGCTAAACGCTGGAAATATTTGCCTTCGGCTTCGTACTGCTGCAAAGTTGCCGATGGTTCAAGAAGGGCTTGCATAAAAGCCTTCTGCGTTGCACGGCAACCGATCACGTACGCCCCGATACGGTTGATCGTCGCATCGAAGTAGTCCAAGCCGATATGCACACGGTCCAATGCCTTGCAACGGATGATTTCGCGTGCCAGATCGAGCAAGTCGTCGCTCAGGATCACCACATGGTCGCTGTCCCAACGAATCGGACGGCTCACGTGCAACATGATCTCCGGTGTAAAAAGAAGCAGGGCCGAAACCTTGTCGGCGATACTTTCCGTCAGATGGAAATGGCCCGTGTCGAGCGTCACAATCTTATTCTTCTTCGCACCGTAGCCCAAGTAAAAATCATAGGAACCGACCGTATAACTTTCCAGACCGATGCCGAACAGTTTTGCCTCGATACAATCCTTCATGTTCTTATATTCAGTTGCAAAAATCTCGTCGAGCGACTGTTCCAGTATCTGACGATATTTGAGACGGCTGGCGGGAACTTCTTTACTGCCGTCGTGAATCCACAGGTTCATAATACAGGGATCGTCCTGGTATTTGCCCATCTCCTCGCTGATCCAGCGGCAGCGTTTCGTATGTTCGATCCAGAAATTGCGGATCGCATCGTCGGGATTCGCCAACGTCAGGTCGCCGCTCTTCGGATGCGAAAAAGAAGTGCTGTTGAAATCCAGCTTCATCCCGTTCTCTTTCGCCCACTGCATCCAGCTCTCAAAATGAGCAGGTTCCACTTCGTCACGGTCGACCTTCCTGCCCTGGAAATCGCCATATATTTCATGCAGGTTCAAGCGATGTTTACCAGCGATCAGAGAAGCCGCTTTCAAGACATCGGCACGCACTTCGTCGATCGTGCGGGCACGTCCCGGATAGTTGCCTGTCACCTGGATTCCGCCCGTCAGCGAACCGCCCTGGTTCTCGAAACCGCTCACATCGTCCGCCTGCCAGCAATGCATCGAAAGAGATATCTTCTGCAATTTGTCCATTGCCTCCCTTGCATCCACACCGACAGCTGCATAGCGTTCAACAGCTGCCTCATACGCTTGTCTGATAATGTTTTCTTTTGTCATGGTCTTATTTTTTTGAGGTTACAGATTTATATTTCCTAAAAGCCTCTTCCCACTCTCCACTACCTTCCGGCAGAAAGACAGCCGGCGAAAGGAAAGAGTTGATCAAACGGCGCATCTCCCAACGGTCGGCTACCAATCCCGCCGCCCTCGCCTGCACCATGCAGTTGCCGATTGCCGTCGCCTCCGAAGGCCCTGCCACAACCGGCATGTTTATTACATTTGCCGTAAATTGATTGAGAAGATTATTCATCGAGCCTCCCCCGATCACATGCAATTTGCGGATCGGGAAAGGAGCCATTTCGGATAACAATGCCAGCACCTCCTTATACCGGAATGCCAGACTTTCAAAAATACAGCGGATAAACTCGTCGTCCTCGACCGGTTCGGGCTGCCCCGTCTCGCGGCAATAAGCCTTGATTGCCTCCGTCATGCTCGGCGGATTGGCAAAACGCGGATCGTCAGGATTCACAAAACGACGGAAAGGCGTCGCCCGTTCCGCCATCTTGACTATCGCCGGATAGGAATAGTCGCGCCCGGCCTTCTCCCACTCTTTCCGACACTGTTCGAGCAACCACATCCCGGTAATATTTTTCAGGAAACGGGTCGTCCCGTCTATACCGCCTTCGTTCGTAAAGTTATGCAGGAAGGATTCTTCCGAGATAATCGGTTCTTCCGTTTCGATCCCCATAAGGCTCCATGTGCCGCTGCTAAGATAGGCAAACTCCCGATCCGCCGCCGGAACAGCCGCGACAGCCGAAGCCGTGTCGTGGCCGGCAACTGCTATGACAGGCACTTTGCCGATCCCCGTTTCCCGTGCAAGCGCATCGGTCAGCTCCCCGACAAAAGTTCCCGGCATCACTACCGGACGCATAATGGACGGAGCTACCCCTGCCGCTTCCAACAAGGACGCCTCGAACTCTTTCGTCACCGGATTCAGCAATCCGGAGGTGGAAGCATCCGTATATTCACAAACCTTTTTACCCGTCAACAGGTAAGAAAGCAGATCGGGCATAAACAGTATCTCTTCGGCAGCCTCCAACGGCCCGAAACCTTCCTTTTTAGCCCTAAATAACTGGAAAACACTATTAAAATTCATGATCTGTATACCGGTAAGCCGGTAGACTTCCGACCGGGGAACACGCTGGAAATATTCTTCCGGCGCACCGTCCGTATAAGGATCGCGATACGCACGCGGTAGCCCCAACAGTGTGCCGTCTTCCGCCAGATACCCGAAATCCACCCCCCAGGTATCGATCCCGATAGAGTCCGGGAGCAGGTTCCGGCGTGCACAAATCGTAAGGCTTTCTTTCAAGGCATCATATAACCGGTATATGTCCCAGTAATATTTCCCATGCAACTCCATGATCGCATTCGGGAAACGGTGAAGTTCCTGCATTTCAAATTTGTCACCAACCAAAGTGCCTAACACGGCACGTCCACTGGTCGCTCCTATATCAAAGGCTAAAAAGTTATATTTCTTCATGGTACAACAAAGTTGTTTGTTTTATGATTGCAAAAGTAAACGGTAAATTACTATCTTTGCTTTTGAAAATGATTTTAAACCTTTCAAATCTGACAGAGGAGATGGAGAAACGACTAAGCGATCAATTGAGATACCTGACGATAAGTGCGATAGACGAAGAGTGGGGAATTGTCGTCACGACCGTCGGCTACCAGTTTATTCCCCCGAAAGGGAACTATCCTCTTTCGAAGCATCCGGACAATTATAACTTCAAGCCGCAGACCGGACGAATCCTGAACGAATACCAGCTGGTCTATATCACGAAGGGAAGCGGTTACTTCTCTTCGCAATCCTGCAAGATGCAAAAGATAAACGCCGGCACGATGATCCTGCTTTTTCCGGGAGAATGGCACAGCTACTATCCCGACAGCGAGACAGGCTGGGACGAATACTGGGTCGGTTTCCGCGGTGTCCACATCGACCGGCGCGTGGAAAAACGCTTTTTTACCCGCGAGGAACCGTTACAGCACATCGGGCTCAGTGCGACGATCGTCGGACTATATGAAGACATACTGAAATTCGCCTCTCAGGAAAAGACGGGCTACCAGGAGATGATTTCGAGTATCGTCCTTCATATATTGGGTACGGTCTATTATAAAAGAAGAAACAACTCCTTCACGAATACCTACGTTGTGGATAAGATCAACGAAGCCCGCATCCTGATGAAAGAGCAGGTGGAAAACCCGCTGACACCGGAAGAAATAGCTTCCCGCCTGGGGCTCGGCTACTCCTGGTTCCGCCGTATGTTCAAAGAATATACAGGCGTATCGCCCGCCCAATATCAATTGCAGCAAAAACTCCTGAAGGCAAAGGAACTGCTTACCAGCAGCAGCATGAATATCTCGGAAATAGCCTACAGTCTCAAATTCGAGAATGCCGGACAGTTCTCCACCTTCTTCAAGAAGAAAGAGGGCGTGACACCGTCGGAGTTTCGTGAACGGGCGCACTGAGGAATTAAAAATTAAGAATTAAGGGGTGAGTTGGAAGGTGATTTTTTTGTTCATCATATAGTTGACTGCACCATAGATAAACAATCCTAAGAACTGGGCGAGATATTCGTTCAAGTCAAAGATTTCCACCATGATAAGCAAAGCGAGGAATTGGGAACAATAAGCACATCCGAAAGCGATCAGAAAAAGGGGAATCTCACGGCGAAACTTACCGGTGCGGGATGAAAATATCCAATATTTGCTCCAGAAGAAATTATTGATCTGCGCAATCACATAAGCGGTGATATTGGTAGCGATATAGTTACAACCAAGCTTGTCCATCATCAGCCAGACAATCAAGACCGTAATTAACGCATTCAGCGTACCGACCAGTATAAACCGCATCACGCGCACCATATTTTTAGATTGTATGACCAAGTGTATTTCTTGCTGTTTTGTTCTTTGATATCTGAAATTCCGGTACAAATATACAGGATAATATGCAAATATCCATGCAAAAAGTCACAAAGTATGGCGAACAACCCGTATCTTTACCCCATGAAATATTTATTGTTTTACATAATCAGTCTGTTATCTCTCACCGCCTGCATCCACGAGGAATTGCCGCCTGAGGGTGGCTTTGCTTTGGAGGAAGGCGATCCGTTACCCGAATTCAGCATTTCCAATCCGGATGGAACGGTATCGAAAAAAGACTTGGAAAATAAATTTGCCCTGATTATTTTCTTCAGTACGACCTGTTCCGACTGCCAGAAGGCCTTCCCGGATATTTCCACTTTATATCATACATACAAAGACGATCCCTCCGTCTGTGTGCTTCTGATCGCACGTGGAGAAACCGAAGAGCAGGTAGCGGCCTATTTCCGGGAACATCAGTACAATATGAAGTTTTTCGCCGATCCGGACCTGAACGTCTACTCCCTCTTTGCCGACAACACCATACCCCGCGTATTCCTTGCCGACAAGGACGGTACGATTATCCTGACGCAAACGGAAAAAGTAGATGCGGGATTACTGATATCGGGCGGAGTAGAACCCCACCCCTACAAGCCTGAAAAATCTTAACATTTAATGCTCAACTGACGTAATACATCACGAATCTTTTCGAATGTGGTGATACGGGTCGGAACCAAAGGCAAGCGTAATTTATTTTCAATAAAGCCCATCGCATTCAGCATGCTCTTCGCTCCCGCCGGATTACCGTCGATAAACAGCAAACTGAACAGCTCCGTAAAACTATGGTGGATCGTGCGGGCGCTATCGTAGTCACCAGCCAATGCCAGACGCACCATACGGCTGAACTCACGCGGGAAAGCATTGCCAATTACGGAAATCACGCCGACAGCTCCCAACGTAATAAGCGGGAAGGTGATACCGTCGTCTCCTGAAATCACATTGAAGTTCGCCGGTTTGTTCTTGATGATATCGTCCATCTGGGTGATATTGCCGGAAGCCTCCTTGACTGCAATCACGTTCTTGAACTCACGAGCGATACGCAGCGTAGTCTCGGCCGTCATATTCACACCGGTACGTCCCGGAACGTTATACAGGACTATCGGTAACGTAGTCGCCTCCGCAATCGCTTTATAATGCTGATAGATTCCTTCCTGGGATGGTTTGTTATAATAAGGTACGACAGACAGGATCGCATCTATACCGTCAAAATTATCGTTTTTCAACTTCTCGACAACCGAACGCGTACAGTTTCCGCCAACCCCCAACACGATGGGAATGCGTCCGTTTACCTTCGTCACGACCAAATTGATTATATCCTTCTTTTCTTCTTCCGTGAGTGTAGGGGTTTCAGCGGTGGTACCTAACACAACCAGATAATCGGTTCCATTCTGCAACTGATAATCTACGAGCCGGGCCAACGCCTCATAGTCTACACTTTCATCTTCTTTAAAGGGAGTGATCAACGCCACACCCATTCCTTTTAAATTTATGTCTGCCATGATAATAATTGTCAATTGTCAACGGTGCTGCAAAAATAAGGAATTTATATCATTTTGAGCGTATCGCCTGCAAATAAAATAATATATGTTCGAATAAATGCTTGATATCTTCACGCTCTGTTACCGATATGGACAAATCATACAAATCTATATCGGCATGCTTCACTCCCACCTTGAATCTGCAAGGATGCTGTAGCATAAGATATTGCATCGGGTAGCAATCGGGGCGCGTAAGATCGATCAGGATATCCGCCTTGACCGTCTTGAACCGTTCCAGCACGACATCGGAAGGAACCTGCCAGACGTTCACATCCTTCTTGGCATGGACCGGGATGCACGAGGCATCTGCCTCCGGATCGCCGGTTACATAGACACACGCCTGCACCTTCTTGTTCTTCTTACGCAGGACGTCCAGACAAGGCTCGACAAGCTCGCGATCGTTTGCCTGATAAAGGACCAGGATATGGCCTGCGTCTTCCAGCGCACAAAACTCATGCTTGCGGCCGGCAGCCCCGGAAGCTAAAGACTGCACTTTCTTTTTAATAAAATAATTCGTCAGTCTCATTCCGCTATCATATTTAAGAATTCGTCTTCGTTTATAATCTTCACACCCAACTTGGCCGCCTTTTCGAGCTTGGCCGGTCCCATATTATCTCCCGCCAGGATATAATCGGTCTTACCGGACACCGAGCCGCTGTTCTTCCCGCCATGCTGCTCGATCATGGCCTTGTACTCGTCGCGGGAATGCTTGGCGAATGTCCCGCTGATAACGATGCTCAAGCCTTTCAGCTTCTCGGAACGGTTGGCCAGCTTTTCTTCGGGCACGGACATCTGCAACCCGTATTCCTTCAAACGGTTCACCAACGTCCTGTTACGCTCGTCGGCAAAGTAAGCGATGATACTTCGGGCGATCCGCTCACCGATCTCGTCCACGGCAGTCAAGTCTTCGAAAGAAGCCTGTTCCAACTGCTCCATCGAATGGAAAGCGGATACCAGGCGTTTTGCCACCGTTTCACCCACAAAACGAATCCCCAATCCATAAAGTACCCGTTCGAAGGGAACCTGTTTGGATTCTTCGAGGCTCGCCATCAGGTTACGGGCGCTCTTGTCAGCCCAACGTTCCAAGCGCAGCAGATCGGCTATTTCCAACGTATAGAGATCGGCCGTGTCCTTGATATAGCCGGCTTCGTACAAATCTTCGACTGTCTCCGGCCCCATATTGATGTTCATGGCCCTCCGGGTGACGAAATGCTCGATCTTCCCCTTGATCTGGGGAGGACAGCCGGCTTCGTTCGGACAATAGTGAGCCGCTTCTCCTTCAGGACGCATCAACGGTGTCCCGCATTCGGGACAAGAACGGATGAAACGGACCTTATCGCCCACCAGCAAACCGCGGGCTTCGACATCGACACCGACAATCTTCGGGATGATCTCGCCGCCTTTCTCCACAAACACCTTGTCACCCAAATGCAGGTCGAGTCCTTCGATAATATCCGCATTGTGAAGGGAAGCACGCTTTACGGTCGTTCCGGCCAGCAATACCGGCTCCAGATTGGCAACCGGAGTGACGGCTCCTGTCCGCCCGACCTGGAAAGACACGGAGTTAAGGCGCGTCACGGCACGTTCGGCCTGGAACTTGTAGGCAATCGCCCAACGTGGGCTTTTGGCCGTGAATCCCAAATTGCGTTGTTGGCGCAATGAATTCACTTTCAAAACGATCCCGTCTGTTGCAACCGGCAGGTTCTTGCGTTCGACATCCCAATAGGCGATATAACCGTATATATCCTCCAAGCTGTTGCATACGCGGATCACATTCGGGATCTTGAACCCCCATGAACGGGCCGCCTCCAAATTATCGAAATGCGTTTCCGCCGGCAGCTCCTCTCCCAACAAATAATAGAAATAGGCATCCAGCTTACGAGCCGCCACGACAGCCGGGTTCTGTTGCTTCAGCGTACCCGAAGCAGCATTGCGCGGATTGGCAAAAAGAGGCTCCTCCTGTTCTTCACGTTCCTTGTTCAAGCGGTCGAACTCGGCCCAGGGAAGCAAGATCTCCCCCCTTATCTCAAATGTTGCCGGGTATCGGTCGCCCATCAGTTTCAAAGGGACCGAACGGATTGTCTTCACGTTGGCCGTCACATCGTCGCCACGTGTCCCGTCGCCACGCGTCACGGCTCGGACCAGACGTCCGTCCTCGTATGTCAGGGAAATGGAAGTTCCGTCATATTTCAACTCGGCAACAATCTCGAAAGGCTCGTTCAGGTCACGGGCTATGCGCTCGTAAAAATCCTTCACTTCATCTTCCGAATAGGTATTGCCCAACGAAAGCATCGGATATTTATGCACTACTTGTTCAAACTCTTTGGAAAGGTCACTCCCCACCCGCTGGGTCGGCGAATGAGGATCGGCATATTCGGGATGCGACTCTTCAAGGACCTGTAACTCCTTCATCATCTCATCGAACTCACGGTCCGATATCGTCGGTGCCGAGAGCACATAATAATTGTAATTATGTTGCTCCAGCGCTTCGCGAAGTGCTTTTATTTTATCTTTTACCACCATTTTTTCAGTTGAAAGGTGAAAGTTGAAAGGTGAAAGTTAAAAAGAAAAATTCATCACTTTCAACTTTCACCTTTCAACTTTCAACTAATATATTAGTTCTACATTATCAATCCACATCGTATTGCCCGGTGAGCCGATATAGGCTCCGCCGTGGCTGGAAGTAAACTGCAGGACGATATGAGTCGGCAATTCACCTTCCGCCGCCCAGCCCACTTCCTGAATAGGGACACTTTTACCCTGGCTGTTCAAGGCATAACGCTCTTCCACCTGAATCCGCATATAAGGCTTATACTCCGGATGCTTCGTAATATCGCCGTACAAGATAGGGTAGGTCGCATCGTTCACCCAACCGTTGCTGGATTCCGTATAACGCTGCACCATTGTCCCGACACGTTTGGAATAAATATTTCCATCTTTATCTTCCCAACGTTTCTGGAGCAAAAGAATGGCTGCGATCGAATCCTGTCCGGCAACGGTCGTCTTGCGGCTGAAGCCGGTACTGCGGATACGGTCCTTTTCCGGAGCCAGCTTCACCTTATAGTCAAAACGCAAAGCCTTTGGCTTCTTGGTAAACGCCACTCCGCTGTTCAACATGGCCTGCGGGTTCTTGGTCCCCTTGATCGGTTCGTGCACCGTTCCGAGAAAAACAGAACCGGCGGCTACCACTTCAATATCGACCAAGCCGAAAACCTTCACACTTTCCATGCGTGTCTCCAGACGTGCACACCAACCGTCATCCCGTCTTTCAGGGAAGACAGATGTATTCGTCTTCACCACACCTGCCACCTTCGCCATCACGTTGGAGTTCGCCCACGGCGAACCGCCCCGGTTCGTATAGGCTGTATTGCCGATGATCGTATCTGTCGGCCCCAGCTCGTAAAGATGCTTCGTATTTCCTCCGATAATGCCGGATTCATGTATCTCGCGAACGACCCAATGATCCATATCTCCAAAACTGAACGGCACTACGTGCTCTTGGGAACTGACAATTGACAATTGACAATTGACAATTCCCAAGAGAAAGAGGAATTTTGCTTTCTGTTTCATTTCAAATTCTGTTTTTTCTAAAATCCCTAAGTCGGCAAAGCCGGCAGAGCCGACAATTGTCAATTATAAAGAATATCCCCACTCCTTGAGAGCCATTCCCCAATTTTCTTCCACAAGCCGTACCGTGCGGTCGTCATACTTGTATTGGTTCTTCTTATAGCCCTTCTTTTTCCCGAGGTATTTCTCGATTTCAGCTTTAGACTCTTCAAAACCGGGGAGGTTTAATTTCTTGTATATATCCTCTGTCATGGCGAAAGCATCCTGTTCGAAATCCTCAAACTTCACCTCTACCAGGTTTCCTTCGGGTATCAGATGCTTTTGTTCTTCATATTTATAGAACAAACGGCGGTATACTTCGATAAAATTGCTTTCGATCTGCTCGTTGGAGATGTCCTGCAAGCGGAGCGGCTGGATCGTATTGGTAAAGAAGCTGCGCGTGCTCTCGAACACCGTATACGGATTTCGTTTCAGATAGATAAATTTAGCATTCGGGAACATTTCCACCAAAGTCTTCACACGTCCCGTATGAGGCGGATTCTTGCTCAAGAACTGACTTCCTTTCGTATTCCAGAGGGAAATCTTGATCAGTTTGAGGAACGTTTCCTTAAACACTTCCCGCTCGTGTTCGCTGATATTGTCGAAAAGCAGATAACGGTCGCAATATTCGAGCATATGCTTCGGGAAGAACCAGAAATTATAATACGTGTAAGGCATCATATTTGCCAAGGCAAATTCCTCTTCCTGGGGAAGATCCACCTTCAACTCCATATTATCGGTCGGACGCTTGTCGGGCATCAAGAACGCCATGTTCTTCTTGAAGAAAGGCTGTCCCCAAAGCATCAGGTTCGGAAATACGGTCTGATAGGTCGTATTGTAGCCGAAATGCTTGTCACACGAGAAGACATTGTGCATGAATGTCGTCCCGCTACGCCAATGTCCGAGAATGAACACCGGGTCCATCTCCAACGGCTTGTCCGCAATCTTACGGTAACGCGCATCTTCGAAGGGTTGCAACAGGCTGAGCAGACGGCAAACGGATTTAGTCAGGAAATATTTATTACGAAATCCTTTGTCGATCGTTTTATTGGCTGTCACAGCCTTGAACGTTTTCCAGTCAGCACCCACTAAAGTATTGATCGGTAGTTTGTCAAATTCCAGTAATCCCATACCTTATTTATTTTCTGTTATACACTTGACGGAAACCCCTTGCCGTTCGAGCTCTTTACAAACGGAACGGATAGCTTCGTAGTGCTCGGGGCCGATACCCAATTCCGGAAGATTCAGTACAGCCAACGCGTCTTCCGTCACCATGTCGCGAGCATCTACCCGGTCGATAATCATGCCGACAGCCGATGTATTGTTCGTGATCGGGTCGATCAGGATAAAGGCGCCTGTCTGTTTGTTCTTCTGATACGGATCGAAGAACAGTTCCTTTCCGGTCGTGAAGACGACACGGGCGATCTCGTTCAGCTTCATCGGCAAATCGTCAGTTGTCAGTTTTCCATTGTCAACCGACAACTGTTCCATCGTATTGACATTCACTTTATAACGGATGCTGTCCACACGGGCGCGTGTAAGATTGGTCGTATGCTTGATATAAAACTGCTTGCTTGCGTCCATCGGTTCTTCGTCCATCCACACCAGCATAGCCTCGAAGTTACGGTCCGCAATCGGCAGGTTATCCGGATGGACGAGCATCTCACCGCGTGAAACATCGATCTCGTCTTCCAGCGTGATGGTGACGCACTGGGGAGGGAATGCATAATCCAGCTCTCCGTCGTATGTCACGATACTTTTCACTTTGGATGTTTTCCCGGAAGGTAAAGCCATCACCGTATCGCCTTTACGAACGATACCACTGGCCACTTTCCCACAGAAACCGCGGAAGTCCAGGTTCGGACGCAGGACATATTGCACCGGATAGCGGAAATCCTCGAAGTTGCGGTCCTGGTCGATAGGAACCGTTTCGAGGAAGTCCAACAACGACGGCCCTTCGTACCAAGGCGTACGGTCGCTCTTCTCCACCACATTGTCGCCATCCAGAGCGGACAGCGGGATGCAGGTGATATCCGGGATATTCAACGGAGCGACAAACTCCTTATAATCGGAAACGATCTTGTCGAAAATATTCTTGTCGAAATCAACCAGGTCCATCTTGTTGACCGCCAGCACCACATGCTTGATACCTAAGAGCGAAACCAGATAGGTATGGCGGCGCGTCTGCGTAATCACTCCCGTGCGGGCATCCACCAGGATGATGGCAAGGTTGGCAGTCGAACCGCCGGTGATCATATTGCGGGTGTACTGTTCGTGTCCCGGAGTGTCGGCAATGATGAACTTACGGTTATTCGTACTGAAATAGCGGTAAGCCACATCGATGGTGATCCCTTGTTCGCGTTCGGCTTTCAGGCCGTCCAGCAACAGAGCGTAGTCGATATGGTCGCCGGCATTCCCCATGCGCTTGCTGTCGCGTTCGAGGGCATCCAGCTGGTCTTCGTATAACTTTTTGCTGTCAAACAACAAACGACCGATCAGCGTCGATTTGCCATCATCCACCGATCCGGCAGTCAGAAAGCGAAGCAAATCCTTTTGTTCATCTCTGTCGAGGTATTCTTTTATATTTAATGTTGCCATATATTTTAAGTTGAAAGGTGAAAGTTGAAAGATGAAAGGTGAAAGTTGAAAATAGTGACACGAAGCCACTTTCAACTTTCAACTCTCCACTTTCAACTAATTAAAAATATCCTTCTCTCTTTTTCTGTTCCATGCTTGCCTCCTGGTCGAAGTCGATCACGCGTGTCGTGCGTTCGCTCTTGGTCGTCGTCATCATCTCTTCGACGATCTTTTCAATCGTGTCGGCATTGCTTTCCACAGCCCCGGTCAACGGCCAGCAGCCTAAGGTACGGAAGCGTACCATGCGCATCTTGATTTGATCGCGGTACTGCTCCGGCAGACGGTCGTCGTCCGCCATGATCAGGTTGCCGTCGATCTCTACGCACGGGCGTTCCTTGGCAAAGTACAACGGTACGATCGGAATATTCTCCAGGCGGATATATTGCCAGATATCCAGCTCCGTCCAGTTGGACAGCGGGAACACACGGATGCTCTCCCCTTTATGGACACGGGCGTTGTAGATGTCCCACAACTCCGGACGCTGGTTCTTCGGGTCCCACTGGTGGAACTTATCGCGGAACGAATAGATACGTTCTTTCGCCCGGCTCTTCTCTTCATCGCGACGAGCGCCTCCGAAAGCGGCATCGAACTTATATTTATCGAGCGCATGCAACAACGCCTGCGTCTTCATCAGGTCCGTATGCACCTTGCTTCCGTGCGTGAAAGGCCCTACACCGGCATTGAATGCCTCCATATTGGATTCCACGATCAGGTTCCATCCGAATTTCTTCGCATAGTCGTCGCGGAACTGAATCATCTCCTTAAACTTCCATTTGGAATCGATGTGCATCAAAGGGAAAGGAACTTTTCCCGGAGAAAAAGCCTTTTCTGCCAGGCGAACCATGACGGAAGAGTCTTTTCCGATAGAATAAAGCATCACAGGATTCTCAAACTCGGCAGCTACCTCCCGGATGATATGGATAGACTCTGCTTCCAACTCCTGTAAATGGCTTAATTTATAATCTGACATTGTATGTTATTTAATGTTGTTATTATTCTTACCTTTCTATTCTAATATAGTTCCATGCCCATGAAACTATATTTGCATGCTGCAGGAACAAAAATTTCATGCCGGGGAAACTATTGTTTCCCGCCAAGGGAAACCTTCGGCAATATCAGTTCGAGCAAACGGGTTACGGATTCCTCCAGGCTCAACACGGAAGTGTCTAACGTCAGGTCAGGATGTTCGGGTGCTTCGAAAGGAGCGGAAACACCCGTGAAATCCTTGATCTCGCCCCGGCGTGCCTTCGCATACAACCCTTTGACATCGCGCCGCTCGCACTCTTCGATCGGAGTGCTGACATATATTTCCAGGAAGTTCTCCTTCCCGACAATAGATGCCGCCATTTCCCTCAAATCGTTATTCGGGCTGATAAAAGCCGCTATCGTGATAACTCCCGTATCGATAAAAAGTTTGCTTACTTCGGCGATACGGCGGATATTCTCTACCCGGTCTTCAGCCGAAAAGCCGAGATTGTTGTTGATCCCGCTGCGGATATTGTCGCCGTCCAGGATGCGGCACAGCAAACCGCACTTGTGCAACTCGCGCTCAAGCGCTATCGCCACCGTGCTCTTCCCGGAACCGCTCAACCCGGTAAACCACACCATCACACTGCGCTGCTTCAACAAACGCTCCTTATCCTCCCTTGTCATCATCCTATCGAAAATAGGATAGATGTTAGTTGAAAGTTGAGAGTTGAGAGTTGAAAGTTTCTCTTCGATATTATTATTATTTACTTGTTCCATTCATATTTTGTTTACTTGTTTTCACAATACTGACCGTCAGTTTAATCAATTCACGGCAGTCTTCTATAATCGATTCGTATTCTTTTTCAGATAAATAATCCGTTTCTTTCAATAACATAATCCAATATTCCGTTTCATTTGCTTCCTTCAAAGCAATATTCACTTTGCTTATAAAATCGGCTTTGGACTGCGCATGCTCAGCTTCTTTCAAAAGAGCGCCAATGGCAGTTCCACTACGCAACATCTGTTTTGACAGAACAAATTCTTTTCTTTCATATAATATCTTATATAGTCTAACGATACGGATCGCAAAACCAAAGGACTTTTCTGCCGTCAAACTCTTCCCCATCACTTTCAACTTTCACCTTTCAACTTTCACCTGTTTAGAATTTCCAGATCATCGGTATCACGAACACCGAGATCAAAAAAGTGATCAGGTTAAGGGGTAAACCGATTTTCACGAAGTCCGTGAACTTATAACTACCGATACCTTGCACGATCAGATTGGTCTGATAACCGATCGGCGTACTGAAACTGGCAGATGCCGCCATACAGATCACCACAAAGAACGGCGTCGGGTCCACACCGAGCTGCGTAGCGACCGACAAGGCAATCGGGAAACTGAGCGCCGCAGCCGCATTGTTCGTAATCAGTTCCGTAAAGATATTGGTGATGATAAAGACTATCGCCAGTAAAGCATACGGTCCCATGCTGCTGGACATACCGATAATATGACGGGCTATCAAAGCGGCGAAACCGGAATTCTCCATCGCCTTGCTGATAGCAAAGGCACAGGCAATCGTAATCAGAATATCCCAGGATATATATTTGGTATACTTTTTCGGAGGGAAAATCTTGGTCCACGCCATGATGATGGTCGTAATGCAGACAAAGAAAAACATATCCAGCCGTATTTCAGGGAACGCCTCTTTCACCACAGGCAACTCCCCTATCGTGGCGCCTACGATCATAAAGATCAGCAAGCCCAATGCCAGCCAGCGTTTCTTGCGGGAAACAGGTTCCGTACCGTCCTTGCCGTTGGCAAGCAAAAGGAAGACGCTGGATTCGCCCCATGTCGGCACGAACGTATCGTCCGCCCAGAGAACCAGCGTATCGCCCTCGTGCAACGTCACCTTATCGAGATCGCGGGTAAACCGCTGTCCCCCGCTCTTCACCTCTTTCACGATCGCACCGTAATGACGGGTAAAATTGAACTCGCCCAATGTCTTGTTGATACCCGGAAAACGGGAGCCTAACACCGCTTCCACCCGGTGCAGGTTACCGGGGTTGCCGTCTTCCTCCTCTTCCTCGTAGCGATCGGTGCGGGAATCGGGCAGCAGCTTGTTGGAGAACACGAAGAGGTAAATGATGCCGGCCAGCGCGATAAAGATCCCCACCCTTCCCAGCTCGAACATTGTAAACCCTTCATATCCGGCATCGAGGATCATGCCATGTACGACCAGGTTGGTCGATGTCCCGATCAGAGTACAGATGCCGCCTAAAATGGTCACATACGAAAGAGGAATCAGGAATTTCGTCGCCGGCAGCTTGACCGACTCCGCCCAACGCTTGATGATAGGAGCGAAAATAACGACAACAGGCGTGTTGTTGAGAAAAGCGGATACAAAAGCGACAGGCGGAAGCATACGCAACTGCGCCTTGAAAACGGTTGTCTTCCCCTCCGGCAACAACTTCTTTATAAGTTGTCCCAATGCTCCGCTCTGGCGAATACCCTCGCTTACCAGAAAAAGCATTCCGACAGTTATCATCCCTTTATTGCTAAAACCTTCGAGCATTTCTTTCGGCGTCAATATTCCAACACAGAGGAACAGCACCACAACCGTGAGTAACACCATTCCGGGCCTCAGCCCATCCCATATCAACGCCCCGATCATGCCGACCAATGCCAGCAATACAAATATTATTTCAAAGTTCATCCTTTCAATTGACAATTGACAATTGACAATCGACAATTAAGAACAGAGACCATTAATTATCAATTGTCAATTATCTGTTAGGGTTGCAAATGTAATAAGAATATTAAATCTAATCTTACTACGATAACCAATTTTAGGGATAATCTTGCTTACAGACCAAAAGTTTCAGCAAACGGAACAAACCGCCCGTCAGAGCGGTTTGACGATGAACCACGGATTATGAAGGTCTTCCTTATTGTACTTTAAAGGTGTTTTGCCATCGATATGATAAACTTCGCATCCGGCCGCCCGTGCAATCGCATGTCCGGCGGCGGTATCCCACTCCATCGTCGGTGCGAAACGGGGATAAACATCGGCCGTTCCTTCCGCCACCAGGCAGATCTTCAAGCTGCTGCCGCTACTGATCAGGGTAACCGGCTGTCCCTGCTTGCGCAGGTTCTCGATAAAGGCCGTCGTTTCTTCCGTCTGGTGCGAACGCGAGGCGACCACCACGACTCCCTGGTGTCCCATCGGCATAGGCAGGCGTATGGCTTTCGTTTTTATCTCGTCCATCGAAGGCTGATATCCGTAGTCTATCTCCGCCAGCTTGAACGCTCCCAACGAGTCAGCCGCGAAATACAGCTCTTTCCGCACGGGCACGTAGATCACGCCCAATACCGGAACTCCTTCCTTCACAAGGGCGATATTAACCGTAAATTCGCCGTTTTTCTTGATAAACTCCTTCGTCCCGTCCAACGGATCGACGATCCAGAGCATGTCCCAGCCTGAACGTTCGGCAAAAGGCTTCTCTTTTCCTTCTTCGCTCAACACGGGGAAAGGCGTCACGGACAGGGCCATCGAGATAATCGCATGGGCCTTCTTGTCGGCTTTTGTCAACGGGGAGTTATCGGCTTTACGTTCGATGCCGAAATCGGATTCCGGATCGGTATAAATATCCATGATCGCTTTGCCTGCATCGAGGGCGGCGCGAATAGCTATATACAGGTAATTTGCATAATTATTCATCATCACTTATTCTTTTAGTTGTGTTAATATACAAATATAATCAATTTCCTCGAATAATCCGAATTTTAAGCCCTCATTTTCACTCGATGTCCAAAACATATATGTTTTGAATTCAAATCACCGGTGTTTCGTTTTCAAATCACCGGTGTTTTGAAATCGAACCGGTTGTTTTCGACGATGGATCGGCCGACGGCATAGCCTTCGTCATACAAGGCGGACAGCTTCTTGCGGTCGTTGGTGGTGCGGCCGACTTCCATTTTCTTTTGCGGACGGATGACGATCGCGTCTCCTTTCGCTTCCAGCTCGTCGATATAATCCAGCACTTCGTTATAGTTGCGGTAGCGCAACTTCAACTGCTTGCGGATAGCGGGATACCGGCGGTAGATGAAGCCGGGCAGCCAGAAGTCCTTCTCTTCCTTACGGTAGCCTTTGTTGCGGGTCAGGATAATCACGTTCTTGCGGAAACCGTCGTCGATGGCGTGCCGGATCGGGATGGCATCGCAGACACCGCCGTCGACCATCGGGACACCGTCGACATACGCCACCGGACAAAGCACCGGAAGCGTACAGGAGGCACAACAGATATCGACCAGGCGGTCTGCATCCTGCTTCTCCTCGAAATATTCGGCTTTACCCGTCAGGCAATTGCTGGTGACCATGACGAAGCGGTTCGGCGACTTGAAATACGTCTCGTAGTCGAGCGGATAATATTTTTCCGGATAAATATAAAAAAGGTATTTCATGTCGATATATCCCCGCCCCCGGAGGAAATGCCTGAAACCGATATAATCATATTTTTCCAGCAGGTCGATATTGCTGAAACGGGAACGCCCGCGCTGCCGGGAGGCATACGAAATACCGTTGCTCGCCCCGGCGGACACACCGATCGTATAAGGGAACCAAATGTCATGGTCCATAAAGCAGTCCAGCACTCCGACGGTGAAGATGGCACGCATCCCTCCTCCTTCAAGCACCAGACCTGTGCGACTGTCTATATCCATATCTGTTTACCATAAAAATAATAGCCATTGCCTGGCTCACACCGGACAATGGCTACAAAAATATAATAAATCAGCGATATAAACATCGTCTTTTTACAGAATAACTTCGTTCACCAAAGGACGGTGGCAGCGGAAGTCTTCGATATTCTGAAGGGTGGTCTCTGCAATGTTATGCAGGGCCTCTTTCGTGAAAAAAGCCTGATGCGAAGTAACGATCACATTATTAAAAGAAAGCAGACGGGCCAATACATCATCGTCGATAATTTTATCAGACTTGTCTTCATAGAAGTATTCGCCCTCCTCCTCGTACACGTCCAGACCGGCCGCCGCGATCTTCTTTTCCTTCAGGCCTTCGATCAGGTCATTGGTGTTGATCAGTTGGCCCCGGCCTGTATTGATGATCATTACGCCTTCCTTCATCTTGTCGATGGAGTCTTTGTCGATCATATATTTTGTCTGGTCGGTCAGCGGACAATGCAAGGAGATGATGTCCGACTCGCGATACAGTTCGTCTAACGAAACATAAGAAATACCTTCTTCTCCGGCAAACTTCATGTCCGGGTAAAGGTCATAAGCCAGAATGCGCATTCCGAACCCTTTCAACAGGCGGATCAGGATCTTGGCAATCTTTCCCGTGCCGATAATACCGATCGTCTTGCCGTGCATATCGAACCCCATCAGGCCGTTCAGCGAGAAATTACCGTCTCGCGTACGCCAGTAGGCACGGTGTATCTTACGGTTCAGCGACAGCATCAGGGCAAGCGAATATTCGGCTACGGCGTAAGGCGAATAGGCCGGTACGCGAACGACCGGCAGCTTTCCTTTGGCCGCTTTCAGATCCACATTATTAAAACCGGCACAACGAAGGGCCAGCAGTTTGACACCATTGTCCACCATCGCATCGATCACAGCGGCATCGGCGGTGTCGTTGACAAAGATACAGACCACGTCCGTATCTTGCGTCAGGACTACATTGTTCGGATTCAAATGTCCTTTGTAGTAACGAATGTCGTAATTGTACTTTTCATTTACTTTGTCGAATGAAGCTATATCGTACGGTTTAGCTCCAAAGAATGCAATTTTGTATGCCATATTATTTGTTTTTATATCTAACAATCAAAACGGCCTAAATGTTGAAAAGAAAAGGTGGGTAGTAGAAAAGGAAAGGTCCGGCTAAAGAGTGCTTAACCGGACCTCTACCCATATATAGTTTTTATAATGAAGTATATCGTTCAGCCTTCCTTTGAAGACTGTCCTTTTTTATTCGCAGCTGCATTACGCTTATTATCCCGATGAATAAAAAAGCCACCTATAATAACTGTCGATAATAAGCACATCCCCATAAACCACATCATATTCATAATATTCATACAGTCTCTCCTTTCTGTTTTGTGTTTGTGTTATCTAATAAAACAAAGATAGCCATTCTTTCCATCCGTCCAAGCGTAACAATCTAAAATTTACGGGAATTCGATTTCCACCGTCGTTCCCTTCCCGACCTCGGACGTAATCGTGATTTCCGCCCCGTAGCTTCTTAGGATACGCATGGAAAGACTAAGTCCGATACCATGCCCGGCGAACTCCCGTGTGTTGGAGGCACGATAGAAAGGCTGGTACACACGGGCGATCTCCTCCTCCGGAATACCGATCCCCATGTCCGTAATGGTCAGGACAGCACCTTTCAGCTGCATCTCGACAGGCGCATCTCCCGAATATTTACATGCATTATTCAAGATGTTGCCGATAGCGATCTTCAGCAGATGCGGATTCGCCTCGATAGCGAAAGCGAAATGGTCGGTTGTAAAACGAACGCGGTTACCCACGAACTGCATCAGGAAGTCGGCCAGCAAAACCGTCTCACGTGCATTCTTCAGGATCTCCTTATCCCCATGAGAAAGGAAAAGCAGGTTCTTCATCAATAGGATGATGCGTTTCGTTTCGGAAGCGATACGCCCCAATGCTGCCTGGTATTCGGCCGACGTACGTTCCTTCAGCAAGCTGATCTCGCATTCTCCCTGGATGGCCGTAAGCGGATTATTCAGTTCATGAGATGCATTGCTGATAAAAGACTTCTCACTCTGGTAAGCCGCATCGATACGGTCGACCATGCGGGTCGCATACAAACGGCCGACGAAATAGACCAGGACGGCACTGATCACCAGCATCCCCAACAACAGCCAGCCGATCCGGTGCTGGATATCCCCGCCGTACTGGTTGCTCGACACAACCAGTACGATAAAATTGCCCTCATTATCCGGATAGTAGACAGCCGCTCCTAATTCTTTCCCTTCATGGAAACGAACCACATTGCCTGCATACAGGGAAGCGATCTTCTCATCGGTCAGGTAACGGGACAAGACGCTATGCGCCTCCGTTATGCTGTCGGCGTTCAGCAAGATTTCCGCTGCAACAGGCAACGTCTCCTCATAATGCTGCTGGATACGGGCATAATCTTCCTCGTCCAACTCATCCTTCTCCCAATGCTTCTGTGCCGTCGCGTATGCCTTCTCCGTCAGATAGGAATAGTAGAGGCGGCTGATATAGTCGGTCGCCACAAAATAGAAAACGACTGTCACCACCGAAATAATACCGATCGTGATAGCCGTATAAAAAAGAGCAATCTTATTCCCGGTCTTCATGCTTCCATCATATAGCCCACTCCCACTACGGTGCGGATCAGTTTGCGGTCGAAATCCTTGTCGATCTTGCTACGCAGGTAATTGACATAGACATCCACCACATTCGTATTCGTATCGAAGTTCTTGTCCCAGACATTTTTCAGCAAGGTCAGCCGGCTCTGTGCCGTCCCCCGGTTCCGGATCAGATATTCGAGCAGGCGGTACTCCTTTACGGTCAGGTCGATCACTACCTTGCCACGGATCGCCCGGTGGCTGGACGGATCGAGTGTCAGGTCTCCACAACTCAGAAGCGGTACGGCAGGTTCCGCCCCCGTACGCCGTAAAAGGGCTTTGATACGGGCTTCCAGTTCCTGGAAACTGAAAGGTTTCACCAGATAGTCGTCGGCACCGGCATCCAGTCCGTTCACGATATCGTCCGTCGTCCCTAAGGCGGTCAGCATGATAACGGGCGACTGGTAGCCATACGTCTGGCGATACTGTTTACAGAGTTGCAGACCGTTCATCTTCGGCATGATGATGTCGAGTATCAACAATTGGAAATCCTCCTGCTGAACCAACTCCCAGCCGGCCTGCCCGTCATTGGCCACGCGGACTTCATGACCAAACTCCTGCAAGCCCCGCTCGATGAAAGAGGCGATGTTTATTTCATCTTCTACTAATAATATCTTTGCCATTACATGTTTTTGTGTATCGGACTACAAATATAGGATAAAAATCATCAGATCATTTGTTCTTTCCGATCCTGTAAGGCGGCCTCACCCGAAGATGATCCACTTCCAAAAAAGGAATCTTGGGATAGAGAAGGTCGAGGAGGCTAAGATCTATCTTGCCCGGAACAACCTCGATACGGACACGGGCAAGACCTTTCTTCTTAAAATCCAGAAGTTCGGCCGCACCGGCAGAGACATCGATGATACGTCCTTTGCGGAAAGGACCGCGATCGGTGACACAGACGATCACCCGCTTCATATTGGACAGGTTGGTGACACGCAGGAAAGTGCCGAAAGGATATGTGCGGTGGGCAGCAACCAGCTCATCCGCATCATGGACCCGCCCGCTGGCGGCCTTACGGCCGTGGAAACGGTTGTGGTAATAAGAAGCAAGCCCTTCCTCCTGGCCCCACACATCCCCCGTGCCCGCGAAAGCGACCAACAGAAGGATGATATGTACCAGGCGGAAGGGCATACACGTTATCGTTTTACTTTACAATAACGCAAGGCTCTTGATTTTATTGTAGCAGCTCGATTTTATTGTAACAACTCACCCTTATATTCTCCGGTGAGCGTGTTCAGGAACGCCACGAGGCTCTTGGTATCCGCGTCCGAAATGTTCTTACCGATCTGGAACTGGTGCATGATGCGGATGGCATCTTCGATCGTCGCGATCGAACCGTCGTGCATATACGGCGGGGTAAGCATCACGTTACGCAGAGTCGGCGTCTTGAAACGATGGCGATCCTGTTCGTTCTTCGTGACGGAATAACGTCCGTTGTCACCATCCGTCAGCCCCGTGCCGCGATAATCGAAATAATTATCCTTGATACCCATGTATTCGAAAGACTGTCCACCCAGGTTCACCCCCGTATGGCAAGTAGCGCATTTATTCTCCTTAAACAATTCGTAGCCTGCGACCTCCTCGGCAGTCAGAGCCGTCTTGTCACCCATCAGATACTTGTCGAAGCGGCTCGGCGTGAGCAACGTCTTTTCAAACTCGGCGATAGCATCGGTAATCGTAGACTGGTTGAAACCTTCCGGATACACTTCGAGGAAACGTTTGCTCAACTCCTTGTCTTCCGCCAGCTTGGCCGATATCTCGTCAAACGAGTGGCTGCCCATTTCAACCGGGTTCAAAGGAGGCCCGGCAGCCTGTTCCTTCAGGTCGGCAGCACGTCCGTCCCAAAACTGCAGGATATTCAAAGCCGAGTTATACACAGTCGGAGCATTCACGCCGCCGAACTGTCCGTCTATCCCCTCGGAATATTGTTTGCGGTCCACACCGGCAGTAGCCAACCCGTGGCAGGTAGCACACGAGATCGTGTTATCGCCGGAAAGACGGGTGTCATGATAAAGATCGAACCCCAACGCTACCTTGGCCGAATCGGTCGGAATGGAAGCCATCAACGGTTGCACAGGCTCATTGGCAAATTCTTCGGCGACGGTAGGTGTCGAATAGTTCTTCTTACGGACATCCTTCGCCCAGGAAAGCAAGACCGCCTTTTCGTCGCTATCGAGGTTTGTCCCCCAGTGCATCGGCATGTGCGAATACTTGGCGGGAGGCATGGAACCTGAGAGAGCGGCATCTTCCACCTTGGCCAGGTCGGCTTCGGAAACGAGTTTGCCATTGTCGAGCGCCTCCAGCATCGCCGTCAGATCCAGATAACGCGTACCTTCCCGCATATCCGCCTTGACAGTCGGACCGATCAGAGGAAGATTACCGTAGAAAGGAGTCGCCGCCGTAGCCGAGTGACACTGCATGCATCCGTTCTCACGAAGGATGGAAGCAACCTGTTTTGCCTGATTGTCCGCATACTTCTTGTATTCGGAGGAACCACACGAAGGCAGAACCAGAGCCAATGAAAGCAGCCCTAAAGGTAATGCCGTCCTCTTACAAAGAATAGTGTTAAGCATAATTATTGGTTTATTTAGATTTGTTAAATGCAAAGGTATGCAGAATTATCAAGAGGCATATAGAAAGCTCATCAGTTTTATCTATGGCATGATAAATAAAAACTATAGTCCCTTGTTATTCTCCAGCACCTCTCTGAGACCGTCGAGCATTTTGCCCGAAAGTTTCAGGCGGGCAAGGTTTCTCTTGTAATCGTCGGGATGATGCAGGTCGGAGCCGGCATAATCGTAGAAGCCTTCCTTCATCAGGTATGCGGCATATTTGGCAGGACGGGCGCCATACATGCCGGCAAGTGAGAACAGGTTCAGCTGGAACTTGTACCCCTTGTCCTTCAGCCGGAAATAATCCTCCTTCGTCATATACATATACCGTTCCGGGTGAGCCAAGACAGGCGTGTAGCCCTCCAAGCTCAGTTCGTAAAGCAAGTTCAGATAGTCGGGAGGAGGCGAGAGATAGGAAGTCTCGACCAGGACTTGCCTGTCCTCATACGTCAAGAGGCCGTCCGCCATCTGCAAACGGAAACCGGCATCCAACATATACTCCGCCGCCAGCCTCAACTCGATCCCTTCCGGGGCAAACTGTTTCATACAAGCAAAACGATCCTGCAAGTAACTGCGCCGGTTGTCAGGCAGGTCCGCCATTACATGAGGAGTCAGGAAAACACGTTCCACACCAGCCTCCTGCATCGCATTCAGAGCCGCCTGCATATCATCGGCGCTCTGCACACCGTCGTCCACACCGGGCAGCAGATGTGAATGCACATCTGCCGTCCCCCTCAACAAATCGGTGTGAACCGCGTTCTTCTTTGGAAAAAGTAGGGAAAACATCTTTTCTATTTATTTTTTATGTTGTCCGTAACCATACCCATAGCCGTAGGAATAACCGTAGCCATACCCGTAACGGTAGCCGTACGCGCCATGCTTGTAAACCGTCCCGTTCAGGATCAGGCTCATGTTACGCAGCTTGCCTTCCTGGTAGAGTTTCTCCACTTCGGGAAGGGCACGGCGGTCCATTCTGCCCGCACGGACGACATAGATCGTCAGGTCGGCCACCCGGTTGACGATCACTGCATCGGCAACCACACCGGCCGGTACGTTGTCCAGGATGATATAATCATACCGCTTACGCAGCTCGGCGATCAAAGTCTCCAACCTGTCCCCCAGCAAGAGTTCAGCCGGGTTAGGCGGAACAGGACCGGCATGGATGATATCCAGCTTGTCGCACAACTCGTTCTGCCGGATGATCTCATCGACATTGTCGATACGACCGGACAGATAATTGGTGACACCCTTGTCCGATACATGGACATGCGAACTGAGCGTTCCCTTGCGGATATCGAGGTCGACCAAAACGACCTTCTTGTGCGTAAGGGCGAAACTCATCGCCAGGTTCATGGAGACGAACGTCTTGCCGGCTCCCGGATTGAACGAGGTGAACATCACCACCTGCATCTTCTTATCCTTCACCCGCATGAAGTCCATATTGGTACGCACGATACGGAACGCCTCCGAAACCGAGTCGCGGCCGTTCTCATGCACCACCACCTCGCTCTTGTCCTTCTTGTCGCGCATCGGGATCTCGCCCAGGAACGGCACGGAGAGTACCCCCTCCACATCCTTCCGCGAGCGCACCTTCGTGTCGCTGACCGCCAACAGCCACAAGACACCTGCCGGTATCGCACATCCCAGCACGATGGAAGCCAACAGGATCATCATCGACTTCGGAGCCACCGGGGCATTGCTTCCCGCCGCCGGGTCGATGATACGTGCGTTGCTTTCCGTCATCCGCTGCGTCAACTCGTTCTCCTCACGCTTGTTCAACAGGTAGAGATACAGTTCCTCTTTGATCTTCTGGCGGCGTTCCACCGAAAGGACCTCCTTCTGCTGGGTCGGCACAGCCGAGATACGGCGGCTCGTCTGTTCCTCCTGCGCCCGGATATTCTTGATCTTGATGTTCAGCCCGACGATCAGGTTATCCACCGAACGGATGATGGTCTGCTTCATCGCGATCAGCGAATTGTTCAAGTCCTGCACCACCGGGTTCTTGCTACTGCTGTTGCTGATCAGCTTGTCGCGTTTCAGCAACATCTCGTTGAACTCCCCGATCTGCGACTCGATGTTCACATCCGATATGCCCGTGTTCGCCGGGATCAGGTCCGAACTCTTGCCGGGGTCCGTCAGGTAGTTCTTGATGTATTTCGCCAGGCTCAACTGGTTCTCCAGACTCAATCCCTCCTGGCGATATTGGCTGGAGGTCTGCAGGTACATGCCCGTCTCGGACGAGATATCCGTCAGCTGGTGTTCCCGCTTGTACGACTCGATATCCGAATCCACATCCCCCAGTTCTTTCTCGATCACGATCAGACGGTCGTTGATGAAGTTGGAAGTGTTCATCACGATCTGGTTCTTGTCGTTGATCGCATCCGTGTTGTAGACGGAGATCAGCGTGTTGATCACATCCTCCGCACGCGGGATGGAGACATCCTGAAGCGTCAGGTTGATGATCGTCGACGCCTTGTTCGCCAAAGTAGCCTGCAAGCCTCCCTGGAAGCGGAGCGCCACATCCTGCAACGGCGATTTCGTCACCTGCACGACCGTATTGAAATACTTGTCGCCGTAATAAAGCGACGGAACCACCACCACCCGGCCGACAGGCGTCGTGACCGTGTCGTTCAGCGCCACCTTCACCGGCTTGCCGTCCGCCACCTCCTGTCCGCCGAGGGTGAATCCGGACAATATCACCTCCTTTCCGGAGACAGGAACCGCCTTCAACGAAAAAGCCTGTGCCTCTTCCGCATCCGGGAAAGAGAGCTGTACGGGCGACTGGGTGTACAGTTCCACCGTCCGCAGCCCGTCTTTTACCGTGTAGCTCACATCCAGATGCAGGTTACGCGCCACTTCGGTCATCAACCGCCTGGACTTGAATACCAGCACCTCGTTATCCACATTCCGCTTCGAACCGAAAAGCCCCAGATCCTCGAAAGCGGCCGACTCGCTCATCGCACCGCCCTTCGCATCATCTTTGATCAGTACCGAAGCCGTCCGGGTATATACCTTGGGCGCCCACTTCAGATAGAGGAACGCCGTCCCGGCACATACCACGACAGACAGAACAAACCAATACCAATTAGCCAACACCGTTTGCAGGATGTCCCCCAGGTTCAATTCGTTCTCTTCCATGCGGATGTTCGTTTCTTGTTCTGTGTTCATAGGTTCTCTTTTTTTACTTTGTTAATGTCACAATCAGAGACGCGATGGAAACCAAAGCGGAAATCGCGCCAAACCAGACACCCAACGATTTGTTCTGGTTGATATCCGTCTGCTCGGCCTTCGCCTTATTCGGTTCGACATACACGATATCGTTCTGCTGCAAATAATAGCAAGGAGAATTGAAGATATCGGACGAACGGAGATCATGCATCAGGATCGTCCGCTTCCCGTCCTTCTCGCGGATCACGGCCACCCGGTCGCGTCGTCCGTAGATCGTCAGGTCGCCCGCCATACTCAAGGCCTCCAACAGGGTGATACGGTCGCCGGAGATATTGAAGGACCCCGGACGGTTCACTTCACCCATCACCGACACCTTGTAGTTCAGGAACTGTACCGTCACGATCGGGTCTTTGATCAAGTCTCCCTCTATCAGGCGTTGCTTGATCATTTCCGTCAACTGCATACGCGTCAGTCCCGCCACATGCAACTTGCCGAGGATCGGGAAATCGATATCCCCATTACCATCCACCAGATAGCCTAACACACGCTGGCTTCCAGAATTGGTCGAACCACTTCCCAACTGGTACGATACCATCGGCATATTGAACGGCAACGCCAGTTCCGGGTTCTTGCTGTTCACCATGATCGCCAGCAAATCGTCGTTATGGACATACACCTCGTACTTCTGCTCGATATCCTGCTGCTTCAGCGGGACGACATCCTGCAAGTAAACCACTTTCTTCGAAGATGCGCAGGAGGTACAAAGTACCACCACGCACATCAACATATAATTCCAGATTTTCACTCTTCTTTCCTGATTAAAATAAGTAATTACGGTTTATTGGATAACACCGCCGGAATGTCCCGGATGGCTTGCGCCGCCTTCCTTGGTGATCGTCGTGCTTACACCGGCATAAGTTGCCACCTTCACACTAAACGGAACGACGCGGCCCTGGTAGTTGAAGTTGACAGAGAAGGAAGAGAGGTTCTTCTTGGCCTTCATGTCGATCGTCACTTTCTGGTCGCCATCAGCCTTGGCCGTACCTAAAGAGAAAGGAATTTCTTCCACACCGGCAGTCGAACCTTTGGTAGACGTGATAGCCGCGTTCAGCTGGCTTGCCAGTTTGTCAACATCAGAACTGCTCAAAGCGGAGAACGCGCTACTCAACTGCTGTTTCAGGTCACCTTCGATCTCCCAACCGATCTTCTGCTTACCGTTCACTTCCTGCTCGGCAGCTTCCATCTTGCCCAGGTTGTCGATTGTGACGGTAGACAAGTTTTCCGTCGAGCTTCCGGCAGCGGATTCCGAATAAACCGTTCCGAAAGAGTGGTTAGAGAAACCGTCCAACGAGCAGACATAAGCGTTGCGGTCCGCATCAAAATCAGCCGTTCCTATTTCTTTCCAGTCATTGCCTTCTTCCACGAAATGCTTCACGTCGGCGAAGCTGATCGCATTGCTGGTCGTGTTCTTGATCACCACTTCCACATCCTTTCCAAACTCCAGACCGTCAGGCGTGCAGTTGATAGTCGACAGACTGGCATGATCGCCTTCCACTTTTACCCCTTTCACATACTCGGTCATCGTGATATCGGTATCTTCCGGAACTGCCCCGGCCGGGATATGCAGTTCGGCCACATGAGTACGTTCATCATATACGACCGCGTCCTTATCAGCCGATACGGTCACCGAAGCAGCCAAAGATGTCAATGTCTGCGACAAAGCCACACTGCCATGTTTCGGCGTGCCCGAAAGGATTACCGCATCGGCTGTAACTGTCACATATCCATCCTTTGCAAACGTCACAACATAGGTTCCGACCTTGTCCATCGCCAACTGGTACGTCCCGTCGGCAGCCGTCTTGACCGATTTGCCCGACGTGCTGACCTCGACACCTTCCAGCGACTTGCCTCCTTCCGTCACCTTACCTGCGATATAGTAGACCTCCTTATCCAATGGATTATCGGTCACGATTTCAGGTGTCGGTTCGTCATCATCGCTACATCCTACAAATCCCACACTCAATGTCGCAGCCAAGCCCATAGCCAGCACTGCGCTCCAGAAATTTTTCTTTTTCATACTCATTAAAAATAAAACATTATATTATTTATTATACAATATTCATCCCCCATCTCTCTTTTCAGCAATAATTCATAAATTATAAATCATCCCTCCTCCTATCATAAGGAACACTATTGCTCTCATCCGGCCGAGTCTCGTAGTCCTGTCCGAGTTTCCGGCGGAAATATTCAAGGCCGCTCTGTCCCGAATATTCCATCTGGTAATATTCCGGCAGGCGCACCCTCACCTTGCGCGACTTGCCCCATTGCGGCAACGGGACGGCAAAATGGAAACCGCCGTTCGCCTCGCCCCCCGTGTACATGGCATACAAGCCGGCCGTCGTCCGTCCGAAATGGCGGATGCAGTCCACCCGCACCCCATAGTCGCCATAGATATACCGGTGCACGCCCAAGTTGAAATCCATATTGAAATGCCTTTCGCGGAAACGAACCTCCGCCGCCCCGCTCACCCGCTTCCAATTCGACACCTGCCATTTGCCCTCGTAGAAGGTGGACGATCCGGTCACACCGCCTTCCAAGCCGAACATCCAACGGTCGTCCGGCGTCGCATAGCGCAGTTTCAGGTCCGCCCCCATCCGGTTGTTCGTGAAGTTGCCGACCGTCACCCGTCCGAACGCCCCTCCGGGCAATCCGAACTCTTGACTCAAGGTCAGCACCCCGGCCCGGATATAGTCCATCTGCCCGACCATATTGTTCCAAACCGGCAGGATCACCTGCCCCGTGAAAGCCGCCCCTTTCCAAAGCCGCGCCTCCACCGCCGGAGCGATATTGATCACCGCCCCGTATATCTTGTCCAGCCACGAATTGCTCAGCGAGATCTGCGGATACAGCACCAGCTCCACCCGTCCGTCCCAGGGCATACGGACCTCGTCGGGGTTAAACACACGCTGACGGGGCGTCAGCTCATACCGGATTCCACCCGCCACCGTCTTGAAATCGTAGCAATAGGCATACAAGGAAAAATGGTCGAACAGCCGTGCCGACACTCCCATGTTCACCACCTTCGAGTCATATTCCGCCATCACCTCAAGCGGCTTCAGGAACGCCGGACGGTAGCTCACCCCGCCGAACACCCCCTTGTTCTCGCTCCTGCTGCGAAACGGCACATGCCCTCCCACCGTCACGCCGATATCATGGCCGTAGAAACCGAAATGTTTCGTCCCGACCGCATAGACGGAAGAGAAATAACGATTTCCGCCCGAATCCAGGAAAGGATTCAATTCGCCGGTCGTCAGCAAGTCATTCGAACCGATCACGACCGACGGCCACCATTTCCCCTCCTTCAACGGACGCAGACGCAGGGAGACCGAACGGTCCTGGTTCCATTTGCCGGTACTCTCGACCTTCAGCAACGTGCACCGGTAGGCCACCTCCATAAACGGCAGGAACGTCAGGTTCACGAAATAGTTTCCCGAATTATATCCCCACTCCTGAGGCAGCATCTCCTGAGGCAGGTAATTGCCTCCTGCCATGAACGTACCGTCCTCCTGCATATCGGCCGAAGGGATGTTCAGCAGACCGGAAACACCCAACGAGCGTTGGGCGATTGACAAATGAGAATTGACAATCGACAATGAAATGCCGATTGTCAATAGGGTTTTCTTTATTATTTTATGTTTCATATTCTGTTTTCAAGGTTCCCCAAGGACCCGCACAATCTGTTCCACCTGCTTTGGCGTCAGCACCCGCCGCGAAGCCGTCCAGCCGTTCTCGTGCAAGAGTCCGAGCAGGACGGGATTGCCGACGATCCACTGTTTCAAGCGCCTGGAAGCCACTTCGGGCGTGACATCCGGGCTATATTGCCGTCCCAGCCTCCGGAGCGTGGTGGAACGGTTTTTCCATTTTCCTTCTTCATCATCCGACGTCCCGGTCATACCCACCTCCAGTCCATTGTCGCCGGACGGCAAGCACCGACGGACAAGCCCTTCAACTGCGTCAGGCAATCCTCCAGCACCCGTAACAAGCGTTCCCGTTTCTCCGCTTCCGCCACACCGGACAAAAGCCCGATGCCTTTCCGGATGCGTCCGAGCAACACCTGTTCTTCCGAAGGCCGGGTCTGCCGCACCGCCTCACGGACGTAAGCGGCAAACGCCTCTCTCCCCAGCCGGCGAAAGAGCGAGTCCGGATCGTCCCCTTCCGGCAGCCCGATCCTCACCGCCTCCATCCCTTCGCCAGCAAGTACCGGGACAATCGCATCCGCCGCCTTGCGCCCCGCCTTGTCGGCATCCAGCATCACACGGACAGATGTCGTATATCGTTTCAACAAAGCAATGTGCCCCGTACAAAGCGCCGTCCCGCACAACGCCACCGTATGCCTAAATCCCGCCGCATGCATCGCCAGCACATCCTTATATCCTTCCACCAGAAAGACGCTCCCCTCCCGGCGGATCGCCTCCCGTGCCTCATACAACCCGTACAACAGTTCACTTTTCCGATACAGCCCGCCCGTTTCCGAATTGACATATTTCGGTTTATCCCGATCTTCGTCCGACAACCTCCGCGCGGCAAACCCGGCCAACCGGCCCTCCTCATCGCGCACAGGGAACACCAACCGGTTCCGCATCGCCTTCCAGCGCTCGGGAACCAGACAGGGCGACTGCCCCACCCCGAAATCCAACCAGGTAGGCGTCAGTTCCGAACATCCGCTACCCGCGGGCAACAACAAAGCCAGGAAAGCTTCGTTTTCAATTGACAATTGAGAATTGACAACGGGCAATTGCTCCGCGTCGCTATTTTCTTTTTTCTCCTTGATTGCCAACCGTTCCGGCAACAACCTCGCCTCCTTATTGTCTTTCCCTTCAATAGCCAACTGTCCACTGTCAATCGACAATTTGTTCGCCGCCTCGACAAAGCCGACGTTCTCGATCTTGCTGACAAAGGCGAACACATCTCCCCTCTCTCCGCAAGCATAGCAAACAAAGCTCCCCTTCTCCTCATTGACGGAAAGGGAAGGATGCCGATCCCCGTGGAACGGGCAAAGCCCCATCCATCGGCGACCGACACGGTTCAGTTTCGTATAACGCCCGATCACCTCCCTGATCGACAGGGAGGCTTTCAGTTCTTGTATCTCTTGCTTCGTCATAACCCTAAAGAGGTTTGCGTACCAGGCTGTATATAGTCCGTGATACGGGTGAACGAAGGGTTGTACCGGAAACGGGCGATCCCCGTCGAACCGTTACGGTTCTTCGCGATATAGATCTTGCCGACCCCCACCAGGCTATGCCCCGTCTTTTCGTCGCGGGTGAAGCCATAGCGTTCGGGACGGTAGATGAACGCCACGCAATCCGCCACCTGCTCGATCGTCCCCGAATCGCGCAGGTCGCTCATCACCGGCAGATACGCTTTGTCGGCACGCGCCTCGCAGGCACGATTCATCTGCGAAACCGTCAGCACCGGACAATTGCTGTCCAACGCCAGTTGCTTCAACGCCCTTACATTCCGTCCCACCATCTGTTCCTGTGTCTCCCCCTTCCGGCGGTCGCCGCCGAGAAGGTGCAGGTAGTCCACGACCACCAGGTCGCATTTTCCCAGGCGGCATTGCAGCAGCACTTTCGCCCGTATCTGCTCGACGGTAGCCCCTACCGTATAGTCGAGATAGAAAGGCAAGTCCTTCAACCGGAGGGCAGCCTCTTCCAACTGTCCCAACTCGCGTCCGGTCGGCTTGTTGATGCGCAGGTGATCCGGGTTCACGTCCGTCATCCCTGCCAGCACACGGTTCAACATTTGCAGGCTCGACATCTCCAGGCTGAAGAAGCAGACCGATTTCCCGGCACGCGCCGCGTTCAGGGCCATCTGCAACGTCACCGCCGTCTTCCCGTCGCTCGGCCGTCCGGCGACGATCGTCAGCTCCGTATTGTGGAACCCTCCGGTCACATAATCGAACTCGGCAAGCCCGCTCTTCACCTGTTCGGCCTCCAGCTCACCGCCAAAGCGGCGATAATGCCAGGACACCGCCTCGGCAGCCAGTTCGCCGATCGTACGCACCGGAGCGCCCTCGGCCGTCTTCTGGCGGAACTGCATCAGAAGGCGCTCCGCCTCGTCGACCAGTTCCTCCGGGACGGACGATACCTTGCCAGCCTTGAACGCCATCGTCCCGAACAACGTGACGAGGCATCTCAGCTTATATTGTTTCTTGATTCCTTCCACATAGGCCGCCACGTTCCCGGCGTGGCGCACATTCAGCATGTAGGGCAACAGGAACGACAAACCGCCCAGCTTGGCAGCCAGTTCCTCGTCCGCTTCGCGCATTCCGCGTTCCACCAGCACCATGTCCGGCCGTACCCCCGTTGCATAAATTTTCATGATCACTTCATAGACGAATCCCAACGAAGCATCCGCAAACATTTCCTGAGTCAGCCCTGCAGACTCCGCCTGCACCGGCGCTTCCATCGAGGTCATCAACAGGCAGACCAACGCCTTTTCCATATCGCCCAAAGAGATTCCTCCGTCCGTTTCTTCACCGTTCATCATTGCAAGCCTCCTTCCCCGTCTGCGGTACAACAATCGAACTGCATGCTTCGTCCGCCCATACGGCGTTCGGCCTCTTCCAGGGAGAGGAAAGCGGATTGCTCCGGCGCATCCTTCCCTGCTTCCTTACGACGGATCCCCATGATCGAATCGTATCCGCAGACACAAACACGAATCCCGCCGTTAAGTCGCTTCAGTCCGATCAAATCCTTTTCTTGCAACCAAACAAGACTTCGGTTCAGAGTTTTCGTACACATCCCGCATCTTTTCGCCAGTTCTTCACATTGTCCGACAAACTCGCCGCGCTTACAGACATAATAACGCTTGTTCAAAAAAACCTTCCCGTCCTTGAAAAACACTTCCGAGAACAAAGCCAAGTACACCATGCCGACCGATCTTTCCCGGCCTTCGCCACGAAATAACATCTCCAACACTTTTCGCGGAATGAGGACATATGACTGTCCCAGGAATCCCACAATCCTTTCGTTGTTTAAATTCTGATCCATAATAGATGGATTTAATAATGAATAAATTTGTTATGGCTTGTCGTTTTGCAAATCGGTCCGAACGGATTAATAAACAAATATTTACGACAGCAAATAGACAGCAGGTGTCCATTTGCCCTGTCCGTTCCCTAATATATAATAACTAAAACATACTTCTTATAACTAATTATAAAAAGCGATTTTCGCATTTTTTTCAGAAGAGCGATCTTCAACTTTCAGCCATCACAAAGGTAGAGTCAAATCCATTATTAAAAAAAACTATTTTATGCAGAATTTCAATTCCTTTCACCCTTTAAAAAGAAGCCATATAATACCGCCGATCGGTTTATTTTTTATTACGTGATTTGAAATTCTTAAATTCCGCTTTCATTCCGTCCACGATCGAATCGGCCTCCGGAAGTTGCTCCTTCAACTTGTTCAAAACGGTGTTTTCCGTATTTCCCGTGTCGAAGATGCGGTCCACATGACCGGCCATCCGGGCGAACGAGCAGTCCTCGATAATGCCGGCCCTCATCATCGCCCCCATATAGACCATGAACAAGTCGGGACGGGCCACCCATACCCGGGCAAACCCCGGAGTTTCCGTCTCGTAGCCGCAATAGCGGTACAACTCGTCACTGTAAACTTTGAAAAAACGATCCGCCAAACGATTCCACGATTCGTTTTTCTCACCCCTCAACCCTTTGAACAGGAAAGCGAGTGCAAACAACTCCACCTCCCGGTCCGCCTTCAAGTTGGCGATATAATCCTGCAGAAGCGGAAAAGACAGATATTTACCCGTTATCGCCCTCACTTTTTTTTATCACATCTTAGGAAATCCTTCATGAAATTTTCCCTTTTGTTTTTTTGATCTTTCATTAATTCTAATGTTTTTCAGACCGTAGTATTATATGACATTCTTCCTTTTTTCCCTTCCTTTCAAAACATATATGTTTTGATTTTAAAACACCTATGTTTCGTTTTCAAAACACCGGTGTTTTGAAACTGAACAATCGGATGCAAATATACGAAAGATTAATCGACTCTATTCGACTCTAATCGACTCTAATCGACTTTGCGTTTTTTCCCTGCCGTATCTTTGTATAGTCAAAAGGGACATCTCCCTAATTTTCAATCTTTTAATTTTTAACTTTTAATTTTTCAATCCCTATGCCATTAATTTACACTCTCGTCAAACGCAAAGACATGAGCAAAGACGCAGCCTCAGGCGCAACTCTTTATCATGCACAGACCAGCATCACGAAAAAACTGACGCTGAACAAGATCTGTACCCGTATCGAAAACATCTGTACCGCCAGCCGCGGTGAGATCATCTTGGTGCTCGACGGCCTGATCAAAGTCATGAACGAAGCCCTTTCCGACGGCGAATCGGTTCACTTGGGCGAATTCGGCAGCTTCCGTATGGTTGCCGGCAGCAAAGGTTCGGCCACCGTCGACGGTTTCACCACCGCCCTGTTCAACCGTGCCCACATCGTCTTTTACCCCGGCACGATGCTGATCAACCTCGTCAACAACGTCTCCTTCGAACGCTACGTCCCGAAAAAGGACGCCTCCAGCGAATCGGCCGGCGGTGGCGGTGGCACGGATGATCGCCCGGGAGAACTGTAAATCAAGTGAAAGTTGAAAGGTGGAAGTAACTCCACGTTGCTATTTTTCAACTTTCAACTTTCAACTTTCACCTTTCAACTAAAAAATCACCTTTCAACTAAAAAAAATGAAGCAAAGCGAATTTTTTTCCTCCCTCCTTCCCCTCGCCCGAAAGGCGGGGGAAGCATTCCGGATCAATCCGGTGGTTATCCTGGCACAAGCGGCTATCGAGTCGGGCTGGGGACAAAGTGATCTCGCCAGCGAGCATCACAACTATTTCGGCCTCACCGCCTACGGCCGCTCCAACGTCTGGTGGAAAGGCGCAAGCATCGAGTTGGGCGCCCATTCCCTCCGTTTCCGTACCTACGACAGTCCCGGAGACTCGTTCATGGACTACGCCCGCCTGATCCGTTCGGTCTACCCGTTCGCCGCCGACGTCAGCGACGACCCGAAAGCCTTCGCCCGCAAGATCGCCTACAGCAAATACATCAGCGAAGTCAACGGCGACAACCGTGCCGCCTATCAAGCGTTGTTGGTCAAGGTTTGCAGAAAAATCAGTAAACTCATTCCCCACCCCATAAATCATAATTCATAAATCATGAACGTCCTTGAAACCATCCTCAGCTTCCTCACCACCCTCGCCCGGATCATCTTTCCCCGGCGCAAACGCCCGGTTGCCGGTGACGACCTTTGTCCTTATCCTCTGCCTGAGCCTCCTATCCCTCCTCTCCCTGTGGAGAGGGGAAACGGAAGTAACCCTCGCCGCTCTCGGAGCGATTCTCTCCCTCCTCTCTCCCCACCCCCCGAAGCCGACTGGCTCGGCCTCTCCGGCTACACCCTGATGCTGGCAGGAGGGATCGGGAGTCTTTATAAGGTGCTGGCGGGATAAAGGGGCTACAGCACGAAACTGCTTTCCAAGACTTTCAATATATTGCGATGCATTGCGGAATATTATTTCCCGCTCCAAAGTGTTCCACAAACGTTGTGCTTTTGCATTATAGAAGTCTTGGAAAGTTCACAATCTATTATTTCTTCACCGAATTTTTGATCTCCTGCACGATATAAGCTACATCCTCGTCCGTCACACACGGGCCACTCGGCAAGCAAAGTCCTTGTTTGAACAAAGATTCGCTCACTCCGTTCACATAACGGGGATTGTTCTTATATACAGGTTGCAAATGCATCGGTTTCCATAACGGACGAGATTCGATGCCGACAGCATCCAATGCCATACGCATGGCTTCCACATTCCGGTTCGGTTCCGAGTCGGTATGCAAGGAAGAAGCAACGTGTGTCACACCGGCTGCGCCTCCTACCGCTCCCTGAACAGCCGTTTCGTAGGCATGTTCCTCGCCTTTCACATGCAAGGACGGATCGAGCAGGATCGTATTCAGCCAATAGTTACTGTCGAAACGGGAAGATGGATTCTCGTGCAATACGATCCCTTCCACTCCGGCAAGCAGTTCCTTATAGAGTTGGCAGGTATGCTGATGGTGGGCGATATGTTCATCCAACACCGTCATCTGGCCACGTCCGATACCGGCACAGATATTCGACATACGATAGTTGTAGCCGATCTCCTCATGCTGATAATAAGGATAAGACTCACGGGCCTGCGTAGCATAGAACATGATCTTCTTTTTCGTTTCTTCGTCCGGACAGATCAAAGCCCCACCACCTGAAGTAGTGATCATCTTGTTGCCGTTGAACGAAAGCACCCCGTATCGTCCGAACGTACCGCAAACCTGTCCGTCATACCGGCTTCCCAGCCCTTCGGCAGCATCTTCGATAACCGGAATATCATATCTGTCGGCAATCGCCATGATCTCCTCAATCTTCGCTGGCATCCCGTACAGATAAACCGGAACGATCGCCTTTGGCTTTTTACCTGTCTTGGCAATGCGGTCTTTGATAGCCTCTTCCAATAACACCGGGTCCATATTCCAAGTATCCGCCTCCGAATCAACAAATACCGGAGTAGCCCCCAGATAGGTCACCGGGTGCGAAGATGCACAGAAAGTAAAACTCTGCACAATCACTTCATCCCCCGGTCCCACACCACAAGCCAATAAGGCCAAATGAACAGCTGCCGTACCGGCGGAAAGGGCAACGACTTCTTTATTATTACCTACAAAATGTTTCAGATCCTCTTCAAACCCGTTCACATTCGGTCCTAAAGGCACAACCCAATTGGTATCAAAGGCTTCCTGGATAAAAGCCTGTTCTTTGCCGCTCATATGGGCAAGGCAAAGATAAATTCGTTTGTTCATTATAATTTATGATTAAATCTACAAAGACAATAATTCTTTCAGAGTATGTATCTTTACATTAGGCAGGTACTCTTCCGGACAGGAAAAGTCCTGACGGTGGATATTTCTTCCATCATCCAACAGGCAGATCGTTTTCCACCCCAACTTATTAGGTGTAATAAAATCTTTCCGAAGGTTATCCCCGATATAGACAAACTCCGCATCAGCATATTTATCCTGAAAAAACATGAAATTCCTCTCTGATGGTTTTTCAGAGCCAAACTCTTCGGATATAACCAAGTTCTCGTTTTCGATAAATTGTTCAAGCCCCAATGCCTGGAACTTATTTCGTTGGGTGATAGAACGACCATCCGTGATCATCCCCAGTATAAAATCCTGCTTCAAAACCTCCAATGCTTTCAAGGTGTCAAGCTCCAACCGGATATTAGGACGATGAGACCTGTAGATGGACAGTAAATCAGCTTTCGTCAACGACAAATCGTAAGTATCAATCAAACGAGAAAAAACATCCGCTTGCTCTTTATAAGTTTCCAACATAAAAGCATAGATCCCTTTCAAAGAAAACTTCAATTCTATCCATCCGGCAATTTCCCGATAAGCAGAGTATAAGAAATCGATTTCCTTATACAACGTATCATCCAGATCAAAAATGAAAATCTTATTTTTCATATACGATTACCTCGCTGTCATACCGGAGCATCAAGGTATTGTCCGCCCAAGTATCCACATAGGACAACGTTTCATCCAACATGTACTCCCTTACGATATATTCCGGAAAGTTGGCTCCCGCATAATAGGAAAGCGGATATCCCCCACCGAACCGTGGATTGATCTCGATCCCGACCACATCATCGTCCGACTCTCTATAAAACAATTGGATGCAGATACAGCCAACCACACCCGGCAAATAGTCCAGCCGTTCTTTCAAAAACCGAACCAGATAGTTTTTACGGGTAAATCCCTTATTGATCTCACCGGCACGGATCTCTATCCTTTCACGAGGCACGATAGCCTTCACTCTATTATCCTTGCCATAATACATATCGACCGTAAATTCCTTGTATTCCTGTTTGTCGATATATTCCATAAAAATCAACTTCGGATGATTCAATATTTCCGATGTCAGTTCCTCCTTACCCCTCACGACATACAGATCCTTACTTAAGGAACCATCATATGGTTTGGCGAAAAGTGGAAAAGTCGGATGGTATTTATCCACTGGAGCCGGAACGCGAATATCATGGCTATTCAAGAATGTACCGGTATTCCGCTTATCCCGGCAAGCTTGTATGAAAGGCAATTCCGATACCATCGGTTCTATCCCATTCTCTTGAAACAGTTCCTTATTCTCCGCCAAAACCAGCAACTCGGTATCGATAGTCGGCACAATAATCCGAATTCCTTTTTCTTTACATATTGTCAGCAACATTTCTATATAACCGGAATCGGTTACCCTCGGTACAGCTATACATCCGTCTGAAACAATCCCGGCAGGAGCCATCGCAGGATTCATATCTGTCGTGAACACCTTCGCTTCTGGATAAAAACGTCTCAATGTTTCTTGAAACTGCTTTGTCAGTGTAACCCGCTTTCCGGCGGAGGTGATTAAGATATTAGTATTCATTTATTACCTTTTTATATACGTCTATTGTTTTTTTAGCCATCACTTCTGATGTAAATTCTTTCAATGCTTTTTCACGCCCAGCTTTGGCTACTTCCGTTCTTCTATCTGGATTTTCAATCAAAAACTTTAAAATCGAACTTAATTGTTCTACATTCTCATTCTCAAAAAGAAATCCCGTTTTTCCATCATCAATTTGGTCATAAGCTCCTTCTACATTACTTCGGACGCAACAACAACCACTAGACATAGCCTCTATAACAACTACAGGAAATCCTTCTAAGCGAGAGGGAAGGACAAACACATCAAATAGTTTATAGAAAATATCAGAAGATTGATACTCAAACCTTGAAACTCTTCCTTCCATATTTGTCTTTTCAATTAAAGTATCCAACCACTCCTTTGTTTTACCATCCTTTGAACTTCCTAAAAATACTATATGAATTGTTGCCAAAAGTTCTTTAGGCAACAATGCTATAGCATTTAGTAAAACATCATGTCCTTTTCTTTTTTCTATACTTCCAACCAAGCCTATAATCAATTTATCGACAGGTAAATTCCGTTTCAGTTTCTCTTCATTTTTCTGCTCCGCTGATAATAAAGTTGCAAAAGATGAAGATACTCCATGATTTACGATTGTAATATCCTTATCATTATAACCAAAAATTCTTCTTGCATAATCTTTAGTTTCCCTACTTATCGCAATCAAGTGAGTTGCATTCTTATAATAAAAACAACGAATCAAATCATTTACATGCAATGTCGAAACAAACTTTTTATGCAAAAGCCAAGGCATGAAAGACAAATATGGAGACTGAATATGAATTATATCAAACCGATGCCAAATAATAAAAAATAGCACATCCAAAAAAGATATTATTTTCAAATGTAAAGAATTATTAATCGCTTCACGAAAAGAAACAACTTGAACACCCACTTCCAAAAATTTTTGATATAATATTTCTGATTCCGGCAAATTTTTCTTCCTCCGCCCAACCAATAGTGTAACACGATGTCCTAAACTTACCAAAGCTCTTCCCAAGTCTAAAGTGTGCGTAGTCATCCCTGTTTGATCACAACGAGATAACAATAATAATATCTTCATAACATTAAATTAATCAATTATTCCCTGTAAAAAATTCCATCGTAGCCTGTCCCTCTTGTGAAATACCTTCCCGGACAAACACTTTCTTTATCGTCAAAAAGATGATCTTCACATCCAGCCAAAACGAACAATGATCCACATACCAAACATCCAGTTCGAATTTCTTCGTCCAACTAATTGCATTACGTCCGTTCACCTGTGCCCATCCGGTAATACCCGGTCGCACGTCATGACGACGCGCCTGCTCCTTACTATATAATGGCAGATATTGAACCAATAAAGGACGAGGTCCAATCAACGCCATATCCCCTTTCAAGACATTTATCAATTGGGGCAACTCATCGATCGAAGTCGAACGGACAAAACGCCCTACGTTCGTCAACCGATCCGCATCAGGAAGTAAATTACCGTCAGCATCCCGTTCATCCGTCATAGTTTTGAACTTGATCACCTTAAACACTTTTCCCCCTTTACCGGGCCGTTCCTGTGCAAAGAATGCACCGGCTCCCTTGTTGGCAAAATGCAGCCACAAGGTAATAATCAACAATATCGGCCAAATCACGACCAATACACAAAAGACGATGATAAAATCAATCAATCGCTTAAAAAAATACTTATACATGGATTACCCCTTAAATTATAGACTTGTATTCATCCAACAATGCATTCCACACTATCCGCTGTTCATAACGGGAAGCGATCAGCGGACGAGCATTGGCAGCCATCCTTTCCACTTCCACCGGATGGGAAGCAAAATATTTCATCGATTCATATAACGCTTGTTCATCTTTCGAAGGAATGATCACCCCGTTCAGATCCGGCAAGACAATCTCATTACATCCGTTTATATCTGTCACAATAGCCGGAAGTCCCATAGCACCTGCCTGTATGACCACATTCGGGAATCCCTCTCGATAACTGGGAAACACCAACGCATCCGAAGCCACTAAGAAAGGACGAACATCATTTTGATACCCCATATAGCAAATCCCCGGATGGTGCAAGATATGTTCTTCCACCTCCGGCAGAACCGGATCCAATTCTTTTTCGAAAGGCCCGACTAATAACAGACGCACCCGTTCATCTTTTTGATATAATCGCAAAAAAGAATGTACCAATTCGTTTATCCCCTTATCTCTCACCATACGCCCGACAAAACAGAAAGTAAAAGTTCCTTCTTTTTTATAAGAGCAAGCCTTTTCCACGACCTCCGGGGTCTTGTCAAAATATTCAAGATCGATCCCGTTCACATTACCATTAGCAATAATATGAAGAGGTTTAGATGTAATATTGTAATTGACCAAATCCCGCTTTACCCCTTCCCCTTCCGGATTGATGTGCGTTGCACAGAAACAAGTCAGGCGATCCATCGCAATCAGCAACTTCTGCATCTTCCCTGTAGCCGTAGGAAATACCAATCCTGTAAACGTATGCATACGGACGGGAACCCGTGTAATCCAAGCAGCCAACATAGACAGTAATCCAGCTTTCGGCGTAATGGAATGCACCATATCTGGCCGTTCCTTAGCAAAGAGAACTATCAACCTGATTAATGAAATAAAATCTTTTATCAAAGAGATACGCCGTTCCATCGGGATAGCGATTGTACGTACACCTTCCCGTTCTTCTATTGTTTCCATATCGTCTCCCGGAGAAGAGACTGCAAGCACATTATAATACTTGGAAAGCATTTTGAGTTGCCCTTTCAAAAGGTTTTCAAGGGAGGCTGGAATGGTAGAGGTACGGATGAGTTTCAGCATGGTTATTTACCATTAAAAATTAAGCACTTATGATCAATAATTAAGTTCAAATAGCCTGCGCTCTCCTTTCGAATCAATCCCATATTCAAAAACCCACTACAGATATTAATTTTATGTAATATTATCTCCATTTTTGTGTTATTAATTGTTGAAGTGGCTGATAAATCCGGTCTATCACTAAGGCGAAAAGATAACTAACCACCAATAAGACACTAAAAATCAACAATGGATATTTAAAACCATAGATAAAATCCTTGAACAGATAATAACAGAAATAAGTATGAACAAACCACATGGAAGTGGAACGGCATCCCATCTCATATAAAAAGGTATCTAACCAAACTGGTCTTTTTATTTGCACAAACAAAACAATAAACGCAACGGAATAAAGTACATGAAATACCCCTGTCTCCAAATACATCCTGACAACCATTAGTAACAATAGGATAAACAAGGATTTACACCTCCACAATTTACATTTATTAATAATATCGTATTTTACTAACATGGCTCCCAACATAAAAGGGAAAAGTAAACTCATATACAACACCGGCATATAAGCCAACTGATGCGAATACAAATAAGATTGACCAAATAAATGAATCAATACATAAGCCAATAAGTAGAGTGTACCTGTAACTATAAATACAGATAAAAGCCTCATCTTGTTCAATATATGAAACAAGAATGGTGAAGAAATAGTCAATAAAACATACGGAAACAAAAACCATATTTCCCCATTATACGAAGTATTCCAACCTGTTACATTTTCTAAAAACTTAGAAAAAGAACCAGGATATACTTGACTGCCTATCACCCTACATCCTAAAGGAATAAAAAGAATCAAAGTAATCCAATAATGAACATAAAGTTTCAAAATTCTTTTCAATGAATTTTGTTTTCTTCCACTCTTGGAAGAAATATACAAGCCATATCCACTCAAAATAAGGTAAAAGGAACCGGACCAGTACATCGACTAAACAAATGCACAAAAGGAACACCTCTTATTGATAAATAAGTCGTGCATAAATTCACATTCGCCATTTGATTAAATAAATGCAGATAAAGCATAAAAAGTATCGCCACACCTTTTAGAATTGTGGTTTCACGTATTGACATCATACCAACTGTTTATATATTTCCAGATAAGCAGTCACCGTCTTCCGTATATCATACTTAGAAGCTCTCTGCTGGCACCGATCTGCTATTTGCCGATAATACGGTTCTTCTTTCAGTCTTAAAATGATATTTGCCAGAGCTTTTGCATCACCATGCGGAAAAAGGATGCCGGCATTTTTTGTTATCTCATGCAAGCCATCTACGTCACTCGCTATAAAAGGCCTATCAACTGCCATTCCTTCTATGCTTGATAAAGACAAACCTTCAAAATGAGAAGACATTACAATTATATCGGACGATTTCAAAAGAACCGGAATATCGCTCCGAATCCCCCAAAAACGAACATTTTCCAAAATACCTAACCGGCTTACCAAATCTTCCAACGTAGAACGCCTTTCCCCATCTCCCACCAACCATAACTCATACTGCTCAGTCGGCAAATACTGAAAAGCCTTTATTAATGTATCCTGATCTTTCTGATAGCGGAAACCAGCCACCATCGTAACCACTGTTTTACCATTACGGAAAGATGCATCTGCCTGCACCTCTTGGAAACGCATCAAATCGATCCCATTATAAATTGTTTTGATAGATTTACTTGTCCCTAAATAATGACAAAGATTTTCATGTGCTTTATCAGAAATACAAATTATAGACCTATACCTACTATACATCCACTTATCTAATAATTTATAACACTTCCAATCACGTCTTCGATTGGAAGTGTTATGCTCGGTGGTGACAAGCACCACCGAGCATAACACGCTGCCAATAGCAGCAAATAACTGACAGGCCGTATTATGTGTATGTACAATATCATACTTACGCAAAAAAGGAATCAATCTGAATATATATAACGGATTATACACTGATCCACCCTTACCTAATTCATAAATGGTCACTCCCTTGTCTTGTAATTGCCTTTTAAAAGGCGTTTCCGTACCATCAAACAACAGGACATCTACTTGGTATCCAAGTTCTTGATACAAAGGAACCATATCTACGATTAGTTTTTCTGCACCACCTATATGAAGAGAAGTAATTACTTGAAGGATTCTCATAATATCGGATTTACTATATATTTAGAAGTGGGAGATTCTCCTCTTTCTACAATTTTACCTGGATTACCAATGACAATGGAATTATCCGGCACATCGAAATTAATAAAAGCTCCCGGAGCAATCAAAACATTATTTCCAATACTTACTCCCCCTATAATAATTGAATTTGCATTCATACAAACGTTATCACCAATGATAGGGGTCCCCGCATGCTTTCCTTGTGAATTTCCAATTAAACATCCCTGACTAATATTGAAATTTTTTCCAATTTTTGTATTTGGATTAATTACAATATGACCAAAATGAACAATTCTAAATCCTTCACCAATTCTTGTTCCTAACGGGATTTGTATACCAGTTCTATACATGCACATTCTCATAAAAAAATGCCAGAGAAGACGTATAATACGTCTTCTCGCAAGGGATCCCTTGCGAAAAAAATAAATATATCTAAAACCAGGAGTAAAAAAGAAATATCGTAACTGTACCAATAAAGAACTATTAGTTTTTCCAACATATCGATACAAATCGCTTTTTATTATTTCATTCATAGAAGACCTTTTATATTCATATAAGCTGTTCGTTTCACTTTGTAACGAATCAAACAATAAAGCAATATACCCCCAGGAAGAGCCATTAAAGTTGTCCACTTACAAGGAGATTCCTTTATAAAGGAAATATTTTTTGCAATTATAGAACTTGAAACATAATGCACACATTCTATAAATCTTCGTTTATAAGAAGAAACCAATCGCATACGGACTTTCCTATAAAAAACAAATCCTTTCGGATTTCTCCAATATTGTTTATACATATTCATACTGGAACCATCCGTTTGATATTCAACTATACAAAAAACATCATTACAAGTCAACAATGTATAATCTTGATCTATTAAATAATATTTATATGCCAATCCTACATATTTTTCTCCATCAAAAATCGGATACTCCGGATATTTAGTTATCACATCAGTACGATAAACCAATTTCTTATCACCTTTTCCTCCATGCTCATAATATCCTAATAGAGTTGTTTCTTTTACATTTTCAGGGAAAACTGTCCCTATAATATCACCACTATCCGCTCTATCCAATCCTATAAATCCCGCATATTTATCCGATCCATATTGATTCCAGAACGAAATAATTTTTTCCACTGCATCATCCGGCATATAGTCATCCGAATCGATACAAGTATTCAACTCTGTATGAATATTTCTATATGCTGTATTATGTGCTCCGTGCATTCCTTGATTATTTTGGTAAATATAGCGGATTGGTATCTTATTTTCCTTTATCCAACCTTCTACCAATTCTTTCGTATGGTCGGAAGATCCATCATCTATAACCAACCACTCAAAATCCTGACAAGTCTGTCGACATAGACTTTCATACGTTCGCCCAATCGTATGCGCCCGATTATAAGCCGGAGTAAATACTGTCAACATTTTTTTCCCAATCATCCTCTGATCCACATTAAGTAAGTAAATAATATATGCCCCACCAATATCATTCCAACCTTTTTCCCTTGATCTTTCCAAATCGGCAATGTCAACAAGGGATACGCCAAAACAACTGGGTACATGAACCAAGACAAATAAGCAAATCGATTTGAATAAGATGCCCGAATCAACATTACCCAAAAAGCATTAGCCAAAACGTATGTATGCAACAACAACAAATACTGGCTATTAAAAATTTTCCTCTTCAGAACCACATACCATCCTAACCACATCGGCATCGCACTATAAAGAAGGAAATCCCAACGGAAACCAGTATGACTAAACATATAATCATCTTCCATATTATGGAGGTAACCATCCAGCCGATCATCAAATCCCAACCCAGTAAAAATAGATTCCACAAAGCTACTGGCCACAGCACTGATAACGATAGATCCCAACCAAAACAAATATATCATTTTTGTATTTCGATAGTACAAAGAAACGACCATACAGAGAATCGGCAATGCAGTAGAATGATGAATATTATATGCAGCAAAAGATAAAATTCCAGCCACGACTTTCTCCCTTGTCTTTCCATTGATATAAGAAAAAGCCAATAACATCAAACTACAAGCCAAACCGTTGCGAATACCATTCACCCCATATGTAAAAAAAGAGAAAGCACCGAAACAAAAGAGCATAGCAACAGTTACATTATTGGATATCAACCGTCTACAAGCCCATAGCATTAACCCGACATATCCTATTTCTATAATCAAAAAGAAAAACTGCACATCCATTACTTTAGCGCAAGAAGCCATCAACCCATTAAACAGCCATTCCGAAGAATCAGGGTCATAAGACATAATTCCATTTTGATAAGCATAGAATGTCTGTGCATAATTCACCGTATCTCCAAAATAATGCCAAGAAATGGGACGCAATCCCACAAAAACAATAAATAAAATAGCAAACAGGGTAATAGCTGCACTTTTCCTCCTATAATTCAATAATGTCGACACATTTTTCTTTGAACATTCAAAATATTGAACAAACGACCATATTAAAATAAGATAGATATATACAGGATAATAATATTGAGGAGGGAACATGCTTATTTATGAATTAGCTTTTTCAACCATTTCAAAGAATTTACACCAAAAATTCGATGGATCCAACGAGTGATTTTAATCCGAACAGGACCATAATTGTCTACCCATGTTTTACTATACCAATGAATACTTCGCGTATTCTTTGTAATATTCAGACGTCCCGTAGCATCATCAAGCGGATTAAAATAATCCTGCGGATAAATCCAAACGCCGGCTACTTCTTGTATTTCGTCTGTAAAACACAAGCCATAACGAACTAACACATCCGTCGTATGTTTAACGACAGTGCCCGGAATTATATTTCCACCTACATCAACAAAATGGAGTGCTCCGTAATAATCCAATATCGATTTGTAAAGTCTAAGACCTGGATTAACCCCAAGCCCTAGCCCAGGATTAACCTCAGGTTCAAAACCTACCTTGCAAGGAACTTCCACACCCATGAAGGGACCTCGTTCGATAATATCGTCCATCGGCTTGATAACCTCTACGTCTGTATCGAAATAGAGTCCTCCATGATGATATAACACCCAAAAGCGAGCATAATCACTCACAAAAGCATATTTCTTTATACGGTACGCCTCTGCTGTATAAGGGATACTCTCTACATCAAAATTATCTTCATTCCATTCCCTAATTTCATAATCAGGAAAAAACTTTTTCCAGCTATTAATACACTTGATTGCCGAATTAGGCAATGGATTATGCCCAAACCAACAATAATGAATTATTTTAGGTATCATATTATTTTAAGTGATAAATTTTTTCGACTTCCACTTCATTTCCATAATCATGCGCTTGCAAATAAGCGATCAACGATTGCCTCAATTCATGATCCTTAATTACCTTTACAATCCCCTCAGCACATGCTTCGTTCTCCAATGGAACGATTATTCCATCTACTCCGTCAGTTAATTGACTACAAGCAGTAGGAAAATTGGTTATAACAACCGGTTTACAAAGCATTTGAGCTTCACGAACCGTCACAGCTTTCCCCTCGTAACGAGAAGGCTGAATATATATGTCACAAGTTTTCATATAGGGATAAGGGTTCTCTTTTTTTCCTAAAAGGAAAACATAATCCTCCATCTTAGCTTCTGTTATCCGATCTCGTATCAATTGCTCATCACCACCAAAACCGATTAAAAACCACTTCACCCGTATTCCCTTTTCCACAATAGATTTACAAATCAAAGGGACATTGTCGAAATTTTTTGCAAAAGAAAAACGTCCCACCGAACAAAGCCTAATCTCTCCTTCCAATATTTTCATTTCATCCGAAACGTCCAACAACACAGCTTGTTCACGAACAAAAGCAGGAGAAAGGATATTCTCAATCAAGAAAATCTTTTCCTTTACCTCTGGGAAAACCTGCAAGAATGTTTGTGTAACATTTTCCGAAATAGACGCAATATAATCATATCGTCCCCAAACTTTCAATTCACGCTCCTTGTCAACTTGTATAGCCGAATAATCCGTATGAATCCAAGCAATTTTCTTTTTAGCTTGAACTTTCTCCAATACGATATTATGAGGACTCAAAAAACTAATAGCCAAATCATACACCCCATACCGATATAAAGAGGGTAGCAACCCAATCGTATAGTCCGCCACATATTGGAAAATAGCAGAACCTTCTGTTTGCTTGGAACGCTTCATATATCTCCAACACAACCACTTCGCCCTTAACCGTGCAAAAGCAATTTTCCAATGCCCATTTTTGACTATCTCCTTGAGCGGACGTTCCAATGCCGCATATTGGGGTATTTCTGGTAATAAACGTATTTTTTTCGGTATCATACGCATAAATTCACCTTGATGGCTATAGATAAACAAATCTATATCATACAAAGCGACATCTAACGCATTAAGTAACCCTAAAAGACTACGTTCTGCTCCCCCTATTTCTAGGTAATGGATAGCTATGAAGATACGTTGCTTCATTCTATTTTACTTTTAACAATACCCTTGTCACATACAAAAACTTCAATTGAATCGTCCAATACAAACATTTATAATAGATTGGAAAAGAATTACAACATTCCCTTGACAATACATTTCTGAACATTTCATTATTAACTATATATTATTCAACATTTTATCACATTTGTTTTTTTACACATAAGAGATAAATATGGAATTATACCACATTCCAAATTCAGAATAATTAACACAAATATAGTATTTAATTACCATATCTATTAAAAACCTTTGACAGTAGCACATCAATTCAAAATATTCTTCCCAATAAGTAGATATGACCGATCCAAAATTCTATCTTATGTAACTATATAAAAAAATGCTCCACTATTAATCTCCTATATAATTTATTTCACATGGAATATAAACCGCTTGTTTTGAAATAAATGATTTTAATTCACGAATCTTTCAATTATTAATCCTAATAACAGCCAGATAACCAACTATATATTAGTAATTAATAAACAACAAATCCTAATAAAATTCAATTACTTTTTCTACACATACCTCATTATATACGGGCATTATCACACTAACAAATGACATTTTTTATTCTTCTTAATAATGATAAAACAGATATATACACTCTCAATAATTTCAAATTACCGCTTATATAAACAGATTGATACAATAGTCCTTCCAAACTAAAACGCTCATGATCTTTCATGTAGCAAAACACTTCCTTTGTGATAGGATTAGAAATGATTCGATACAATTCCTTCTTTTTCTCCTCCAACGTCCAAGTACAATCTTGATGAAACATATTGAAACTAAGACATTGTTTGACACTATAATAAAAACGATGATACAAATAATCATCAAAACGGGGATCAATCAATTGCCAATATGTTTTCAAAGATTTAAAATGATCATATACAGAAAGATATATATCAAACCTATCCGGAATGAATCGAACACGCGTGTTACCCTTATCATATATATAATATGTATATAATATTTTCGGAGATATATACGCTTTTTGAAGATAAAAATAAAGGTTCAGATTGAAGACCTCATCTTGTTGTATACGCTGATTTTCAAAAAAAAGATTATATTTCAATAAAAAAGATCTACGGTAGAACTTATTCCACGGAAATCCATTTCCATGTCGACTCAATACGAAAGTATCCACATAAACAGCACGCAAATCCTCATTTGAACATATTTCTTTTTCGTCAAATCTGATTTCGTCACAAAGATTATTCAATGAAGGAGTAATGACACGAAAGCCAAATAAGATATAATCAACCTCCTTTTCTTCCATTATTCTCACATTGTAAGAGAGAAGTTCTGGATCAGGCTCATCATCAATATCGAAAAAATAAAGATACTTCCCATAAGCATTTAATATACCAACATTCCGTGCACTACCTGCCCCTTCGTTCTCTTTATGAAAAACCCTGATATTCTCTTTCTTTTCAGCCCAAAAGTCACAGATTCTTCCACTTCCATCTGTAGAGCCATCGTCAATCAATAGAACTTCAAAATCCGTAAAATCTTGTTTAAATAAGAATTCTATCCCTCTATTTATAAAATCTACCACGTTATAAATAGGAACTATTACAGAAACTAATGGTTCTTTATTGCCCGATTCCCTCATACACAAAGCCCATTGCTTCTAATTCTTCTCGATTATAGATATTCCGTCCATCCAAAATCAAAGGATGAGACATCACTTTGCTCACTACATTCCAAGCTGGCAAGCGAAATGCTTTCCATTCTGTCACCAACATTAATGCAGAAGCACTATCTAAAGCATCATACAAATCACTCGCATAATAAACAAGACCACCTAAACGACGCTTACCTTCATTCATGGCAATAGGATCATAGACACGTACAAAACATCCAGCATCGACCAAATCACGAATCAGAACTAAAGCTGGTGCCTCACGCATATCGTCCGTCTCCGGTTTAAACGCCAATCCCCATAAAGCAACTGTCATTCCACGCAGCTCGTCATATCCAAAGTATTTCTTCAATTTGTCAAACAAAAGATGCTTCTGTCTTTCATTAACTTTTTCCACACCTTTAATAACTGACATTTCATAGCCATACTCTTCACCTGTTTTCAAAAGGGCCTTCACATCTTTCGGAAAACAACTTCCTCCATATCCACAACCAGAGTAAAGAAACTTATTTCCAATACGAACATCAGCCCCAATCCCCTTTCGAACAGAATTTACATTTGCACCCACCAAATCACAAAGATTAGATATATCATTCATAAAACTGATACGAGTTGCTAGCATTGCATTTGCTGCATATTTAGTCATCTCAGCCGAAGGGATATCCATGAAAATAATACGATAACTATTCAACAAAAAGGGACGATACAAACGTTCCAATACAATTTTAGCACGCTCGCTATCAACTCCGATAACAACCCGATCCGGACTCATAAAATCTTTAATTGCCGCCCCTTCTTTTAAAAATTCAGGATTAGAAGCGACATCAAAGTCTATATCTACCCCACGTTTATCTAATTCTTCTTGAACAACAGTTTTAACTTTTTGAGCTGTACCGACAGGAACCGTACTTTTAGTGACCAAGACCAAATAATGATCCATCATCTGACCGACAGAGCGAGCAACATCCAATACGTATGACAAATCGGCACTACCATCTTCATCTGGTGGAGTTCCTACCGCACTAAACACAATATCTACATCATGTAAACATTCACCTAAGTCTGTAGAAAAGTGTAAAGTATTATTTTGAATATTACGCTTTACCATATCTTCTAAACCTGGTTCATAAATAGGAACAATTCCATTCTTAAGATTCTGAATCTTATTTGCATCAATATCAACACAAGTAACATCAACTCCCATTTCTGCAAAACAAGTACCACTCACTAAACCGACATATCCGGTTCCCATTATCGCTATTTTCATCTCACAAAATTCTCAAATTAATATCTTGAACAACTCTTTTATTACTTTCAATTATTTTATTCAAAAGCATTGTATTATATCCAACAATAACATTATCTCCTATCTGTGTCCCCTTCATAATAGAAGAACGTTCACCTATCCAACAATTATCTCCAACTACAATAGGAGAAGTCAAAGGTTTCTCTATCTCATAACCAAAATAAGGGAAATATTTCCGCGTAATTTCAGACCTTTTTTCAGACTTATAAATTGTATGAGTATTCGTATCCCATATATTTACATCATAAGAAATCTGATTGTAACTCCCTATGATAACCGATTCATCCGAACGAATTTCAGAACCAGAATTAATATTCGTATAAGATCCTATTTCCACATTTCCGCCAAATCGAATCCAAACTCTATCACACTGTATTTTAGTATGATGATTGACATGAAAATTTCCATTACTAATAATATACATTGCTTTATTAATCGGTTTTTCCGAAATTAAAATAGCATAATCATCAATAATGACACATCCTTTTTCTATATAAATATCAACATTTTTCAATATACAATGAGCACCTATAAAAAAACAGGCATCCCTCCCTACAAACACATTACTATTTTGTATAGTACTGCCTTTTCCTATCACAAACCCATCAGAATTAGAAATACGGACATTGGAACCTGAGAATTTATATTGCCAATATGTTTCCGAAAATTTATTCCATAAACGTGTTATCATAAATTATCATTCTTTTTAAACAATACTTCATAATAATAAATTTTACTATTTGACAATATTTTTCAAATAATTTATCCTATATACTAATAACAGAAATCTAATATTCTGTACATGTTTATTGCAAATTCTTCTGCAGTCGCCCCACAAACCTTCGAACCGGAGAAACAAAAAGTTCTTTTTCATAGGCATTCATTCCGAAAAACCAAAACAAAGGGACGTAGATACATGAAAACGCAAAAATACAAACAATAAATATCTGTACTGTATGAATTTCATAAATACAAAACAAATAAAATGACAAAGAACCAATCGCGAAAGGGACAAGCGACATTTTCCCTATTTCTTTCCAAAAATCTAAAATATCAATATGAATAACTCGATGATAATAAATATTCATCACAATAATCTGGCCAGTAGTCAAAGCCAACGCAATGCTAATCGCACAACCTATCCCTCCATACTGTTTTGACAACGGGATAGAAATAACTAAACTCACAAATGCGATCACGACATAAAGCGTTGAACGGAACTTCATCTGATTACGAGCTTGCAAAATGATTATTCCCAAATTTTGAATTAAAGGGACTGTCATGGGAATAAAAAAGCAAAGAGTTATCCCATAAGCATCTTCATAATCAGAGCCCGCCCACAATCGAATAAAGGATTTTCCGAAGACTACAAATCCGGTTAAAATGAATGCTATAATAATATATTGGATACGTCCAGTACGAATAAAAAGATCAGAAATGGCCTTTTCATTGTTCTCTTTCGTCACCATAGCAGTAACTTTCGGAAGGAACACACCTGATATTGCTGTAGAAAATCCCATATAAATTGCTTGTAACTGGATAGCAACCGCATAAACTGCTACTACTGCCGCTCCCTTGAACATGCCTAACACAAACTGTCCGGTACTCCAATAAATACGGTCCATGATGGCATTCAGAAAAATCCAAAAAGAATAAACAGATACTTCTTTAAAAAAACCCCATTGAAAATGTCCGAAACGCACTTGGATCTTCAATCGCTTTTTACAATACCAATAATTGATCAATAGTGTAACTACATTAAAGATTGTTGTAACCACCACCATTCCTATAGCTCGATAACCAATTAAAAGCATAGCTATCATTACTAATGGATTCAATATAATTCGTACGATTCCTACTAATTTTTGAAATACAAAATTTTCATATGCTGTGATAATCGATCCCCAAATACTCATTGGGAAGGTAAAAGCTAAATTAAAGACCATTAGTAACATCATGACGCGAATTTTATATAGTTCGCTATCATCCATAGTTGCATCAAATAAATAGTCGACATTAAAATAAAGACCTAACCCTACCAACAATGCTAAAACTCCGATTCCTATATAAAGGAGAAAAAACATTCCGAACATTTCATATTGTTCACGAATTTTTCCTTCTGCACGAAATTTTGCTGTATAACGAACTATGGCATTTCCAAAACCTAAATCTAAAACGGTCAAATAGGCTACCACCGAAGCGACAAGGGAATATAAACCATATTCCGACTGCCCCATCATACGCAGCATGAATGGGGTGTACAACAAGCCTACAATATTATTTAAACCGATAGAGACATAAGAAAGGAATGCCCCTGCTTTGAGTTGATTTATTGCCATATAAAATTACCCCTCTTTTTGTTTATTCAAAAGAGACAATTCTGTATTTCTCAATGTTTCCGCTTTTATTCTAAGCTGATGTTCTACAACCAAATCATAATCACATTTACTATCTCCTGTTTTACTTGTTACTACCAATAACTCCAAACAGAGTAAAAACAAAAACAGAAAAATATAAAAAGCTAATGCATATGGATCTTCCCGTAAAATGAGAACAAGTGCTTTCAATTCTTCCAAAAAACCTGTTGCTGCATTTTCAAATTCATCACGAGTTTTATCAGCCACCTCAATTTTTTCCTTTTGATATGTATCTAGTTGATTTTTATATAAATTCAGTGCTTCTTCATTAGCCTTTGCTTGAGCATTAAGAGGATTCTCTACACTTCGTTTATTCACACTAGTTATTTTTTCTACAACAGGATTTCCTTCTTCATCTACTCCAGTCTGTTTAGTAGTCGTACTGACATCAGTTGCCGTAATAATCGGTTGTTTCGATAATTTATCATAAATTTGGATATTTGCTAAGCCTATAGAATCTATTAGTAAAGAAACACGCTTTATATCACTATCAAGATAAGCCATACGTTTAGGTATTTCTTTATTGATTTGTTCAGTTCGTACTTCTTTCATCTTCACCGTAACATCATTTTTAAAAATGATTTGATCAAAAACAGCAGAACCCAAAACAGCCATTAAAAAAGCTAATACATATCTAAAGAATCCCATTATACCTAACTTACCTACTGTAAGAATAATAAAACGTTCAATACACAAAATCATAATGACAAATACAGAGGATACTGCTAACTGCTGCCATAAAGAAGAAACACCCATATATCGTTCGGCAAAACAAAAACCAATAGCTCCCCAAATAACAGAAAGAATAATAATGGCGGAAATATAGCGTCGAAGAGTTCTTCTACTAGCTTCCCCACACTGTTTTAGAAGAATAGGATTCCAACCTATCAAAAAACAGCCAATTCTAGCACCTATACCAACTGTATTAATTGTTTCCATGATTATTACGCAATAATAAATCTGATTTAGCAGCCAAGCCTTTTAAAAAACCTCGTTCATACGATTTGACCATACTCATCATCTGGGGTTCTTCTTTTTCAAGGGATTCAACCATATCTTTCATTACACTCATATGTTCAATATAAGTATCCTTCCTTGCTTTCAAAGAACTGGCAGTATTGATAAGACCTTGTTGCTCCACAATCTCTATCTGAACCTCAATATCTCGGAGATCATTACGATAACGCAATGTCACCTGTTCAAAAAGACGTCTCAATTCATTTTTAATAATATTCTTTTTTGAATCTTTATAAGTACTGTCAGCATTAACCATCGCATCATCATAACCGGATTGCTCATAATCTCGATTAATATAGGCATAAATAGCATCGATAGGCATTTTCGTCCCATAATGCACCGTATATAAATCTTCATTTGGATCAGAGTTATCCACAAAATCTTCCTCTTTAATTTCTGGCAATATTTTAGAACTTACTTCTTCCTGTACAGGAACATCTTTTTTTGAACCGAATAAAAATGATAATAACCCCATAATATTTATTGATTAATAATTTTCATTGGTATTTGATATTTTTGATGCCCACGGCAATGACAACTTTCACACAAAGTCACCAAATATTTATCATCATAATCCCATGGTAAACATTTTTGATTAGATTGCGCATTTTTATGATACTGCTTATGATGGACTATTAGCTTTGTAGTTGATCCACAAATAACACATCTAAAATTATCTCGCTGAATAATATGCGCACGTTTTTTTAACCAACGCTCATCAAATAACAATTCTCGATAAGAACCATTTTTTTCTTTATCATCATACATACATATATTTCTATTAATCATAAAGTTTTCAAGACTATTTGAGTAAAATACCTCTCCATACAACCATATTATGATCACTATAAGGCGCATCCGGAGAGAAACAATCCTGTCCTTTTAAGAATTCCGAATAGAAAACGTAATCAATCCGCCAGAGTTTGTACAACTGACGGAAGGTATATTGGTAGCCGCTTCCGCAATCACGGAAACCATCTGTCAGACCTTTCCGTAACTGATGGTACGTATAAGAAGCGGGCGTATCGTTGAAGTCGCCACAAACCAATACCGGATAAGGAGAACGTTCGATCTCGGCATGGATTGAATCGGCTTGTTCTGCTCGTTTCAGATAATTATTTTTCATTTTCAAGATCAAATCTTTAACTGCTTTTGCACGGACTTCCAAGCTCTTGCCGGGAGCGGTAATGATACCGCGATAGGCATTGACGCTTGTTGTCTCGAAGTGGTTGTTGATCACGCGGATGTATTGGTTGTTTATTCTTACATCGGCTATTAATGACATATTACTGGAATTCTTATAATACAGAGCTTTTACCGAATGGATCGGATAACGGCTGTAGATCGTAGTCGGTAAATGGTCTGTACGCCGGCTGATATATTTATACAGTACATAATCGAAAGCGTACCGGATGCTGTCCCGATGGTAATATCCGTCACCGGGAGCTTCCTGGAAGCAGATGATATCGGGTTGTAGCTGCTTGATATAAGCGGCGGCTTCGTTCATAGTGTACTTTCTGTCCCAATAGAAATGGCTGGCGTTGTAGGTGACTACGGTCAGAGGGGTTCCTGCTTGTTCAGATGCAGCCGGTTTATGCCAACACGAGGGTTGATAAACGGCTGACAGATAATCCGCATGAAGCAGGATCGCCAGCAAAGGAACCATACCTTTCCATTTCTTTTTTGTGAATAATTGTATTACCAGCAACAACAGGTTGACTGCCAATATCGGCCAAACCAACAATGTAAGGAAAGACAGCCAGATACAGATTCCATCAGCGTAATAGCCTCCGGTCAAACAGAGGGCGGATAATACTGCAAAAAACAGGAGCAGGGTATTATTCAGCCTTGTCCAGCGCCTCATATACCGAATTCTTGCTCTTGAACTCAGGCACGATTCCTTTCATCATTCGGACGGTTCCCATTTTGTCTACTTTGATCGCGAGGTCGATCAAGGGAGACATGACCGTACAGATGTCTTCGTAATCGTATTCCCGGACTTGGGCACGGTAGATCTTTTCGTTTTCCGTTGGCAATGTATTTTCTTTCGTTGCCAACAGTTCTTCATAGAGCTTTTCGCCCGGACGGAGACCGGTATATTTGATCTCGATATCCTCGCCAGGGATAAGGCCTGCCAGTTCGATCATGCGGCGTGCCAGATTGGCGATCTTCACAGGGGTTCCCATATCGAAGACGAAGATTTCGTTTCCTTTGCCCATAAAGGCGGCTTCCAAAACCAAGCGGCAGGCTTCGGGGATCGTCATGAAATAGCGGATGATGTCGGGATGGGTGACGGTCAGAGGACCGCCTTTTGCCAACTGTTCGCGGAAACGAGGAATGACGGAACCGTTGCTGCCTAACACGTTGCCGAAACGGGTGGTGATAAAACGGGTTTTACCGGAATGCCGGCCTTTGCTGATAGCGATGCTCAAGCTTTGCACATACATCTCCGCCAAACGTTTGGACGCTCCCATGACATTGGTCGGGTTGACGGCTTTATCGGTCGAGACCATGATGAACTTGTCTACGTCGTACTTGACTGCCATATCGGCTACGTTACGCGTACCGTAGACATTCGTATGGACGGCTTCGCAGGGGTTCTCTTCCATCAGGGGCACATGCTTGTAGGCGGCGGCATGGAAGACCAACTGGGGATGGAAACGCTGATAGATGCTTTCGACACGATGGATCATGCGAATGTCTCCCATGACCGGGGTAAACTCGACATCGGGGAATTTTTCTTCCAGCTCCAGCCGGATGTTATGCATCGGGGTTTCGGCACTGTCGAACAAAACCAATTGCTTCAGCCCGAAATGGCAGAGTTGGCGACAGAGTTCGCTACCGATGGAACCGGCGGCTCCGGTGACCAAAACGACTTTGCCTTTCAGGGAACCTGCGATCTCCTCCATGTTGATACGGATCTCTTCGCGTCCTAACAGGTCTTCGATGCGGACTTCGGGAAGGGCGCGCATCTTCAGTTTGCCTCCTTTCAGTTCGTCCAAAGAAGGAAGGAGCAACATACGGACTTTCTCTTTTTCGCAGAAACGAACCAGACGTTCGCTTTCTTCCTTCACCGCCTTATAGTCCGTAAAGAGGATCGCCTTGATATTGTAGCGGTTCACCAAACGGCTGAATTCCTCTTGGTCGGTAATGAAATAGACCTTATACAAACCGATGCGCATGGAAACACGCTGGCCGAAACGGAGGAAGCCTTCCACCTGATAGGATGAGTTTTCACGCAGAAAGGAATCGTTCAATAGGGCGGGAGAAGAATCTTCATGCCCGAATATGAAAAGCTTGTCTTTCCGGTTGGATGCAATGCTGCTCACCATAAAGGTATAGAGCGTGATCAGGAAAGCACGGAATATCGTCAGGATAAAAAAAGTGAGGAAGAAATCCACCACACTTCCCAGCAGGAAACCGCGAAAGGAAAGAAGGCCGGTCGTAAACAAAAGAACCGGCAGGATGGTCGCCACTTTCAGTGAAGAGGACATGGCGATGCGTCCGGTTTCAGTAAAGGCGGAATGGCGAATAATGCCTTTATAGGTCTGGCAAACAAGAAAGCTGGCAGGGCTACAGAACAACGACGCCAGAAAAACCGTCAGAATGATCTGGTCGGTATAGTTCCAATCCAGAATATAACTGACCAAAGCTAAAGAAGTAACGGTCGAAAAGACGGAAAGGAACAGGTCAATCAAAAAAATTATCCAGCGATTGAGGTATTTCTCTTTCGTTAATCTTAATAGTAAATCATTGATTTTCATATAATTAAAGAATTTATTACCCTACAACAAAGTTCGTCAGTCCCAATAGTGGAATAACGAATAGAAATCGATTTTGGCAGCAAAATATCTTAATAAAATATTAAAAGGGTTACTGCACGTTGTTTATTTTGTGCTATATAGCACAAAATAAAAGCTGTTCAAACAGCTTTTATACACTGAATATATATTTTCCCAAGAGCGCACAAAGATAGTTAATTTATTTGAAATTCAAACCTTTTATTTTTTTATATACCTAATAATCAATAGTTTGACATCATTATAAATATCCAATGATTATCAAGGATTAATTCTATTTTGCTCTAACTAAAAAAATCAAATAATATATAGATTAGAAAGCGGTATAGCACATCTTATCATATATAATATTTATTGAATATCAAGCATTATCAAAATCATATCGATTTTATACTAAAATTATACTGTTTCTAAATAAGTAGATTGTCTATCCTTCTCTTTCCGATAGAACGGGCAAAAGAACGGGATATATTTTTTCACTCTGTTAACCTATTTTTGAAACAATATGATTTACAACAACTTAACAAACAATATATTCCACACAAAAGCTCGTCAGTCCCAAAGCAGAAAAAGACATAACAGTCTGGACATATGAAGATTAAGTGTCTACAAAATGACTAAAAGAAACGTACGTTTCTTTTAGTCATTTTGATGGGGCAAATATACTTAAAATATTTGAAATTCACACATCTTCGTTTATTTTTTATTTTCCTGTCTGCCAAATATATCGAGTCTTTTGCACGCTATTTTCCGAAAGCCAACAGTTAACAATCTTTCGTAAATGGAATGACTAAAAGAAACGTACGTTTTTTTAGTCATTTTATTGTTATGGGAATCTGCATGGATAGAGAGCGTCACTATTTTTTTCAAAGAGACACAGGAAGGGAAAGATATAGGCAGATATGATTCAGGCACGAATTTCAAAGAAATCCGTGCCTGAAAAAACGTGATGAAACCAGTGACCTATTCGATCGTGCTAATCGTAGAAATCATACCGAACCTTTCGTTATCGTTCAGATTCCAGATCACTTCACCTTTATCATTGATTTCGAATACCTGGGGGCTGTTGGCCTCTACGGCATTCTTGTCATGTCCCTGCCAGTTGCAGACGTACAGGCCGCCATCCTTTGCAGGAAGCAAGCCGGCGACGAAGAACAGGCGGGCTCCTTTGATATCGTTCTCACCGTAACGGCGGGCTACTTCGCCGTTGTCGAGGTTCACTTCCATCAGGGAGTGACCGTCACCACAGGCAACCCAATGGTTCCCGTTAGCCAATGCCAATGTCGTGAAAGGCGTTCCTTCGAGACGGGTGATCTTCACGACTTCGCCTCGCGGAGAGATCTCGCGCACGTCGGAAGTAGCAAAGAGGGGCATCAGGTAGTTACCGCGGGCATTCTTGTTCAGCTGGCGGAACTGGGCATGCGGATGTTCGATGCCTGTCTCATATTCGGTACGCGACAGGATTTCTCCCTTCGGGCTCACCTCCATGATGACAGCCGGATGGCCTACCCAACCCAAAAGATAGTTACCGTCGGGCAACACGCGGGCGGTCTGCATCTCACAGGTATCGGGAGCAGCAATATTCCAGATCTCCTGATGGTTGCGGTCGATCAGCTTCGCACCTCTGGCATAGGCAAAGAGGATATTCCCGTCGGGAGTGGCAACAGCGGAGTTGCATTCCCAACCTTTTTCGAGGGGATGCTCCCACTCTACCTGCTTGGTGTTCTTATCGATGATCACGATCTTGTTCCAGCCGGAACCACCCAACAGCAATTTTTCTGTCTTCTTCTCGCAGGATGTAGCGGTTACCAGCAACAATGCGGAACAGAGATAAGTAAATAATTTATGCATAACTAATAATTTATCAATTTGCAAATGTGCCAATATGCCGGTGAAATACTCCAAATGGAACATTCATTCCATTGGTGCATTGGCATATTGACCCATTAGCACATTATTGTAAATCCTTGAACATTTCGAAACCTTGTTCCGGTGTCAAGCCTTCGTGTACGACAGCGTGTACGGCCTGAATCATGGCGGCAGGGTTTTCGCTCTGGAAGACGTTACGTCCCATATCGACACCGGCAGCACCGTCGTTAACGGCGTTGTAGCAGAGTTCGAGTGCTTCCTTTTCAGGCAGTTTCTTACCTCCGGCGATCACAACGGGAACCGGACAGGCGGCAGCTACCTTTTCGAAACCGTCGCAGTAGTAAGTCTTCACGATAGAAGCACCGTTCTCGGCGCATACGCGCGATGCGAGTGCGAAGTAACGGGAGTCGCGTGCCATCTGTTTGCCGACAGCCGTCACACCCATGACGGGGATGCCATAGCGGTTCCCCATATCGACAGCTTCCACCAGGTTGGCTGCCGTGATGGCTTCCTGTTCGCCGTCGCCGGCAGAGAACATGACTGCCATAGCGGAAGCATTGTAACGGATCGCATCTTCGATATCGATCAAAACGTTACGGTTCAATTCCGTCAGGATCGTAGAACCGGCATCCGAACGGAGGCAGACGGGCTTGTTGATGTTGGCGGGAATGGAAGTCTGCAAGATACCGCGCGTACACATGATACAGTCGGCATATTGTACGAGGGGAACGATATTCAGGTCGATACGTTCCAAACCTGAAGTCGGACCCATGATAAACCCGTGGTCGAATGCCAACATAACGGCACGGCCTGTTTTCGGGTTGAAGATACGAGAGAGGCGGTCTTTCATACCCCAAGAGTAGTTAGACGCACCTTTTACATGAAAATTGTCGAATTGGGAAGTTTGTCCGAAGCCGAAATTATTCGCTTCTCTGAACCCATCCATATCTGCCATAGCTTTTTTCCTTTCTTAATTTTTAATTCTTAATTCTTAATTTCTCAAAGCGCTTGCGCGAACGATTCAAACATGCAACTCCAAGAGGTAGCACCGCTGTCGGCATAACCGACGGAGCGTTCGCCGTAGTTACGGGCACGGCCGAAGTTGGCTTTCATTTCTACGGTCGAAGCAGCACCGGCAAGGGCAGCTTTCGCTCCGGCTTCGAGGATTTCCTTGATATCGTCCGAAGAACATGCCTGGATCGCTTCCACAGCCGGGATCAGGGCGTCCATCATGGTCTTGTCGCCTTTCTGGGCTTTCGTCTGTTTCTGCACGTTGGCAAGACCGCCGGCAAACATAGCTTTCACTCCAGCTGCATCCAGTTCCGTACCGGAAGCATGGTCGCTCATACCTAAGAAGAAAGCCCCCAACAGCGTACTGGTGGAACCGCTTACCTGCAACATGACGTCAAAACCCATATCGTTCAGCATGGTTTTGAACTCCGTTCCTTTCTGGGCCGTAGCCACGATAGCGGACATGGCTGTCACGATTGCCTGGCCGTGGTCGCCGTCACCGATAACAGCGTCCAGTTTAGAAAATTCGTCTTCGCGTTCTTTGATGTTCTTCAAGGCGTTGTCGAGCATCGCCTTGAAGTTTTCGATAGTCAGTTGTTTCATATCTCGTTTATTTACCGATTGTTGTCCAGTAAGGTGCATCAGCACGTTTGTTCTTCAGATAGTCGATATGATCTTCGTCGAGGATAGCCATGATCATCTGGAAACCGGCCTGTTCCTGTACGGTCAGGATTTCCTGAATACGGCTTACGACAACTTGAAGGCCACGGGCTTCCAGTTCCTTGTAGGCCTTACGGAAGATGATGTTCAACTCCATGTGGGTAGTCGCTCCTACGCCGTTGATGATAAGCATCATCTTGTCGCCAGCCTTCGGCTTGAGCTGCTGGCAAAGCAGGTCTACCATCTCGGCAGCCGTATCGTCGGCAGATACAAGCGGTTTCTGTCCGCCACCGCCTTCGCCGTGCTGTCCCATACCGATCTCCATGATGCCCTGGGGCAGGTCGGTGATCGTACCGCCGTTCTGCGGATGCGTACAAGAGCGCATGGCAACGGCCAGAGTAGCGACGTTGTTGTTATAGCGTTCGGCGATTTCGACCAGCTCGTCAAGCGTCTTGCCTTCTTCGGCTGCAGCACCTAATATTTTATACAAAGGCACACAACCGGCCAAGCCGCGACGGTCGTTGATGTCGGCACCGATACCGGCACTGATATCGTCGTGAGTCAGCACTTGTTTCACCTTGATGCCTACACGTTCTGCCAACTGGCAAGCCATGTTCGCACTCATCACGTCGCCGGAGTGGTTCAGGACAACCAACAGGATACCGGCTTCACGCTTCATCAGCTGCAAAGCCTGGAACAGACGCTGTGCACCGGGAGCGGCAAAGATGTCGCCCACGACAGAGCAGTCCAGCATACCTTCGCCTACGAATCCGCTCAATGCGGGTTCATGACCGGAACCGCCCAAAGTCACGATAGCCACTTTGTCTTCGCTCTTCGGATTGGCACGTACGACGATGTTTTCACCACCTAACTTGACCTGGTCCGGATATGCCAATACATAACCTTCCAACAATTCGGGTGTTATCTGTTCGGGATCATTTATAAATTTTGTCTTTATGTCTGACATGGTATATTCCTCCTTTATTTAAGTATGTTATTAATGTTATTATTTGATTTCCATGATTTCGATAGCGATGCCTTCTTCTTCGATGAAAGCGATCGTCAAGTGTTCGTCGCATACGGCCGGGCCGAAGATCACCTTCTTGCCTTTCAACTCTTCCTCCAAAGAAGGAACGGTGTAGGCAATGTGTCCCTGTTTCTGTACCAGTTCGGGCAGACAGCTGCCTTCCTCGAATTTCAGGAATTCGATGCGATTCGGACTTTTGCTATAGTCTGTCAACCATACTTTCAGGCCTTCGTTAAACATAGCCCCTTCTACTTGTTCTGTCGTTACGATACCGACATGATTAAATGTTCTCATGACTAATTAATTTTAAGTGTTCGTACTATTTTTATTCGTTATCAGTTCTCTCAACCTCAAAACATAGATGTTTCGCATTCAAAACACCCATGTTTCGTTTTCAAAACATATATGTTTCACACCTTCGTCTTCCATCTCCTGTACGAAAGGACAGCCAGGACAACGACTACCCCCAAGGCGATATAAAGATAGGTGAATATTCCATGCACATTATCATTTTGACCGTATGAATGCATTCCGCTCAGGAAATAATTGACACCGAAGAAAGTCATCAGCACGGAAGCGAACGCGATCACGGATGCCAGATTGAACAACCAAAGACTATTCCAGCGTTTCACCAAGTGGAGATGAGTCACTACGGCATAGACGACCATCGTGATCAGCGCCCAGGTCTCCTTCGGGTCCCACCCCCAATAACGACCCCAGGACTCATTCGCCCAGACAGCACCGAGGAAAGTGCCGACAGTCATCAGGGCAAGCCCTACCCACAACGCCATCTCACCCACAATACTCAGTTCGGTGATACGGGCTTTCAATATCTCTTTGTTCTTCTTTCCGGCGACGGACATCATCACCATATTGGTCAGCCCGATCAGGCAACTGATACCGAAAAAGCCGTAAGCGGCAACAATGACCGCCACATGGAACATCAGCCACGGCGATTTCAGGACCGGTACGAGCGGATTGATCTCAGGGTCCATCCAGTTCAGACCGGAAACGAAGAGGATGATACCGCCGAACAGGGTGGCCAGCGCGAAGGTGATCGTACTACGGCGCACGAACAACAGTCCGGCAAAGACAGTCGCCCATCCCACATAGACCATCGTCTCGTAGGAATTGCTCCAAGGAGCATAGCCACCGATATACCAGCGCATCCCCATTCCGAACATATGATAATGAAAGACGACCAGTACGCCGGCTCCTAACAGCCATACGGCGACCTTCATCCAGCGGGTCCGGCGGAACAGCATCGCGAAAGAAAGGACCAACAACAGTCCGCCCAAGACCAGATAGCCGATCTTGCAATAGCGGAAGACATCCATCTTGTTATATTTCAATTCGGCCTGCATGCGCTTCGGACTGATATCGAGTGTCTTGTTCTTGGCTTGCTGATAGGTGTCGATCATGCCGACCACTTCATCGGCTTTCGCCCAATCGCCACTCTTCAAGCCCTCCTGCACTTCGCCTAAATACCAGTCGAAAATACGGGAGACGAACATGGAGTCTTTGCCAGTAAAGGCAGAGAGGTCGTCGCCGGGTGCATACCATTTATGATTCGGATCGTCTTCTTTCGGAAAAAGGTTCAGCATCTGGTGATTGATCAGCTGATGGAAGATGTTCAACTGCTCGTCCAGTTTCATCAGGTCCTTGTCGAAACGCGTACGCTGGGCAGGCATCTTGTTATAGGCTTCTTCCAACTTCTCTTGCAACTTGTAGCTGCCGTTACTGTCGAAGGCCTGGATATAGGCACACTCGCCGTCCGTCAGGTCATAATAGGCGGCCAACTCCGGATTGGACAGAGCGATAAAGGGAACGCGCATCCACATATCGGGCATGGCTAAAAGGCTCAAAAGGAACTGGTCAGAGTTCAACTGACCGATCTTATCCGACTTATGGAGCTTACGTAGAATCTCCGAAGAGAAGGTATTGACCGGCATCATACGGCCGCTACCCGACTGGATCGGAAGGGCTCCGAAGAGGGCAGCATGTTCCGGGCTCACCGCATATTTCTGCACGGCATCGAGCATCGGGGAAGCCTTCCCGCCGGCATTTACGGACAGGGGAACGGCAAGGAGCGCAAGCAACAGGACCGTTACGTTGGTCGCCTTGCGCAATTCTTTCAGGCGGCGGCTCTGACGCATGAAGCGGGAATCCTTACCGACCAGGCAAAGGATCAGGCCGATGACCAGCAACAGATATCCGGTGTAGGTGATGTTCCGCCCCGCCACGTCGCGGTTGACGGAAAGGATGGTCCCGTGTTCGTCCTGGTCATAGGAGGCCTGGAAGAAACGGTAGCCTTTTACATCCAATACGTTATTCATAAAGATCCGCTCTTCGCGGTCTTCCCCATCCACATGGACGATCACTTCACTCTCGTAGGAAGAGGGACTGGCGGAACCGGGATAGCGGGTTAAGGTGAATTTCTTCAGTTCAACGGAAAAAGGCAGGGTATGAAAGGTCGTGTTATCGGAAGTGCGGACAGCAATCTGGTTGCTTGTCTCCCCTTCACGCAGATGCAAAATTCCTTCTTCGCCGAAAAGGAAAGAGGTCAAGGCGCCGAGAAGGATGATGATAAAGGCGAAATGAGTCAGCATCAGTCCCCATTTGCCGCGTTTCAGGTATTGGTGTTTGATCGTAGCCGCAATAAAATTAACAACTAAAAGGAATTGGAGCAGAAAAAACAGGGGGGAATAATAAACCATTGCTTTGGCTGTCGCTGTACCGTGATACTTTTCGATGAAAGTGGCAACGGCCAGGCCAAAGGCATAAATCAGTAACAGGACGATCGTCGTTACAAAGGAGGAGAAAAATCTTTCGAGATTTGTTTTCATTTACTTTTTTATTAGAGTTCACAGATGCGGCAAATGTACGCAGATTAATCGTTTGATGAAATAACCGGTGGCAATCTGCCACATCTGTGTCCTCTATTAGTTGATAGATATCATCTATACCTTTTCATTATCAATCTTCAATGATCATACGGAAGCCGACGTTGAACACACGCTGGTACGGATAGTAAGCCTTACGCGTATGGGAAGCCGCATATTTCGGACGGTCGATATAAGAACCGCCGCGGGCCACCTTGTATTCGGATGTCTCTTTCGTCTTCTCATTGTACGGATACGATACATAGTCGGAACGGGTCCATTCGGCTACGTTTCCGTGCATGCTGTACAGACCGAAGGGATTGGCCTCATAAGCCTTGCCGCCGACCTGGACCAGGTTACCGTCGTCCACGCTCTCTTCTTTCGGAAGGAAGGTATAGTACTTGTACCACGGGTTGGTCTTCGCCATCGGCTGCGGGTCTACACCGTAAACGGCAAACAACAGCGTTGTCTTGTCCGCCAAATTGTCCTTCTTGCCGAAGTCCGCATGCATGTCGCCATACCAGAAGTCCTGGTCGCTACCGGCGCGGCAAGCCCACTCCCACTGTGCTTCTGTCGGAAGCGTGATCTTGAGACCGGTCTTTTCGCTCAGTTTCCGGCAGAATTCCATAGCATCGTTGTAGCTGACACGGATAACAGGCTGTTCCGGTTTATTGGCCGGATATCCCTGAACCACGTGGTCTTTCCACTGCTGATCGACGAAACGGCTGTCGTGATCCGGGAAGACAACGTTGAACTGTTCGTTCGTCGTTTCCAGCTCGGCCATCCAGAAGGCTTTGTCGATCTTCACCTTGGCAGTCGGATAAGCATCCGGTTCGCCACGGTAACTACCCATCACGAATTCACCGGCCGGGATACGGACGAAATTGACTTTCACACCCGGAGCGATCTCAACCACCTTACGGGTTTCCTTCTCCTTAGCCAGCATTTCCTTGATCCGGTCAGCACCGAAAGGCCAACCTTTCACCTTCAAGGTCTTTTCCTTTACAGGAGCGGCCTTTTCAGGCATTACCGGGGTGATCGGGCCTTGTTTCTTCAGGTAGTCGGCATAGTCGGCGATTTCTTTCTTCCAGTCGACACCGGCTCCGTTCGCATACTTGTCGGTCAATTCCTTACGACGCTTGATCTGGTCGAATCCCTTATAAGGAAGATCAGTCAATACGTTCGCATTGAAATAACCCTTGTCGGGAGCGTTGTAGTCGATCCAGTTATAAAGCGTCTTCCATTCCTTATCGGTCAGTTTCACGTTGTGATGGCCTTTCTTCAGCAAGCGTACCAATTCGCTCGTGTTGGGATGATATTCGTACGGCTGCAAAACGACCATGTCGCCTTCGCCTCCCTGACGATGCACATACGGATGCAAGTTCAGATAAGACGTGCCATAACCTAGCTTGTCTTTCTTTCCACCCCGCAGGTCGAACGCTTTTCCTTCACCGTTATGACAAGCAATACAAGCGCGGTCCAGGATCGGCTGCACTTCCAGGTCAAACGTGAAAGAGCGTGTACCGCCTTCGGGCAGAGTCAAAGCAGACGGAGCTTTCTGCGAAGCGATCACACGTTTCGGGATCGCGATCTGGTTCTGGTCTTCATGACAACCGATACAGGAAACCACTTCGCCCGGCTGACCGGTCACCCAGCTTCGCATCCACTGGATAGCCACGCCGTCCTTATCCAAAGGCTGGATGGAGATCGGTGTATTGGCAGGAGCCTTGAAGATCACGGAACCGTCTTCTTCGACAGGAACCGTCCCCAACATACGCTTGATATCCCAACCGGACTGGATTCCATGCCAGTTATGGTCGGAACGAGTCTTTACATACGCATATTCGTAAGCATGCAGACGCAGAGACTTGACCGTTCCGCGAGGAATACCTTTCAGACCTTCTCCTTCGTAGATATCCTGAATAAAGAAGGTCGCTTCCTTTTCATTCAGTTTCACACGGTCGGGAATGGACGGAGGAGTCTTTGTCTTGCGCACCAGGATCGGGCTGATATAGCCTTCGCCTTCTGCCTGCATCAGACAGGTCACGTTGTCGTAGACGTCCACCAGATAGAGTCCCCACAAGGCATGCGGGTCCAACTTGGCTGCAACCAGGAAGTATTTGTCGTTCAGCGGAGTCGGTTTGATGAACTGCGGCCATACACCGTTTACCAGCTGGTCCTTGATTTCTTCTTTGATCGGACGGTTACGGTGAGGGATTTCCTGTACCATACCGGCTGTGCTCTTACGTCCCTTGGTCGGATCGAAGATGATCATACGGCCTGAACGTGCCACACCGTGGTGGCCGGAGATGATACCGACGAACGCCGAACCGTGGCCGGGCAACGGCTGCACGTCGAACGTACTGTTCGGGAACATCGCACCGCTACCGTAGAGGGCTTTGTTTTCCGTTCCGTCCGGGTTCATGTGCATTACGATACGGGAATAGTAGTGGGTCAGGTCGGTGTACTCCCAGCGGGTGTACATCACGCGGCCGTTATTCATGATGACCGGATTCCAGTTGGCATCCTGGTCGAATGTCAGGCGGCGCATGCTCTTGTCCTTCGGGTCATACAGCACCATGTTACCTACCGCATCGCTACCGTTCACACAAGGAACACCCTGGTAACCGATGTTGGAGATAGCGATCACACGACCGTCGGGCAGGTAAGTACCATCGTAGAACTCCAGATCCGGCTCGTCGTTTTCCACAAGCGGCTTGAAGCCTGTCCCATCCAGATTCACTTCATAGATGTTCCAGCGCTTGTCGTCCTGTGTCTGTGTGAACATCACACGGTCACCGTCCCAATGCAGTTTCAGGTCAGCGATGGAAGAACCGTTTTTCGGTTTGTAGACCTGACGCATCTGTATATCGCCACGCAGATTGGAGAGTTCGACGATCTCGGCATCGAAGCCCTCACGACCGGCAGATTCCTGGTTACTCCAGTTATTGGCCTGAGTCCCCAAGGAAGGAGTCATGATCTGGTGTGCCTTTGAACCTACCTTGAAACGGGCTGCCACGATCTTGTCGGCATCCAGCAACGGGTTAGCCAGCAAGATGGCACGTTTGCATTCCAATGCTTTCTTGGCATCGGCGATAGCCTGTTCGTCACCGTTATAGATGCCTTTGAAACCTTTCTTTTCGAGCCGTACCAGTTCGTTCAGCATCGGTTCGTATTTGGCGGCGTCGTAGCCTTTCTGCTTTTTCATATCGGCGAAAGCCAATTTGACAGCCTCGACGTTCAGCCATTCCAAATCGCTCTGAAGCGTGTACAGCTCCTGTACTTTCTCAACCAGTTCGAGATATTTGCGTATCTGTGTATTGAGATCTTTTTCGTTTGCGATCTGCTTTGCCACATTCGAATAGTAGGCTCCGTCCTTCAATCGGGCGATCGCATTATCCGCAGCCTGCTTTTCGACTGAGGCATCCGGGGTGATCAACCAGGTATCCAGGCCGTCCAGTACCGCACCCAGCATACCGATTTCTTCCGGATACTTGTTGTTCAATTCTTCCGCCACAAAGGTCGGAACCGTATTCAATGCCTGGAAAAACACACTTCCGCCACTTGAAGTATCATCGATACCGACTTCGGCTTCGAAACGGACATACTGGCCACCCACCGGGTATACCAACGTGCCGTTCGCATGGCAGAACACACCGTGTTTGTATTCCTTTCCAGCAATAACGATCTCATGATCGTATGCATTCGTGTTCATCTTGGGTTTTGCCCAACCGGCAACACCGTATTCATAAGGAACTTCGTCCAACCATACGGCTGTACCATCGGCTTTGATCAAACGGGCATTCGCCCATACAGCCTGGTCGTAATCCGTACCATCGGGACCACCGGCCGTTACAAGCACCAGCTTATCCACGCCTTTCAAGTCTACCACGAAAGGTTCGGCTTTCGCCTTATGCTTCATCCAGGTAGAAACGATCGGCATTCCGGATTTCTTCAGCTTTGCCTGTAATTCCGTTTTGGCTTTGACTGAAGCATCAATCCACGTTTCCGCCTTCTTCTGCTTGGGGCCGGCAGACACCATAACAGAAGAGGACAGAAAGAGTGATACTAATAAATAGTATTTGTTCATGTAATAAATTATAAGGTGTTTATTACTTATTATAACGCAGCTTTCGTGTTGGTGAAGCGCAAGCCGTCATTATCGTGGTAGCATGCCCATTCATCAACAATAGCACCTTCAGGACCAGCCATCATAAAGTGGAATGTTTCCAGTTTTTTCAGGCGAAGAACATCACCTACATTCTGTACGACGAAATTTTTGCTCTTGATCGCACCGTGGGTAGCGGGGATAGCAGGAGCGTTCGGAGTCTCGTCGCCTACTTCAGAGAAGTTGTAAACCCATCCCTTTTCTACCATCCAGGATTCATGTTTAGCCGGGAATTTGGTCTTTACATGCGCATGTTCGGGGATCATCTGTCCCGGAAGCAGGTAGATCGCGTGAGCGAAGTAGCCGTATTCAGGATCGTTGACCCAGAAAATACCACCCATACCCACGTTTTCAAAATCACCCAGACCGAAATCAGTCACCCACATGTCCTTAGCCATCAGTTCGGTGAAAGGAACACCGTAGAAAGCGAACATGTCTTTCATTGCTTCCATAGCAACATCCTGTTGGAACTTGCCGTCTTTGTAGAAATCGGCATTTGTGTACTTCTTTGAATACTTCATTTCTTTATTAATTTTACAGTTAGCATTGTTGTTACATTCATTCTTGCAGTCGTTTCCGCACTGTTCGGTGCATTGTCCTTCGCCTGCCGCTGCGCAACAGGTAGCCTCGCCAGTAGATGTTTTGCCGTTACATGCAGCCATCGAAAGCAGGAGGGCTCCCATAGCGGCCGATTTCATAAGATTCTTTTTCATTTTTTCTCTTGTTTATTTAGTTAGTAATATTTGTTCTGTACCTATTTCCTACCGGAGAAACTTTGTTTCCATAGGGTGAAACGACTGTTTCCATACGAGGAAACTTTTGTTTGATGCCTATGAAACGTTTACTCGATGGCGATCCCTTCTATTTCGATCAATAACTCATCCCGGCAAACGTCCGCCCACATATAAGATATGGGGATATTCAAATTATATCCTTCCAGCAGTTCGCGTGCCTCTTCATAGAAGGATTTCTCTTTCAGATAGACACGCAGCATTTTCAGTTTCGCCTTACCAATCAGCTGGCCGATGTTTTCCATCGTGATATGGAGCTGGCGTCCGAGCCCTACTCCAACCAGGCTTTCCTCCCCGCGGATAGCTGCCGTACCGGAAATATAAACGATCCGCCGGTCATCGAAAGTCATGCTTTTGGCCCGTTCGAACTTCGGAGTGGCTTTCTTCTGCTGGGCAGCTTCGAGGACCTGGTCCGAATAGGCGTGGGCGGCTATCTGCAATTTATTGTCGATCGGGGTGGCATAGCATTCGGAACGGGCGAACACGGCCGCATCCAAATCGACCAGTATGCCTCCCAAGTTGGCCCCGATACCGGTAGCAGCCGGATAACCGTTGCTCCAGTCCGTCTTTCCATAGAAATCGGCACGGGCGTTGTTGAACATCTGGTAATGCTGGTCCGGCCCGTCGAAGCGGGTGATCTGCTCGATGTAGTTCCACTGACGGATGATGCAGTTTACGGGGAAGCCTTCCCGGCGCATCACCTCTCCCATCATGTGGAATACTTCGGCGGACTGTTGCTGGATACCGAAGTTTATCACATCCCCATGGAGGCCACCGGCAAAGAGGAAACGGCCATCGGCATTTTCCAGTACGACATACGGGAAGCCGCCGTGACGGCGGAAGGTGATATGATCGTCTTCGTCCGCTTTGTAGCTATGGACTTCCAAGATAAGTCCGGCATTCAGAGGTGGCTGGGAAACATAACTCAATACCGGTTCATGATTCCCATAAAACTTACGGATTTTCTCACGCAGCATGATGCGACGGGAAACGTATTGTTCGTTGTCGTTCGGCATGCCGAAGAATGCCAAACGGAGAATCTGTTCGTCTTGAGGCAACTGTGCCAGCAGGGCGTCTACCATTTCACCGAAAGTAGCCAGTCCGGTCGTATAAATATTATAATGTATTTTATCGCAATAGTTCATAAAGAGTTCACATATTCGGTTAATGCTTCGATATCTTTCTCTGAAACTTTCTTCTCGATGCCGTGTTTATGGACACTGAACACTTCCTTCATGGTAACGGCACGTCCGTCGAACAAATAAGGAGCCGTACGCCACACTTCACGCAAAGTCGGAGTATCCCAACCTTTTTCGAACTCTATATCCTCACCTATGCGGTGGTATTTCATATCCGTATAATAAACACCGCTATGGCATTCCCCGCATTTCAGCTTTTCGAAAACCTTTTGCCCTTCCTTTGCCAAATCAGACAGCTCGCCATTCACCAAGTAAGGACTGGGCACGGGACGAAGTGATTTCAAATAGGCATCCACACAAACAGCATCTTCTTCCGAAACTTCAAAAAACTGGATGAAGTTGAATCCTGCCCGCACAGCCCGTTCCGCATGTTCACGGATACCGGAAATCATGTTGGGAGGAGTCACATGACTAAAGAGCATGCTCTTGCAGTTCTTGGAGTTGCCGACACCGTCGTTCATCAAGTCCCAGTTCATGCCATCCGTTCGTCCGTCTCCCGGATGGCAGCCATTACAACTCTGCCAATTCTGGAAGCAGTGCGAAGCATCGTTGAAGTAGCGTTCACCCTTGTTTTCAGCCGTTTCTTCACGTCCGGGATTCAGTTCGACAGACGTCACTTCGTTCGTATTGATATCCATGATGTTCAGGATATCGGCAAAGTAAGTCGGGATAATCAGCTTGTCACCGTTCAGGATCATATTGCGAGGACCGTTCCCCTCCAGCGGGATACGTTCGCGGAGGCCATACAAGAAAGTCAGGTCGTAGTCCAACACCGCCTTATTGGGATAGTTCAGGAATTTCTCCAACATCGCCTTATGGTCAATCACGCTGATCTCGTGCGTTCCCGAATGGGAGATGAAAACAGACTCGTCGTTGCAGGCAATGCTCCAGATACCGGCCGCACCCCGTTCGGGTTCATCCACGACGATGGCTCCCAGGAACTCCTGCTTGTCGACATCGATCACGCTAAAAGCACTCGTGTTCATCCATCCCTGCTGCAATTGAGATGTAGGGACGGTGAAACGCCCCAAGTTGTGCGATACATATATATATTTGCCGTCGGGAGTTATACAGATTCCCCGAAGGGCATTGCTTCCGTTTGCCAACTGGATGTCCTTCACCTTCGTGAAGCCATCCATTTCGATGACGGATACACAGGCGGCCACATAATCGAGATCAGCCCGCTGTGCAGGAAGGAAGTTCGTGACGAACATATATTTGCCGTCCTTGCTGAACACGGCGGACTTCGGTTCGCGCAATACCTTCACCGTACGCATCACCTTCCGCGCAACCGGATCGATTTCGGAAATCGTGGTCTGGAACTGGTTACATACATATATATGCTTCTTGTCCGGACCGAACATCGGATGACATGCTCCCGAACCGGTCGGAATAGAAGCCTCCACCCTGCCCGATTCGAGCGAGAGGATCTGTAAATGGCCTGTCGTTCCGAATGTAGTCACATATGCCTTGTCGCCATCCAAAAGGATACCCGTAGGCGCTTCGTCCATCGGGAAAGAACGCAACAATGTCTTGCCATCAGGCGAAAAAACATCCACCCGCTTTACTCCTTTATCTGTCATCAGCAACTCACCTTTGGCGTTCGCCACGACATCTGTCGGGAAGAACGGTGGGTTGCCTGCTGAAGCAAAGGAGATGCAACAGCAGGCAAAACAAGCCACCAGTGAGTTTTTAAACATGTATTTTCGTGTGTTCATGGTATATTATATTTTTTTTGCTTTACTATATCCCAACTCAAGAGAAATCGTCTGGGCCACTTTCCTTATACAGTCTGCCGAAACACGTACGACCTCTTTCGACAGCCGGTCCTTAGGGCCTGAAATCCAAATTGCCCCGCAAGGATAACCCGTATAATTAAAGATAGGCGCTCCGATGCAAATCACACCGTTCAGTTCTTCCTCATTATCCATGGCATAACCCAATTTCCGGACCTTTTCAAGTTCCTCCAGATAAGCGTCACGTGTAGTAATAGTCCGGGCGTTGTAGCGTGTAAATTCCATATAAGACAAATATCGGTCCCGGACTGTATTCGGCAAATAAGCCATGATCGCCTTTCCCGGAGCCGAACAATGCAAATCGAAAGGTTTTCCCGGCGAGAGGATAAAACGGAACGTATGATGTCCCTGCGCCTGCTCGATAAAGATACCTTTCCGGTCCCCCAGCACGCCGAAGCATGCCGTCTCTTTCACTTGGTCGCGCAAATCGCGCAAACGAGGCAAAACAGTTTCCAGCAAATTGTGTTCATTCAACGATCTGAATCCCAAAGTTAGTAATTTACGGGATAACTTGTACCTTTTTGTGTCTTCATTATAGATCAAATAATCCAGACGGACCAACGTATTTAAAATACGGTAGGCCGTAGTCTGTGAAATATCAAGGGCGGACTTGATATCCTGAAGCGTCTCACCCTGGGTGTGAAGCGACAAGTACTCAAGTACAGCGATCCCTTTTTCGAGATTCGGAACCTTGTAGTTCTCTTCTGCTTTTTCCATATTTGGAATAACGCTTTCCATATTTGAAATATTGTTTCAGATTTGAATCAAATATAAAAGAGAGCGCATAAATGCAAGCAGGATGTTTGTAAAAATTAGTTAAGTATGTCGTAAAACACATTATAGTTGAAAGGTGAAAGTGAAAATGCAAATAGCAACGCGAAGCAACTTTCAACTCTTCTTGTAGCTGACGATGGCCAGTATGTTAAAGAACACTACGAACAGGTAGATGATCCCCCTATTGCCCACCGACATCAACCCATATACAAGCCAGGCGATACAGGTACCTGTCGTGAGCAGGATAAAACCAATAATCCAATAATGTTCCAATATGTCTGACACACGCATCAAAAGCAATATAAAAAAACAGGAGCGCAACAGCTACACTCCTGTTTTAATATCTTTTAGAGATAAACCAAATCTTACTTATCTATTGTACGGGAAGGAACACCTTCGAAAGTCATTTTAACAGGATTTATAAATCCGTTCTCATCGAAAGTCATCCGGTCGATACAAGTCACACGGTGGTCGCGAGTATTGTCGTTCAGCGGGCGGCGATGGTAGACGATATAATAATCTTCAGTATTCGGAACATGCAATACGGAATGATGCCCGGCTCCTCGCGCGATTGTCGAATCCTGCTGGAGAATCGTGGCGATACGATTGAAAGGTCCGAAAGGCGAATCGGCAATCGCATAAGCGACACAATAATCGGGACCTGTCCAGCCCCCTTCGCTCCACATAAAATAGTACTTACCGTTCTTCTTGAACATGAACGGACCTTCCACATATTTATCCGGTGTCACTTCCTTGTAGACCGTCCCGTCTTCAAAAGGAACCAACCCGGTGAAATCGTCGTTCAGGCGAACGACATTACAATGTCCCCAACCGCCGTAATACATATAGTAGCGGCCATCATCGTCACGGAAAACGAACTGGTCGATCGGCTGTGCCCCGTTTACGATCTCGTTGATAAGCGGTTTGCCTAACAGGTCCTTATACGGACCTTCCGGGCGGTCGCTGACGGCAACCCCGATTCCTCCTACTTCACCTTCATGCACGTCGTTGGCCCCGAAGAAAAAATAATATTTGCCATCCTTATGGATGATAGACGGCGCCCACATGGCTTTCTTCGCCCATTTCACGGCGGAGGTATCGAGCACAGACGAATGTTTCGTCCAGTTCACCAAATCCTTGGATGAAAAACAGTCGAAATAAGTCTGCTTCTCATACGCATCGCTCCAGGTCGGGAAAACCCAATAGGTATCACCATAAATGATCCCTTCCGGATCGGCATACCAGCCCTCGAATATCGGATTACCACTGGTCACGACATCAGCAACAGCCTTCTGTTGCTGTTTCGGCTGTCCGCACGAAACTAATGCGGCAGCACACAATAGCACATATAAACTTTTTTTCATTTATGAGTTAGATTTTTTCTGTTCCATATTCTTAGCCAACCCCCCTTCGGATGTTTCCTTATAGAGACTCGGCAGGTCGTTTCCGGTCTGACGCATCACTTCCACCACCTGGTCGAAACTTACACGGTGCTTGCCATCGGAGAAATTGGAGAAGGTGTTCGCATCCAGCGCACGGGCTGCCGCAAAGGCATTGCGTTCGATACAAGGAATCTGTACCAACCCGCAAACCGGGTCGCAAGTCAGTCCCAAGTGATGCTCCAGCCCCATCTCGGCCGCATACTCGATCTGTGCAGGCGTCCCCCCGAACAACTGACTGGCCGCAGCAGCAGCCATCGCACAAGCCACACCGACCTCTCCCTGGCATCCTACCTCGGCCCCGGAAACGGATGCATTCGTACGGACCACATTACCGAACAACCCGGCTGTCGCCAACGCACGCAAGATACGGGAGTCACGGAAGTCGCGGGACTCTTTCAGATGGTAAAGCACAGCCGGCATGACACCGCACGAACCGCAGGTCGGGGCCGTCACGATCTTGCCTCCGCAAGCGTTCTCCTCGGAAACGGCCAGAGCATACGCATAGACCATCCCACGGCTTTTGATACTGCTGCCGTAACCTTTGGCACGGATCATATAGTCGGATGCCTTACGCCGGATTCCCAGACCGCCGGGCAAGATGCCTTCGGCTTCGAGGCCATTACGGACTGCTTGTTGCATCACTTCCCATACTTCGGCCAGATAGTCCCATATCTGCGGACCTTCGCACTGTTCGACATATTCCCAGTAGGAATGGCCGGTTTTTTCACACCAGGCCTGTATATCCTTGATAGTATGCATTTCGTAAACCTGGCCCTGCGTCAACTCGTTGTAGGTTTCGTTTGCCAACGTCCCTCCCCCGATACTGTAAATCGTCCAGTTATCCAGTTCCTCTCCGCTTTCGTCAAACGACTGGAAGAGGATGCCGTTCGGATGAAAAGGCAGGAACACCTTCGGTTCCCAAGTGATATTGGTCTTGGCCACCGGGCTCAACACTTCGAGAATTGCCGCATCCGTCATGTGGCCTTTGCCTGTAGCCGCCAGGCTCCCATAGAGCGTAACATTAAAACGTACGGCTCCCCGATTGCGTTCCAGGAACATCCGGGCAGCACGCATCGGCCCCATTGTGTGGCTACTGGACGGCCCGTGACCGATCCTGTATATTTGCTTGATCGATTCCATTGTTTTGAGATTTATGAGTTATCATTTGTAATTTATGATTTATAGTTTATGCATTGATGATAAATTATAAATCTTTTCACACTTTCAAAAATATATTCCGCTTATAAAGCAGCCACAAAATTACATAAATAATCAATGCGTTCGACGCTGCAATCAAAGCCGGATAATAATTTCCTGTATATTGTTCGAGGCCATGAAAAAGAGAAGTTCCTATACATCTGAAACTAATCACGTTAGCCAGCATATAGGCCACGATCGAATTCATGCCGTAGACTTTCAACCAAGTCAGGTTCTTCCGGTGTCCCTTATAATCGATCCAATAATAGAACAAGCCCATCAACAGGAAACAATAGCCGCTGCTGACCAACACCATCGAGCTCGTCCATATCTTCTTGATCACCGGCAACTGCAAGCCCCACAGCCAGCCCAGCGCAACCATTATCGCACCGATTCCTAACAGCCATTGCCATTTGTGCTTCCGGTCCATTCCGCTCTTCAAGATATGCCCGGCAAAAACTCCGGTCAGCACCGTCACGCCAAAGTTCAGGCTGCTTAATATCCAGGTATAACGATAAGATTCGGCAAATACGATCTGTCCATTCTCCACAACAGCAGCATCGCGGAATCGCCCCAGGACCGTACGGTCCACCCATTCCGCCAGGTTACCGTCCGGCGTGTAGTTGCCACCTCCATAACCATCGACCGTAATAAATTGCATGGCTCCCCAATAGGCTAACAACAAGGCGACCACCGTCCCGATCTGCACGGACAGACGCACATGCAGGAACAGCATTGCCGAAATCAGATAGCCCATCGCAATTGCCTGCAATGTGTTCGAATAAAGATAAATCCGGTCCGGGTCCAATCCTAAAAGATTTCCCTGGCACATCATACCGAAGATCCAGAGCAAGGCCACCCGCTTGACGATACGACGGTAGACCGCCCATTTATCCGGCATCACTTTATATCGGGAAAGGGCGAACGGCATCGACACGCCCGCCATAAACATGAAGAGCGGCATCACCAAGTCCCACGAAGAGAACCCATCCCACTGCACATGCGAGAAGCACCACAAAAAATCGTTATACCAAGGCGCATCTATCGCACGTCCGAGAGGATGCAGAACCCCTTCCAGCGCCACCAGGCAAAACAAATCGAAGCCACGTAACACGTCGAGCGACTCCAGGCGTTGATAAGATGGTTTCATGATGATTTATGATTTATGATTTATGATTTGTATAAAAAAAGATTTCAGATTTATGTTTAATGTTATGTTTTCTGGTCATAAATCATAAATCTGAAATCACAAATTTCTTCACACTTTCAGGAAAATTCGTTGACGGTACAGGAAGTACAGGAATCCCCAGCAAACGGCAATGTAGCCGATCGAACTGGCTAAAGGCTGCGCGGCTTCCGGCATCCATCCGACAAGTCCACCAAACAGGCCTTGGGATGTATAAGAGAAATCGATGAATTTTTGCGCCAAATAGATCGTAATCGAATTAACCCCGATCACCTGGAAGAAGAAAGTCCATTTCCGCCATCCCAACACATCGACAATGTAATAAAACAGGGCGAACATCCAAACCGAATAGGCTCCGACAACGCAGACAAACGAACTGCTCCACAGCTTTTTGTTGATCGGGAACACCAAACTCCACAACACCCCCACCAATAGTAACAGCACACCGGCCAACACCAAGCCTGCCACCTTCCGCTTGTCCGTCAATCCCTCTTTACGCAACTTGATAAACTCGCCCGTAAACATTCCCAACATAGCCGTCACAATCCCCGGCAACGTGGACAACAATCCTTCCGGGTCAAAAAATCCTTGATGCAAACGCCCCGGCAACAACAAACGATCCACATAGCCGACCCAGTTGCCTTCCAGCGTGAATGGTCCGGCCTCCGCACCCGGCACAGGGATAAAAGCTATCCAAACCCAATAGCCGACCAAGATCGTCCCGGCTATCCACGCCCTGACTGAAGTCCGGAAATGCACGAACAGCAAGGCGGCAAACATCCATCCCAACCCAATACGCGCCAAGACGCTGGCGCAACGAAGGTTCGCAAAGTCAAACTGTAGCAATCCGTTATAGACACATCCCAGCAACACCAGCGTAATTCCTCTGCGGACAATCCTTTTATAGATATCCGACTCGCTCTTCCCCTGTTCGCGCTGCTTTTCCAACGAGAACGGAAACGAGATGCCGGCAATGAACAGAAACAGCGGAAAAATCGTGTCGTGGTGTGTCAACCCGTCCCACTCCACATGATCCATCTGTCCACCTATCGCCTGAAAAAAAGAATTCGGAAACAACGTTGCCAACGCAACGAAAAGAGAAGCCCCTCCCATAATAAAGAACATATCAAACCCCCTCAGGGCATCCAGCGACAGCAGTCGCCGGGACTGTTTTTGTTTTTCCATATATACAATATCTTTTTAAGTTTACTTTGTCGATCAAGTTTGCAAAGATAGGTCTTTTTTCAACACAAGCAATTTATACAAGAAACCTCGTTTCTTCAGATACCCTAAAAATTTTCATTCTTTCCCCAACAGTGAAAATAAATTTTCCATCACATGAAAATTTATTTCCCCACTATGGAAAATTTATTTTCATGCGATGGAAATTTCTCTTTCATGCAATGGTATCAGAACAACGTTCCCAACCGAAATTTTCTTCATACCGGTCGAAGAGGGGTTCCTCTTCGATATTGTATTGACGGAGCAAATCGCGTACGTATAACTGGTCTTCGGGAGTAAAACAACGCTCCTTACGTTTCAAACGGTAAAAATGAGTCGTCCCGAAATATTCTCTCATCTCCCGCCGTATTTCTTTAGCCTGACGATAAGGGATATTGTCCAACAGGTGCTCCATGCCATAGGCATTTTTCAACGGGCTGTCGTCCATAAACCCGGAACAATCGCCATCGGGGACAACACGTTCCGGGTTGATCGCTCTCACCGCCCAACGTTCTTTCGGGATATGCCGCGACACCTGATGACGCAGACAGGTGGAAGCATGTAGGCATTTCCCGTTAAAACAAAGTGCAAAGTCGTTCGGAACCAAAGAATAATCTAATTTGTCTAACATGGTATTAATGTATTGATATTAGACAAAGGTACTCACAGATCCGGCGGAAAGCAAACATTTACACTCAAAAAATGATCACAACAACAATGACTATAGGCGAGATGAGGGAGTTCACCGTGCCAACGGCTGCCATTTCATATAAGTTCCGGTTCTCCACAACCACTCCATCGGTCCATAACGGAACTTCTTCAGCCAATAATGGCTGAACACTATCTGAACACCCGTATAAGCAAGACAAACCAATACGCTCAAGAAAACACCCAGATGGCTCCAATCCAACCCGAAACCGGAAAAAATAAAGACACCGATCACGGACTGCGCGATATAATTCGTCAGGCCCATACGCCCGTAACTGACTAACGGTGCCATCGCCCGCTGCACCTTCTGCAAACGGTATCCCTCCATCACCACAATTACCCATAGATAAGCAGTCAACAGGTTAATCAGATTAGTCGTCGTCGAACTCATCCACGAATAAAAAGAGACCTCTCCCCAAGCCACAGGCGGAAGATAAGAACGCGCCACATAGAGCAGTCCCAATCCTGCGAGGGCAAGCAAGGCCCAGCGGTTCAGCCGGCCACGAAACTCGTCCATACGTTCGAATAGACGGATGCGTCCTACGATGAACCCTAAGATGAAAAGTCCCAAGGTCAAGTAAATACGCCCGCTCGACACCTGGAAGCGCATTTTTCCGACGATCCCGTCCCAAGCGTTACTCTCGATCGTTTCAGACAAGGTCGGGACTTTCCGAGGACCTGCCGGACGGGAAGCAGGCCTTTCGGCAACACGTTCCACCTGCTCGACCGCCGGAGCCGTCAGGCTTTTATAAGCTACCGGGACAAGTGTCGCCCCCCCCTAAGAAAAGAAACAGCGTAATCCCTGCCAACAGCTTGGTCGGCCATTTATACATCAACACCAAAACAAACCCCAGTATCGCATATATCAGCAAAATATCCACCCGGACAATCAAGCCGTGTAAATAACCGATCGCCAACAAAAGAACCAGCCTCCACAAAAAACGTGGACGGAAGTCAAGTCCTTTCTTCGCCGCCCGATCCATCTGGATAAAGAAACTTAAACCGAACAGGCAAGAGAAGATAATGAAGAATTTCCCGAAAACCAGATAATTGATAAGCCAACTGAAAATCTCGTTCATCGTTCCCTCCCACGGGAACACAGCCTGAGACGTCATCGTCCCCATAGCTCCAAAATGTTGCATAGAATGAATCAGGCAAATGCCGATAAGAGAAAAGCCACGCAAGGCATCGATCACTGTAATACGCTCTCCGGGAGCAAGCACTGTTTTTGTTGTTTCCATATTTTCAAATTTCAGATTTGATTTTTATTCGTTTTCTTCCGGGAACAAAATTACAGGGCATCACTCGAACAGAAGGAATACAAATTACGGTTTTGTGGATATTTTTTACTGTAGAACGGCTCTTGGTTCGGAATGAATCACATAGTGACCTGTTTTAGGATTCAAGAGAAACAAGATTGTAAATTAATTCGTATGTTTGCAGCCGTAACCTAAAAAAATAAAGACAATGACAGTAATCATTTTAATAGCAGTGATCGTGATCCTGGCAATCTGGATCGTTTCTTTGTATAATTCGTTAGTGAAATTGCGCAACAACCGCGAGAACGCATTTGCCGACATCGACGTACAGCTCAAACAACGCCATGACCTTATCCCACAGTTGGTCGAAACGGTCAAAGGCTATGCCTCACACGAGAAAGAGACCCTGGAACGCGTCATTAACGCCCGTAACGGAGCGATCAGCGCCAAAACGATCGACGACAAGATCATGGCCGAAAACGTCCTGACTTCCGCTCTTGCCGGATTGAAGATCACGCTCGAGGCCTATCCCGATCTGAAAGCCAACCAGAACTTCTTGCAGTTGCAGGAAGAAATTTCCGACCTGGAAAACAAACTGGCTGCCGTGCGCCGTTATTTCAATTCGGCCACGAAAGAGTTGAACAACGCAGTCGAGACATTCCCGTCCAACCTGATCGCCGGTATGTTCGGTTTCAAGAAGGAAGTGATGTTCGACCTGGGCGAACAACGCGCGACACTCGAAGAAGCACCTAAAATCAAGTTCTAAGGATGCAATACGTCGGTATACAAACCCAACAGAGCAGGAACAATTTCCGGTCCCTGCTCCTGCTTTGCTTGTTTCCCTGCCTGGTAATGGGATTGCTTTTTGCGTTCTGCTACCTGCTCCACCTGTTGGCAATGAACGACGACGGCCTGACGGGGGCCGAACTGCTCGGATATTCCACCGGGATGTTCATCCATTTGGCGCCATACGTATTGGGAGGTGTACTCATATGGTTCATCATCGCCTATTTTGCCAATACAAGCATCATCAACTCGGCAACCGGCTCCGAACCTTTGTCGAGAATGGAAAACAAAAGGGTATACAACTTAGTGGAAAACCTATGTATGAGCCAGGGAATGAAAATGCCCAAGATCAATATCATCAACGACGATTCTCTGAACGCTTTTGCAAGCGGCATCAACGAAAGGACTTACACCGTCAGCCTCTCACGGGGGATCATCGACAAGTTGAACGACCAAGAACTGGAAGCGGTCATTGCACACGAGCTGTCGCATATCCGCAACAAAGACGTGCGCCTGATGATCGTATCGATTGTCTTTGTCGGCATCTTTGCCATGCTCGCACAGATGGCCATGCGTTCCGTCTACTACTCGTCGATGAGCCGCAGGAGAGACGAGAAAAACAACACTGCGATCATCATCGTCTTAGTCATGGTTGTTGCAGCCATCGGTTATTTCTTCTCCATGCTGATGCGTTTCGCCATCTCGCGCAAACGGGAATACCTGGCCGACGCCGGGGCTGCCGAGATGACCAAGAATCCGCTCGCCCTCGCCAGCGCACTACGGAAAATCTCGGCCGATCCCGACATCGAAGCCGTCAAACGAGAAGACGTAGCCCAGCTTTTCATCCAGCATCCGGGCCAACAGGCCAAAAGCGCACTGAACGGTTTAAGCGGACTTTTCGCCACTCATCCACCCATTGAAAAGCGGATACAAGTACTCGAACAATTCTAAATTTAATCAAGATTTAATATCCCTAATCATTCCAATCCCGGCATTAATTTAATATCTTTGATGCCGGATAAAAATAAGTGTTGGAAATGATACAAAAAGAATTGACCGGCGATCTTAAGCTGAAATGGGATCGCATACAACAGGCGATGCGGAAGATAAATGCCGACGGATGCCTGCTTACCGTGGATGTAAATCTGTATTACACAACCGGACGTATCTATAGCGGCTATTTCTATCTTCCTGCGGAAGGTGCTCCGTGGTTCTTCGTGAAACGGCCGAACGGACTGGCAGGCGATCATGTCGAATACATTCGCAAACCGGAACAGATGGCCGAGCTCTTCGCGTTCTACGGACTGGAAATGCCGGAAAAGCTTCTGCTCGAAGCCGACGAACTGACATACAACGACTATATACGTCTGCAAAAGATCTTCAATCCGAAAGAGACCGGAAACGCAACCGCAATGATGCGTGAACTGCGCCGGATAAAGACACCGTACGAGATCGAAATGTTCCGCATCTCGGCCGAACGCCACGCCAAGACATATGCCGAAATTCCCGAATGTTTCCGCCCCGGAATGACTGATCTCGAATTCCAGTATGAAATAGAAAAACGGATGCGCAAGAACGGTTCCATCGGACTGTTCCGCGCCTTCGGAGCTAATATGGATATCTTTATGGGAAGTATCCTGGCGGGAGAAAACGCCGAAGTCCCCTCGCCTTTCGACTTTGCCTTAGGTGGTAGTGGTATCGACGCTTCCTGCCCGTTAGGTGCAAACGGAACGCCTCTGAAAGAAGGGACAGCCATCATGGTAGACATGGCAGGAAATTATACGGCTTATATGACGGATATGACACGTGTGTTCTCCGTCGGCCACCTGACCGAGCTTGCTTACCGGGCACATCAGACAGCCCTCCTTATCGAAAGCGAGATCGAGAATATCGCCCGGCCGGGCACACCTTGTGCCGAACTCTACGAGATAGCCGCCAAAATCACCGAAAGCCAGAGACTTGGCGCATACTTCATGGGGACCAAGCAACAAGCCAAATTCGTAGGGCACGGCATCGGCATCCAGATAAACGAGCTGCCGGTACTTACGCCCCGCTCGAAAGACATGCTGGAACCGAACATGGTATTTGCACTCGAACCGAAATATGTGATACCGGGTATCGGCGCCGTCGGCATCGAAAATAGTTTCCTGGTTACGGAAACCGGACTGGAGAAGATCACGCACTTCACAGAAGATATCATACAATTAGACAAATAAATCATAAATCATAAATCATAAATCATAAATCATAATGAAAAAAACAATCTCACTTCTCCTGTTACTGTCTGTCATCTTCATGCCGGTAAAGGCACAAGATGTAGAAAACGTAAAGCCGGTGAAGAATGTCATTCTTCTAATCCCGGACGGGACATCACTGGCTACAGTCTCTATGGCGCGTTGGCTGCAATGGTATACCAACCCCGACAAACCGAAATTGAACATCGACCCGTATCTCTGCGGAACAGTCCGCACGCATTCTTCGAATGCCCCGATCGGCGACTCGGCTCCTACGACTTCCTGCTACATGACAGGACAACCCAGCCGTACAGGCTACGTTTCCACCTACCCGGAGAACGACGGTGACAACGATATCTACCCGACCGATCCGGCACGCGCTTTCCAACCGCTGACAACCGTCCTGGAAGCTGCCAAAATAAAACAGGGCAAATCAACGGGACTGGTTTTCACCTGCGAATTCCCGCATGCAACACCGGCCGACTGCTCCGCCCACAGCTACAACCGTGGCAAATATGAATGGATCGCTCCGCAGATGGCTCACAACGACCTGAACGTCGTGATCGGTGGCGGCGCCAGCCTGCTTCCCGAAGAGAGCGAAGCCTACCTGAAAGGTAACGGATACGGTATTTTCAAGAATGACATCGACGGTATGCGTAATTACAAAGGCAACAATATGTGGGCTTTGTTCGGAGATCGGGAAATGGCTTACGACATCGACCGAGATCCGAGCCAACAGCCATCCTTGGAAGAGATGACACGCAAGGCAATCGAAAAGTTATCCCAAAACCCGAACGGTTTCTTCCTAATGGTGGAAGGCAGCAAGGTCGACTGGGCTGCCCACGCGAACGATCCGGTCGGCATGGCCACGGATATGTTGGCTTTCGACCGTGCTTGCGGTGCTGCCCTCGAATTTGCCCGTCAGAATGGCGAGACTGCCGTAGTGATCGTTCCCGATCATGGTAACAGCGGTATCAGTATCGGCCGTGCCGACTGTAAAGGTTACGATAAACTGAGCAAGGACCAGTTGTTTCATCAGCTTTCTTTGTATAAATTGACAGCCGAAGGCTTTGCCAAGAAAGTGAACAGTGTACCGAATTCCGAAGTGCAAAACGTCTTCCGGGAATATGCCGGCTTCGAACTGACACCTGAAGAACTGGATGCCTTGAACCATTGCAAGAATTACAAAAACAGCCCGATCCCGGAAAATGAACGCTCGATCGAAGGCAAAGGCTCTTTATACAGCAGTTCGCTGACGACTTTCATGTCCAAGCTGCTTACCTCCAGAACCTGTTTCGGTTTCACAACTGGCGGCCACACAGGCGAAGAGGTGTTCCTTGCAGCTTACCATCCCGACCGTACAAGCTTACCTCTCGGTATGCACACGAATATCGAACTGAATCATTATCTCTGTGCCCTGTTCGGCATGACACACGACACGCTGGAAGAACTGACAACCGGAAACTTCGCTCCTCACACGGAAGTATTCAAAGATTTCAAATGTGAAATCGTTCCGGCTAAAGACGAGAAAGGTTCTCCTTCACTGGTCGTAAAAAACAAAAGGAAGCAGATCAACATCACGCCGTTCAGCAACATCGTGACGATCGGAAAGAAAGGCCGGGAAGAAATCCGCCTGAATTCGGTAATCGTATACGTTGACAAAAACAATACATTCTACTTGCCGACCAAACTGGCAGAATATCTGCAATAAAAATAGAGAAGAGGGTGGTGTGCACACCACCCCTCTCTCGTGAAATTTATCTTCCCCATAAACCTGTCTTCCTCCTCCAAACGCCCTATTTACATAATACACGGCAATAAGTTATAGTTATTTGTTTTTTTTCAATCATTCTTTTCTTAAAATATCTATACTGTATAAATATGGAAGATTTATATAGACATTCAGACAAATAAAACCGCTCTTTTTAAGGTACATTTGCGTCATTTTTAATGAATAAAACGAATATGACAAGAGCAAATGCAAAATGGATACGGCTGATGGCAGTTATCGGCTGTACGACTATGTGGATGGCATCCTGCAAACATGCACCGGATGCACAGATGAAAGCATCTTACGCGACGATGAAAGTTTCTACGGCAAACAAAGAGCTGACAACCCCTTATTCGGCCACGATCCGCGGTCGCCAGGATATAGACATTTATCCGCAAGTATCGGGAACGATCGAAAGGCTTTGTGTAACCGAAGGAGAGGTCGTACGGAAAGGACAATTACTTTTTGTTATAGACCAAGTTCCTTACAAAGCTGCTTTAAAGACAGCCCAGGCAAATGTGGAAGTGGCAAAAGCAGCTTTAGCTACAGCCGAACTGAACTACAACAGTACTAAAGAATTATTTGCGAAAAAAGTCGTTTCCGCTTTCAACCTGAAAACAAGCGAAAACAGCTATCTGACGGCCAAAGCACAACTGGCGCAGGCGGAAGCACAAGAAGTGAACGCCCGCAACAACCTGTCTTATACGGAAGTCAAAAGTCCGTCCGACGGAGTTGTCGGTATGTTGCCTTACCGCGCCGGAGCATTGGTCAGCGCCAGTATTCCCCAACCGTTGACAACTGTTTCCGACAATTCGAACATGTATGTTTACTTCTCCATGACCGAAAATCAATTACTGGCTATGAGCCGCCAGTACAAAAGCATGGACGAAGCGTTGAAAAACATGCCGGAAGTGTCGTTGAAACTGAATGACCAGTCTATTTACGAACAAAAAGGAAAGATCGAATCGATTAGCGGAGTGATCGATCGGAAGACCGGGACAGTCGGCGTACGTGCCGTATTCCCCAACGAATCCCGCCTACTTCATAGCGGAGCCTCCGGCAATGTGCTCATACCGCAAACTTATAAAGACTGTATCGTAATTCCTCAAGGTGCAACAGTCCGTTTGCAGGACAAGACGCTTGTCTATAAAGTGGTGGATGGGAAAGCTGTTTCCACATTGATTACTGTAGCTGAAATCAACGACGGTCGCGAATATATCGTACTTGACGGATTGAAGGTTGGCGAAGAAATCGTATCCGAAGGAGCCGGGTTAGTACGCGAAGGAACGCAAGTTAAATAAAGGATCGAAGTATGAAAGGAAATATATTTATCAAACGGCCTGTTATGGCCATCTCCATCTCCATTCTTATTTTGGCGATCGGACTAATTTCGCTCTTTACCTTGCCGGTCGAGCAATATCCTGACATTGCGCCGCCTACGGTTCACGTATCGGCAACCTATACCGGAGCGGATGCCAATGCGGTGATGAACAGTGTTATCATGCCACTGGAAGAAAGCATCAATGGTGTAGAAAACATGATGTACATGACTTCAACAGCAACCAATGCCGGTTCGGCAACGATCGAGGTATATTTCAAACAAGGGACAAACCCCGATATGGCAGCCGTCAACGTACAGAATCGTGTAACGAAGGCACAGGGTTTATTGCCTGCTGAAGTAACCCGTATCGGTGTCAGCACTCAAAAACGACAGACCAGCTTCCTGCAGATCGACGCACTTGTCAGCACTGACGGACGATTTGACAAGACCTTTCTCGGAAACTACCTCGACATCAACGTCATCCCACGTATCAAACGTATCGAAGGCGTAGGTGACGTAATGGAGTTGGGTGATACCTATAGTATGCGTATCTGGCTGAACCCCGAACGAATGGCCCAATACGGCTTGGTTCCATCGGATGTGACTGCTGTATTAGGAGAACAGAATATCGAGGCTCCGACCGGTTCGCTGGGTGAAAACTCGAAAAACGTTTTCCAATATACGATGAAATATCGTGGACGCTTGAAGAGCGTAGAAGAATTCCAGAATATCGTCGTCCGTGCTCAGGAAGACGGTTCTGTCTTACGCCTGAAAGATGTCGCTAAGGTTGAGTTGGGAACATTGAGTTACGGTTTCGACAGCCAAATGGACGGCAAACCAGCCGTGACATTCATGATTTACCAGGTAGCCGGTTCCAATGCTACGGAAGTCAACGAACGTATTGCCGCCGAATTGGAAAAGATGAAAGAAGAATTGCCTACAGGTATGGAATTCATCACGATGATGAGCTCCAACGACTTCTTATTTGCTTCTATTTATAATGTAGTCGAAACACTGATCGTGGCGATCATCCTCGTAATCCTCGTGGTGTATTTCTTCCTGCAAGACTTCAAGAGTACCTTGATCCCGTCTATTTCAATCATCGTTTCGTTGATCGGTACATTCGCCTGTCTGACCGCAGCCGGATTCACGATCAACATTCTGACCCTGTTTGCCCTGGTGCTTGCCATCGGTACGGTAGTGGATGACGCGATCGTAGTGGTAGAAGCCGTACAGGCGAAATTCGATGCGGGTTACACCTCGTCCTATCAAGCAACGAAAGATGCGATGGGTGACGTGACGATGGCCGTTATCTCTTGTACCTGTGTGTTCATGGCCGTGTTCATACCGGTAACTTTCATGGGCGGTACTTCTGGTATTTTCTACACACAATTCGGTGTGACGATGGCAACCTCCGTAGGTCTTTCCATGATCTGTGCATTGACGCTCTGCCCCGCCTTGTGTGCTATGATGATGCGCCCGAGCGATGGAAACAAGAGTGCCAAAAGTTTCAACGGACGTGTACGTGCAGCCTACAATGCCTCTTTCAATGCCGTGTTGGGCAAATACAAAAAAGGCGTCATGTTCTTTATTCACCACCGCTGGATGGTATGGGCCGGAACGATCGCATCCATTATTCTGCTGGGATGGCTTATCAGCAATACCAAAACAGGTCTTGTCCCGCAAGAAGACCAAGGGACCATCATGGCAAACGTGGCCATTGCTCCGGGTAGCACATTGGAAGAAACGGGCAAGGTGCTGGACAAAGTAGAGAATATCCTGAAGAACACGCCCGAAGTAGAACACTACGCCCGCGTAGCTGGCTACGGCTTCCTGGCTGGTCAAGGTACTTCCTACGGTATGGCAATCATCCGTTTGAAAAACTGGGATGAAAGAAAAGGGGCCGAACATGTTTCCGACGCAGTAGTAGCCCGCCTAAACGCACAATTCGCCCAAATCAAAGAAGCGCAGATATTCTGCTTCCAGCCGGGTATGATTCCGGGCTACGGTCTGGGTAACTCTATCGAGTTGAACTTGCAGGACCGTACAGGTGGAGATATGAGCACTTTCTACGGCAACGCCATGCAGTATATCGGAGCTTTAAACCAGCGCCCAGAAGTTGCAATGGCTTATACTTCTTATGCAATGAACTTCCCGCAGATATCGGTCGATGTGGATGCAGCCAAATGTAAACGGGCAGGCATTTCACCTTCGATGGTTCTCGACGTATTGGGTAGCTATTGTGGTGGTGCATACGTTTCCAACTACAACCAATTCGGGAAAGTATACCGTGTGATGTCACAAGCCTCACCTGAATATCGTCTTGACGAACAAGCCCTGAACAACATGTTCGTCCGCAACGGGACGGAAATGGCTCCGCTCAGCCAGTTCGTAACCCTGAAACGGGTACTCGGACCTGAAGTATCCAATCGTTTCAACCTCTTTAGCTGTATCACGGTCAATGTGAACCCGGCACCGGGATATTCCACGGGTGAAGTACAACAGGCCATCGAGGAAGTGGCTGCCCAAATGCTGCCGACAGGATACGGGTACGAATATGGCGGTATGGCACGTGAAGAGGCCAATACGGGAGGCTCGCAGACACTCTTTATCTATGCGGTCTGTATCTTGCTTATCTACTTGATTCTGGCTTGTCTGTACGAAAGTTTTCTTGTGCCCTGGGCCGTTATCCTGTCTGTTCCGTTCGGTTTGATGGGTTCATTCCTGTTTGCCAAACTGTTTGGATTGGAAAATAACATCTACTTGCAGACCGGTGTAATCATGTTGATCGGACTTTTGGCCAAGACGGCAATTTTGATTACTGAGTTCGCCATCGAACGCCGTCGTAAAGGGATGGGGATCGTCGAATCGGCTTATTCGGCCGCACAAGCCCGTTTACGTCCGATTTTGATGACCGTACTTACGATGATCTTCGGTATGCTTCCGCTTATGTTCGCATCCGGAGCCGGAGCCAACGGTAACAGTTCATTAGGAACAGGTGTTGTCGGCGGTATGGCGGTCGGGACATTGGCATTACTGTTCGTCGTGCCGGTATTCTACATCATTTTCGAATACATGCAAGAAAAAATCCGTCCGCCGATGGAAGTTGAAACCGATATGCAAGTTGCGTTGGAAAAGCAAAAGAGCCAAACCGAACGTGACGGTTTAAACAATGAAAATAAATAAGGTATGAAGAAAATAATCGTATTAACAACCGCAACCGCCCTGTTGAGCAGTTGCGGCATATACACCAAATATCAACCGGCCGAGACGACTCCGGACAACCTGTACGGAGAAGAGGTGGCTGTCGATGATACGACCAACTTCGGTAATGTGAACTGGCGGGAACTTTTTACGGACCCGCAGTTACAGGCTCTTATCGAACAAGGGTTACAAAACAACACCGATCTCCGGTCCGCCCAATTGCAGATCGAGGAAGCGGAAGCGGCGTTAATGTCGGCAAAACTTGCTTTCCTTCCTTCGTTCGCACTTTCCCCGCAAGGAACGATCAGCAGTTTCGACGGTGGGAAAGCGACAAAGACATACACGCTGCCAGTCACAGCCAGTTGGGAACTGGACATCTTCGGACGTCTGCGCAATGCCAAGCAACAGGCCAAAGCACTGTATGCCCAAAGCAAGGACTACCAGCAGGCTGTGCGTACCCAGTTGATCGCCGGGATCGCCAACGTATACTATACATTGTTGATGTTAGATGAACAGTTAGCCATTTCGCAACAGACAGAAGAAGCCTGGAAAGAGACGGTGGCTTCTACCCGTGCATTGATGGATGCCGGATTAGCTAACGAGGCGGCCACTTCCCAAATGGAAGCGGCTTACTACAGCGTACAGACTTCCATTCTTGACTTGAAAGAGCAGATCAACCAAGTCGAAAATAGTCTCGCCCTATTGCTCGCTGAGACACCGCGCCGCTACGAACGTGGAAAGCTGGCCGACCAGCGGCTCCCGGAAGACGTAGCAGTCGGCGTACCGATGCAAATGTTATCGAACCGTCCCGATGTACGTGCTGCCGAACGTTCGCTGGAACAAGCATTTTACGCGACCAACCAGGCTCGTGCCGCTTTCTATCCTTCCATCGTACTGAGTGGAAGTGCCGGATGGACCAACTCGGCAGGGAGTATGATCGTCAATCCAGGCAAATTCCTGGCTTCGGCAGTCGGCTCACTCACACAACCGTTGTTCAATAAAGGACAGATCATGGCCCAATACCGCATCGCCAAAGCACAGCAGGAAGAAGCAAGCCTGTCTTTCCAGCAAGCCTTGCTGAATGCCGGCAGCGAAGTCAACGACGCTTTAGTCGCCTGCCAGACAAGCAAGGCCAAGACCCTTTTGTTCGAAAAGCAAATCCAATCCTTGGAAAAAGCATTGGAAAGCACCTCGTTGCTGATGGAACATGGTACGACGACCTATCTGGAAGTGCTGACCGCCCGCCAGTCCTTGTTGAGTGCACAGCTGTCACAAACAGCTAACCGGTTCACCGAGATACAAAGCGTGATCAACCTTTATCAAGCTTTAGGCGGCGGTAGAGAATAAGAAAACATTTTTTATCCATAAAAGCCAAAAACCTTCTAAACCGGACCTTTTACCTATTCCATAGGACCTGTTTCAGAAAAAGTATCCAAACTTCAACGAAACAGGTCCTTTTTTATCAAATGAAAAATAAGCGGAGCCATGACATTGTCTATTCATTTTTTTATACTTTTGTGGGCATAAGACAGAATATACACAACAATGAAAAGTAAAAGTTATTGTTCAATTATTAGCTAATACACCGTATTTTCACGTGAACAAAATATCAATAATTTACTAATAACCAAACATTTAATTATACAATTAAAATCTTTCAGCTAATTAAATAATCCAAACACGTACATATAAAATATCTTTTTGACGTACTTTTGTGTACTATTTTTTTTACAAATGTTTTACAGCGCACGATTATGGCTACATTCAAATTTTTGGTACTCCCGCATCAACGGAAAGAAGATGGTACATATAACGTAAAAATCCGTATTACACAGAAAGGCAAGTCCAAATACATCAAGACCAGCCACAATGTATCAGCTTCAGATATTATAAAAAAGAAAGACAACGGAAAAGAAAAAATCAAGATCAAGAATCAAGCCGTAATCGACCTAATGGAAGAGATGATATTAGGATTTAAGAAAAAATTGACATCCGCAGGTGTTGAAGCAGAACACTGGGATGTTGATCGAATTGTGGAGTACTTGACTACAGAGGAAAAGAATTTCAGTCTGAATTTCATTTCCTATGGACGAAAAATAGCGGATGATCTTGAGCAAGATGGAAGGTTGGGTACGGCAAAGAACTATCGGATAGCCATAAATGCGCTTGTCAGGTTTATCGGAAAAGAAGAACTCGACATAAACCTTATTACAGCATCTTTTATGAGGGCGTTTGAGAAGTTTCTGAAAAACGAACCTTCTTTTAAGGGGTGTCGCGATGGTGGATCAAAACCTACTGATAAGCCTAAAGGTAAACGGAGCATATCTCTTTACACATCACAAATCAAAACACTACACAACCTCGCTAAAAATGAATATAATGACGAGGACAGAGGAATCATACGCATCCCATTTTCCCCGTTCTCAAAATACAAAATCGCACCAGTTCCCAAAAGTGAGCATCGAACATTGTCTATAGACCAAGTGCAGCAAATAATAGATCTTCCGTATAAACAAAATGCTCGCAATGGAGGTCAGCCTGTTTTCAATTTAGCGAAAGACCTATTTATCTTATCATTTGCGATGATGGGCATGAATAGTGCTGATTTCTATAATGCTCCTACCGCCGAAAACGAAATTATTACCTATCAAAGGACTAAGACACGCACAAGGCGTGAAGATAAGGCAGAAATGAAGGTCAGGATTGAACCGGAAATAAAAAGCCTGTTTGAGAAATACTCCGACCCATCTGGAGAGAAAGTCTTTATTTTTCATAAGTGGTATAGAAGTTCAGAGAATTTCAATAAATCAATAAATAAAGGATTAGATGAGATAGGAAAAATAATAGAGGTTCCAGATCTGAATTATTATTATGCCCGCCATACGATGGCAACGTTAGCAGCAAATAAGGCTGGAATTGATATTGCCAGAGTTGATGAAATGCTAAACCACTCCGATTCAACTTTAAAGCTGGCTCGTGTGTATATCGAACGGGACTACAGTGTGCTTTGGGAAGCCAACAGGAAGTTGTTATCCTTGTTTAAATGGGATGGCCTAAAATAAATCAGATCGATCAATTAGGCTTATCCGAAAAAGCTAAACGTATCTTTGCTTGGAAATTTTTTGCAGGAGAGTCTTTTGCTGATTGGCCGGGAGCAGAAAACAGGAAAGAACTATATGAGGTTTACCAAAAAGTTTTTAATGCTATCCTCGATCAAAAGAAAGGAATGTTACTGTTTTAAATGGCATTGATTATCAACATATAAGACAATAAAACTTTAAGATTCAAATATAAAATCTGGATCTTAAAGTTTTTTATTGATACAAAATTGCAAAAAAATTTCATTTCACAACTTAAGCCATTCTTCATAACTTATAACTTTATAGTTATCCGATATTTGTTTTTCATAATCATTATCTTTTATCGTTTTATATTGATTCGTAAAAACATCAACTTTTTTTCTTTGCTTGATAAACATTTGATACAAGTTAGCAAATCCTTCCTTATTTAATACGTTTGTATATTGAGCATGGTTCATAAATCCTACAGTCAATCCATCATCGCCATAAGATATTGTTTTATATTTAAATAACCTAGCGTCTATAAATATGGGGTAAGGTAGTTTTATCTGTTTATACACCTTTCCTGCATTAGCTATATCAAGACAATACTCAAACTCTGGAGAGATATAATAGTTTATGCCTATAGAATTTATATCAAAGTCTACTTTATCTAATATTGAAATCTCAAAAGTTTTTCCCCAAGGACTTACAAATCTAGCTATTAAAGACTTATCTATTTGCAATATAAAATAAACTGAATTATAAGAAGTTCCTTGATGAAAAGATATTATATTCTTAGGTTCCTCTAGTTTATTATATCGTATTCCAAACTCAAAACAATAAGACCAATTTGATAGCGGTCGTATCACTTCCCACGCTAAGTGTAATAACAATTCGCTTAATTGGATAAGAGCATTGTCCAAAACCTTAACATTAAACACTTGCATATTTTTTAGATCAAAATTCCACTTTTCAATTTTAGAATCATAATGTGCACCACCGAATCGATCAGATATTAACCTAATTAATGATTTTGAAGACAGTTCCTTACCTTTAACTTGAAGTATTGGAAGATCGAGCCATTCTTCAATGGATATTGATTTTGTATGCCATCTCGTAGGACGGAGTTGGGGATAGTTTATACCATATTTTAAAACTAATCCTTCAATTGGGAATTTTTGTTCTGATAAAGAATTTATATAAACAATAGGAGCTAATCTAAAATAATCCATCACTTCAAAAAATAATGCTTTACGTTTCTCTTTATCTGTATCCAAGAATATCCCCCTTAATTGACCTGAGATAGTAATTATATGATAATCTCTACCTTCGGATATTAGTTTCAGACAATCTTTCACGATAAATAAACCATGCAATAGTTCTAAATAACGAGTAGCTGATGTTTTTTTCATACCTTTATATTTATAGCTCAAAGATAACAAAATTATACATAATCATTTTACATATTAGAAAAAAGTCACATGTGATTCTTTATTAAAGACGCTGTTATTCTGATTTCTACATAACCATCTACCAAATTTTATAATAAAAACCAATACCAATATAGGAAGACAAACCAAGTTGACCGACACCATACCCACCAATTACTCCGAGTCCCCATCTACGATCGGGTATCTTTTTCGTAACATAAACCGTCTTAGGGAACACATCTATACTATCCAAGGCAGCGTTATATCCACTTATCCAAGCATGATAATTCTCCGTCAAGTATTCCTTCTGGTTGATTGGGACAGGTACAACGATCGGCTCTCTCACAGTATCCCCATCGAGAGTGATGTAGATAGGAAACATCTCCGGCACTGTCTGAATTACTGTTTCGTAGACAGGATAAGGGATACTATCTCGAATAGTGTCATACAGGATCAACGTGTCGTTTTTTCCAACAAGTACACCTCCTGCCCTATTCGTGTGCCGACCGGCCAGGAAGCAAAGAAGGCAAAAAACTAAAACTAATATGATATGCCAAGTTTTCATGACTAATTATTTCATTGCCATATCCGTATTTAGACTTCGCCCGGATATAAAAAAGGCGGTGAACTCCAACTTCGTGAGGACACCACCTTGATATTATTAATAAAGTCAAGTCAGGAGTTTGTATTTGCTGGCACGTAATCGTTCAATCTCCTTTCTTGTGGTACATATCCTAATTCTTTACACTTATCCAAAAGGATTGTAGCTAACTTAAGATAATCCGTTGGAGTTTCTGACCATTCAGATAGGACATCTATCATATTCTCCATATCTTCCGTCTTTGACATACGAGAATCCGCGCCTCGTATTCCATACGTTAACCCAGATAGTTCTTTATGAGCAAGTAAAATACAAACTAAATTACGGATAACCCTAGTTATATCTTCACCTTTCGGCAAAAACTTTCCTAAAAATTTTTGGATATTAGCATAATACAATTCATGTGAAAGGTTTGGATTCTGTTCCGAGATACCCAGTATTTCTCTAACTGCTTCTGGATTTTGTACTTCCCCAAATAAGTCATTTTCCGGACTACTGTTCGCTTCAATAATTTTATCAGCTGCACTGATCAAATCGTCTAATGATTTCTTTGATAATTCCATATAATGTAATTTTTAGTTATATAGCTTTCTTTTCTAAAATTGATTTCATCTCGTCTATTGCGACTTTCAAGGAACGTTTGGAGATAGGATCAAACAAAATATTTTTAGTCGCTATTTCTGAAGCAATCAACATTTTTTCATTATTGAACTTCGCAAATTGCTGACTTTTCATTTTTCCATTAGGCAAAGATTCCAAATACACTCCGTAAATAATAGAAGGAGAAATATGTAATTCATTAGCTAAAGCCTTCACTTTTGCAGGAAATGATACAACCCTTCCAAGTTTTTCTTGGATAACCGGATTAATTAGAATATCTAATGCAAATTGATCAGCTTTTTGTTCATTCAAAAGCAAATCAGGCATATCTGGAGTTGAAAAATGATAGTTCAAAGTTTCTATTATTTCAAAGTCATTAACAACATGATAGAGTTCATGGAGTAAACTAAGCCATAGTTTATGGTATTTTTTACCCATATCTGTAATGATTATACAAGGCTTGCCATTTAAAATAAGAGTGGCACCATGGGCATTCGTCCCAGTGGCATAAGATTGCGTTAGTACAATAATACCAATCTGGTACAATACAAGGACAAACCTATAATACCCATTCTTCTCATCTTTCGTAAATTCTGCTGACCGACGGAGTAATTGCAAAAGCAAATCTTTATCAAAATCATTTGGGTTCCCAATTTTAAGAAACGACTGAATAGCACACTTTAACCAGAAAGAGGTCATTTTTGATTCTTTCTCCTCCAACATCCTCCGTTTTGATTTACTAAAAAGAGCGGGCATTAAAGAAGTGTCATCATATTCATAAATAGAATTTATACCAAGAAAATTACAAATACACTTCTCATACTCTTCTACTTTCACTTTTGGTATAATTCCCAGCTTTTTTAATGCCGCCAAATCAAAATTCTTGGAAATATAAGAAATTCTTTCAAGTCTTTCGAGAGAATCTTCTTCAGCATCCTTGCCCTCACAATAAGCAGTCACATAGTCAGTCTCAGGAATACCTAAAACTTTCATTAATCGAACGGCTTGCATAAATTTTAATTCCGATTCCCCTTTTAAGAATTTACTTAAAGTCGCCCTTGTTACCCCAACCTCTTCAGCGATAGCGGAATCTGTTATCTCATTCTCTTTCAAAAATCGAGATAAGACATCTCGCAAAGGCAAAATTTCGCTTCTCAGGTTACTATTGTTTTTAATCAAATACATATACTGATGCTATTTTTGTACAAAAATAGGAAAAATCACGTATAAAATAGTATTTTCAATGCTAAAAATAGCATCAGCATAAAAATAATGTCCCCACTATGTCAAAGAACACATCGCACAGCTCTTATGCCGTGCCAACATACAACATATTCCAACCGTCCATCACATCCGACATCACGGCTTTCATGGCCGTACAATTATCAGTTTCAAAAATGATTTGTATTCTTCCCGAACGTCAAAACAAGGACACACCTTGATAAATTCAAACGGCTCAACTATGCCGTTATCGTTTAGGTCCGGTGACGTATCTCGATGGCCGAGAAGTTCTGCAATCTCATATTCTCTCGTTAACTTGTTAATTAGGTCGTCCATTGCCGTCTTTTGCACCGGAGTCCGGGTATCAGCCGGTTTTCCGGAAGTGTCCAGTCCACCAATATAGCAAATCCCGACGCTATGATCATTGTAACCGATACAATGAGCCCCAGCTATCGTGAGTGGCCGACCGGCTTCTATGGTTCCGTCCAAGTCGATTACATAGTTATAACCAATTTGGCTGAAACCGCGTGCACGGTGCATACGATCAATATCCTTAGCTTTGATATCCTGTCCGGCACGTGTGGCCGAACAATGGATAATGATTGAATCTATCTTTTTCATTTTTATCCTCCTATTATTAATACCCATTCTGCGGTTCACGATCACCGCATTTCTTTCTCTCACACCTTTTCATAGCAAGTTCAAGCTTGACATCCGAATAGCTCTCTTTCAAAGTAAAAAGCTCATCCTGTACCTGTCGAAGCCTTCCGGTTTGTTCTACAAAACGTTCTTCTTTTTCTGATAGCTGTTTCTGCAGGAACTCGTTATACTCACGTAAAGCCTTGAACTCCTCCACATCGGCATGGGCGTCCTCAATACGGGCGTTTGTCTTCCGGTTCGTATAGAAGCTAATCCCCCATTTTATCGCCTCGAATCCTCCCAATGTTCCGATGATTGTCAGGATGTCAGTTAATTCTACATTCACTTTACACCTCCTTCCGTTTTTATTTGATCATCTTTGTTACGAGTTTTTTCATTGCCATAAGGCAGTGTTTGTTATTTCTCCGCCTCCGGTCTGTGATAGATGGGAGGCGGATTTTTATATTATTCAGCCTGTTGCTCCTCTTTTAGCGGTTCATCCAAAATTTTGACATACGTCGGCATCGTGAACTCAGAGAACATGCCGTTGCGATCTATGAAGTCAACACGTTGTTTGAGGTATTGAAGTTCTTCATCAGTCAAAGCTATATCTGTTGTTTCTGTTATGGCCGCTGCATCAGTAAATCCGATATTGATTTGACCACTCCCCATATCCTTGATAACGATACGCTTCTGATCAACCTCCGAGATCGCTATCTTACTGTCTATCGATACTTTCAGTTCCATGTTTTTTCTCGTGTCAAACTGTGGTAACACGGTGTTGAGTATTAATACTCTGTCTTTTAATGTCAGTTCCATATTGTATGTTTTTATGATTGTTTGCATTGTAATTAATAATGTCTATTGAATAGATACCATCCCTGGTTAAAATAAGCGAACGTTGCACAGTCACCCTTATTCATGTCAAGTGTCATGCTGTTGCCGTTATTGTCCAACAATGGTGTATCAGAGTTTTCTGGTTCTATTCTGATACCTTCGGAAGAGAACTTCGCCACGATCACATGCACAAAAATCACGGAATTGAAACCGACTTCGCTCCACGAATCTCCGTATTCCGGGTGGACTTCTCCCATTTTCTTTGTGATCGTCGACCGGGAAGGGAGATAGACGCTAAGATACGTACTGGTACTGAAGACGAACGTGTCCCGATAACCGATGTTCAGGACGATTGTATCACTCTTGTCCGACGAGGGTGCATAACGGGCAGTCGAGATCGATCCGTTGACCTTTAAACCTCCAATGCAGTATAACGCATAGTTGCGCCGTCCACCATGAACATCTATCACAGCCCCATAATTTATATCGTTGTGATTAGTTGTATACTCAAGGCGCATCAAAGCACTTGTTCCCCCAAGCGTAGACGGCAAGGTATTTAGACCTAGGCCGGCCCATTTACCGGAAGATGAAAATCCCAAAAACGCATTACTTCCTGATGAATAAAGGAAAAATTTAGAAGACGATTCACCGGAATAGCGGTTATCCGAGAATAGTCCTCCAGACTCCATCCTAAGTCCTCCGATGTAGGCATCCCCATTTTGATAAACTTTAAACGGAGCATTTGCAGGTGTTGCATTTCCAGCCCAGATTCGAACAGAGTTTCCGGCAGTTCCACCTCCCGATAACCCGGCAAGTTTTTCTCCATTTGAATTTGCTATATAGATACTTCCTCTACTTTCCACGTTTCCATTGCTTTCTACCCGGAATGTCGGATCAGTGGGTGGTTGCCCTTTCGCCCCGGCTGTTCCTCCCGACCAAATACGGATTGTACCAGACGCCGACATTCCACCTGTGCTTCCAAAAGCGATCGCACCCGTAGTTATGAGTCCGCCATTGATCTTCGTTATTGTATTGTCATATTTTGAGGCAAGAACCCATTTAGAACCGCTATATCTATAGATATTCTCCCCATCCACCCATAAGTCATTTGTCCGCATACCCGATGTTGGATCCGTCGTTTGATAAAATACCCTTGCCTTGTTATTTGCAGTCAATTGGGCGTTGTTGGCTGCATTCGACGCATTCTCTGCATCCGTCAGGGCATCATTTACCCCATCATACAACGGTTGAAGGTTAGGACGGTCGGAAATGTTATTATAACCGGATGTTCCGGATTTGAATATCACAGGTCCGGTTATAGTCCCATTCACCAGATCAATCACCAATCGGGCTAACTTGTCCTTTATCAATCCTGTCGTGATCGTCTGGCCGGCAATCTCAGTGTATCCATAATTCGGAAGCCAAGAGCGTACGCCATCCTCCGGAGTATTGAGCACCCCTACCCAGAAATGATAGAACCCTGTTTCATCCTCTAACTTTATCTGCCGTTCACTGACATATATTGAGCCATTTGTTCCTTCTTTTGGACATTTGGCATAAACATAATAGGCAAGCGAATTATTCAGCCGGAAAGAAGCCGCCGGAATAGCCCATTCACGGATTTCCTCGCTAACGGTAAAGTGTACTAACTTTCCTGTCGTATTCTTGAAATAGTTGGCATCATTGTCCGCATTCGGAATAAACTTCATCCCTATAAGCTCCATCTGCTGGGAATTGGTGCCGACGATAAGTTGAGCCGTATGCACGGCCAACGGCTTGATAAGTTCAGTGAAATAATCCCCTTCCGGGTCAAACATCATGCCCAAAGTTTCCATCACGTCCCGCCATGAGCGTTTCGTATGCTCCCGGACCGGCTTAACCGCATCCTCAATCTCTTCCGGCACTTTATTCACATCATCCACCAGATCCTTAAAACCATTCGATTCAAGGAAATCGGACAAGGTAAGTTCATACCGGTATGAAGGTGTACCGTCTTTCTCGATATACCTTTTTATTTTGGTAACACGAATCTCTCGATCGATATCTAACTGTTCGGAATATACGCCAACCATCTGGCCACAGGCGATAAAGATGTTTTGCAAACGAAAAACAATTTCATCACATTTTCCTCGTAACTGGATGCGTTTCTCACACTTGCCATCCAACCATGCTTGCGCCTCTTCCTGTAGCTGTAATGAAGCGTTATCCCTATAGCTTTGCGGCATTTTCAGGCCGGTAAGGATAAACTTGTCACCGACAGAAAAATTAATGTCACCGGGAACTTTCAAGGCGTTTTCCTGGTCATTCTGCTTTAGTTTGAACTGTTTCAAGTCATTGTCCCAACTGTCTTCAACGATTGCAAGGTCATAGCCAGCCAAGCCGCCATCCTGGAATGTAACGATCACTTCCACCCCGTCCAACAGGCAATCGGTAAGATTGAAATCCATATCGGCAGCTCTCAGAGTGTAATCGTCGATCTTTTCTGTTACGGCAAACTCTCCTTTCGGAAAGATATGGTCGAATTGCATGGACTTTTCTATCCGGCCGTACTTCTCTACATTCTTTTCGATAGAAAGCAGACCATCAGGCAGAAGAAGATAATCAGTGCCATAATCAGGACCGAGATTCTTGTCTGAACCGTATGGATAAAAAACCGTTACTGGTGGCGTATCATCAACAGCAGACACTTCCAGTTCGGTAAAACCCATTCCTTCGCCCTGTGCCAAGACAAGGCCGTTGCTTGAATACTCCCTCCTGCCGATATTTATTGTCTGGCCGGATATCCAGTATTCCGTATTCAATTCTTTAATGAGTTCGTCAAGTACCGTCCCGACTTTCTTATCTTTGAAAGAAAGGGTAACCATCCGGGATTCGATACAGGATCCGGCCACCCAACCAGATCCTGTACGGTTCATGTTTTTGACAAATAGGGTTAGCCAGTCACGGGCGGTACCGGTGTAATAGTCGAAGTTCTTTTTCCGCTCCGGTGTACCATGAAGGAAAAACTCTGCATCCAAAAGGTCGTACCGACTTGAATAGAACTGAACGGTATATTCCCAACCAAGAGATGTCTCCTTTTTCGTCACCTTCTCATTATGCCGGATCTTGTATTTTGTCCCTTCAAAGTCTATATAGTCGTTGATTTGAAGGTTTACCACATTTCGGGAAAGAAAATTCAGGGTAAGAGTGTCCTCACCCATAATCTCTTCGACCGTATAACTATTATCCTTCAGATAAACGTCACAAACTACCGTATTTCCGCGCTTTATTTCCATACTGCTAAATAACCTACTTATTTTTAGGCAATAAAAAACACGGCAACCGGATATATGACATTTTACCGGTTGTCGTGTTTTAATATATAAGGTAGATGTTCTGTTTATGGTAGATTTCTAAAGCGCAAGTCCACACGCGCCAAAAGTCGTAGACAACGCTGCAATCTCACACCAGAACATCGGCTTCGTTGATACAAAGTCCTGCCATATATTACCACTCAACCGTTTACTCATGCCTATTACCGTGTAAACGATAAAAGCCAGCCACACCGGAATAAGAACCCACCAGAAAGACGTGCAGCCAACCCATAGCTGAGAAGAAAGCAACGTCAATGCCGCCGATCCACAATGAATGCGGTTTATCCAAGTGTCTTTGAAATCAGGAGCCAAACCGACACCAATCAAACCGATACAGGCTGCGATCGCCAGCAACCGCATAGTAAAGGTTGTACTCATTTCCCAAATGACCGGGAATAGGAACATAGCCGTCAGTGCCATGCTTGCTCCAAAGATCAATTTATGATCAAGAGTATAATACGTCGCACTAATTGAGTACGGTACACCTTTTGCCTTTATACAAACTGCTGCCATATAAACTGCGATAACCAAAAAAGAAATAATTAATAATAACATGATTTTCAAACTTTATTGTTTAACTTTGTTTCCGGAGACCCTCGGTCCCCCTAATTTTCTTTTTTTACAGCCTCCAATCTGTGATAGCCTGGAGGCTGTTTTATTATTCTTTCGCCACCGAACATTTTATATCTCCATTTGTTTTAAAAGAAAATACCCAACCTGGGGTTGGCGATTATCAATAATTTTTTCTGAATATACATTTGCTGTCTTTCTGCTGTGACAGCCCAAAGACAGTGTCACTAATTTATTAATACGGCCTTGCAGGCGGAGTGAAGTTTGATGTCCAACGGGCAATATTACTGATGCGAAACTCGTCAATCATACCGTTCAGATACAATCCATAATCCCGATATTTTCCGATCATTAAAGAACTATAGTACCCTGAAACCATCGTTGATGTGAAACCAGACGCATACACTCCATTTACATACACTTTCCAATATCGAGATTGTGACCTGACGATCGCAAGATGAACCCACTGATCCCGTGGCATCGTAAAATAGCATATTGCATCCCCTCGGGTTCCACCATACTGCAATCCAAAGAAAATGCGTCCGTCAGATTCCTCCATTATATCAAAGCTGTAACTTCCACCACCATTGCCTTTTGACATTATACCGTTTCTCACACCACTTTTCAGTTTAATCCAAAAATCGACGGTATAGTTTGGATATAGGGACTCGTTTATGGCATTCGTTCCACTTATCTTTACATACCCGTTTCCTGAAAACGAAACGCAATTCTTGAATTTTCCCACTACATAGGACATATTACTACCAACATAAGGCTTGCCTGAGGCTTCATCTTTCAATGATCCATCAAAATGTAGCAACAGCAAAGTATTCCTGTCTACTTTCTTTCGTCCCATCATCGATCTTATCATACCAACCTCCTTTCCGCCGAAAGTCGGTCAGATACTTTAGTTAAGAGGTGTTACCCCCCCCCCCCCCCCCCATTAACATTTGTAAACAATTATTTCTCATGACTTTATCTCCTATTTTTTAGTCGTTAATATCTTGTTTCATCTTTTTCAACGGCAGATCATTCTTCGTAAGCCCAATAGCGGATCAGGACAGTGCCATCACCGCCGTTACCGTAAGTACCACAACCGCCACCACCGTAACCGCCACTTTTTCTATTGCCATTTCCAGTTCCGCATCCTTTGTCGTAATCGGATTCTCCACCCATGCCCCCATTTATATTTCTGTCTGAACCACCACCTCCGGCATTTCGTTTCCCAGTAGGTTCGCCAAAATCGCGGGTTGTATGCCTTTGACCCTTTCCTCCGCCATATAGGGAACCAGCTGGATAGAGAGAGCCATTTTCATTGCGGCTGCCGATTCCGTTAGATCCATCAGAACCCGCTTTAGCCGTATCTGAATCATCTCCTGCTCCGCCACTTCCGCCGTTGCCACCAGTATATGCTCCGGCATCACTTCCGCCTGGATAACCATTACCCGCACCATTTCCGCCATTAGCTCTATAACTTGAATTTAAGAATTGAGAGTATCCACCGTTGGGGGCAACTTCAGAATACCCTCCAATTCCTCCTTTCCCAACTGTTATCGGAATTGACTGACCCGGTGCAACAGAGATAGCATCACCGTCTCTCCATCCGGATGTATCTTTTTTGAAGGTTTTAGTATAGCCGCCACCTCCACCGCTTCCATTATGTCCTGCACCCCCTCCTCCGACAAGAAACACATCAACCTCCCTACATCCTTTAGGTACGATCCAGGTATAATTCCCGGCAGGATAGAACCTCTTGGTGAACAACTGCAACTTCTTCCGTCCCATCATCGACCGTCTCATCTACGCCCTCCTTTCTTACGATAAGAGGTCGTAACTTCTTTATTTATAGAGCATTTACCCCCCCCGTTTAACTTTTAATAACATAACCTGTTTCATTGCTTTACCTCCTGTACAATTGTGGGCAAGTCTTTCAAGTCGTTCGGATAACCTGTAACGGTTGTCAGAATGCAGAGATAGATCACACCGTATTGTTCATAATATTTGTCTTTCTCGAATGCCATACCCTGCACGTATGGAATAGGATCATCAAGCGTGCCTGCGTGCTCAGCTTCAACGATCTTATACAGTGAAGCAGTTTCTATGCCCGGTTTCCAATCGGCTTGCAGCTTGTGCTTTTGTATCACTTCAAACAAAGTGTCGCTTTCTCCTTCCACTACTCGAAGCCGGAAGCCTATTTCAACTTCCTTGCCAAACTCCGCATCTTTCTCACCCCAAATGGGGAATAAGACCTGCATCTCCAACGCTTGGCTGGCTGTGAGAGACACGCTGTTCATCATCGCACGGGCAAAGGTCACTGCCTGCGCTTCCGGGGATTTAGCGATTGCCTTATCTGCTTTAGTTTGCAAGGCTGCCGTTGTTGTATGGATCATTTCAGGATAGCCTTTTACTATGATAGCTTCGACCTCCTCGGCTGTTTGGGCGGCATCGATACGGGATAGCAAGCCGTCTGTCACCTTGGCGCACTGCTCCGAATAGTCCGCTATTTCGTCAAGAGCAACCGTTAAGATATTCGAGGCGTACAGATGACCGCCTACTTCGACTTCTTCCTGCCGGCCACACTTGTCTTTCAGACGAAGCGTATCACCGGCATAGGCATCCTGTTCGTCGATGTAGTAATGATGGATGTCTTTGTCGTAGATTTCCTGCCGTTTGGCATCACGGGCACGCCAGAGCAGTTCTTCCGGTGTCGGTTCTGGTTCCGGAGCGGGCTGCATGTGCCAACACTCCAACGGGGTTGCATCCGGATGTTCGTTGTGGTACTGTTCCTGTTCTTCTGAGAGCGGAAGATAAGCCCCAACCTCATAATCGTCTATATCTGTACTTATGAGATAGGAATCAGGAAGTTTTACTTTCGTTTTCCAAAAATTAATGTCTTTATGAATGTATATCATATTGCTATTCTTAATTGTGATAATATAAACAAATTATACCCTGTCCTCCTTTTCCTCCTTTACGTGACAGACCACCACCTCCTCCGCCACCAGCTCCAATGCCACCATTTCCGCCATTCGTAGGATTGCTTGAGCCTGAATTTCCACCATTTCCACCTGATTCAAGACCTGCCGCCCCACCACCTGCTCCAGACCCATCCGAACCAGATCCGTTCGAGCCTTTCCCCGAAGTTCCACCTCCTCCAAATAGGCCAATAGGAATAAGTACATTGTTATATTTATATCCTGTACCACCTTGATAAGATTGACTATTTCCACCTTTATAACCGCCCATACCATCTGCATTACTTACACTGTTTCCACCGGTCATTCCTGACGATGAATTTCCATTACCCGACATAGATGCGCCTGAACCACCAGCATAACCGTAAGAACCATTCCAATAACCAGGAGAGCCTCCACCATTATTACAAATCGCGATATCGGAAGATGGGTTTTCTACCAACTTTGATAGAATGGTATATATACTGTCTGGTATTTTAGAGCCATTACCAAGCCCTCCTGCTCCCTCACTATTACCTCTTTGCCCTCCAGCACAGATTATCGTATCCCCGTTTATTTCAAGAGTTGTACTATCCCCATCAGTTTGTGCATTTACAGGCTTTGCAATTTTACAAGTCAAAGTTTTCGGTAGCAAAGAGATTTTTATATTACGAGCAAATGCTATTGTTCCAGAAGCTCCACCGCTACCACTGTTTGTGCCACCTCCGCCGCCACCTCCAACGATTAGCAAATCCACAAACTTATATTTTTTCTCTATTATATAATTCTGTTGGATACCTAAAGGACTTACCAGCTTTACCAATTTAGGCACTGTATTATATAGATTACCTGATATCAATCTACGTTTCATCTCTTCCTGTTTTGAATTATACCCTAACTACTATTATCCCGTGTTCTTTCTTCAAGGATACACCTGTCGGTTTCCCGTTCGGTAACGTTACACTTGATTCCTCGGACTGCCAGCCAGAACCATTAGGGACCGGTTGGTCAAAGTCCGACCCGGAACTGTTCAAGATCGACAGATAGAATTCCTGCATTTCCGGTACGCTGGCGATATCGGCAAAGTTGATCGCTTGCGGGGATTTGCTTGTGTATTTGAAGCGAAGGTTATACGGTGATGACGGAAGAGCCGCCAGAGACTCGACATCGACATACTCTTTCAACCTCAAAGAGTCCGATACCTTCGTTTTCTCTTCATTGCTGTAATTATTGTCGGTATGGACATAAGCAGCGTCCTTGACCGTATGGTCGTCATTCTGTAACTGGGATAGCCTTGTCGGAATCGCCTGCTGGACGTTTGTGATGCTCTGGTTCAGCCCGGCAATGATCCCTTGCAACGTCTGTGTGTCCTCTACGTTGGCAAGAAAAGCGATGATCTCGTTAAATGACTCGATGGCACTCGATGCGTCACCCGAAACGAGCGTGTTGACCTGCTGCTGCAAGGCTGTCAGCGCGTTCCTGATTTCCGTGTCGTCGTAGCTTTCCCCGTCCTGTCCTTCGGCCACCACACCCGTATCCTCTTCGCCTATTTTCCAATGCTTGGTTTCCGGATCGATCGAAGGAACCGGAGCATTGTTTCCCCGAAGGTTCGGGGTGTCGAACTTACCTTCAGCCGTCGTGATCGTCAGGATATAGGTCGTGGCATCATTCGTTTTAACCGTGACCTTCACCTCCTGCATGACGGCCGGCAGCTGGGCAAACGTATGAACGCCATCAGCCAGCTTCATGTTGAATTTACCGTTTTCCAAACGTTCAAATAACCAGACTGATGCAGGGTAAACGGTTGCGTTATCGGCCCATTCGGCGGTCGTCAGTTCGATCTGTTGATAAATAAATGCACCTTTCTTACTCATTGCTTAAATATCCTTGTTTTATCGTTCGTACTGATTCATTGTAATAATTGGCTCCTGTCAGATAAACATTACCGGGCAAGGCTGTACCGCTGCCGGATTCCTGCCACGAGGCTTTTCCCCCGGCAAGATCATAAAGCCGGTAGAATACATATTCGCCATCTTCCGCTACACGCACATCATCACCGATACGAAAATTGATGGTTGTACCGTCGGTATTGACATAGCTCAATGTATTTTCGTCCGGGATAGCCTCTAACGTCGGGATCTCCGGTTTGTTCTTGATGTAGTTCTTATTGACAGGATCGATAACGTTCCAGTCGGGTTGCAGTCCACTGATGACTCCTTCGGCGGCTTCGGCTGCACGATTGGCGCGGTCGGCGGCTGTGTTGGCCTTGCCGGTTGCGACTATGGTATCTTCCTTTGCCGTATTAGCAGCCAAAGCTGCCGTATCCGCCAGTCCTGCCTTTTCATTGGCCAGAGTAGCGGCAGCTTTGGCTGTATTTGCCGCCTTGTCTGCATTTTCTTTTGCCGTGTTTGCGGCCAAAGCTGCATCCGTCGCCGATTTTGTAGCAGTCTCGGCAGAAGCTATGGTATCATCCGCACGCTCTACAGCCGCATTAGCATTTTCGGCGGCAGTTGTAGCCGAGGATGCTGCTTCATTCGCTTTATCCGTTGCGGTATTGGCATTTAATGTTGCCGTGTCAGCCTTTCCTGCGGCATCATTGGCCTTTCCTGCGGCTATATTGGCTTCAACAGTTGCTTTATCTGCTTCTTCCTTTGCCATATTGGCTGAAGCTGCTGCGGTATCGGCATTCTCGGCTGCGGTATTGGCTATACCGGCTTTTTCCTCCGCCAATGCAGTGGCAGCAACAGCCAATTTGGTCGCTGCATCAGCATCTCCGGCAGATTGAGTTGCTTGACCAGCTGCGGCATTTGCTAAAGCTGCGGCATCATTTGCAGCCTTGGTTGCCGCCTCTGCGCTCACTTTTGCGGTGTTTACATTCGATATAGCAGTATTAGCTTCCTCCTTAATTTGGGACATCTGTTCACGAACCTCTTTTGCCGCATCCGTTGCCGGCTTCATAAGTTCGGCCTTATCAGTCTCTGTCAGATCAGAAAAATGCAGTTTCAATTGATCCACTTCTGCTGGTGTCAGATCGGAAAACTTCATTTTCAATTCTTCACGGTCGAAAATATCCACGTATGCACTATCCGGCTCACCTTCGTATTTCATTTGAAGCGTACCGTTCAACTTTCGAAAAACCGGCTTCTCTCCTTTCGGCCCACGAATTTTCTCAATTTCCAACAGATTCTGCCAAGCACCATTAGCTCCTTGTTTCCAAAGGATGTATTTATCGTTTATCCCTAAAAACGCACTAAGGCCGGGATCGCCCTGTTTACCTTTCATTGCAGAGGGCAAAGCACGCTTAGGTCTCCCACCCTGAATGATCAGGATCATATCATTATCGGTTATTGTTCCGGCTGCCGGAAGCAAATTAGCCCTGATTATTTCAAATTCTTCTGCCATATCAATTGAAAACTATTATTCTACCTTGCTCGTCTGCCAATAACCCCAAATCCGGATCCTTCAGCACACGGTAACGAACATCACCGCCGGCATCTATCCAACTCACTACGGGAACAACAACAGAAATAGTGAATCTTGCCCCTATCCGGTTCTCCTGCCAGACTTCCACAGAAAAGGACGGGCAATCAGTATAGTACACCTGAATGATACCATCCAACGTCTTAATATATAATTCCTGATTTCCTACACCGGATATCTGGCTAAAGAATGCCCGATAATTATTCAGAAACTCTTCCACACTGCCGGCCAACATCCAAAGGGACAGTTTTATTTCCCTATGCTGGGTTTTGATTGTCGAAAGGTCTACCGTACGGCCATCGGTGAACGGCGCCTTAACCGCAGGATATTTCAAGATGTCCTCCTGGTTATCGTCCGATCCTATACCGAAGTCTGCAAAGTCTATCCCATTAATCGCATACTGCCCGCGAAGCCCGATACCGCCGGCCGGAGTTGCCGGATAAATGGCATGATTGTCCTCGACAAAAGAAAGTTCAAACACAGATACGTTCTCCCCTGCATTAAATGGCACAGGCTGTTCGTGAGAAGAGCCGACATTGAATCGTAAGCGGTTGGTCATACCGGCAATAAGATTGAATTCCCGATAGCCCGGTGCGGACAGATCAGCAACAAACTTTCTATACCCAGACCAGAACTGCTCAAGCGTTTCTGCCTTCATGAGGAATTTCAACTTGACGGTCTTAGGTTCGAACTCCACAACCGAGAGATCGGGATCGATTCCGTCGGCTTCCGCCCAGTTGTTATATTTGACTGCCTTACGTTTGGGGTATTTCAGAAGATCATCAAAAGAACCTTCCAATAATTTACATCCCCATTCAGTATATACGTCTTTTCCATCTATTGTCATAATACACGTGCTGTATGGTCTTTATGAGTTATTACCTTACCGCCAGCGTTCTTTACGAACACCACGGCATAGTTACTCGCATGGATCTCGGCTTCCGCCCCGTGCATCAGGATCACGTTGTAGCGGCCGATCGTATCAAAATGAAGGATTGCCTTGGAACCGGCCAAGAATACCTTCACCGGATTCGTCAGTTTCACGTCCGTCTCGATATAGATTCCCATGCTTTCGGCCTTCTTGCCCCGGAACTCTCGTAATTGTTCCATAGACGGGAAATTATTCTTCGTGCAGAACTCCGTACCCTGCGGTGTCAGCAGAAGGCGCATAAGCTCTTCTTTGTTTTCCGTGCCATGCAACAACCGGCAGGCACCTAACCGGTTTGCTATCTCAAAAAACTCTTTATCCATAATGCTACATTTTTACTTTTACGTTAATAGTACCTTCCAAGGCATCAACCGTGCCTCTGGTGTTCTCCGATATCTTACCGGCAACCTCTTTGATCTCTCTCGTATTCTCGGCGATCCGATCGGTATTCTTTTCCACTTTATCTGATAGTTCGCGGATGGCCTTCACATCTTCCCAACCTCTGGATTGCATATCATAGATCAGCCTCATTTGTTCACGGATCGGTTGCATACTGCCGCGGATGTCTTCCAACAGAACACGGACGGCTCCGGTCTGACCGGCCAACAGGTTTATGCTTTCTTGGGAGGCTTTGGCATACGCGCCTTTCAGGGAATTTTCAGAAACTTCTTCTTTCTCCGGTTCTTCCACCTCATCTTTCATCAGGCTATCAGCCCAACCGAACTGCCTGTCAATCTCTTTTTGCAGTTCTTCCGCCATATTATAGATATAATCCTGTTCCCAACCGGAAAGGACATTGTCGGCATAGAACTCCTTCAGTTTGTCACGAATCTTCTCCATCGCACCGGAAGATTCCGTTGCTGCCTTGATGGATTCTGTGACCATCTGGCGCATCATTTTTTTGACGGTATCTTTCGCTGATTCTGCCCGGTCCTCACCGGAAGCCCACGCTTCGGCTTGTGCGTTAGCGAAGTTGTCAATGGCGGATTTCAGGTCTTCCCCGAAGATGGCATCTTTGGCCTTCTCCTTGTTTTCTGCTATAACGTCGTTGATTTCCTCGATTTGTTCCTGCCACTCCTTGATACGGCTGTCATCAGTTTTTTTCTTGTCCTGTTCCTCTCTGATCTGTTGCTGGATAAGGATCTTCTGTTGCTCCAGCAGCTTGTTGTTCTGCTCAATCATTTTGGAAGCATCCTTTGAATAGGCCTTCTCGATTGACTTTTCCAACTTACCGTAAGATTTATCCAATGTATCAATTTGATCCTGCAACCGCTGGATACGTTTCTCGTTCTTCTTGTCATGGATTTTGGCGATGGCACCGGCCAAAGATGTAACGACACCAATGGCAGCACCGGCAGACGCACCGAGTGGACCGAACATGGAACCGGCTTTCGCACCGTTCATTGCAGAACTTACAGTGTCCATAGCCACACTGAAACCTTCAGCTATCCCACCGAATACACCACCAAACGAATCTCCGAGCTTCGAAAACGTGTCAGAGAGGAACTGTCCGGTCTGCATAATTTCACTCATGCCCTCTTCTATTTCTGCCAAACCTTCTTTTAACTTCCTGGCATCACTTTCAGAGATAAAGACTTTTTTCAGGCCATTTGAAACTTTATTAAAAGAGGTTTCCATTTGGTCGGCTTCATGGCGGACATTGGCTATTTCATCCTTGATGGCCTTCAACTGATCCGGTGATTTGCGAAGCACATCAAACTGTTCTTTGGTAATACCGAATGAATTATCAGAGGAATATTCCCCTCTTTCAAGAAAAGACAAGAATTTTTCTGCTTCATCCGCAATGGCACGAATAGAGGTGATATTCTTTTTACTCATATCATCAAACAGCCGGGTGATGATGGAGGTGCTCTTTTGGGCTTCATTATCCACGTCCGCCAGCTCTTTCTTCATACCTTCTGCAAGGGAAAGCCGTTCACCTTCTGTTGTGGCCCTTGCTATCTTCTCATTATAAAGCTCCGTGATAGCCTGACGCTTTTCCAAATATGAACCATATTCTTTCAGGTATTCGTTCATGGCGCGTTTCTCTTCCTCCAGTTGTTCCTTATTCACATTGGAGGTCGATTGCTCTCGTTTAACGTATGAATTGACCAAAGCGGTATGAATCTCGACCGTCTGCTCTTTGCTTAGTTTGCCGCCTTGCGCGTCTTTCCACTCTTTCTCTTTGGCGAGTATGGCTGCAATCTCATTGTCATAATCGAGGTTTATCTGGGCGATCTTCTTGTCGGAACCTTCTTTCATCAGGTCAATTTCGGATTGCTGGTTTTGACGACGGAGGGATAAAAGTTCGTTATGAATCGTTTTTTGCTGTTTGAGTTGCTTATCCGCCTCTTTCTTTTCTTGTTTTTCGCGCTTGGTCGAATCAGAATATTTGTCTATTTGCGTTTGCGCCTCTTGTATCTGTTTTGTATACTTGCTCCAATCTTCAGAGTTCTTTTTTGATACATCCAAGGCATTACGAGCAGCTTCTGCATCCTGTTTCTGCTTCTCCCAATAGGATTTATTCTGTACAACAGAGATACTATTCCTCGTTAATGAATTGATCTTTCCTGTTGTCTCATCTATCTGCTTATTCAAAGCATCAAGCCTGATACTACTAATGATATCAGGAACACCCACCCACACAGAAGCTATATCCTCTGATTCCGTCAAAGTTTTATCAAGTTCATCCCTTTCCTCGATAAGTTTTCTTTTCACATCCTCATAATGCTTAACCTTCTCTTCAACAGGAGTGTTAGCCTCCCATTGGGCTTCTTTTATTTTATCTATTTCTTCCTTATGGAGTTTTGCAAGATTATTAGCAGTATCAAGTTGCTTATTAAGTCGTTCTACATCATGAATCCATGAATTACCAGATTTATTGTACGGAGAAGATTCTGTCTCTTGTATTTTCTTTTTAAGGTCCTCTATTCTTTTCAGATCAGCCTCATAAGCCTTAACCGCATTGTCTATTTCTCTCTTCTCATTGACAGATGATAACATCTTATTTTGCTGATCCTGAGGCAAATTCTTAAACTCTTCGAGACTCACATTTCCAAGTTCGGGAAACAGTTTTATCAGCTCTTTGTATGCCTTAACCTGCGAATAAACAGATTCAGTCTCACTATTTATTTTTGAAATCAGACTGTCTGTTTTAGAGGTAAGTTCCTGTTTCCTGTGCGCGGCTTCTTCTTGTTCTTTACTAAGTTGCTTTTGGGCTTTCTCGACAGCGGTTGTACTATCATGAAGAACCCACATAGTAGCGGTAAAACTGGCTACGATGGTGGCAAGTAAAACATAAGGATTAGCTTTCATTGCCGCATTTAAAGCCAATTGAGCGACAGTCTGCGCTTTTGTCATAATTGTTTGGATTCCTTTTGCGGCCGCATCTACCCTTGCGGCAACAGCCCAACTACGAGTTAATGTAATACTGGCTATCAAAGCAGTCCGATAAACTCCATAAGTAGCAGCCAACCCAGCCAATACCTTACCTATCGTTTCATAGTTTTCTATCAACGAAGTGGTTGTTTGGATACCCTTAATTATGACACCCTCCGATTTCTGCCCCAATTCATTGAATACTGAATCCATCGCATCTTGCATCATGGATAGCTGACCGTTAATAGTTTTTGAAGCGTTCTCAGACATATTATAAAACTTACCACCAGCGGAAGTGGCGTCTATGAATGCTTGCTGTACCATTTCTGCGGAAATAGCCCCCTTAGACATCTCATCTTTGAGCGTAGCAATAGATTTTCCGGTCTTATCTGCCATGATTTGTAATGGATTGAATCCGGCATTAATCATCTGATTAAGATCTTGCCCCATCAACTTTCCTGCCGCCGACATTTGAGAGAAAGCCAACGTAAGCGAGTTAAACCTTTGGGTATCTCCCATAGAGACATCGCCAATAGCCTGTAAATAACGTGGTACTTTCTCAGCCTCGATATTAAAGCCTAACATCATCTGCGTAGCTTGGGTTACATCCGAAAACTCTAACGGAGAAATCTTAGCATATTCACGTACTTGCGACATAAGCGCATCCGCTTTTTCCTTGCTTCCCAACAAGGTTTGAATAGCCGTATCTGCGGCTTGGAACTCGCCACGCACACGGATAATTTCAGAACCCAACGCTTTCAACACACCTACCCCACCGATAACAGCCAATACCTTCTTCCAAGAAATAGCAATACCGTTATTGCTATCTACTACCTCTTTAGCATCGTCTTTATAAAGGGCATATTCGTCACGAAGTTTCTTTACAGACAGACGTGCCCCAGCTTGTTGTTGTGTCAAGTCGAACAAAACTGCCTTCTCTTCATCCAAAGCCTTACGTACAGCATTATATTCTTCCAATTTCTTATTAGCGGACAATGGATTTCTTTTCAATGCGATGCGATAGGCTTCACCAAGGCGTTTTACATCCGCTTCTATGCCTTTAATTACCGACTTTTGAGCGATAATCTTTTCTGAGAACCCGTTTACAACTTGCGAGGCATCAAATATTTTCTTTTTAAAACCTTGATTTATCTCATTACCAGCACGTACAGCTGAAACGACAAGAGAATCCAATTCTTTCGTGTTTTTAGCTAATTGGGCTTCCATCGCACGGAAAGTAGCTGGAGATGTATTGCCATCCATCCCAGAAATAGTAGATTTCAGCTTATCTATCTCTTCCCGTAACTTAATGACTTTTTGATAGTCTGCTTCTATGTGAAACGCTAATTTGGGCATACATCAATGTTTTGGATAAAAGTACATTAGACAAATGAAGTAGTAGAATTTTATGAGAATAGATACATGACAATGGAAAGATTGTCGTGAATATAGAATCATGCTCCTCTTTTTTGTCTCATAAGATCCTTTCCCGACATCTTCTTTACTTCTGTTCCATCTTTATCCTCATGGATATCGATAGGTTTATCAGCACTCATCAAGAGCAAAAGAAGATAAGGAAGATCCTCATACACCTCCCTGTAAGAAAGATGCAAATTTTCCATAAATAAGGTAATACTTCCTACGATGGTATTTCCTCCTACTATTTGGGTTTTACTGTTAGATTTGCCAGCTCCATCGCTAACTGGCAGACTACGAAAAAATCACGTCCAGTTATTAACTCAAAAGCGACAAAATACGCTTGCAATAATTCTTCTTTAGAACCTGAAAGCATCTGCCGTTCGAGGCTTTCAGCTCTTTTTTGATAATTCGGGACATCACCAACCACCAAGAATGAAAGTCCCTTGACGATATTCTCCAAATTGACAGGAGCGACCTTCATTAATTCCCGCACAGTGCCATTTTCCGGTAAATCGACCTTACTTAAATATTGGGTAGCCCTCATTATCACTTTGATAGAAGGAGCTTTGATTACATATACTGTTCCCCCTACAACAATAGCTTTTCCATAAGTACCGGAAAGTAACTCTGATATGTTTTTTGAAACCTCACTCATAGTTTAAATATTAGAGGGTGATTGCTCACCCTCGTCATTAACTTATCCACCCAAAGTTGTATCCTCCCCGTCTTCCCAGCGCTCAATAGGAACGCCGGCTTTGGTTGGTTTCAACGCCGTAAAAACAAGGGCTAAGCCAATTGCCTTTTCATTCGCTTTACCAGAAGCAGAAACACCGGCACGAGGAAAAATAATTTTCACACCATCTTCAGTTGTGGCACGGACGGTAAACTCTTTACTTTCTACATGATCGGCACGTTCCCATGTACCCGGCTTACTTTCTGAACCCGCAGTAAACTTACCTCCTTGGAATTTAGCCTTAGTTTCAAGATCATACATACCAATAGAAGCATTGATCTTAACCGCACCCGGCTTTTTAGAGGAATAATAGGTATTTCCAGCTACATCTTTGTAATCCTTAACCTCCGGATCTTCATCCTCATAAGTGAAGGTGTCCTCATGAACTACCGGGACTTCTTCAAAAACAGAACCTTCGGCACCACCAGCCCCGATCGGCGCAACCTCCAGCTTCTGAAGGTTTACCACCACAATTTTTTTATTCTCTGCCATAACTATTTTACATTTAAAACTTCAAACAAAACACTAACATTCACATAATGACACTTTAAAGCAGTATCCGCTTCCGTTCCTATATTATAGATAGAATAGCGATAAAAAGAACCATTATAGGAACCTGTACTCCTTAATATCTTCATAGCTTGTCTTTCAAGCTCATTCAGTCGGATAGAGTTGGCTTCATTCTTGCTCAAATCGGGCACACAAAGATTCACTTCTGCGAAAGACTTCTTCCAATAAGTCCCCGGCTGTTGCTTCTTCGTGTGAATGACAATCCTTTCGGACTTCAATTCACCCGTCAGCGTTTCCCCGTTGGGTACTATGCTTATTCCGAAAGCCTTGCAATCCCGGTAGAGAATGTTTCCTATGTCGGTAGTTACTATCATCCCAATGCTTTGATACGTTGATTGAGAATGTTCAAATACTCGCCCATATAATCACGCTGTTGCAGAAGCAAATCACGTTGGTGTTCATTTTTTACAACTTCTTCAAACTTGGGAGTATCTACAAAAGCACACAGCTTACTAAACTTTTCGGCTAAATCCTGCTGCTCAATAAGCAAACGGTCAAGGAAAGTATCAGCGCACTTATATGTTTCCTCAAACTCATCTTTAGGAAGCCATGATTCTATATCATTATCATACTTCACATGATAGCCATTTATAGACCGTTCTTCTTTTGTTAGCTTTCCACCTACTGCAATCAAGCATTTTTCGTCAGCTTCGCCCATTTTCATAGGTTCAGCTTCAATCTGTTTTGTTCCAATGTACTTTTTCATTTTTCAAATTCTTCTTTTAATCGTTTCTCCGCATGAAGAGCGGCACCACTTAAAACATCATACCCTTTAGATTCTACGAATGATGCGTATTCCGCTTCGTTTTTCAGTGTCAAACCGTCTTTATCGACATCGTAATCATTGGACGTTCTCAAAGTGAGTGTATGGTCTTGATAATCCCCATGTTCCTCTGCGTACTTCACAGCTTCATCGCCTACATCAATCATCTTCTTTTCGACCTCCCATTCTCCTTCATCGAAAAAGGAGTCGACATCTGAGAAATCGAAATCTACATCCATAATTCCGAGTAGTTAAAGTAGTTTGTACTCTTTACCGTGTAGACTTCGCCTTGACCTCTTACGCCATCACCATCCATGCAACGTACTTCATCGCCAGCCTTGACAGTAATTCTTTTCTCACATACTACATGATAATTCGGACGATACACAGAGCCGTTATCAGATGAAAACTCTTTGGTAGTGTTATCATCACAACGGCATTTGCCTACCTCCTGCCAGCATTCACCACCTGTACCGGGAATGGGTCTTCCGAACTCATCCTTAGCCATCGGGGTGATAACTTTAACCTGCAATATGTGTGGAGCGAATATCATAAGAAAGTCACTTTAGGTTTGTTACCCAGTTCGTCTTTCAAACCGTACTGTTTACACAGCCATGAGTACAATTTCATTAGACTATCAACATAATTAGACCAAGACACAGAAAATCCGCTTTCGCTGACCGAAGATGGATTTTGTATCATCCACGGAATTTGCTTTGCACAAGCGACCTCTAATCTTGCCCGATTTTCCTCGGCAAAAGGTTCTTCACCATCCAATCCCGTTCTTGAAAGTATATTTTCAACTACAAGATTAGACGGGGTGTTCTTATCAAATACGCTTAGTACAAACTCCTTGTTACTCATGGCTGCTATCATTCAATATGGTGTAATCAGTTTACTATATGCGGTATAGCTATAATGCGTACAATGTTTAGATTTATAGATGTATCTGAACGGACATTTGGGAACATTAATTCGTATCCCTTGAATAGCCGCTTCCTCTTTCATCGAACACATCATAGCCGGGTTATTTGCAACCAAGAAGACGGGAGGTGTCATGGTCAGTACAACACAATCAGCCGGAACCGTTTCCAAAGTGATAAACTGAATATCCGGCAGACCAACATCAACCGATGGATTCACGTATTCACACTTAGGAGATTCCACACTTGCTGCCTGCACGCTCAACGAAACCAAAGACATCATTAAAAAGCCACACATGGCAAAAATAAAATTCTTCATTTCTTTTCTGATTTATAAAATTAGACAATGGAAGGGTAGAAGCACTACCCTATCCTTTTACTCGATACCTAATGCTTCTTTCAGTTTGGCTGTTGATTCTTCATCCAGTTCTGCAACCTTAGCCAAAAGAGTTTCCTCTTTCATATTGCCGGAAGCCTGCGCACCGATAGATTTCAAAGCATCAATCAAAGTTTTCTTCTCAAACTCCTTTTCAAAGAGGGAAATTTTCACCTCTTTCTTTTCTTCAGGGGCTTTCACTTCGGGATTTTTTGCCTCAATCCGTTCAGCAAGTCTGCGGCTTTCCATATCCAGCACACGGGCTTCCTCACCGACTTCAATCACTTCACCGGGAGTATAATACTTTCCGGTGAACTTGTCGCGGAAAACTGATATAACCTTTACTTTCATATCCTACCCCCTTATGCTGATTGGATGGATGCAATTTCGCTCAAATCGAAATTGGTAATCAAATCTGGATTGGAAATCTGCGGAATCCACTCTGCCGTATATTCCATGTAGCGACCGTTTTTGTCACGGTAGTTAGAGATAAGCATCTGCCCCTCTGACGGGGTATAAGTACGTCCCTGTACCGGGTCTGTCGCTTCATACGGGGTATGATGGCGCATATAACCAATGTTGTCAGAAGGTAACAGAGTAATACGGTTATCCGCGTAAATCTGCACGTTTTTTCCCGTCTGGTCTTTCACATAGTCCTCCTTGATTTCGATGCGAGGCAGACCGATGCCGGTGAACACTTCGGAAGCCAAAGAAGAGGAAACCAATCCCGTACTCAACTTCATTTCGTTGCTGCCGAGAATCATCTTGTACTGCTCACCAAATTCAGATGAACCAAGAACAAGCTTGTTGAAAGATGCACGAGTCATAACCATCTTGGCATAAACGCCATAGTCCGGTGCCAAGGAATGAAGTTCCTCTCTCAAATAAGAGATAAACATATTCTTTCCGTCCACAACCACATCTCCACTTTTCGGCTTGATAAAATTGAACGGAAGGGTAATCTCCAGCAGTTTATTATTGGTCTGACCGGAAGTGATTGCAGCATCCTTGTTGTAAACGGTGGCTTCACCAAGCATCAACAGCGCACCGACAATAATATCCATACGCTTGTGGGCGGCAAGGGTAATCTGACGGTAGTCGTCTGCCAGGAAGTTTACAATCTCTTCCATTGCAGCCTTTTGGTCGGCTGGCTTAGCGGCATTGAACTTGTCAATCAAATCCTGCAATTCAGAAAGACGGTCAATAGACATCTGATAAGCATCACCCAAATAGGCAATCTCACCATATCCGGAACCGATGTTCCGACGTTCACGGATGGGTTTCTCTCCAAAACGCGAATTGATGGAGCCGGCCATAACTCCAGTTACAGAACCGATATAGTCTTTGAACACACGAGTAGTCACTCTGCGGAAAGTAAGATACTGCTGCCAATAGATTGTGTCCTTGCGTGTCTGGTTCACACGTCTGATGATAGCGGAAACAATGTTCGCATCATCGAATAATGTTTGAATCGTTAAAAACATATCCTACCTCCTTACTCGTTAAATTCAAACCATCCCTTCATGTTGGCTTTATCGTTCTCGGAGAACGGCATAACCAATTTTGAGGGTTCAATTTCTGCGGCTGTACGAAGCAATGAAACCAATGTGATTCCGTCCTCAACCTTTGTACGGTTAAACAGAGCCGAATTAGCTACATGCTTTTGTTTTAAACCATCAACTGCAACCGCATTGAATAATACGGCATCTTTGGCGATATTCTCACCAAAAGCAGCCTTAATAGTCAATACATCATAACCGGCATTAGATTTATCAATTGCCGTTACTTCTGCGCCTTTCTTGCCGCTTCCGACAAACATACCCACATAAGCCAAAGAGTTCTTGGCTACTTTGATAGACAAAGCCTCTCCACCAGTGGTATAGGCTTCCACAACTCTCACATTGATTACCGCATAAGCGAACTTGTTTTTCAAGTCCGCACAAATCGGTGTAAATCCGGGAAGAAAACTTCCCACTACCAGGTTCTGCGTATCAAGTTTGAACGGACCACGTCTACGAATGCCGGTCTGGACATCGTAGCGTTCCTCTTGCTCAACGGGCGGAACCAAGTCATACTTAAATCCTGCTGACATAATTAATTCTTGTTTTGTTCAACAATAGTTTTCGTCCCCTCATCAATCATCTTAGCGATAGATTCAGATTCTTTCTCAATCTTCGCTTCCGCTGATTCGGGAGGGGTTACGCCTTTGAAGCCGTCATTTGCGAACTCCTGCTTCAAATCCTTGAAGTATGCGTCCAAGTCCTCATCGTCCTTGATGGCGCATCGTTTGGCGTAGTTTTCGGGAATACCATACTCCTTTGCCTTTGCCAAAATCTGCTGGCTACGTGTTGCTTGAGCCTTCTCCGTTTCAAACTGTGTTAGCTTATCAGAAAGGCTCTTGTTGGAATCAATTAAAGCTTGCGCCCATGCAGGCACATCGTCTTTATTCTCTTCCGTTTTAGTGGTTGTGGTAGTCTCGATTGGCTTACCGTCTTTAAGGTTATGTTTCTTCTCGTAGTTGGAAACTGCGGTCTTGGAAGCATCCCCGGCACGGAAATCACCATAGGAATTAAGCACGTCCGAAAAATTGATACCCTCAATAATGGAGTTTACCTTTGTCTCGTCCGTTACACCCTCTGCCTTCTTAGTGGCAATGCGGGTAAGAATAGCAGTGTCCACCCCTGCGAATTTCTGTTGTAGCCCTGCTAAGATTTGTTCTAAGATTGTCATACCGTATGAATTTGATTTATAAATTTCTACGGTAAAATTCGATCTTAATAAAGAGAATGAGAAATAATCAGGATAGTTATATACGACAATCAGACTATTGTCATAAATATGACAAAAAAAGGCGTGAAACCGAATGAATCACGCCTAAAATATAGTAAGATAGTATGCCTAAAGTTTTACTTCTAATTTTTGACCTGTCAAATCAAAATACAGGTTTTGAAGTTGATGGAGGGATTTCACTTGTATATTGTAATCGACTCCCTTCAAATGGAAATCTGCGTCCAACTCAAACAAGGGACTATAATAAGTGACAACTCCCCATTTATGCTTTTCAAATCCACACTTCAACAACAGTTCTTCTGTAAGAGGAATGGGATTAAGGTTCTCTACATAGGTACGAAATACCGCTTCTGATGATATTCCACTCGCTTCATATTTTGGATATTCAATCTCACTATATCCTATTTCTGTTATCTTATATGGAGTTTTGCTATTTTGTAAATAGACATAATTACCAATTTTCAATTCTCTAACATCCACCATACTATAACAAATTTATAGCCGATAACTCCTTTGTCAATGATTGAATACCCCTCTGAATTTTCTCTAACTGCTGCCTGCGAGGTTTGTGAACTCCGGCAGCATAATGCCACAACTGGCGTTCATTGATTCCTGTAATACGGCTCAATGCAGCCTTAGTAAAGATATTACTGTAATAGTTGATAAAAGTAGCAGCATCAATCTTAAACTTTAACTCAAATTCTCCAGAAAGCACCTCACAAGGATTAGAGTTATCTTCCAAATACAATTCGATAGCCTCCTTCATGTTATCTTCCAACTCCTTCATGTCGTTACCGACTGTAATGACAGGAGCATCTTCAATATAAGCACTTAAGTTCTTTCCTGCGTGTTCTACAATAACTTCTACTGTTTTCATATTACCTCCTTTTTTAATTAAGAGAACAAGGGGGCTACTTTAGCCCCGCTTGTCTCAAAATGCTGTAATAAGTGCCTTTCTCAACGCCTTTGCTGTTATGATTCGGTACAATAACCACTTTGCCGTCTTTCTCAAACTTCATGTGACTACCTTTCTGACTCTTTAGAACAAAACCGTTTTCTTGCAACATAGTTACAACGTCTTTAACTGATTTGTAACTCATAACGCTTTGGACTTAATTACCATGCAAATATAGTAATAATACGAATATTATCAAAGCATTTATTCGTTATTTTACTATGAATATAAAAATAGCGGTAACTCCGAAGAATTACCGCTAACCATTCTATTTTTCTTATACTAAAATTATAAACCTCGTAATTTTTCTGACTAAGAAGCATTTTTCTGTTCTTTATTTCCGATTTGCTCATTCTTTGCTGCTTGTTCTTCTTTTATCTCTGCAATTTCTTCTTCGATGCGGTCAATATTTCCAGCGAACATTACCCCATGTCGTTGTGACCATACACCACCCGACACAGCTTTTACAGCTACATTGACTTTATCTTCTAAATTGTCAAGGCGATACGGAACAACTTCTGTACCAATATCTATCGTTTCAGATGCTTTGTTAAATTCAGATGGATTTATAGAGCCTAAAGCAGAGACAATGAAGTTTACACGTCTTTGCAAGAACTCACCTATCACCTCGGCATGATTTTGAACTTGCAAATGTGTCGAAAGGAATACGTAATCGAAAGCCACTCCCGACAAGGCATTTCCAGCACCGCTCAACTTTTCAAAACTGATTTGCGGTGTATTCGTCATAGAATATGCTTTCTCAAAGAGGGTTTCTACCTCAAATTTTACGGTGTCATTTGCCTGATTCCATGTCAGATACTGAGCATCCGCACCCTCACCTGTAAGTTTAACCATTCTATCCTTAACCTTACCCATGAAACCCTCTACATCACCAATTAGCTTCAACAGCGGAAAGAAATGGTAGTCTATACAATCAGCATAATTGGATAATAATTTCTCCAACCGGACCCGAAAAGTCTTTATCTTTTTGCAATAAGGTTCGGGACGATAAGCGTAGATAACCGGCAGTTTCGAGAATCCATGGACGAAAGAAGTTCTTTCCTCGTAACCCTTAGACAGATCCCATTGATAGACCATTCTGTCTGTGATAGTCATAAAGCAGGTAATTTCCGAGTCATCCATGAGTTTTTTCTTGTACTCACGAGAGAAAGCAACCAAATCACCTTCATCATTGAAGAACGGATAAAGTTTATCACCTCTGAATGGTGACCACAATACACTTTTCAACTTCTTGGTAGGCTTAACCTTGCCCCCGAAAGTAGTCTTTACTTTCTTCCAGAACTTCGCCCAGAACGAATCATCATCAGTGACATACCAATACTCGGCAACTTCCTGTTCGGATAACCAGGCACGGACAATCTTCTTGTTCTGATATTTGATTTTGTTGGACTTGAATACAGCCTTTACCGCATCCAGCAGCTTCTTTTCATCATCATCAGTCGGAGTGCAATCCATAGACGGTTCTGTGCCGACCGTAAAAGCTGTTTGAATGTTGACAATATCTTGCTCCAAAGGGATAGAAATACGGTTTACCGGTTCAGTCTTATATTGTGCTTCGATTTCATAGGTCTTACCAGTCTTTTCATCAAAGACCTTTTCTGCATCCTTTTCAAGAACCTTTCTATCCGGGTATTTCTCTTTATCAACCATGATTTCATGGCGTTCGGGATTCCAGTCGTCCCAAAGTTTACAACGGTCTGGGAGTTCGGTCTTCCTACCTTTCTTCAGGTAGTTTATCTTCTGCCCGATGTCGGACAATGCTAATATTTCTTCTAAACTCAACAATGGCATAGCTTATATTTTTAGTGTGTGAATATTCCTGTTAAATCTTTCGGTTTCTGAATCTTGCCAAGAAGCTCACCCAAGACATAATAACGTACCGCGTCTATACCGTGATTGTCATGGTCTTCTGGATCGTTGATGTAATTCCCATCCTTGTCCTTCGCCCAAACATATTTTCTAAACTCACTTTGTAAGTTATACGAGCGTTTGGTAATGTATATCTCCATGCTCTTCATCTTGTCAAGGCCAGCGTTTACAGATCCGGCACCCTTTTCGACAGCATATATTCTAATGCCTCCGTTATGTACCTCTTGAATCAAACGAGGGTCTGCACTATCGGCAATTACCTTCAAGCCCCACGGACGAAGAGTCTTGATAATGTCAGAAGATAGCAGTCCTGTACGGTAATCCACTTCATCCAGATATAGGGCATTATCCACAATTCCGCACCGTATGGAAGCGGACGGATCATGTGTATAACCGAAGTCTTGCCCGATAGCCACTTTCTTTGCCCAAGCTGGAAACTCATCCACAATTCCCCACTTCTTGAACACAGCACCTGCCGCGACATCAGCCCACCGCCCAATAACTACATGAGCATACTTTTCTGGGTTATTCGCCTTCATGTCCTCAACCTCCTTTAAGAACTCCGGTGATAGGTTCTCCAAGTTGTCAAAATACGTGGTATGGATATGAAGTACGTTCGGATGAGTGGATATTTGAACTTGTACGCCATCAATCTCTGCCAATTTGTGAGTTTTCTCGATATACTTTTTATAGATGAAGTGGTTGGAATCACAAGGATTCATTATAATGATAATCCGGTTCTGAATGCCTTTCTTACGAATGGATAGCATTATCTTGTCAAACTCTTCTTCGCTTGTCCACTCCTCAGCTTCATCACATACGAAAGTTGTAATACCCTGAATGGATTTCAGCTTTGCCGTTTGGTTCCCTGAAGAGGTCTTGATACCCCGGAACATGATACGGCTTTTAGTCATATTGTTGACTATGTCCGTCTTGGTAGTTTTGAAATACTTTGTTGTTCCGTCAAGTTCTATCTTCTCCATCATTTCGGGGATGATAGACATACCGGCAGAAACCATCGTGTAACGGGTGTAAAGAATCTGATGAACTATCTTCTCTACAGGAGTCATTTCAAAAGTAAGACGTTCTATGAATGTAGAAGCATTGAAAGACTTACCGCTACCACGCCCACCGGTGATAAGAATTATAAATTTTTCCTTATCCTCATATAATGGATGGTAAATTTCTTGAGGTACTATCATTTCAACTTGTCTTTAATCCATGAATCAATGTTGATGCCGTGCTCTATGTCTGTTGGAATATCAGCGTCTTCTGATTCTTCCCCAAAACCTTCGCTCTTTCCTAATGTAGAAAGCAAATAACGAATCATATAGCCATCTGGACGTTCACGCCAGCCAATAAAATTTCCTTTTTCATCCTTTTCGGGAATACCCAATGCAAGAACACGGGCAGAAACCAAACATTCATCAACCAAAGCTCCACGCTCATCTGATATGGCATCTTTAAACTCAACATCCTCTTTCGCCCATTGGTATATTGTTTTCCGAGCTACTTTAAACGTAGCCGCAACCTTGGTTAGATTTCCACCAGATTTGCGGAGAATCTTCCTAAAATCGTCTATATTAGGTTTCTTTGCCATATCTTTACGTACGGGCGCGCGTATTTGTTACTTTCGTCACTTAATCAATTTCAACACTTCCTCTCCTTTGACAAACTTATCATCTGTGCTAATGCCAAGTAAGTCACAAAAGTTATCTTTAGCTTCATAGGAAGAAAAAGATAATGTTATAAAAGCTTCTTCATTCTGTTGTCTTTCTATTGCGGATTCTTTTACCTGCTGTTTGATGAATTTCATGTGTTCTTTTTTAGCTTCGTACGTCTTTTCATCCATTACAGGATTTTCTATTTCATCGAACGATGATACAGGAGATAATAGATCATCTAAAGAATCTGAGAAAGAAGGAATAGCTGTATTTATAGAAAGAATATCGTTGAGCTCCCCAATATCCAATCCCACATCCGTATAATCTATATCAGAGATATAACCAGCTATAAGGTCTATATCCGGTTTCGTGTTCCCTACTGCCATATATGTAAGCTGTTCCTTCTCAGCCTTATCGTCAAGAGCTACGACTTCAACCTTTACATCATAATCCGTTTTAGATGTACCATCGTATTTGTAGTGCAAGTCCATAGCCTTAATCCTTCGATGCCCGTCAATCAGATTCCCGGATTTCTCATTCCATACAATACCACCAAGAAAACCAACTTTCTGCAAATTTTTCTTTTGCAGCTTTACTTTCTCGTCCGAATGCCTTTTAGGGTTAATCGGATTAAGATTCATTTGAGAGCGTTTTATAATCCTTGTTTCACTTTGTTTTAGCTCTTTCATAGTCATATTCAAATAATTTCCGTTCTACCAAAGGATATTCATCTATAACTTTTTGTAAATCAACTGGATATTTAGAACGAAGAAATAACAAGTAATTAATATCCGTTATGTCAGTGCCGGATGATTGATGTTTCCCTCCGTATGATTCGGGTTTGATTAGACCTTTTCGACTAATGTACTCCAATACATCTTTGTTCCGATACTCAGATAAGGGATAACACTTCTTTTGCACTTCGTTAATACCGTTCAACCTATATGTACGCAACATTAAACGCCTATTCATTGAATCAGACTGCTTAAATCCAAAGAAGGCCCATTCGATATTATATTTCTCCCTTACAATATCCGTAAGTTGCGCCATATTGTACAACTTCTGCTTCTCATTTTTGATACATCCTAGATATCCTATCCGTCTAAATGAATAGACCGCAAAGTGAGGTATCTGAATATACTTCACGTTTGGATATTTACTGCAAGCATAATTTATATAACGATTGATATGAGATAAATCTTTTATAACATACATATAGGTACAAACGACCTCTTTGAAATAAGGTGATATTAGGTCCAAAAGGGCTATACTGTCCTTGCCCGATGCCGAGTGAAACAATATAACCCTGTCAGCCTTTAAAGCAACTTCTTTAATTATGTCTATTGCTTTATCCATTCTTAGACAACTCTACCGCCTGCTCTACGATTAATTCCTGCTCGCTGAGCTGCATTTCGCCCCATAGATTGAAATCGTCCGGCTTCATAATCTTTTCGGGTACGATACTTTCGACCACTTGCATCTGTTGCATACGTTTCTGGCATAATCTTAAATTTTAAATTAAACAATCCTTTTACTAATAAGCAAAGCCACCCAAGTGGTTTATATTATTTCAAACCTGAATGGCTTATGATTTCACAAATATGTAAGTAGTAAAATAATGGCAACTCTTTCGGTGGATTCTTCTTGAACTCTTTTAATTGTTCATCAAAATCATGGAAATCAAATTCATCATGCATGAACTTAATACCTTCTTCTGTTATTTCGCCTATACCAATTTCATCAATAGCGACATCAAGTGTCCATGGTGCACCAGTACTGTAAAAATGAATAGCTTCTATATCAGTCCTTAAAATAGGTTGACATTCTTGCTCGCGTCCAGCTTTTCTCAATTTCTCATTTTCGTCAACTTGAGCAAAGTCTGTGAACATCTTCTCATATTTGACGCTAAGCATACGTGTTTCTATGCTCTTTTTGCCATTCAAAATATCTAAAGCGTTTTCTTTTGTCATTATGAGCGAATACGCTTCTATCTCTTGACCATTATAATCAATTTTCATATCACTATATCGTTATAAAATTTATTCTATAAAAGATAGTATCCCAAAGGTACTACCACAACCAAAGATAACGAAATATCTTCAACCGCTATACGCAACAATCGACTTATTGTTGCGAATTGAGCCATTTGTCCCGTCTTTCTCTGCATGCTTCTAAGGTAGGTGCACAACAAGAAAACAATTCACCGCTTTCAGTACGGTAGTCGTACTGATACATTCTCACTCTCTTACCTCGCAACTTGGTGTTGTAGGTAGTATAATTCTCTTTACCGGGCTGGCATACGCTGCAACCGTTTTCGTTTATTGAGTTCATAATCAATCTTATTTAATGTTTCACATTCAACCGTTCTTCACTCGTATAAGCCACTACAAGCCCGGTTTCATCATGTTGTATCGTGACATACTTTTCGCCTCTTTCTATGGTAGAAAAATCACACATAGAACATAACTTGCCTAATACTTTGCCCAATTGTTTCATCAGTGATGTTTCTGGGCTAATAACTAAAACTAAATCTGCTTTCATAATCGTATGTATTTAAGCGTTAATACCTATTGCCTTTCTTACGAAGTCACCAGCCTGTTCTACTGACATATTCAGCTTCTTCTGAATCAAGATAATCATACAGGCTACTTGTTCTTGTGTATCTAAGTTACCTTGTGCAAATTCTGACATGATGAACTTTTCTATTGTTCTCTGTTTAATTACTGATGTTGCCATAATCATATATCTTTTAATTGTTATTACTATCTGTTCTCAAGCTATGCAAGTCCAATAATCAACTATATACTGAATAGCCTCGTCTTTGTAGTCTACATTGTAGAGCTTACAGGCTTCTGCCTCACTCATGGCGGCTAACGCTGCCAGTTCGTTGTTCATGTTATCAATGTTTGTCATAACCTTTATATTTAATTGAATTATCCAAATCGTTTAATTTTACACCGCAAATATAACAGATTGTTTAATTCACAACCAAATCTATTTGTGTAATATATGTTAATAAATAAACTTTCTGTATATTTTTGTCGCATTTCTTATACAGATATGGAAAAATGAGATATTTTTGCACTTAAACAATATGTATAATTATGGATTTAAGAATAAAGGATATTTGTCGAGAGCAAGGTATCATGTTGAAAGACCTTGCAAAGCAACTTGGATTAACAGAGGTTGGATTGTCTAAGTCTATAAATGGAAATCCGACCATCGGACGTTTAGAAGAAATCGCCAACGCCCTCGGTGTTCCTGTTACAGAGCTATTCGATAAGTCTTCTGACGAAGTAGTCGGAGCCGTCCGGATCGGTAAGGATACACATGTGATTAATAGTAAAGATGATATTAAGAAGTTAGCAGATAAATTATAAACCTAATAAAATAGGAGGTGATTATGTATAGTGATAGAGGTGAAGGAAAGTGCCCTCATTGTGGCGCGACAATCAAGGTTTCAGAATATAGGATGGGAGTTCCTGGAGGTAAAGAACGTGAGGAAGCGGTATGTCCTATATGTAAAACGGTATTGTTTAACGAAGTTACAGATGGTTGGTTTGACGTATCTGTTATTTCTACGGAACATTTGGTAGAACCTTATAAAAGCCGATACAATAAATAGCCATATATTAAAGTAAGCCGGATTTCTCCGGCTTACTTTCTTTGACACAGCTACAACTTTATTCATCAACACTTTACATCATTCACTGACATACCCCAATAAAAAAGCGACACAGTAAACGACACAGATAAGCACCTGTATTTTAACAATTTACCTTCAATGTTGACACAGCAAACGACACAGAATAGACACAGATAACGCTTTAAAATACAGCCCATTACACAACAAAGTGACACAAGGTAGACACAGCAAGCGACACAAATAATAATAATAAATATAATATACTTCTTTCTTGCGTGTACAAATTTTCAAAGGATCTGCTTGGTTGAGTCATACAAAATAAGTACTTTTGGGAACTTGTTAAACTTATTACTATCATGAGAATATTATTATCACTTTTAATCTTTGTTTTTACACTTGTCTTTTCCATACATGCAGATGTCTCCACCCCATTAGACATTGAATGCTGTATTTCGATCAATAAAAAACTCGACGAACAGACTGACATTCTTAAACAGCAATATGAATTAAGTGCAAAAAATAAACAGGTTATAAATAAAATTTATGAGAAAGTAACAGATACTCCAAATGCTGATATGACATATAAAGATTGGCTTAATATAATAGGCACATTATTTGGATCACTTTTAGGGGCTGGAGTCGCTATATTTGTCTTTAAGAGAGGAATAAAACATGAAAAAGAGAAAGAAGAAGAGAAAAAAAGATCATTACTTAAAGCCATCGCCCTTACTTTAGATAATATTGAGAAAAAATGTAGAACAAAGGTTCTATATATTAAAGAATATAATGAATCTGTTCATAAAAGACCGTGGGAACATAGTATTTTAAAAATCAATACCATAGACGAAGCTATTAGGATTAAGAGTTTAAATGTTGATTATGTTTTTGACGCTTTCTACGAGTTTAAAATCGATGAAAAGTATTACATCAAATTACATCCTCATTTAGATTATATATCTGATCTATTCAAAAGTTTCGATAATGATTACTCAAACCATTCACATCAATATATAACCATGCCATCAAATGAAATACTAAAAATAAATGAACAAATACAAAATGAAAGTGTATTTTTAGCAATAGATCTAGAAAAGAATCAACGATTAACGATATTGGCTAAACCCATTTGGGAAATTATAAACTCCTATAACGAAAAAATCAAGGAAAACAAAACCAATATTGATTTTATAATAAAAAAATCTATAGATCCCCTTCTTCATTTATATATAAAAAAAGAATATTTAAATATAAAATCCATCAGAGATTTTTTGCCCCTTTTGAAGCACTCGAAAGCTCTATACGATAGTATTTGTGAATACAACATTCTTTTTGCAGATCAAGTACTGTCAAAAAATGAAAGTCTCACAAATTGCGCCAACATATTCCATGAAATAAAAATGCAAATCAACAAACAGACTGGAAATCAAATTACATTTAATTAAAATTAAAACAGGTAGTTCTGATTAACTATTCCCTCATTCTCTATGACTAACCCTTATTTTACTTGTATATATTTATCCGAAAGCAATACCTTAAACAAACAATAAATAAGGCGCACCCAAAACGATGCGCCTACTTTTGTCAATTAGTTCTCGATTTTATATCAGAGCCTCACGGCTGGAATATCAGAATCTGACAGCTTCCATTCTTTTGAGGATATTATTATACCCCTCTTGGATTATAGCCTTTTGCTTTTCGGAAGCTGTAACGATCTTTCCTTTGTATTTTCGCATAACGGACTCGTTCAATCCAATTTCCTTTGCAAACTTACTGGCATTTATGAAAGGGAATGCCTCGAAGAATCCACTCAAATCATAAATATACGAAACAGAATAGCCAGACTTATACCACACAGGAAACTCACCATGTTTCTCTTTGTAATATTCAGCCTGTTCTTCCAGTACAGACAGGAAATCATCTTTGGCTTCCTGCTCCGTAAGACCGAAACCATACGCGCCGTTCACGTCTTCCGAATAAATAGAAATACCTCCATCATTCGCCTTTTCGATAATCGCCTTAATCTTCTTCATAATCGTGCCATTTTTAATTTCGTCAATTAAAGCACCCACCGAAGTGGGTGCAGTCCTTTTACTTCTTTAACCCCGCCTTTTTCATCATACTATCAAGAGTACCGTTTGGAATCTCTTTTGCCGGATGCCTACCGACAGGGATAAAGTAGTCAAAGTCGGGATGAACATATTTGTAATGGTTCGTCCCCTTTTTGATTGTCCAGCCTGCTGATTCAATCAATTTGTAAAACTCTGAATACTTCATAAAATCAAAGAACTTTTTAATTGACGCCACAAATATAACGTTTTTGTTACAACCACAAAAGTAACCACAAAGAAAACAGTAACATATTTGTTGCTTTTAACAATTAACGAAGCCGACCTACTTCTCCGGCTTTATCCTTTCCATCATCTCCCCATATATCCAATCCACATCTTGCCGGAAATACTTGTACAGCTGGTAAGAGAAAACCAAGTTATTACGGTTATTGGATATGGTTGTCTGGGCATTTACACCTAAAACCTCCGCCAGCTTATCTCGAAGGCCATTTTTCATCTTTCCTCCGGCAAGGGTACTCGGAGAATACAAAAACAAGATGATAAAAATGAATTTCTTTCGTTGGGTAACATTCCCTGACCTAAATATCTCCTTTTGAGAAATAATCTCTTGGAACCACCGATATAACATTCCTATCATATCAAGGTCCGTCAATATAGGTTCTGTCAGCTCTTTTTCCCTTTCCGATAACTTTGATTTCTGCTCTCTAATTGATTTTATTTCCGCAATTTCTGAAAACATGGCACAATTATTTAGAAGTAAATAGTATATTTGTACTAAATAATCGTGTGGGGAGGTAACGTTACTGGTGGTTCGGGGCGTTGCCTCTTGTATTTTTTAGAATGGAAGATCTTCTCTTGATTGTTCAGGTTGATAGAGTTTCGATTGTGGACTGGCTTCTTGCTGGGCAAGTCTACTTCCCAATAACTCCAGCTTATCAACAAATATTTCTGTCACATACCGCTTTGATCCCGTTCTATCCTCATACTGCCGGGTCTTGATCTTGCCCTCGATATAGATTTGAGAACCCTTCCTGACATACTTTTCTACGACCTCGGCCAGACCTTTCCAAAAGATAAGACTATGCCATTCCGTGCGGTCTGGAACCTGGATCCCGTTTTGAAGGGTATAGCCCTTCTCCGTGGTAGCAAGCGATAGATTGGCGACCTTTGTCCCGGCAACATCTTTCACTTCAGGATCCTTGCCGGTATAACCGAGAAGGATTACTTTATTTATGCTCATTCTTCATTCTTTTTTTGTTTTGCAAATTCTATAACATATTCAACGCCGGCATGAAATCCTTTCTTATAGCCATCTTTGTATTGGTTATTTGAGATTCCATAGTAGTACGCTGATCCGATACACAGGGTAAGCCCTATGGCGGTCAATACAATTCCTAATCCGAAATATGGATAAGTAATGTCTATACGAAATGGTTTGAGCTGAATAGATATTCCAGATGTCATGACAAATAGCATCAAAAGCGATATTATCGCCCATATTAAAGCCTTAATCATTTCGTGCCTCCTTTCAGTAGTTCTGGGTTGTCGTATATGTTACCAACGACTTCATAATCAAAATTATCAATAATACCATTATCTATATCTTTTTGCTTAGGCATCCGAGTTATAAACTCCTCCCCAAAGCGTATTTCTGGACACATTTTTATAACTCCCGTTTGAGATTCAACCCATCTTTTTGTCTCATGTTGTTCCTTTATGTGAGGCATATATTGTTCAGGATAGAAATCACTTTTTATAATTTTTCTTTTAACAATATCCCCCTCATATACTTCTTGTCCATTTTTGTCATACAAGCCCGTGAACTGGCCAACGGTTTGTTTATCAACGCACCAATCATCCATCTTAGATGAATTTTCTTTTCGTTGAGAAAGTATGTTGTATTCCCCATCAGGATAAACAATAAGAGACCCATAAACCCATTCGGTTGATTTAGTTATACGCCCTCTGAATTTGATTTTCCGGTTCATAATTATGCTAATTGTTTGATTTTACGATTGTATATTTCTTCACATAGTGCTTCGCACCACTTCCTGGCAATAGTCACTTCAACTGCGTTGCCGATGAATTTCTTTTGGTCTGCCTGTGTGCCAATAAGTTCGTAGTCTTTCGGGAAACCCATTATCAGCTTCAGTTCATCAATCTTCAGCATACGCATAGTGATGTCTATGATGTTGTAAAGTGCCATAAATTCTTTGATTTTGACAGTCATAGGACTGTCTGTTTCATAGACTTCAATAGCGACTTCGCCGGTTTCAGTCGTGACAAGATATGGCGGCATTTTATCCATTCTTGCGATGAGCGTGAAACACGGTTTATCGACAGAACCGCCATTTGACGCAAATTGTGGGTTCATCAAGTAGTGCTGCTTCACGGTGACAAGTTTCTGCTTCGGGTTCGTCAGCACAGCCGGGTTGGGCTGTTCGATGCTTGAAAGCTGACCACCGCCCGAATACTCATTTGCGATGAAACTGCAAGATGCAACACCAATTTGACCTACCGTGCATATCGTTTGTGCTGGGTCTTCAATAGAATGGCCTGTATTATTGAAGCGATAGTTTACAATAAATTGCGCTTTCACAAATGCGTGGTGGTCAATAGTCGTTATTGTTCCTGCCGGTTCTTCGACAGACACGTTCTTGCTGTCAGGCTGACCGCTGAATTGCTTTGACAGAAAAGACACTGATGCAAGTGCAAGACGCTGTTGTGTCGCGATAGTGGGGCAGGGTTCATCAAGTGACGGCGGCACATACTTTCCGCGTTGGTTCATCGAATTGTATTTCACCATAAAGGCATCTTTGCCACCTGCGACAAACTTAATCAGTCCGGCATATATGCGTTCAAGCGTTTTTTCTGCAAGCGGTTTCTTTCGGCTGAAGATTGATTTGCCTTCATCTTCAAAGTCAAGAACTTCACGCACTGGCTTCCACTTCGGCATTGTGCCGAACAAACTTGCTGCACCTGTCTTGCAATGTGTCTGTTTCGGGAACACAACCGGCAGACCATTCTTCGCAAAGATGCCGAAGAAGCGTTTGCGCGATGTGTATGCGCCGAAGTCTGCTGCGTTCAGTATGCGATGCGTGAAGTTGTAGCCGTATTTCTTCACGTTGTTCACCCACTTGATATATGACTTGCCACGGTCTTTTGACACCGGCTTTCCGTTTTCATCAAGTTCACCCCACGACATAAATTCTTCGACATTCTCGATTTGAATATAATCGGGGTCTATTGCTTCGATGTATCTGAAAAGATGTTCTGCAAGTGTCCGGCTGTCTGCGTCACGTGGCTGACCGCCTTTTGCACGGCTGAAGTTCGTACATTCAAGCGATGCCCATAGCACAACAAGTGCGTCAGGGTTCTTCGTGCGACACTTCTGAAGATGATGCACAAGTGGTGACAGTTCAAGCGTTCTGATGTCTTCTGTGAAGTGAAGCGCGTCCGGATGATTTGCAGCGTGTGACGCAATGGCATTCGCATCGTGATTGACACACGCAATGACTTCTGCGCACTGTTCGCCATGAAGACGCGCTGTGTTCACGCCGGTAGAAGTTCCACCGGCACCGCAAAAAAGGTCTATGTATAATAACTTTTTCATTTCACTATCTTGTTAGGCATTCATTAAACGCCTTTTCAAACACATCCGGACTTAACATTTTATTGGCAATAGCTTGAAATGCCGTAGATATAGCAGGTATATCGTTCAAATTAATGCTTACATCCTTTGGGGTTAGATTATCCGTTATCATTCTTGCGTAAAACATGGCTTTGTCAATAGACAGCCAAGCCAAAGGATTCACAGCTATTGGGACCAATTTTCGCATTGATATGTAAAAATCACGTATTGTAATCTTGGATGTTTGGCATAACATATCAATAGTAGAAGCGATTGATATTAGATGGTTCAGTTCTCCTGAACATCCATTATTTAAAAGCGTCTGACTTATGGCAAACCCGTATTTGTCGATATGAGGTTTAATATCGTCTTCCATGCTTTGCGTTATAACCGCAAGCGTTTCAACATTGACATTCGCAATCCTGCAAATGTTTGTATTGTACGATTCCATGAATCTTTTCAATTCGTTTATGTTCTTCTTTACTCCACGCCTGTAGTATGGAGTATTACGGCAACTATCGTAAATATTAAGTGCGTAATTATAAACTTGATCATTTACGAAGAGGACAATGTAAGTCAATGAAGTAACAAGTCCGTCTGTGTCTTTGTCTATTTCTTCCCAATTATTGTATTGTTTCATAATCATATAGCCATTAAATCAAACAATGTAGGAGCACTTACTTCGTTCTCCGCTTCCCGCAGATAAGAAAGCCCGTCTTTCCAATAATCATAATTGAGTTCTGTTGAAAGTCCCCTACGACCTAACTTGATAGCACAATAAGGGACAGTACCGATACCTCCGAACGGGTCAAATACCAATTCTCCTTTGTTCGAGTACCGTTCAATCAGCCTTTCAACGATATCTAACTGAAGAGGACAAATATGATTTTGTCGTTTCTTTTGTGATTGCTTTGTGTTAAGCGTTCTCATACGGGCCACATCATCCCATATCCAATCCTTCTTGCTTACAGGGTCGACAGCCATAAATGTTTTTGGAAGTTTTCCGTATGCTTCTAACTCTTCCGCAAAAGACACGTGTTCTTCATAATTGTAGATATGCTCACGTTCGTAGTTACGGAACAAATGCCGAATCTTATCTATTCCAGCACCTTTCATATCTTCGTATGACAACAATGAATTGCCAGAAGACTTCCAACTTGCATGGGCATCGATCTGCCAACGGGCCAGCGAGTATTCGCTCTTGTCCTTCTTAACAGGCTGGTCGGCATAAGCGCGGGAGGTATCGGTAGGCAACTTGCGAAAAAGCAATACATATTCAGGGCATCCGATTCCCATCTTGGAACCATCCTTGCACATCTCGGTATAGCCCAAACGGTAGGTCTGATTGTTTTCCCTCACCACGTCGGTATCGACCGTAATGCGTCCCATATATCGGAAGCCGTGCTTCATGTAATGAAATACAGTTATTTCGCTGAACGGATCGATAGTTGGCATACCGTCCCCCGTGGCGTTGCCGAACAAAACACGATCTTTCACATGGATGCAGGCCAACCGACCCGGTTTCAAAATGCGCATTAACTCTGGTGTAAGATAATCCATCTGTTCAAAGAACTTATCGTTATCTTCATTGTGCCCAAAGTCATTGTATGTAGGCGTGTATTCGTAATGATTTGAGAACGGGATACTGGTTACGATCAGATCTACAGAGTTACTTTCCATCTTCTGACATTCCAATACATTATCGTTATTGATTGCTTTCCACAACTTGCCGGATTTTTCTTCCCGACTGGCGAACATCCAGCGCATCATCTTTTCCTCGGCCTGCAAACCGAACAAACCGTTATGCCGGACAATTTCAGTCATATTTGCGACCATTTCCCGGTGTTGTGCCCATTTCTGCATGAAGCTCTTAAATATTTCACCCTCGCTTTCGGCATAGACCAGATAGAGATCAACGGGATGCTGCTGCATAAAGCGGTATATACGGGCTATCGCTTGGAACTTATCGTTGAAGCGGTAGTCAATGAACATGATTGCTTTATGACAATGATACTGGAAGTTCAGACCTTCACCAAGCATCTCCGGTTTAGCTGCAAGGTATTTCAGCCGGCCATCTTTGAAGTCGGATATTACCTTGTCGGCTTCTTCATCGTCTTGTGAACCATAGACAGCCTTACAACCTGGAATCGCTTTGCATAGTTCCAGCCGTTCAGCTTCCAAGTCATGCCATAAAAGGAAATGGTCGTCCTTGTTTTCCGGGCGATTGATTATCTCTACCACACGGGCAATCTTTTCCTGCATGTTATCTCGGCGTTCTTTTGCCGCGTCAGCAAGTCCGAGAGCAGCCTCACGAAACATTTTCACCTGTCCGTCACGATCAGCTCCAGCCGTAGAATTGTCCACATTCACAATCTCTTCATGTACACGGAGTTCAGGCAACTCATAGCCAGTATCCGGATAACCGAGGTCGGAAGGCTTGGTTAGGAACAACGCCCATGTAGATACCCACAACCAAAATTCTTTTTCCTTATGCGGATAAAGTGTCAAGTTATTCGCTTTCGTGCTGTCTCGCTGAAAGAATCGAGTAAGAGCCTGTCCGGTGTCCATCACACCAAGATAACCAGCATAATGTATAAGTTCCTTGTATCTGTTTGGCGAAGGTGTAGCCGTAGCGACAAACCTGTAAGGGACACCCGAGAACAACGGTAGAAACTCCTGATAGGTCTTGGTGCCGAATCCGCGCAACACGCTGGCTTCATCCAATGATGTTGCAGTAAAATAGGACGGATCTATTCTCACTCCATCCTCACCATCACGCACACGTTCGTAGTTTGTTACCATGATGTCGGTAGGACATATCATCACATCTGCCATAGTTCGGACATAGGTTACTTTCATGTGCAAGTGTTGTTCCGCTTGTGTTAGGAACTCGACTACCACACGCTTAGGGCAAACGATCAATCCCTTGCCTCCTTTATGGTTCAAGATTACCCGAAGTATTTCCAGCTGGGTGACTGTCTTTTGCATACCGAAGCTGGAGAATATAGCACGGCATCCACCGGCAACCGCCCAACGAACGGTATCTTTTACATGAGGGTATAATGTCGGGGTAATTTCTTCCGAATTAATATAAAACCCCGTTTGATGACTGATAGCCATCTTGTTTCTTAGAAATTCTATATATTCCATGATAATTTTAATTATTTCAATTTTGTATCCACCTCCTCAAACACCACACTCTCACTATCCGGTCTATATTTGGCAAAACAAGCCGTCATATACTTGCAACTATTCGCACCACCCTTGCTACGGAAAACGCATCCGCGACAAATTACCATTTTACCCTTTACGATAGCTCGGAAACGCTTTATTATCAGTGTCCGATCTGCGAAGTTTACAATGGTGCCAATAGGTGCTATTCTTAACTTTTCTACTGTTTTCATTTTCTTAGCTTGATTATTCTGATTCCATAATCTTTTTCAGAAACTCCAAATGATCCGGAAATGGTACGGAGTTCTTGTCTTGCTTCTCGTATCTTTTTTCTCGTTGTCTTTCCTGTTCTTCCCGGTCGTATTTCTCCAGTTGCCTTTTTCTGTATGCTTTGAACTCAATTAGAGCAGACATGATCACCATAGGATCCACAACACCGTAAAAGGTGCCATATTCGCCAGTTTTCAACTTGAAGAAAAAAAGCAACAATTCGGAAGCTTTCAGGTAATAGTATTCCACACGTATCATCACGGAAAGCTCCAAAACCTGTTGGAATGTAGGCTTCTCTTTTACACCGGCAAACTTGTACAAGTCCATCAGTTGAGCAATTATCCAAGTATTCACCTGTTCATCTGGATAGGTTTCTCCGAGCAAAGCCAATGAAGGCGCATTCCCCTTGAACGAACGTTCCACATTTTGAGCACATACAACCTGTAATGAAGGATTGAACTTTTTAGCGAAACTTTCACCGTCCCCGTATCTATTTACTACTAACCGTGTCCTTTCCGAAAGCTTTTGCGGCATATTCGAGGATTTCACGGTCTGTTTGTTCCTCTCGTGATTTTGCCCCGTTTGGAATTGCCGGATAGTTTCTGCTATTATTGTTGTCATAATTACCTGATATTACTTTCTCAAAATTCGTTGGTTTGATAAGCCAATCGAAAGATGCTGTCCAGCCTTTTTTGTTCTGACCTTTCAAGAAATCGCTTTGATATGCCCTATGAATCATGTCGGCAAACGTCTTTTTGCCATAAGATTTTATACGTGCGTTAATCATCCCTTTACGGCTATCAGAAAGCGGAGTCCTGACCGTACCAAATACACCTTTTGTTTCTTCATTGAAGAATTTGACAAGTTCGGAGTAATCGATATGTTCGGCGTGGGGCTGCGAAGTCCCACATACAAGAGATTCGTCAGAATCTCCTATATTATTTTCTTTCTTATCTTTATTAACTTTGTTTCCTTGCTGTTTCCGAGGTGTTTCCTTAGTGTTTCCTTGCTGTTTCTTTTCCGTTTCCTCTCGTATTATTTGCGAATTGTATTTATCGTAATTACAGATAGTTATAACGGTTTGTCCTGTTTCCTTTGGTGTTTCCTTTATTATCATTTTGTCCTGTATCAGTAGATCCAAGAATGAATTTACCTTCTTTGTAGACCACTGCCAACGACCAGCTAAAAACCGCAATGAAGCAAGAATCTGGCCCCTCTTAACCTCTATAAACCTATTGCCGATAAGTTGTTTCGTGTCTTCAAATCGTGCGCTCTGAATCAAATCAAGCCATGCTTCAAACCTCGAATATATGCGCTCTTCGCACCACAATTGGTGCTCAAATAGTCGCCTGCTAATAGGTATGTAATATTCCATAATCAAATCGCATAATCACAGTTTCGTTTGCTGTCGGCAACGAAACGCCTGTTGAAAAAACTACATAGAACCACTTTGGGATTCCCCATTGATACCTTGACCGGCTTCCCTCTCTTACATTTTGAGCAGGTATCCGGACGGATGGCCTGTCGTTCGTTCTTCTTTACCATATCTTTAGAATCTTACGTTTGTCAATTGTCTTCCTCTTGAAAACACAGCCCACTTTCCGTTACCCGTGTCTTTCAAATGCAAATCGGAAACTTCACCGAAACGGTTGATGTTACCGCATAAATCCACAAACCATGCGGCTTCCTTATCTTTATGAGGACGGATGCAACGACCTACAATCTGGTAATACATCGCAAGTGACATGGTAGGTCTGGCCATAACAACTGTGTCAAGTTCTGGGTAATCAAAGCCGGTAGTAAGTACACCAACATTGGCTACTACAGGTATTTCCCCGACCTTGAACATTTCGAGTATTCTTTCACGTTCCTTCTTTGGAGTATCACCGGAAACAATGACACATCCGGGTATGGACATCGTCAATCGTTCCGCTTCTTTCAAAAACCGGGTAAATACCAAAATACCCTTCCTCTTGCCTCCTGCTTTCGGATTCATCAGCCTTTGGACGATATGAACGATGTAACTATAAAAGTCTATCCGTTCATATTCCTTTTGGACTGACTTATCGGTATAGTCGGCTCCGGTAGTGTTTATCTTCAAATTGAGTTCGTTCCATCCGGTAGGATTCATCGGATAGTAGTTCACCTTTGAGAGATAGCCCATATCAAGCAAGGTCGATACCTGTACATGATAAATGACCTCTGAAAACACATGGGGCTTTGTCCGGGTTATGAATTTTAGCATAGAGCCGAAGTCACGGCTGGAACTCAAACGATATGGCGTTGCCGTTAATCCAAGAACCTTGCACTTCACAGCATCGAAGAAATCCTTGTACATTCCCTCTATCGGATTCACAAGGTGACACTCGTCCACGATGATATTCTTGAAGTGGGCAAAAAGTTCCGGATGGCTTTTCACGCTACCGATGGTTGCGAATGTTATCCGGCTTATCTCTTTTGAATTGAAGGAGGCGGAATAAATGCTACAATCGAGAATCCCGTAAGAACAAAGTTTCTTGAAGTTCTGTTCGACAATTTCCTTGCTCGGCTGGAATACCAATGTATGACCGTCAAGTCTTGAAGCGATGTCAGCTATGATAAGGCTCTTTCCGCTTCCTGTAGGCAATACCATGATAGCATTTGTTTTCTTCGCCTTGTTATTGAAGAAAGAAACGGCAGCATCAGAGGCTTTCTGTTGGTAATCTCGTAATACATAACTCATAGCCCTTTCTCCTTTCGTAACTTCTTATTAAGTGCTTTGTAATACTTGATTAATTGTTCGTACTCAAAATCAGTCATTTTAGTAGTACCAGCAGCTTTCACTTTTAGTAAAGCAAATTTCTGTTGTCCGATTTTATCAATCAGATTCACCCGATACCCTTCTAAATGGTCGGCTTTGAATCTATTGCAGTGTCGGCATTCGGCATGACAATTGTTTTCATCAAAACGGGTCGCCAAATGTGTACGACTGAAATAGTGGCCACAATCAGCTTGTTCAAAGGGCTTTATTTGCCCGCAACTGATACATCGAAAAACCCCATTAGGCATACAATCACGAAGCCGGATGAAAAGGGAAAACTCTTTATCAAGTTTTGCCTTCAAATCCGGCTTCTTCTTTACTGTTATACCAGCTTTGTCAAACAGTGGCAAAGGCTTGTCTTTCTTCTTTGCCTTTTTTCTTTTTATGTAGTACGGCATATTTAGAATAATTTATTTGTTGCAGCGACCGGACTCAAACCGGCATCTAAAGTGCAACCCTTACGGGTGTGGCTGCCATTTCCACATTATGCAACACACCGCCATGTAAGCAAGCCATATCTTCACAGACCGAGCTTGCCGAATTAAATGAATCTATTGAATCAAATTTATTATCACTCTGTCTCAACGATGATAGATAACTGGCCACAAGCGGCCCCGTTTTCAATTTCTGACTTTGTTGCGATTGCTACTGCGTAATCGTAACCCATTTGTTCAAGTTGTTCTTTAATCTTTTCCATAACTCTGAAAATTAAAATGTTCATACTAAATTCACTCCCTCGATAATTCCGTTACCGAGATTGTTTTTCTCCGATATGTTGTTTGGATTTATTGGGGATAGCTTAACAAAGAAGTACTCTTTATCAAAATATTTCTCCAGTTTTTCCGTATCAAAATCTGATTCATTCACCAACGTAAGATTGATAGTAGTTTTCAGGTTACTTTCGGTTCGAATCCGACCAAGTTCTTCTATACTCATCTTCTTTGGATAAGGAATAAGCCAGTTTCGTTTCTCTTCATCAAAGCTATGCAGACTGATTTGAAGCGTCACATTGCCTTTAACGAAAGAAAAATCGCTCCCCTTGATTCCAATCGTTGAAACATAATGGTGAGTGTTCGGATATATTTCAGAAATACGCCCGATAGCTTCCTTTACGGCTTCAATGTTCAAGAATGGTTCTCCCATACGGGTATAGTTTATCTTGAACTCATTGGCATCGCAAGGGTCGAATCCAGCCTGCTCAATGGCAAATTCCACCTGACCGACAATCTCATCAGCCGTAAGGTTGCGATAGCGTTTCATATTACCTGTAGCACAAAACTTGCATCTTACAGGACATCCGCTCATTGTCGAAACGCCAATCATCCAGCGTTCGGAACGACTTCCCAAGTTATCATTGTCAAGGAAGTTTTGTTTCCTTCCTATCGCATCTTTCGTGTAGTACGGAAGAAACGTATCAGTCGTCTCTACAAGCATACCGTCTTCAAGACGTAAACAATACACTGTTCGCGAGTTAAAACTCTTACTTTTTACTATATTCATAATCAATCAAAGTTATAGTTGTCAAAATCATCACTATCTACAGGTATATCATTACCAAAATCCATTGAGTGATACCAGTATTCCATATAATCCATGCTATCCATAATGTTTTAATTTTTATTATTTGTTGATTTGGTGGGAAGCCGGGGAATCGAACCCTAGAAACACATATACATATCATGGCTACTTACCTTTCTTCCCATTTGCCCCGACATATCCTCACGGACGGAACAGGGCTGTTTCTACTCTAAAACTAATACCATGAAAAAACAATATGCTATTATTCTATATAGGCTATTGAAAATTCTTTCGGGATGAATCGTCCTACCGGAATAGGTTTTGCCGATTCTATAGCTGTATGGATTTCCCTCTTTCTAAACTCATGTCCATTTTCTTTGGCTTGTTTCTCACATTCTTCCTCTTTATTTTTGAGGTAGTGAGTAATAAGCATCATCGCCCTATCAACGTTAAAAGTGTTCACGACAAAAGTTTGAACTCTTTCATCTTCATTTTCTCCATTCATGAAGGTAATTTTCGTCTCAATTTGGTAGAACTTCCTTTCGTCAGGCTTGGATTCTTCATCTTCCTGATTCTCTTCATCCATCTTATCAAGATATTCTTCTGTAGTAATCTCTTCTTTGAGGTAGGCTATCGAAGCGTCGTCCACCTTGCGTTCTTTCAAAGTATCGGTGAGAATTACACAGGAATCGAACTCTTTTACCATAGTCAGAGTGAATCCGAACAAATAGTTTAGTTCGATATAGTCTTTCAAGATAAGGCAAGCATTCTCCAACCCTGTTGCGTAAAGCAGGAACTTGCTTTTCTTACCTCCTATTTCCGCTTGGGCAATATGCGGATATAACACATTATTTTCATTCTCGAACGCCAAACGGTTCTGATTGCTGACTTCCACTTCCCTGATACCGTCAGCTTCCATGCTGAAACGAATTTTCGCCAAAATGTCTTGGTCTATCAGCGTACCACGGTCGAAAAGAATTTCATTCCGTTCAATCGTTACTGTTTCACCGGTATCTTCATCAATGAAAGATTCCTCCCATGTTTTGAGGACGCGTTTTGCAAGATACATGTTGAGCATCTTCTTTGGGTCAGATGTCACATACCGGATTTCTGTTTTTCTTGTTTCTATCATAACTAAATAAATTCTTGATTTCTTTGTATTTCCTGCTGGGCGTATATCAGCATTTGATGTTCATTTGCAGCCGGCAGATAGATACCTGCCACTGATGCACTCCAATTACGGAAACGGTCAATACTCAGGGTCATTTCACCTGTTGTCAGTTCGGCAGAACTGCGTAAATAGGTTACTTCATTGCCTTTCTTGTTGACCGTCTTACGTTCAAACAAATCACGGTTGCAAGTCCTCTTATAAAAATCAATTTTTGCTTCATCGAGGCTGCAACCGTATTCACTACCGAAATACCCTAAAAGAAGATGCAAGTAGCTGTTTTGGGCAAGCGTGCGGTTAGGAAGCTTCTTTTTTACTTCCACAACGGCCCGCTCCTTGAACAGTTTATTTACATACTCCTTAAACTTGGGTATTTGGTATTCATTTTTCAAGTCGTATATCATCCATTTCCAAAGATTTTAGTATCGGTTATAAGTGCTCTGTTTTCTTCCAAGAACCGGATAAACTCCTCACAATGATTAGTAAGAATAGGAATATCACGTTCAGGATTGAAAACGTATGTTTCTGTATAGGTATCTACCACATAGCCGCCTTTGTTGAACTCTACAATGTTATACTCAAATGTCCGTACATCAGAACCGTTCTTCATTAAAGCGTATGGATATACTAAATGCTGGTGGTGATCTTTGAACTTTCCCACGGTATAACTACCGGTTGTTTTGATGTCGTGAACACTGGTAGGCATCAGTTCGTCAATCAGACCGTAAACCAATACATTGCCGTATGCAGTCGGAAGGATTGCCTCTACACGTTGCTGCGTCAACGCCCCTTTGTAGTAATTTGCGAACTCACGACAAAGGGATATAGGAAAGACAAATGAACGATTGTTATAAACGGCTTTCAAGGCTATAACCTTTTGCTCGCCATTCCCTATATCAGAATATATCTTTTCTACCTGCACCGTTTCAGATTTCCGGTTCTCAATCATACAGTCAATGACCTCATTAAAAGCCGTACCCTTGTCGGCAGCTTCGCTGTCAAACGGTTTACGGTTAATACGGTCTATCAGTTCTTGAAACTGCTTCTGCCGAAACTCTTCTTCCGTACATGGTGGATTCTCACTCCACCCATAATAACGCTCATATATGACATCGCTATTAAGGTAATTGAAGTAAGAATCCAATAATGTTGCATATATCTTATACTTAGGCTGCATCTGAATAAGTTTTAGTCTCTTTGTTAAAAATCAGTCCTAATTCTTTCGCCTTAGCTGCCAACATCATTGAGGCTTTCATCTTTGAACTTCCCACATGGTTGAAATCATCAATATGGGCGATAAAGTCATTCGCTGAAGCTGCGTCGGCAACTAATTCTAAACAACCTGTTATATCAGATAGCACTTTGTTATATGCTTCTTGTTCAGCCTTTTTTGATTGCAACATAGTAAGATATGGAGCAATAATCCGAGTAGAGATAAAATCATTCTTGGTCGTCGGATTGCCGTTTTTGTCAAGGATGGTAGGTACTTCCATCACTGAAGGCAAGTTACAAGTATTCTTTCCGTCATTCCTTGATGTCGGATCGAAAGTAATAGTACGTCTCTGCACTCCTCTCTCACTCTTCATTTCCAAGTAACCTAACAAATCAAGTTCGGTGACGATGGAGTTGTAGGACTTCTCACGTAAGGCAGGAATAAACACCGTATCATCACCCTCTTTTCTTGTGTCACGATGGGCAACAAAAATGATATGTTTCTTCAGACTTGATAGCGTTCTTGTCATCCAAGAAAATTCAGCATTGATACCGCCCCAATCTCGAATAGATGGCTGCCTGGTTCCACATTTATAAGTGATGATAAAATCCATCATCTTACCAATGGTATCAACCACAATAGTCTGATAAACAGACAAATCTTCTTGCAAAACCAGCTGAACATCATTCCAAGAAGTGACCTGTACAGTGTCAATATTCTCCAAATGAGCCATATTCATACGCTTAACACCATTGTCAAAATCCAACAACAGAGGCTTTGGTGCACTCAAAGCTACTGTGCTCTTACCCATACCTGCTTGACCGTAAATCATCATCTTTACGTTTGTTGGAATATTCAATTCCGTTGATTTTCTGATTAAACTCATGATTGTTATATTTTTAGTTAGTAATTATATTAGAGACTTCAATAAAGGATCTATACCATCCTTCAATTCTTTAAGTTTCTTCAGCGAATAAACTTTAGGACTATTCCTATGTACACCAGCCCTTTTCCAAGTCAATGCTCCCGTAGCGCACTGATGAGCCAACCACCTTCTACCAAATCCAAGTCGTATAGCTTGCGTTTCCGTAATCTCATCAATGACCGGATCCTTGGAGATCGCATATTCGCTGACAGCTTCTTTCGCGGCCGCTTTTATTATTTTCTGTAATTGCCAAACGTCAAGTTCCATATAATAAAGGCATATTACGCCCTCTAATTCTTACACGAACACGGGCGATAAGTTCTACATTGGCATTAGAACGGGTTCGGATTTGTTGCCGTTTCATGTCTAAATGACTATCAACACAAAGAATAATCAAAAGTACACAAGCAACAAATGATCTCATGGCCGGCGAAAAGTCCAGCGTCAACCGGATACCTGATATCCTCTCGGCTAACTTTAATGCCAACTCCCTCCCATTCCGAACACCCAAAATTAAAAATGCTGTCTGAAGCTGGTTATTTATCGTACTTACTGCACGATGCTTCAATACGGCAATCTCCTTTTTTTCATACCCGGCTGCGTACATTTGTGCTGTAATGTCACATTCGGGCGTTAACTCGGTAAATACTTTCATAATCGTGTGTATTTAAAGTTTGAATCAGGAATCTCTAAATACTGTAACTATCCCTTTCGGAACATTAGTTTCCGATCTCCACTTATGTCCATTTTTGTACCCTTGTGCATTAAGCAATGAAACATTGTTGCGCACTGTGCAGACTTTATCGATAGGAAATTCTACTTTCTTCCCTTTCTTTAAGTCTCTCATACGAGGCATAATTTCCACTTTTTTCTCCATAAACTGATTATATTTAATTGAATGTGGACGGAACCGGTAACGATCCGGCATACACACTTCCGGCTGTGTGCAGAGCATTCCATACGCCCGCCCGTTTGCCGGGGTTTTCACCCGGCTGCTTTTGCTAATCTAAACACAAAACGAATTAAACAACTTCAAGAAAAGCCTTAATAGCCAACATTTTCTTTTCAGCTAACACTTTGGCTGCTTCTTCTCGATTTTTCCAATCTTTATAAAGTTCGAGGTCCTTTTTTGTACTTTCGAGGTCTTTATTAAGAGACGACACCAATTCAATCAGTTCCTCTCTTGTCATTTCTTCAATACCTTTTGTTTCCATATACATTATTATTAATAGTTACCAACTTTTTTCTTTATAAATGGCGATCGTTAGAATAACCGACATCACGAATGTTAATACGTGAAACGGATTAAAGAACATGCCAACAAAACAGGTAGCCGACATCAGTACTGCGCAGATGAATAAAATTAGCTGCACTCTTGAATAAAAAATTACCTTCATGACTGTTTGATTTGATTTGTGCCCTCCGGCTGATTCGATCAGTAGCTTCGCGCCTCTTCAGAGGGTTTTCTTAACTTTGTGGTGCAAACTTTAAAAATTAAGAAGTATGAAATCAGAAAAGTACCTGAGCATGGCTAAAGACATTCGTTCTAAAGTCGAAGATTTACTTGACGAGTATAACACCTTTGAACCATCAATAAGCAAGATGTTTCTTGATGGACAACCGTTATATGAACAAGCTATAAAATTTACCCACTTGGTTTATTCATTTGATCCAAATCTGCCTTTAAATAGAGAGTTGGTAGATCTGCCAAATAAATGCAAAGGGTGTATAATTAAAACGTTTCCGCAAGAAAACGATGTCTTTAAAAATTTCTTGTTCCTTTTGAAATGCTTCACTGATTATCTGGAGACTTTTCATGACTAACTTTCTCTCCGCGTAAAAGGTCCAAGTAAGAAGTAACCGCTTTCTCGGCATCTTCTTTTATGTACTCCAAATTTTTCAGACAATTGATTGGCAAATCTTCAACATGTATGGATATTGTCAATTGATTGTCTTTTTCTTGATGTTTTAGTTCAATGTTGTAATTCATGTGCTATGATATTTTAATTATCTTTTCTTCTTGCTTATTATTTCAAACCTCACAACGCCAAGTTCTGTATATGCGCCGTATTCAATCCAATATGTCCCACGAGCCGCGTTTATTTTAGGATCATATTTACTATCAAATAATAGCGTCTTTGTGCTACCATCAATATAATGCGCACTTACTTTATATTCATAAATAGGCATTTTGGAGTACCTATAAAGGCCTATAGCAAAAACTATAAGACCTGATATAGCGACAGCTATTAAAAAGTTTCTTATAATAAGATAAGGTTTGTAACCATCGGCATATTGATGAAAAAAAAGTGCTCCAAAAGCACCACCTGCGAATATAAATACACCTAAAACTTCCATATCATTTATTTTATTTGTACCCGGCAGCCCATCCGATAGGCAGCGTCACGCTTTCAGAACCAGGTTGTATTTTGAAAAGAGGCAACGGTTAACCAATGTCTGACACATAACACCGCAAGGAACTTGCCCCTTTGACAATTCTTTTATCTATAATGTATCCCTGTGGGTCATGGCTCAAAGCTCACCACGTTTATACATTATACTTTGTAATCCTTTCGCTTAAACTCCATTTCTGCGAGTGCTAAGGTTGAAATAAGACAAAGAACTTACTGTGGGCATCCGGGAATCGAACCCGGTCAGAAACGCCTTTCTTCACCAGCCGAACACTTTCGGCTCATGCCCTTTGCTTTAGTAAATCGTTATGAAGTTTTCTACTTTGAACGATCTGAATCCGTTCGCCTCAATATCGAAATAGCGAACCGTCTTGTAGTTTTCAGAACCAGTACCTTTGATAAGATTCTGAATGTCTTTAAGCGTACCTTTGGCTTTGCGAAGTGAACCATCAGACTTTTCATAGGCGAATGATACGATACCTTTGTGCATTTGTTTTGTCAAACGGTACAATGCCCATGCGCGTGAAAGACATACCGCGAACGCTTTACCTGTTGCTTTCATAAGTTCGTAAGCCATGCAAAATACTTTGTGTCTAAAATTTGAAGTTTTCATAATCGTGTGTATATTAAAGTAGTCCAAAGACTACCGGTTAAAACTTGATACAATGTGGTGAAACTTTGCTTTATCCACCCCTCTAAATGAGGCTTCATTAAGAATGTGATCAGCGACATTATCATTAACCTTGATTGCTTTTAGCGTATTAATATCAATATGATAAGGTTCGTCGGTTGGCTTTGCGAGAGGCACGTAGCCTGTAAACGGAAAATTTCGTCTGCCGATTGGCCAAACTATATAACCATGAGGATATTCATCTACAATCTCGAAAATATCTTTACGATTGTAATTCTCAGTAACTAATATATTCATAATCGTGTGTGTTTATGTGTTAGTATAAATAGTTGTTCATTGCTTCGTAGCCACCAAATATTTCGGCAACAGGATCGTTAGACCAATCCAGTGGGGTGAGATATTCAACCTCTCTTTCGAGAGTTTCTATTTCATCAGAGAGGATTTTCACGATCTCTGACTTGCTGTCTACATTATATACATAGCAGACTTCTTCTTCGCTAATCGTGCTCAACGCTTCTAACTCGCCTCTTTTGTTTTCGAGTTCTGCTAATGCTGTTTCATAAGATCGTGCCATAATCGTGTATTTTAATATGTTTATCCTATTTACTTTATTAAATCAATCTTGTATCTTTGTCGTGATTGATTGTTTGATGATGCAAATATAATACTATTTGGTATCATCAAATACTAATCAGTATTAAATATTATACCATTTAGTATTTTTAACTATATGACAATAAATGAAAGATTTGCTGAGATACTTAAAACAAAGAATATCAGCGTTAAAGAAGCATCCGTATTAATAAGAAAATCAGAGGTATATGTTCGCAAGTTAATGCGAGCAGGCGAAAGCTTTGGTATAGAACCCGTGCTTCTAATACTAAACAGTATAGAAGATATTAATCCTGATTGGCTTCTTAGAGAAAAAGGAAGTATGTTTAGAAGTCAATATAACACCGAAGAACCAGCCCCCATCACCTCCGAGCGTTTACTTTCTATCATTGAGAGCCAGCAGAGAACTATCGAGAACCTTTCAAAGAAATGAAAGAATACACACCAATAGAGAAAGATACTATACTAAGGTGCTTTTATCTTGGAGTTTCCGTAAACTACCAATCATGCCAAGATATTATCAACATTCTTGTATCTGATGGATATGTAGTGCTACGTACATCCGTAAACGGAAGGGCATATCATATCACAGACAAGGGAAAGGGATTCATCTTGCAAGGCCGGGTATGCTAAACAAGACAACGAAAGGAAACAAGAAAAAATAGAAAAATGGAAAACAAGTACCATTAATTGGATAATGGCACTTGTAATAGCCATCGCCAGTTCAATAATAACGCTTATCGTAACAAAACTGCTATCGTAATAAGACTACCGAATATGGCGCCTAACATACACATGGATACGAATAACCGGCTATTCATTTTTACCAATTCATTCGTGACCTCGTTTCTTGTAACCCTTAGTATAGCCTTGATTTCTTCAAAATGACAGTTTGAATCTTGCCAATAATCTTCATCCATAACCTATATAGTTTAAAATTTGCATCACCAATATTTCAAAGAACGACAAAATAGGATGTTCGTCCTATTTACTTGTTTCAATCATCTTTGCATCTTTGTTGCGTGATTGATTGATGATGCAAATGTAATCAAATATATTACATGTAATACTTTTAGATTACATTATTACAATTAATTAACACTTTAAGTATTACACGCAAATTTCTGCTAACAAAAAACCTTTAATAATTTTAAAATATGAGAATCAATAGACTAAACATTGGAGAAGAAGTCCGCAAAAAGGTGGATGAGAACGGCTTATCAAAGGCTAAATTCGCTGAATTACTGGGTATTGCAAGGCAAAATATAGAAAAAACCGTATTTCAGAAGCATAGTCTTGATACAGATTTACTTTGTAATATAAGTGAAGTGTTGAATTGTAATTTTTTTAATTACTACAGACCAGACAATTCATGTAATAAAAAAGATTACACGGAGCAAAAGGAGATAAAGGCAACATTGTCTATAGAAATGGGAGCTGAGAAAAAAGAACAGGTGCTTAGATTCGTATTCGGAGATAATAATATTGAAATATTGAATAAATGATATGGTGGATTTTATTGAGAGCATAGGCGATTTTACAATTTTAAAACAAAGTGAAATCATTGTTTATAACGATAGTGAAATAAATATAGAACTAAGAGAAAATGATAAACCTCTTGTTCTTAAAATTTATTTTGTAAACAAGGGTGGTAGAAAATCCTCTGTTTTGGAAGAGGTTAACGATAATACGTTAAGCCTCAAATTTGTGAATTTTGAGAAAGAAAACTCATTGGGTGGAATTTTTGAGCCTTTAAGAGTAGGGATACTTGATAATGGTGAAATATTATATTTCAATTGTGTAATTTATACATTGAATGCGAGTGAAGGCAATCGACTTTTAAAATATTCTTTTTTAAAAAAGAAATGATATGGAATTTGACAGTAATATTCATATACCTGAAAATAAAGAACGATCTCTTAACGAGTGGAAAGTTGGAACCATAAATAACATTGTAGGATCGGGTGATAACGCAAAACATTCAATCGTAACAATTACTATTATGTGTGGATTTGTATCAATCTTAATTGTAACAGTATTAGTCGTTATAAACTATTGGTGTTTTAGAGATTGTGAAAATAAAGTACCTGATATAGTAGGCGATTTAAAAAACATATGGGAGATTGTTATCCCACTAATAACATTGGCTTTAGGATATGAGTTCGGAAAATCCGAAAAATAGTTTTACAAGAAATAAAATCAATGTTTGCACTTAAACATTATTTAACCTTAGTGCGATTTCGCGTACATTATATAGAGTGGTTATGAAGAAAGAGAGTTGGGCGTTATTATTAAGTTCTGTAGCTGTACTTATTAGTTTAGTTGCAATATGTGTAGCTTGTCCGCATAAAGCAGAATTGGGATTTGATTACCAAGGAGTGATAGTAGGAGTATTATCATTGTTAGTGACAATTCTAATAGGATGGCAGATATATACATTTATAGATATAAATAAGAAAAGCAAGGAATTAGAAGAAGCTAAGACCGCGGCACTCATAAGCACGGAAAGAAATAACGCTTTAACAACCAATGCTATTTCTGATTTTTATTATTACATTTTACTTAAGTCTGATCCTTTAGGAGTTGAGTATCGATTTTTAGATTACAGAATAAGCTCATTATACCACTTTTCGAATATCGGAGAAATTGAGACTTGTAATACAATAGTTAAGGTGCTTTTGGAGATGATTGTTGTTCCAGAAGATATCAAGGTTTTAGAGAGTGGGAAAAATAGAATACTTATGTTGCTCACAAAAGTAAAAGATACAGATAAAATTATAGGATATGAAGAATTAGTTTCGAGAATTGCACGATTAGGTATTATGCCTAAGCAATCAAAGTAATTTATGTAAGCTTTCAATTATCTCATCTTGGACTTTCTTATACTCTTCGGGAGATAACAGTTTTAATCCCGAATATTGAAGTAGATGGTTCAAATGACATGGAAAAGAAGCGTTAACATTGCGTCTATTCCAAATATCACATTGAATTTGTACATCTGATTTATAGCGTTCAATTGCTAAATTCAGAATAGACTCTTTGGTAGCCTGTTGATACGGAAGTTTATTATTGTCATCCATAGTGATAAAGCAAAGACGACAACCCCAAAGTTGCGGTTTGAGGAAGTCGCCTATATAGTCCCTTACGGGAACAGTTTAACAATTTAGTCGGTATCATCCGCAACTTGATTCCGACACAAAGATAATAAAAATGATATATCATTGATGTTATGTATAATTTAAAAGGCTTAAGAAAAGAAGTTAATAAGACACAATCTGAAATTGCTGTTTTATTTGGTTGCAAGCAAAACAATATTTCTATGCAAGAAAAAAGCGATAGAGATTTAACGACTGAGCAAATGGATGTTCTACGAAAGAATTTTGGAGAAGAAATTGTAAATAAATATTATTATAAAATCTCCACTTCTAATGTAGAAACCATAAACAACGAAAGAGAATCTACTTTAAAAAGTAGTTCAGATTCTTTTCGTGAAAAAAAACGAATCCCTTTTTATGATGACGTTGCAAGCATTGGAGGTGTCAACACAATGGTCGCAGATAATTCAGGTCACATAGCTCCTTCCGAATTGATAGACGCCGGCGACTGGTTCCCAGAAGCAACCGCAGCAATCCGTCATTATGGAGATAGCATGATTGAGTATCCAAGTGGTAGTATCCTTGCATTAAAACGAGTAGAAGATAATAGATTGATAATATGGGGACGCAATTATTCTATTGAGACTACAGAGTTTAGGATAACAAAAAGACTTCAAGATGGAGGAGAAGACTACATTCTCGCGTACAGTAGCAATGAAAGTACATATTCAGACGGAAGATTGATTCATTCTCCTATCCGGATTCCTAAAGAAACCATAAGACATATAGACCTGGTATTAGGATGCGTAACAAAGGAGTACAGCAATGGTCCTATAAAAATCATCAAACAATAAACAAACTAATTACAAACAAAATGAAGAAAACACTATTTTTTCTATTTATTTTTATTTCTGCAAATGCACAGAATAAACGAACTATAAATCTTGAAATAGCCGGTACTCTTTTCTCTAAGATTAATACAGAAATCAATAATATTTCAGACATTACATTAACTGGCAACATTAACAATGAAGATATTATTGTACTTAGGAATATGGTGCAAAATGGATCTTTAGAATATGTAGATATGTTCGATTCTTATATTCACGGAGAAGGAGATGAAGACAATGTCATACCGGAAGAAGCCTTTAAGAATTGCACTAATCTAAAATCTATCATACTGCCACAAAAAACATTGGCACTTGGATACGAGTCTTTTTACATGTGTATTTAGAAGCGTAGAACAACCAAAAATAACCAGAAACATCCAAGCATAAATCTTTATCTATCAGTATATTCTAAAAATTAACACTTTTCGGCTGCTTTTTGATGCTTCCCAAATTTCCACATATTTTTGAGACGTATTTCTGACGTGGAGAATTTGCGGAGCTTGTTTTTTGTCACATCGTGCAGACAGTTTACAAGGGTTTACAACCGTTTACGACAAGCGACAGCAACCGCTCCTACTTGCAGCGATGGTAACACCGTGTAGAAAGGCGACAACGATTGACTACTGTTTACCTCCGTTCACCGTTTCAGAGATACACGATTGAAGGAATGAACCAGTAAACGATAAAGCAGCATGAAAACAACCAGAAAATGCAGTTTTTGCGGCAAGTCATTTGTAACCCGGAGCGGGGTACAGAAATATTGCAGCGAGGCTTGTCAGGCAGAAGCCAAACGAGCCAGAACGGAACAGAAGAACAACCTCTTCAAAACCGCCCGGCCAATCATGGAGATACAGCATCAGGAGTATCTCACCTTTTCCAAAGCAGCCATACTCATGGGTTGTTCCCGACAGTATGTTTACAAACTCGTAGCCCTCGGCAAGCTGAAAGCCTCACGTATCAGCAACCGCATGGCATTCATCCGCAAGGCGGACATCGAGCGGATGCTGGAAGGCAACCCCTACCACCGCATCCTGCCCGGCAGCACTTCCGCACAGAAAAAGTTCACTCCATCGTCTCCACTAGCCAAAAAAGAAAAAAGGGAAAAGGAAACAGACGAAGTGATGGACTTCTATTCGGGCGAGGAGGTAATGTTGCTCTTCAAGGTCAAGCAGTCGTGGCTATACACCACCGCCAAGCGCAACCGCATACCTATCTGCCGCATCGCAGGGAAGAACTATTACAGCAAAAAACACATTGACGAGTTTTTCGGTGTGGCAGTTGATACCAGCAATATCACCGACTGGCTCCTGATTGAAGAAGCGGAAGAACTGTTCGGCATGAAGCCGACCGCACTCCGGGCATACACCCATCGCCACAAGATACCGACCAAAAGAGAATACGGGCGTACCTACTACTCCAAATCCCATCTGAACGAACTCCGCAGGACAGACCTCGTGAACGATGAACGCTACTACACCGTGGAGCAAGTCCGGCAGATTTACGGACTTTCCTCCGCCAACATCTGCCATATCGTCAAGGTGAAACACATCGAAAAGATAAAGGTAGGTGTGAAAAACCTGCTTTTACGCTCTGATGTTGAGCGTGTTATGGCTGAGAGGGAGAAACAACCGTGAGCAACCGACATTGCCGGAAAATTATTTCAAAATGATTGCCGTGGAGGTATTCACGGTTGTTTCACGTTGTTCCTTTGCCACCGTAAACACGGGGAACACCTCCGAAAACGTACAACTTAAAAACATCATCAATATGAGCAAATGCAAGACAGTAACCTTGCGCAAGCGCAAGATTAAGAACGGGACACAGTATTCGCTGTGTCTGGACTATTATCCCGGCTATCGTGACAACGCCACCATGAAAGTGATAACACGTGAAGCACTGGGAATTTACATTTTCGCCAAACCTGCCAACCAGCAGGAGCGTGACTTCAACGCACGCATGATGAAAAAGGCGGAGATACTCCGTAACCGACGTTACGAAGCCATCTTCAACGAGAACAACGGCTTCTTTGACAAAGCCAAGATGAAAGGGGATTTCCTCGCCTACTTCAAGGAACTGGCAGATAGGAAGAATATCAAGTGGCAACACGTCTATAAGCACTTTGAGCGTTTTGTAAACGGCAAATGCACCTTTGAGGAGGTGGACGTGGACTTGTGCCGCAAGTTCATGGAATACCTGCTAAACGCCCCGCAGTCCATACACACCAACCAAAAGCTGCATATCAATTCTGCGGCAGGCTACTGGTCGGCTTTCCGTGCGGTACTTCACACCGCCTACCGGGACAAGAAGATAAAGGAGAACCCTAACGGATTCTTAGACCGCATCGAGTGCATCCCCACCATGAGGGAGCATCTGAGCCAGGAGGAACTGATACGGCTTGCCGAAACGCCATGCGAAGAAGATGTCTTGAAAAGGGCGTTCCTTTTCGCCTGCCTGACCGGACTGCGGAAGAGCGACATTAGGCAGCTCACTTGGCAGCAGATACAACCGTACACCAACGGCAAGATGTTCGTGACCACCCGTATGCAGAAGACGAAGCAGATTGTACACAATCCCATCAGTGATGAAGCCTACGGACTGCTCGGGGAACGGCATGAAGGGCTTATCTTCGAAGGATTCAAGGATAAGATGCTGCAGGGTCCCCTAAAACGTTGGCTGTTGGCGGCAGGCATAACCAAGAAAATAACCTTCCATTGTACCCGGCATTCATTCGGAAGCCTGCACGTGGAAATGGGTACGGACATGGCTGTCATACAAGCCTATATGGGACACAAGAACATTACCACCACACAGATTTATTCCAAGATGGCGGCACAGCAGATGTGCGAGGTCGTGGACAAGATAACCCTGAAACGCAAGGAGGCATAAGGCATCCTCAAAGTCCGGGATATTCAGAGGGAGCGGTTATTGCGTGGAGCTTTAACCGCTCCCTCTGTTTTTTGCCCACCATTCCTTAAAAAGTCCTTAAAGTACGATAATCGGGTGCGATTCCGGACATTTGGTGAAAAACATTGAAAAAGAAACCGCTAACCAAGGATAATGAGTAATAATTGGAAGAAGACTATTAAATTTGCAAAAACAGCAACAAGTAACAACCGAATAAGACAAGAAACATGGAACAGTCCGTAAAAGACAAACATATCATTTTAGGATTTGTCGGCTTTGCCATCCTCCTAATATCTTCCATAGCGACACTGATTGTCGCAGAGAAATTTAATCAGGACAACTTTGTACGCCTGATAGTTTTTGTATGCAGCAACCTCCTTGGCTGGCTGCTCTATCTATCTTTCCAGACAGTCATCTTCGACACATACGAAATCTACAGAATCAAGTTCGGCAAGAAAAAGACACCTGCCGAAATTACAGAAATTCGGGAAGACCAGCCCCAAGATGCACACAAGCCTGTAACCCCGGCATCAATGGCGACAGGTGGGGAAGCAACCCCGGATATAAGACCGACAGAGATTGCCATATCCCCGGAGCTTCACGAGAAAAACCGTGCCGATTACGAGGACAGGGAGCAACGGGAAAATGAAGAGCGCATCGCTATGGTCATGGAATACATCCATTTCATCATGCCCCGTATCGCAGACAAGGAGACAGTGAACCACATCTGTGGCGAGGTCAACAACTGGATGCGGCTTCACAGTTACAAGCCCAAGCCGATAAAAGGACGGCTGACCAAAGACATTTCAAATATTCCGCTCCGCCATTTCGTGTGGAATATCTCCGAGCGTTTCATGTACAAGAAATACTATACGGGGGACAACCGTGCCCGCTTCATCAGCACCCTTTTTCCACGGGAGTTTGCCGATACGGACATAGCGACCATCAAGAACTTCAAGGTAGAGCCGTTAAAGACACTGATTCCCATTGACGAGCCTGAAAACGGCAGACTGGATTTCCATTATCCGGCAGATTATGTACGGGAAAAGTATAACCAGCCTTTCAATAACCAATAATCACGGGTAATCAATAACAGATAACTGTCTGTATCACACCGTTTCCCGAATAACTTTACCCATCATTCACGGTTGGGCATCGTTATTCGGGAATTATTTTGCAATGACCTTTCGTGGAGATATTCACGGCTGTATCATTCCGGTCCTTTGCGCCATGCCTTACAAAAGAGGCGAGTACGCAAATGGAAAAAACAATGATTACATTCAACGACCTCCCGGAGGTTGTGGCTCAGCTTCGGGACGAGGTGATGAGCCTGAGAAATCTGCTTACGGAGCAGCGCAGTGAGAACAATGCAAAGGCGGTGGACACCCATGTGCCAATGTCAGTGGAAGAGGCGGCGGAATATCTGGGCATTCCCAAGGGAACACTCTACATGAAGCTGTCGGAGGGAAGCATTCCTGCCACTAAGCCCGGCAAACGCTATTGTCTTTATAGAGACGAGCTGGACAAATGGCTGGAATCCTCCCGTAAGAATCCCGTACCCCTGTCCGATGAGGAACTCTGCGAATCCATATCCTCCTCCCACCGCCGCAAGCCCGGTCAACGTAATTGGTAAACGTCATGGAAGAGGACAAGAATTATATCAGTCTGATACATGGCGACCTGACGAGGGCGACCCAAGTGCAGCACGGGATGCCGGACAGCATCGGTGCAATGAGTATCAAGACCGCAAACCGGACGATACTTGAAGCATCGCTGCTGCCCATGCCCCGTGCGCTGTGGGACAGTTTCTGGTATGAGGGGGAACTGTCCTGCCTCTTTGCGGATTCCAATGTGGGCAAGTCCATCCTTGCCGTGCAGATAGCCGACCGTATCGCCCGGACGGACAATGTGCTGTATCTGGACTTTGAACTGTCCGAAAAGCAGTTCCAGCTCCGCTATACCAACGAGCATGGAAAGCCCTACACTTTTCCCGAAAAGCTGTACCGGGTTTCGCTTGACTGCAATTCGTTGCTGGAAGCCGATTTCGAGGAAGCCATCATGGGAGGCATTGAGCAGATGGCTCTGCAAACCGGGTGCAAGATTTTCATCGTTGACAATCTTACCTATTTGTGCTGTGCTATGGAGAAAGGCGATGCGGCAGGACGGCTGATGATACAGCTCAACAACCTCAAAAAGAAATACGGGTTGTCCGTCCTTGTGCTGGCGCATACTCCAAAACGCTCTTTGGACTGCCCCATCACGTCCAACGACCTTGCTGGCAGCAAACGGCTTTACAATTTCTTTGACAGCGTGTTTGCCATCGGAAAGAGTGCGCAGGACGGAGGGCTTCGCTATGTAAAACAGCTCAAAGTCCGATATGGGACATTCTCCCACGATGCGGACAATGTAATCATCTACGAGATTGAAAAGATGGATGCTTTTCTGCAATTTGTGTTCAGGGGCTATTCAACGGAAAAGGAACACTTGAAAAAACTTGGCGACAATGAATCCAGCCAGAGGGATTACCAAATATTACAACTGTCCCAGTCGGGGAAGTCCGTCAGGGAAATAGCCTCACAGGTAAATTGCGGAAAATCCACCGTCAGCCGGATAATCCAGCGCAACAGGAAAGTGGAGGAATCAGCCGCCCCAAGTGTCCCGCTGTCCCAACCCGTAGGAAACGGGACGGTGGGACAATATGGGACAGGTGGGACAACGGAGGAAACAAGGCAGACGGGGCTGTTTATCGGTCAGGAAAGAGAGGAGGACAAGCAATGAAACAGCCTGTACATATCTGTATGAAGGATAACCGCCTTGTTTATCGGAGCGGTAACTTCCAGAGTGTCCCAAGGTGTCCCACTGTCCCGACCCACAGGACGTGGGACAATGGGACAGGACGGGACGGTAATAATTTCATTGAAAAATAGAGGAGGCAAGCAATGGGTAATTATACATTACAGAAATATAAAGGAACGGCAACACGGCATACCTGTCCGAACTGCGGGGACAGGCGTTCTTTCACATACTATGTGGATGAAAGCGGTACGCCCCTGCACCCGTCTGTCGGCAGGTGCAACCACGAAAGCAGTTGCGGGTATCATTACACTCCAAAGGAGTATTTCCATGACCACCCCGAATGCCGTACTGCCAACGGTTTCTCTTTTGACAGGCAAAAGTCGGAACAGAAGTCCGTACAGAAACCACGGCAAGCAGCCATAGGCTACATACCGCCAAAGTATGTGGAGAGGTCGCAAAGCGTGCATAGCAATTTTTTCCGCTTCATTTCATCGCTCCTTGATTCTTATTACGGCAGCAAGGCAAAGGAAGTGTTGAAGAGGTTGCTGGAAGAGTACCGTTTGGGGGCTACCCGTGACGGGGCAGTCATCTTCTGGCAGATAGACCGCACAGGCAGGGTACGCACGGGCAAGGTGATGCAGTACAATCCCAATGACGGACACCGTGTCAAGGACGGACAGGCATCGGCAGTGGACTGGATACACAGCCTGCTTAAAAGGCGGCATGAGCTGGCAGAGGAATGGCAACTGTCCCAATGCCTGTTCGGTGAACACCTGCTGGGCACTTATCCCGATAAGGTCGTGGTCTTGGTGGAATCCGAAAAGAGTGCCGTTATCGGCTCTGCCATCTTCCCCGGTTATGTATGGCTGGCGACAGGCGGCAAGAGCCAGCTGAGAGAGGAAAAGCTCCGTGTGCTGACCGGGCGCACCGTGCTCCTCTTTCCCGATGCGGACGGCTATGCGGAATGGAAACAGCGTGCCGGGAGCATGACCTATTGCAAGACGGTCGTGTCTGACATCATTGAGAAGAATGCCACCCCGGAGCAGAAAGCGGCACATATTGACATAGCCGACTGGATTGTCTTCCAGATACGGGAAAGCAAAATAAATTGTACAGCCGACCACTTGGTCGAGGCGGAAAGAATCCTCTGCCGGATGATAGAAAAGAATCCCGTCCTGCAAAAGCTAATAGATGATTTTGACCTTGTACTGGTCGGTGCATCCCCAATCGGCAACAGCGGTGAAAACCCTCCTTAACGGAGGAGAACGGAAGCCGTAGGCTGTGGGTAACAGACAATGGCTTGCCATTGATATAGCCCACTATAACTACACGCTCCGCTTCCGTAGTTGTGGGCTCTCCCGAGGGGATTAAGGCTTTGCCCTAATAACCCACTCAGGGCGTTTCACCCCTGAGAACCCAGAGCAAAGAGTGACCCTCTCTTTGCAATCTCCGCTTATGGGTGGTTGTACCCCTAAGAACCCCGTGCGGTTATGAGCGGACAGCAATAAGTTTAATCAACAACCCAAATCATATTTTGAAAATATGGCTACAAAAAGCAGTATACACATCAAGCCTTGCAAGACCTCGTCAAGCGAGGCTCATAATCGAAGGAGTGCCGAGTACATGCGTAATATCGGCAAGTCCCAAATTTACATTGTGCCCGAACTCACTGCCAATAATGAGCAGTGGATAAATCCCGGCTTCGGCAATCCCGACCTGCAGGCGCACTATGACTACATTAAGCGGATGGTCAAAGAAAAGACAGGTCGTGCCATGCAGGAAAAGGAGCGTGAACGCAAGGGAAAGAACGGAAAGATAATCAAGGTGGCGGGATGCTCACCAATCCGTGAGGGTGTGTTGCTCATCCGACCGGACACGACACTGGCAGACGTACAAAAATTTGGCGAGGAATGCCAAAGACGCTGGGGCATCACACCGCTCCAAATCTTCCTGCACAAGGACGAGGGGCATTGGCTGGGCGGACAACCCACCCAAGAAGACAAAGAAAGTTTCAAGGTGGGCGAAAAATGGTTCAAGCCAAATTACCATGCGCATATCGTGTTCGACTGGATGAACCATGACACAGGCAAGAGCCGCAAGCTCAATGACGAGGATATGACCGAAATGCAGAGCTTGGCATCCGATATTCTCATGATGGAACGTGGACAGTCAAAGGCTGTTACAGCTAGGGAACATTTGGAACGTAACGACTTTATCATTGAGAAACAGAAGGAGGAAATGAAGCGGCTTGATGCCACAAGGCAATACCGGGAATATCAGTTGGAAATGGCTAATCAAAAGATGCAAGAAACTGAAAGCATTACCAACGCCCTTATCGAAAAAGCAAATGAGAAAGAACGACAGAGCGAAGACCTTGACCGGGCTATCAGCGAAAAACGCTCCAAGCTAAACAGGGAAAAAGGGAGCGAACTTCTGAATGCCGCTGTCGGCTGGGCTACCGGGAAATCGAAAGCCCTGAGAAATGAAATAGAGGATTTGCGCAATGAGATTTCCACGCACGAGGAAACCATTGAGCGGTTACAGGATAAAATCCAAACCATACAGAGTGACCACCATCGGGAACTGATGAAACTGGAAAGTAGGCATCAATCAGAGTTGAGCCGCAAGGAAGCGGAACATACGCAGGAGACCACAAGGTTGAAAAACCGGATTGCATGGCAAAGCCATATCATCGACTGCCTCAGTTTCCTGCTGCTCAAAACAAACGACATCTTCCGCAAGGCTGTTTACTGTGTCGTCCGTTTTGCCCGTGATTATTACAAGTCCCGTTTTGATACGGAACAGGTGTCGGACATCAAGAGTGCCCTTAACCTGTTCGGGGAGGACAGACAATCACTCCGGGCTGCCAGAGATTTCCTGTATTTCACCGCCAAGCAAAAGGGCGGGTTTGACAATCGGGAACAAATCAAAGCCAGACGGGAAGTTGACAATGTGGTGGAAGGGAATTATGACCAACAGCCGAAAAGAGGTTTTTCGATGAGAAAATAAAAGCCATAATGTAAAATAGTCAACTAAACAATTAAAAGGGATAGTGTCTATCCTCTCCCCTTTAATTACTTGAATAAAGACTGATATTCATCATCGTCTTGCATCTTTTTAACTAAAAACTCAACCCATTTTTCTGTATATAGATAACTATTATTAGGTTCATCATATAAACAGTATTCTGGCTTTGTTTTTTCAGGGTTATCTGAATTCCTTTCTGGACGAACTTCATATTTTTTCCAACACCTCGTATGAGTATCGGAATTAAATTTATTAACTTGTTTTTTCCCTCTTATAATCTTAGGGTTACCTAACCGTTCCTGAACTTGTTGTATTACGGTGGCAGGTTTTAATGTCCCTTTATTTACAACTGGAATATGCTTTTCCTTGATTAGTCCTGCGATTCTTTCAACTTTCTTTTTTTCATCATCTGTCAGTTTATCATATGGGAAGAACTGAACAGGAAGAGCATCTACTGACTTATGGTTGGCAACTTGAATCAAGAATGCTTTAAAAGAATACTCTCCGCTCTGCATAATATCTGTACTTATTGACGCTCTATATTTATCAATAAATCGAGTAATTTTTTGAGCATCTTTGCTCATTTTTATCCCCATTGCAAGAGTTCTCGAAGAGGGAAATAGTTGCAATGCAAAGGACAAAGACTCTCTTAGGCAATAATCTTCACCAAACTCTTTCTCTACAATCTTATCAAAATTTAGCAATAGAGCTTGGCACTCTGCGAAAATATTAGCATCTAATTCTGGTAAGAATTTATGCTCCAATTTATTTCTTAATGGAATAAAGAGTTCGATGTTTTTCCTTATTGCACAATCTTCTCCTTTGAAGTATTCTTTTACACATGTGGCTAACTCCCAAAATTGAATTTCTCCATCAACTCTTTTAAATCGTACTTTATTTTTTTCTCGATAAAATGGTTTTATCCCCCTTTTGAAAAATATTGCATGAAACAATGATGTCCATGCGATACACATTAAAACAATGTACCCACCTGATTTAAATTTCACAGCAGGTTTATTATATGTTTCAACTGACAACAAAGCAGAATCCAATGCTTTATCCAAACATAATTTAACATTTAAAGGTAATCCTCTACTCATAATATATTTTTGCGTACAAATAAATATAATCAAAAAATGATAACCAGATAGGATATGAAACTTTATAGCTAACTTTCGTTATCCGAATCCGCATAAAGTTCACATTGCCGGATAACGGTTTCGAGAGCAGCCTCTTGTTCCTCTGGTGGGTATTTGTACTTTTTCAACAATCGCTTCACCATAGAGCGCATCTTGGCACGGGCTGATTCTTTCTGTCGCCAATCAATGGTCTTGCTACTACGCAGGGCTTCAGTCAGTTCTTTTGCCATAGCAACAAGTTGGCTGTTTTCATAGAAATCTCTTACGGCTTGCGGCTTTGTCAAAGCATCATAGAAAGCCTGTTCTTCCTCGGTCAGTCCCAATTCAGATGCTTGTCCCGCATTGGCTTTCAGTTCTTGCGCCATTTTGAGAAGCTCCTTAATCACTTCCTCGTTGGAGATAAGCCCACGGAGGTATTCAGCAAGCCGGGCATCAAGCATTTCACTGAATTTCTCGGCTTCAACCATTCTTTTTTTAGCATATTTCTTGATGTGTTCTTCAAGCAGCCGTTTGAGCAATTCGAGAGCAAAATTCTTCTCTTTCATCTCGGCTATCTCTTTCAGGAAATTCTCATCAAAGAGTGAAAATTCCGAGCCTTTTGTATTGAGAATTTCCACAATTCCCTCTGCCTTGATTGCAACTTTCAACAGTTGTGTGATGCGTTCGTCTATAATTTTACGGGTAATTTTATTGTTTCCCGAAAGGCGCAAGAGCAATGTCCGTACAGCTTCAAAATATGCTTCTTCAAAACGTTCTGCAGGGGTGAGCAAACTGCGGCAAAGCGAAGCAGCCTGTGACAAGCGTTTGCTTTCTTCCATAAAGACTTTTCTCGCCTCGGCAGGAACGGCATCCACAAGAATAATGTTACCATTTTCATCAGTTTGAGTGGTAGGTTCGGACGAGACAAGGTTATCCTTATCAAGCAACACGTTCACACCACCTCTAATGAGGTTAGCACGCTGCAGATTGGAACAATCGGAAAAAGAGGAATAATCGTAATCGTTCATACATTCCCGGCAACGCTTGAGTGCGGCGACGAACTGTTGATAGGCGGTTGTCTTGATGTTCGGGTCGCCGTAGTTTTTCTTGTCACGTCCTGTATAGTCGTGCATGGCCTTTTTGAGAGCCTTGGCAATGCCGATGTAGTCCACTACTAAACCGCCGCTCTTTTCGGGAAACACACGGTTTACACGGGCGATAGCCTGCATAAGATTATGTCCTTTCATCGGCTTGTAAACATACATTGTGGCAAGCGATGGAACATCAAAGCCTGTGAGCCACATATCGACTACGATAGCGATTTTTAGCGGTGAATTGTTATCTTTGAACTGGCGAGCCAGTTCTTCTTTACGTGCGGCAGAGCCAATGATGTCGTTCCATTCTACAGGGTCTTGGTTTCCTTGCGTCATAACTACGCAGATAATATCTTTCCATTGAGGACGAAGCTCCATCAACTTTTTATATATGTCTATACCAGTAGCACGGTCAATCGCTACTATCATGGCTTTTCCGGTGAGCAAGTCGGCACGGTTGTTTTCATAGTGATTTATGATGTCCTTGCAAAGTGTGTCGATGGTTTGTGGGGCTGAAAGCAAGGCGCGTAGCCGTGCATTTTCACTCTTTGAACGTTTGATGTCCTGTTCGTCAGCACCTTCTTCCGCCAGTTTATCATACTCGTCATCCAACAATTTGAGCGTGTCCTCGTCCAAATCCAATTTTACCAAACGACTCTCGTAATAGACAGGCACGGTAGCACCATCTTCCACGGCTTGGGTCATGTCGTAGATGTCAATGTAGTTGCCAAACACCTCTCTCGTGTCGTTGTCGTCTTGTTCAATAGGCGTACCGGTGAAGCCAATAAAAGCCGCATTGGGCAGGAGTTTGCGCACGATAGCCGCAAAGCCGAGTTTCAGTTCTCCAGTTTGTGTATCAATCTTTGTCTTGGTGTTTGATTGTGTGCGGTGGGCTTCGTCGCTAATCACAATCACATCCGAACGGCTGGTGATGAGCTTATCACGGTCTTTGAACTTTTGGATATTGGCAAAGATTATCCCGTGGCTCTTGCGCTTTTCGAGCAATTCATAGAGGTTTTCGCCATCAGTAGCTTTGATTGGTTTTTGGCGCAAATAGTCGCTGCACGATGCAAAAGTGCTGTGCAGTTGGTCGTTCAAGTCAAGACGGTCGGTTAGCACAAGCAAGGTCGCACTAAGCAGATTTTTCAAGAGTTGGTGGGCATAGAACACCATCGAAAGGCTCTTGCCCGAACCTTGTGTGTGCCAGAATACGCCGATTTTTCCATCATTGCGTTGCAGGGCTTGTTTGGTACATTCAAGGGCTTTCTTCACGGCAAAATACTGGTGATAGCCAGCGAGTATGCGTATCTTCTTATCGCCACCCATTGTAAGGGTAAAGTTAGCAATTATATCAATGACCCGATGCTTCTCAAATATGCCGTTGAAGAATGTTTCAAAGTCGGCAAACGCCGTGCTTTCATAGCTTCCATCCGTGGTTTTCCATTCCATATATCGGTCAAGCGGTGCGGTAATCGTGCCTACTCGTGTGTCTGCCATATCACTTATCACGAGCATTTGGCAAGCAGTGAAAAGTTGCGGAACAATGCGCATATAGTTCTGCAACTGTTGGTGGGCTTCCTCCGAGTTCGTCACTTCACGGGAAGGGGATTTCAACTCAACAACGGAGATTGGCAGTCCGTTGATGAATACCACTATGTCGGCACGTTTGGTGGATTTGCCATTTGTAACCGTCCATTGGTTGGCAACCACAAAAGAATTGTTGTTGATATTGTCTGTGTCGATTATCTTGATATGGTCGCTACGCAATGAGCCTTGAGCGGTTTTGAAGGTCACATCCAGCCCATTTTGCAGCCAATCGGTGAGGGTTATGTTTGCACTTACCAAAGGTTGGCTGAATTGTTCTCTGATTTTGCGGATGGCTTCATCCACGGCGGCGACTTTGTCCGCTCCGTTTATAGCCAACATTGCCTTACGCAATGCTCCCGGTATGGTGGAATCGGTAAGTTCCCTGCTGGTATCTGCGTCAAGTTCCGGGCTATAATGGTATTCATAGCCCATATCCTTGAACAATGAGATTATCGTTTGTTCGTATGAATCTTCTGTGAAATGAAACGTCTTAGGCATAATAGGTTGGCATTAAATTATCATTTATCCGGCGGTTCAGCTCGATTTTATAATCAATAGAGGAAAGAATCTCCGTAATACGTTTCTGTTCTTCAAGAGGAGGTAGTTTTAATGACAATCTCTTTAAATCATCAATAGTAATTTGAGATTGAGCTGAACCAGTATCTAAATACCTTAGATTTGATAATTTGTATTTATAGTAAAAATATAGTGGCTCGCATATCTTATTATCCAATTCAACTGCTATCGATAAATTCGTTAGGAAACAATCCTCGCTGGAAATTTTAACATCGCCTGTTCCACCTACGCCACGAGCAACCACAATGATAGTTCCTTTGCGACAATTATAAGTTGTTGCAAATCCTACATTTCTATATCCAGACCAAATTGGATATGAACCGTTATTTTGCTTTGGAGGTAGTTTCCCATATTTCATATTGGAAATATCTCCTAATTTATATTCTTTCCACTGTTCCATAAATGAGAATTTAGCTATTGGTTTGACCATCTAATTTAGCTTCTATCTCCTTGATGGACGGCATTGTGCCTTCCACCTTTTCGGGATATAGCTTTTCAAGCTCATATTCGGATATTCCGAGGGGCTGACTGCTTGATTCAAGCGCATATTGAGCCAGAGTGTTGCTCTTTTGTTTGCAAATAAGCAATCCTATCGTAGGATTGTCACGCCCTTCTTTGCGGAGAAGGTGATTGCAAGCCACAACATAACCGCCTAACTGCCCGACATCGGCAAAGTCAAACTCGCCTATCTTAACCTCTACCACCACATAACAGGACAGTTTTAGGTTATAAAAGAGCAAATCGATAAATTTTTCTTTTTCAGCAATTTGCAAGCGATACTCTTTGCCTACATAAGCAAAGCCTGTACCAAGCTCCAGCAAAAAGTTTGTGATGTTGGTAAGCAATGCGTCTTTAAGGGCACGCTCGTTGTATTTTCCTCGTAATTTAGTAAAAGAGAAGTTATAAGGGTCACGTGTTATTTCCTGCGCTAAATCACTGTCTGTATTAAGAAGTGTACTCTTGAAATTGGTCTGCGCTTTGCCGCTGCGTTCATACAGGTCTGTTCCCAGCATATTGAGCAACATATCCCTGCTCCAACCATTTTCCAAAGTCTGGCGGACATAGAACAGAGCCTTGTCGGACTCGTCCGAGCATTTGTCGATTATATAGCGATGATGCCCCCAAGGTACAGAGAATAAATCCGATTGCAATCTTTCCACAAGCTGTGGAAGATTTGCCTTTTTAGATTCTTCCACAAGTTGTGGCAGAATTGTAATCTGTTGGTTATAAAGCGAGTAAAAGCGTTTTGCGTAGCGGATTGAGGTTTCAGATAGTCCTTCAACATTGGGTAACTCATGGCGCAAGTCACGGCTCAATGTGGCGTAAAACTTACTGCCATACTTGTTGTCCGCTTGCTTTTCCTCAATGTCTTTGCCAAGCTCCCAATAAAAACGGAGCATTTCATTGTTTACCTTTACAGCCGCCTTGATTTGGCTACTGCGATAACGCTTTACGAGTTCCTTGACCCATAGCGTGTAATCTTTATCTAATATGCCGATTGATTTATCCATAACCTTATTATATTTCGTTTATTGTCAGTTCGCCAGACATCAGCTTCGGGAGAAGCGCATCGCGAATATTCTCTAATTTAGTAATTTCCAATCGTCTATCAATGATAGATTGAAACAACGGATTTATTCGAGCGTTAATTTCCAACATATTCAGATTTGTAGGAATAGCAACTTCTGCATTTTCAAGGTCACCACGCCTTATATGCCCCATTGTTACAGCTTTATCTTTTGCAATGAGTTTGAATTTCTTTAAATGACGGTTTGTCCAATAATAAACAAACCACCGTGGATAGTTTTTCAACGGAGTAACTTTAAATAAATGTTGGTTTAATCCACATTTACCTCCACACCAAACATCAACCATAAGAGTTCCAGACCATGAGAATATAATATCCTCATTGTCTATAATGTAATCTGCATCTATGGAATCCGAACAGCGGTCGCTACAATCATCGCATTTACGTTGTCCCAATTCTTTTATTTTAAGTACTGGTAAACTTCGTTCAATATCAGTTGCCGGAAATTTCTGCATTGCCAACCCGTTTAGATAGACGGCTATATCAGTCAAACATCCCATAATAGAATCTTCAAGATATATGCTTCCACTGTCAAAGTAGTGGTCGAACAATGCCTGCGCCTGCTGCTCTAAATTATCATTTATCCGGCGGTTCAGCACGATTTTCATTTCAATATCCCAGAGCAATTTGCTTATTTGATTACGTTGCTCCTTACAAGGGCACATGAAAGCATAGTCTTCTATATTTGCTTTCGTTATCATCCTAACAGTAGTTCCTGTTTGGCACGACCGTATGTGACGAATGTAGGCAGGGGTTTTAAGAAGCCAATATATATAGTCGATTGGAAACTCAGGAGATTTGGGAACAACTTTATAGAGATTTGCGCCAAAAACCATTTTCTTCCCCTTGAATTTTTGAGGTACGATAGCTGGCATACCTAAAATTGGAAGATTGTCGGATTGTTGCCGTGTAGCTAAAACTATATCACCAGCTTCAACCGAATACCTTTCGGGAAATTCTCCTGCGTAAGGGCGCATTCCTTTTTCAAGGAATAATTCAGAATAAGACACACAGCCCATGCCAAGCAATAATGACTCTCCTTTTCCAAGATACTCCCCTTTATAGGCAAAGCCACTGACAATGCTTAGTATATCTGACAATTTGTATTCTTTCCACTGTTCCATAAATGAGAATTTAGCGGTTAAAATTATTGATTTTTAGTTCACCTGACATCAGCTTTGGGAGAAGTGAATCTCGCAAAGTGGTCAATTTGTTATTTTGAATGTCATTCCGCGTTATAACCTCCTTCATTTTCAGATAGAGGTTATTAAATTCGGCTACAACATCAGGTGTTGGATATATTGTTTTAATCAAAGAGAAATCGTCATATCCCAATGATTGTCTAACACCGCCAATAGCTCTTAATGCGACCTCATCTTTAAATACCGCAGTCCTTTTATAAAAGTCAAAGAAATAGTGGTAATTCGGTTCACACTTAAAGACAACATAAACCGGGCTAACGCAGCCGACAAAATCATATTCGTTTAATCCAATAGAACCGATGTTGATACGAGCTGGATTATAGGCAAACGACAACGGATTAACTATCAAATATTTCGACAAGTTTTTGCTAAACACTTGCTTTGTGAAATATTCCTCTGATAGAACCAATTCACCTGAATTTACAGGAGAAAGAACGGTTACATCTTCTCGATTACCAACTTTCTCAGTAACTTGTTTCGTAACTTCGCCCAAGCAAACAACCCTCCAACCTTTTGGTATCATTCCAAGTTCCGAATCCACAAATTCGCCGTCCTTGAATGGCTCGAAATCCACAAACCACGACTTGAACAACGCCTGTGCCTGCTGCTCTAAATTATCATTTCCACGCTTATTTTTGGGAAATGATGTTCTTCTGCCGTATGTCGAACAACACCACATGCTAATTTATGAATTTACGGTGTGAGAGTTTTACGTTGCTTTGATTAACCATAGCATAGTGCATGGTCGTGTCAATCTTGACATGACCAAGCAACCGTTGCACTTGTTCGACAGGCATACCTTTGTCGATAGCCATTGTAGCCAATGTGCGCCGGAACTTATGAGGATGAACACGTACAATCTTAGCCGAGCGGCCAAGTTTGCGCAGACGTGTTTCCACGCCCGAAATACCCAAACGCTTGTGCGGCTTAGCCAATGAAACAAAGAGTGCCTTATTTCGGTCTTTGCGAGAAGCCAAGTATTGTTGCAGATGTATCTTTGCCCGGGCATTAAAGTAAACGATACGTTCCTTGTTCCCTTTGCCGAAAACAATACATTCACGCTCGTTGAAGTTGATGTCCTCACGGTTAAGTTTCACCAACTCGCCCACACGCATACCAGTGGAAGCCAATATGTCAATGATGGCAAGGTCGCGGATTTCGGTGCAACTGTCACGGAGCTGTTCGATATTCTCATCGCTCAATACCTCTTTTACTTGTGTTCCGGTCTTAACCTTGTGTATTCTGCGGACGGGGCTTTTGATGATGTAATCTTCTTCTTCAAGCCAAGCAAAGAATGAAGAAAATATCCGGCGGATGTTGTCGATAGTTACACGGCTTGACTTGTTCTTCCGCTGGAACACGGCAAGATAGGCCCTGATGTCCTCGGTGGTGTAATCTGTTACCTTTTTAGGCATCTTTTTGAACAACTGCCGAATGGTAGAGCCATAGTATTTGATAGTCGGAGTGGTGCAGCCCTCCACTTGTTTTGCAGACAAGAAGATGTCAAGCAGACGGTCATTCGACACTGCATTTTCATGCAATGTCTCGCCGTCCTCGGTAATAGTGTACTGGCTTACAACCTGAAGCAATACGCTATTAAGGTGAGCTACTTGTTCAAAACTTAACACTTCTGCCATTGCGGTGCTGATTTCTTGGATTAATTTCTCTTTCATATCTTCGTTATTTTTGGGTGAACATAACGAAGAGTAGAAGTTTTTTACTTAACGGTAAAGCCAATTCTTGCCAACTGCTTGCGGATTTCATTTTCAAGTGTATGCGATTGGGCGAACAAATCCGACAGTTCGGAAGTAAGCCTCTCCATCTTCTCTTGGAACGGTTCACCGTCATCCTCCACTTCCGCAATGCCAACGTAACGACCGGGAGTAAGGATAAAGTCTTGCTTTTCTATATCCTCAATGGTTGCAATTGCAGAGAAGCCTTTTTCAGTTTCCAGCGTTCCGGCACGGAACTGTTCAAAGGTTTCTGCAATCCGTCCGATGTCATTACCGTGGTCTTCGGTTTCTTCACCACACGACAGTTCACGGTGTGTACGGTCTTTCATATAGCCCATGTTGCGAGCGTCAATGAAAAGCGTCTTGCCCGGTTGAGCCTTTTTCTTCGTCAAGAACCAAAGGCAGCAAGGTATCTGCACATTATAAAACAACTGCGACGGCATAGCTACAATGCCCTCTACCAAATCTGCATTGACAATGTTTTTGCGGATTTCGCCCTCTGTGCCTTGCTGTGAGGAAAGCGAGCCGTTGGCAAGCACTAATCCGATGCGTCCGTTGTCCGCCAAGTGATAAAGCATATGCTGCATCCAAGCAAAGTTGGCGTTGCCCTCCGGCGGTATGCCATATTGCCAGCGAGGGTCGTCACGCAGTTGGTCGCCGCCCCATTTGGAAATGTTGAACGGTGGATTAGCCATGACGAAATCCGCTTTGAGGAACGGATGTTTGTCATCGTGGAATGAATCGCCGAAGCTGTCGCCAAAGTTAGCCTCAATGCCACAAATGGCAAGATTCATTTGTGCCAATTTCCATGTGTTGCTGTTGAGTTCCTGCCCGTAAACAGAAATTTGGTTGATATTACCTCGGTGACGTTCGATAAACTTACTACTCTGTACAAACATACCTCCCGAACCACAAGCCGGGTCAAAGATTTTTCCTTTGTAGGGTTGGATAACCTCAACAATGGTGCGGACAACACATGATGGAGTGTAGAACTCACCGCCTTTCTTACCTTCTTCACGAGCGAACTCTCCAAGGAAGTATTCATATACACGCCCGAGCACATCACGGGCTTCTGTTCCTGTGAAATGCAGGTTGTTTTCAAAAATATCAATTACATTGCCCAAGCGGCGTTTGTCGAGTTCTGGACGGGCATAGTTTTTCGGGAGAATGCTTTTAAGCTGCCTGTTCTCCTGCTCCAACGCTTCCATTGCTGTATCAATGACAACTCCTATTTCAGCAGTAAGCGAAGCCTTGACGATTTTATCCCAACGGGCATCTGTAGGAACAAAAAAGATGTTGTCACCGATATATTCATCAGGGTCTTCCTCAAAGCCGGCACCCTCTGCTACAAGTTCATCGTGCTTAACTTTGAAGCAGTCGTTGATGTATTTTAAGAATACAAGTCCGAGCACTACACTTTTGTATTCGGCAGCATCAAGGTTGCCGCGTAATTCGTTTGCTGAATCCCACAAAGTTTGCTCGATGGTCTTCTTTGCTACATCTTTTGTTTTTGCCTTTTTTGCCATGGTCGTATATAAAAGTAAAACTCCATCACTATCCCTGCGAGGCAGACCAAAGCCTATAAGACAGCGAAGGAGTTTCGTATGTTATTTATTCTTATTCTTCAGGTCATTAGCGCAGTTGCTTTTTCAGTCACAAAGGTAATGCCTTTTCGTGGATTTTCTTGTATAATTCAAAAAAAGTGTATGTATGCACAAAATATAAACACTTTGCGATGTAGGTTTGGTGTCTGCTTATTTCAAGATTGCTCATTAGTATTTTGGTAAGATTACTTCAGAAAACCACACTAAATTCTATAAATATACTATATTTGCGAAGGCTTGTATAATGAGCCCCAATTAATGTGGAACATAGAGCGCAGATAGCACTGGAATGTGAAAGAACAGCCTATATTGAAGTTCCAAGAGAGTTAAGAATTAATAAAAGCGTTAAATATTCGCCCTTCAGAATGTACCATTAAAGATTAAGGCCATATTTCTGATTTATTACATACAAGATATTGAGTAACAATCGGTTGTAAATACTAGAACTGTACAAATCTTTCTGATATCACTTTACCTGAACAAATAACGACATTTTCAGGTTCGGTATTTTGGGGGTGTGAAAAACTAAATAAAATAGATATTCCAAACTCTGTAACATGGATAGGGCCATACTCTTTCTATGGATGTATAGGAATTAATAAATTAACTATAAAAAGCAAATGCGCTATATTAAAACATTCATTTGACAATTGTAAAAACTTACAAGAAATCATATTCCCAGAATCAATGGATTATATAGAAAGTGATGCTTTTAGAGGTTGTCATATAGATAAAATATATTGTACAGGAGTTCCATTTTCAATCAAAGATGACTCATTTGATGAACGAACCAAAACTGAATGCAAATTATTTGTTCCTAATGGAATGTATAATAAATATGCCTGGGAATCAAAATATTGGAGTGAATTCAAAAACATTAAGGAATATAACCAAAACACTGTTGACAACGAATGTGTTTCCTTTAATAATGTGAATATAAGAGTTATTAGAAGAAATATTGTTTTAGAAACAGTTCAAAATACTCATGTTTCAATCTACAATATAAACGGCACATTAGTATTTAGTTCATCAGTGAAAAACAATGTATCAATACCACTCCAATCTGGATTTTATATTGTAAAATACAATGATGAAACAAAAAAGATAGCAATACTCTAAAATAAATGATTATGAGAAACATCCTATTTTCATTAATTCTAATCATTGCTTTTTCATGCGGAGAAAGCAAGACAGAGGTAACTGGTGCAGATAAATACATCGAAACCATCACAGGATTCACCTGCGAAAAGGCTGTTGTTACCGATAACGGCTATTTGATTATTGCCATTGACGCTGAATCAGCTTCCGGATATGACGCACTTGCTTCGCAATTTCTTGAAGAAGCTAAAAAAGAAGGTGTATCTGGACTAAAAGGAGTATTGATCGTCGATATAAAAAACTCGAAGTTTGAACAAGGAGCTGTTGTTGGCAAAAGAATAGGGAAAGCTTATGAATAACCAGAAACAATCACAGCTATTCTTAATTCGTAGCAATAAAATCCCGGCATATTTTTTTAGTCATGCCGTGCGACAGCGTATAGAAAAAAACTATCTTTGCCAAACGAGAAACGTTATATCTATGAATAAACGACTAACTTTTTTACAAATATTTTATAGAAGTCAATTCATAAATATATAAATATCAGATAATAAACATATTACAGCATATAAATGAAAAGTAAAAGTTTAGTTTCTATCGATCAATGCTCCAAAGAGGACATTCTTCGTATTCTGGATAACGCCAGGAAGTTTGAAGCAAATCCGAACCGTAAGGTACTGGAAGGCAAAGTTGCAGCGACCTTGTTCTTCGAACCCTCCACCCGCACACGTCTGAGTTTCGAAACTGCGGTGAACCGGTTGGGCGGCCGTGTGATCGGTTTCTCCGACGCTTCCACGACTAGTTCCTCCAAAGGCGAAACACTGAAAGATACCATCCTGATGGTAAGCAACTACGTCGATCTTATCATTATGCGCCACCATTTGGAAGGCGCCGCCCGTTATGCATCGGAGGTTACGGACGTGCCTATCATCAATGCCGGTGACGGAGCAAACCAGCATCCCTCCCAGACAATGCTGGACCTCTATTCCATTCAAAAGACACAAGGCAAGCTGACCGATCTCAACATCACAATGGTAGGCGACCTGAAATACGGACGTACCGTACACTCACTGATAGTAGGTATGTCTCATTTCAACCCGACATTCAACTTTATCGCACCAAACGAACTCCGCATGCCGGACGAACAGAAAAACTTCTGCGACAAACATGGCATCAAATACAACGAATATACCGAATTTACGGAAGACATCATCAACCAGACGGATATTCTGTACATGACTCGTGTACAACGCGAACGTTTCACCGACCTCGAAGAATACGAACGTGTAAAGAATGTGTATATACTGAAGAATGACATGCTGAAAAACAGTCGCGAGAACTTGCGCATCCTGCATCCGCTGCCTCGCGTGAACGAAATCGCTTATGATGTGGACGATAATCCGAAAGCCTATTATATCCAGCAGGCACGCAACGGACTGTTCGCCCGTCAAGCCATCATCTGCGAAGTGTTGGGCATTTCCGTTGAAGATTAAGAATCCCGTTTCCTGATTTTCAACTTTCAATTATCAATTTTCAATTATCAAAAGTTATGTCAGCAGAAAAGAAAAAAGAATTGCAGGTCGCCGCTTTAGAGAACGGTACTGCCATTGATCATATTCCCCCCAGCCAGTTGTTTAAAGTAGCCAAATTACTGGGGCTGGAAAACATGGACAATACGATTACGATCGGCAACAATTTCCACAGCAATAAAATGGGCAGTAAAGGCATGATCAAAATCTCCGACAAGTTCTTCTGTGACGAAGAGATCAACCGCATCGCCCTGATCGCCCCAAACGTGATCCTGAACATTATCCGCGATTACGAAGTGGTGGAGAAAAAGACCGTTACCTTACCAGACGAACTGGTAGGGCTCGTAAAATGCAACAATCCGAAATGTATTACCAATAATGAACCAATGCCGACTCGTTTCGATGTAATCGACAAAGAAAAGGGTACGATCAGATGCCATTATTGCGAACGTAAGATTAATAAAGAAGACATCATCGTTAAATAATTAACAATCGACAATGGACAATCGACAATTATTTGTCGCAGTCTTTTAATTGCCCATTGTCAATTATCAATTGTCATGAAACACGACTGGAAGCCCGGCACGATGATCTATCCGCTGCCAGCAGTAATGGTTAGTTGCGGCTCTGAGCCTTCAGAATACAATATTATCACTGTCGCGTGGGTGGGTACGATATGTACTAACCCACCGATGTGTTATATCTCCGTCCGTCCGGAACGTCACTCCTACCCGATCTTGAAAAAGAACATGGAATTTGTGATTAACCTGACAACCCGCTCTTTAGCATACGCAACAGACTGGTGTGGTGTCAATTCCGGCAAAGATCATACTAAGTTCGAAGAGATGAAACTGACGCCAGGAAAAGCCTCAGTCGTAAATGCTCCAATCATCGAAGAATGCCCGCTCTGCATCGAATGCCGGGTAAAAGAAGTAATGGCATTAGGCAGCCATGACATGTTTATCGCCGATGTGGTAAACGTGCAGGCCGACGACAAATATCTGGACCCGGAAACGGGAGCTTTCGATATGCAGCGTGCTGACCTGCTGGCTTATTCACATGGCAAATATTACGGATTGGGCGACTTTGTCGGTAAATTCGGCTGGTCGGTCAGAAAGAAAAAATAGTCATGAAGAAAATTTACCTTATATTGCTGATACTTCCATTCTGTTTCTCGGCCAACGCCCAGAAGTTTATCAAGATCGAAGACAAGACATTCAACTGGGGAGGAAAAGTTGGAGTCAATGCCGCGCTCCCGATTGTCAAATCGTTGACGATAGACAATCAGGAGATGGAAGACATACGTCTGCAATATAAGGTAGGTTACCAAGCAGCTGTGTTTGCACGAGTCAATATCGATCGTTTCTATATTCAACCCAGCTTGGCATGGCAATATACGGAAGGTGACATACGTTTCAACATACCACAGACAGAAAACAGCCTGCCTGACGGGACAAACACCCAAATGCCTATCGGCAAGAACCGGATTACTTATAAGTCCGCCACGCTCGAAGTTCCGGTGATGATCGGTTATTATCTGGTAAAAGAAGGTCCGTACGCATTAAGCATGATGTTCGGCCCCAATATCAAATACAACTACAAAACGCGCTACAGTACAGATATGACAGACAGACCCCGCGAGTTTGAAGACGACAATACCCCTTTCGGCATCAGCATAGCCGCCGGGCTGGGAGTCAGTATCTGGCGTCTGTTTCTTGACTTCAGTTATGAATTCGGTTTGAACGAGGTAGCTTCCGATTTCCGTGAGATAGGTACCGAGGCCAACCAGAAAGGGACTCTCAACATTGAAAAACGAACAAACATAATGAGTTTCTCACTCGGTTTCCTGTTCTGATTCAGATTTTCATTGTTAAACCATCAAAAAACATATCAGATGAAAAAAGTCAAGATTACGGTATTAAAAACTACTTTAGATGAACAACTGGCCCGCGAATACGGCGCCGAAGGACTGACCGCCTGCCCCATGCTGAAAGAAGGACAAGTTTTTTATGCTGATTATGCCAAGCCGGAAGGTTTTTGTGACGAGGCTTGGAAAGCGATTTACCAATATGCTTTTGCGTTGTCACATGGTGCCGGAAAAGAAGTATTCTATTATGGAGACTGGATCAGAAAACCGGGAGTTGCCATCTGCAGTTGCAATGACGGATTACGCCCTGTCATATTCAAGCTCGAAGCGACGGACGAAGAGTCCGAGATAGACTACACGCCTGTCCGTTGACCAAAAATCAGGATGTATACCCTTATCCTGTAAAAATGGTACTTATCCCCGTAATTCATATACAATCCGAACCAACCTGTCACAGTAACTTTGTATCTGTTCCTCCGGAACATTCTTAATAGCGATTTAAACTAATATACAAGTATGGCAAAAAAAGTATTGATCTTATCATCCAGTCCTCGCCGAGGCGGCAACTCAGACACGCTCTGTGACGAATTTATGCGTGGTGCGGCAGAAAGCAATCATGAAGTGGAAAAGATTTTCCTGAGAGACAAAACAATCCATTACTGTACGGGATGCAGTACATGCAGTCTGTACCAGAAGCCATGCCCTCAAAAAGACGACGCGGCAGAAATCATCGAAAAAATGGTGGATGCCGATGTGATCGTAATGGCTACCCCAGTCTATTTCTACACAATAAGCGCTCAAATGAAAACCCTGATAGACCGCTGCTGTGGAAGATACACGGAGATGAACGGCAAGGAATTTTATTTCATCGTAACGGCAGCCGAAGACGACCGTAAGAAAATGCTCCGCACGATCGACACTTTCCAGGGATTCCTGGACTGCCTGGAAGATCCCGTAATAAAAGGAACCGTGTTCGGATTAGGCGTTTGGCACAAAGGAGAGATCAACGGAAATCCCGCCATGAAAGATGCCTATCAAATGGGAAAACAGGTTTAAGCGATTGCAATGACAGCCCTTTTCAAAGCATATATGTTTTGAATGCAAAACATATATGTTTCGTTTTCAAAACACCGGTGTTTTGAAAAAGGAATCCTTTACTGCAATAAACTTCATGCCTCCATGAGCGGTTATATATACAATAACAACATAAAATTTAAAAGCTATGGGATTTTTATGGTACATTATCATAGGTATAGCAGCCGGCTTTTTGGCCGGTAAAATCATGCGGGGCGGTGGCTTCGGAGTAATAATCAATCTGATTTTGGGAATAGCCGGCGGTGTATTGGGCGGCTGGGTATTCGGATTACTCGGAATTGCAGCTTCCGGTATTATCGGCAGTCTGATTACGGCGACAGTCGGAGCCATTCTGATGTTATGGATCGCTTCGTTGTTTAATAAGCGAAATGTAGATTAATAACAACAGGACATATAGAGTAACGCAAATCCACCCAATTGGCAAGATCTGCGTTACCCTGTTTTTTCAGCTATTTACGGGAACACATCCTATTTCAACACAACCAATACCTTGACCGGGCCATGTGCACCCAATACAAGAGCCTGTTCTATATCAGCTGTTTTAGAGGGGCCTGAGATAAAAGCACCGAAATCATATGTCATGTTTTCCGTCCGTTTATAGGCTTCATGCATATTGTTCACGATCGAATTGCGGTCTATCAGCATAACCAGGCTGTTGGAGATAAAATACAATGCCTTATGCTTTACCTGGCGGGTAATCCAGACAGCCCCGTTCTCGGCTACACCAAAATGGCCTTCCACGATGGCAAGGTCTGTATTGTCCAACTCACGAGGATCGTCGAGATCGTCCGGATTAAAGGTGGCACAGGTAATACTGGACAGATTGGAGGCGATACGGATTGCATCAGGAAAATGGTGACGAATAATATCGTTGATATCGTCTCCAGGCTGCATCAGGACGACTTGCCCCCCAGCAGCTTTCAGAGAGTCGGTAAACTGGAGGATTTTATCTTCGTAAGTGATGGCATCCAGCGTCAGTTCCGGCATATCGTAACGTTTGCCGGTGTGACGACGGATAGCAGATAATATATCGTTTTTGCTACTCATTGTCGTATCATTTTAAGGGCAAGCATACTTCACCCCTACATTATTTTATCTTGTTACTTTTCCACATTTCATTGAACGACTGCTTGGCAAAAGCTGGCAGTTCACGGCCCTTCCCCCATGCATTCAAAGCGTTGTAGATCATAAAACGAGGCATGTTATTGACTACCGGGGCAAACTTCAAAGCCGTATTGAACAGTTTCGGACGTTCCATCAGGAACTTCATGCCGCCGGACATAATCTTTTTCTCCGTACTCGCTTTCCCTATCTTATCCAAGTCCTGACGCCAGCGATAGATCTGTTCGCCGAGGTCTATCTTGACCGGGCAAACATTCGAGCAAGAGAGGCACAACGAACAGGCAGAAACATTGTCCGAATATTTCACCGGATCTTTCAGCATCCCTAGATTGATCCCAATCGGGCCGGGTATAAAATATGTATAGGAATAACCACCGCTACGGCGATAGACCGGACAAGTATTCATACACTCGCCACAACGGATGCAGTTCAGCGTACGGATATGATCGGGACATGCCAGGATATCACTCCGCCCGTTATCGACTATGATGATATGAAACTCACCTCCTTCTTTCGGTTTACAATAGTGAGAAGTGTAGGAAGTGATCGGCTGCCCCGTGCCGGAGCGTGCCAGCAGGCGGGTGAAGACACCTAACGAGTCCCGATCCGGCACGATCTTCTCCATTCCGAACGTCGCAATGTGAACATTCGGGAAAGAAGTTCCCATATCTGCATTCCCCTCGTTGGTGCAGACCACTATCTCTCCAGTCGAAGCAACTGCAAAGTTAGCTCCCGTCATGGCAACATCGGCTGTCAGGAATTTCTCACGCATATTTTTGCGGACGGCATGCGTCAGATAGGTCGGGTCGGAATTGCCTTTTTCCGTACCTAACACGCGCTCCATCATCTCGCCCACCTCCTGCCGCTTGATATGGATAGCGGGCATCACGATATGGCTGGGATGAAGTTTCATCCATTGAAGGATACGTTCGCCGAGGTCGCTCTCGATTATATCGTAACCTTTTCCGAACAGGTAATCGTTCATACCACACTCTTCTGTCAACATGGATTTGCTCTTTATCAGCGTATGCGCCTTGTGCTGTTGCAGGATTTCCTCGACGATCGCATTATGTTCCGCCGCGTCTTTCGCCCAATGGACAATCGCTCCGTTGGCCGTGGCGTTCTTCTCGAACTCTTCCAAAAGGACATCCAAATGGCTGTTCGAATAAAGTTTGATCTCACAAGCCAGTTCACGCAAGCGTTCCCATTCGGGAAGCGAATGGCTCATTTTATCCCGTTTGACACGGACCATCCAGAGGGTTTCGTCGTGCCAGGCTTCCTGCTTGCGGTTCCCGATGAAGCGGGCAGCCGCTTTTGAATGTTTCGTGCTCATAATCCGGAGGCTAATATTTCAACAATATGAATCGTTTTGATCGGAAGGTTGTCACGCTTGATCACGCCTTCCATATGCATCAGGCAGGAACTGTCGGCACCGGTGATGTACTCGGCTCCTGTGCTCATGTGGTCCTTCACCTTATCTCGTCCCATACAGACGGACACTTCGGGTTCCTCAATCGCAAACATGCCACCGAACCCACAGCACTCGTCGATACGTTTCGGTTCGAATATCTCAATGCCTTTCACCAAAGAGAGGAGATCGCGCAACTTAGAAAAATACGGGATATTCCGTTCACTCGGAGAAGAAAGATGCAACTCGCGCACACCGTGACAGCTATTGTGAATGCTTACCTTGTGGGGAAATTCAGCTTTCAGTTCCTTGACCTTCACAATATCGTGCAGAAACTCGCAGATATCATAAATCTTCTTGCTGTTCATACACACATGACCTGCCTTTTCCAGAATACCGGGATGATTCTCTTTCACGAAAGCGACACAACTGGCAGAAGGGCCAACCACATAATCGTACGAACGGAACAATTCTTCCATACGCAGCGCCAACCCTGCCGATTCATGCTCGAATCCGGCATTTGCCATTGGCTGGCCACAACAAGTCTGGTCTAACGGATAATCCACATCCAACCCGAGACTTTTCAATAATTTATAGGAAGCAACACCAACTTCCGGATATACCGCATTGATATAACAGGGAATAAATAATCCTATCTTCATATTGGTTTATTTTAATTACCACAAATGTAATAATTATTTCTGTTACTTTGAACTTGATCCAAAAGTAACAAATCACTTATACTCCTGCCAGCTTCGGATTTGTATATCGTCCATGCCCAGCGTGCAAAATGCTTCGATAAAGGCGCTTGCCAGACGGGCATTTGTGATGAGCGGAACGTTCAGATCGATGGCGGCACGACGGATCTTATAGCCATTATTCAACTCACCGGCTGAAAGGTCGCGCGGAATATTCACAACCATGTCAATCTTCCTTTCGTGGAGCATGGTGAGTGCTTGAGGTTCCATGTCCTCCTCGCTCGGCCAGTAAACCCGCGTACTGGAGATGCCGTTTTCTTCGAGAAAGCGGTGTGTCCCGCCTGTTGCAAAGAGGTTGTAGCCTTTCGATGCCAACATCTTGGCGGCATCCAACATGGCCACTTTCTGTTTTGGCGTACCCGTCGAGAGCAGAATATTCTTTTCTGGGATACGGAGACCGACGGAAAGCATACTTTTCAAAACAGCCTCGGAAACATCGTCGCCGATACACCCGACCTCGCCCGTCGAAGCCATATCAACACCTAAAACAGGGTCAGCTTTCTGCAAGCGGTTGAAGGAGAACTGCGAGGCTTTGATACCTACATAATCCAGATCGAATTCGTTCTTATTAGGTTTCTCGACAGGTAAACCTAACATGATGCGAGTGGCCAGTTCAATAAAGTTAATCTTCAATACTTTGCTGACGAAAGGAAAGGAACGGCTCGCGCGAAGGTTACATTCGATCACCTTGATCTCGTTGCCTTTCGCCAGATATTGGATGTTGAACGGACCAGAGATATTCAGCTCTTTTGCGATCTGCTTGCTGATACGCTTGATGCGGCGGACCGTTTCAACATACAGCTTTTGTGCGGGAAACTGGATAGTTGCATCGCCGGAATGCACACCGGCAAACTCGATATGTTCGGAGATAGCATACATGACGATCTCACCCTTATCGGCTACTGCATCCATTTCCACTTCCTTGGCATGTTCGATGAACTGGCTGACAACGACCGGATGTTTCTGCGACACGTTGGCTGCCAGCTGCAAGAAGCGTTCGAGTTCTTCCTGGTTGGAGCAGACATTCATGGCGGCGCCACTCAGCACATAACTCGGACGAACCAAGACCGGAAAACCCACCTCAGCCACAAACTCGTTGATATCTTCCATCGACGAAAGCTCTTTCCAACGCGGCTGGTCCACACCGATGCGGTCCAGCATGGCGGAAAATTTCTCGCGATCTTCGGCATTGTCGATACTCTTGGCGGATGTCCCCAAGATATTGACATGCTGCTCGTCCAGACGCATCGCCAGGTTATTGGGTATCTGGCCGCCTGTCGAGACAATCACGCCGTGCGGATTTTCCAGTTCGAGGATATCCATCACACGCTCGAAGGTCAGTTCATCGAAGTAAAGGCGGTCACACATATCATAGTCGGTCGAAACTGTTTCGGGATTGTAGTTGATCATCACTGAACGCCAACCTTCCTTACGGATCGTTTCCAACGCCTGCACGCCACACCAGTCGAACTCGACCGAACTGCCGATCCGGTAAGCGCCGGAACCCAGCACGACGATGGAACGGTGGTCACCCTGATACTGCACGTCGTTTTCCGTACCGCTATAGGTCAGATACAGATAGTTCGTCTGCGCCGGGTATTCAGCAGCCAGCGTATCGATCTGTTTCACTACCGGAACGATGCCGTGTTCCTTACGAAACTGGCGGATCTGCATCATACCTTTTTCTATATTTCCCTCAAGGCCGAAGGCGCGAGCTATCTGAAAATCGGAGAAACCTTGCCGTTTCGCCTTGCGAAGCAATGAACTATAGACTATGGACGATTGACAATTATCAGGATTGCGATATTCTTTTTTAATTGCCAATTGTCCATTGTCAATTGTCAATTTATGCAACTCCTTGGAGGTACACATGATTCCGTAGAGTTTTTGTAGGAACCACCGGTCTATCTTGGTCAGTTCGTGTATCTGATCGATGGTATATCCGGCACGGAACGCTTTGGAGATAACGAAGATACGGGTGTCGGTCGGTTCATGGAGTGCCTTGTCGATGTCGGTTATCACCAGCTCCTTGTTTTCCACGAAACCATGCATGCCCTGTCCGATCATACGCAACCCTTTTTGGATCGCCTCTTCGAAGGTGCGCCCGATCGCCATCACCTCGCCCACAGATTTCATGCTCGACCCCAACTCACGAGCCACACCATGAAACTTACCCAAATCCCAGCGCGGGATCTTGCAGACCACATAGTCGAGAGCCGGTTCGAAGAAAGCACTTGTCGTCTTCGTCACCGAGTTTTTCAAATCAAAAAGGCCGTAACCCAGTCCCAACTTGGCTGCGACGAAAGCCAACGGATAACCGGTTGCTTTAGAGGCCAGCGCAGACGAACGGGAAAGACGGGCATTCACTTCGATCACGCGGTAGTCTTCGCTCTCCGGATCGAAAGCATATTGCACGTTACATTCGCCCACGATACCGATATGACGAATGATCCGGATAGCCAGTTCACGAAGTTTATGATACTCGCTGTTGGTCAGTGTCTGTGAGGGAGCGATCACAATGCTTTCGCCGGTATGGATACCCAACGGGTCGAAGTTCTCCATGTTGCAGACCGTGATACAGTTGTCGAAACGGTCGCGCACCACCTCATATTCCACTTCTTTCCATCCCTTCAAACTCTTTTCCACCAACACTTGAGAAGAGAAAGAGAAGGCTTTTTCAACCAGTACATCCAGTTCCTCCTCATTGTCGCAGAAGCCGGAGCCGAGGCCGCCCAAAGCATAAGCGGCACGGACAATCACCGGATAGCCTAACTCGGCAGCAGCCCGGCGGGCATCTTCGGCATTTTCCACCGCTTCGCTCTTGATCGTCTTCACACCGATCTCGTCGAGTTTGCGGACGAAGAGTTCGCGATCCTCCGTATCCATGATTGCCTGTACCGGAGTACCGAGTACACGGACGTTATATTTTTCCAGCACACCACTCTGGTAAAGCGCCACACCGCAGTTCAACGCCGTCTGGCCTCCAAAAGCGAGCAGGATGCCATCCGGACGTTCTTTGGCGATCACCTTTTCGACAAAGAAGGGAGTGACGGGCAGGAAATAAACGGTATCTGCCACTCCTTCCGAAGTCTGTACCGTAGCGATGTTCGGATTGATAAGCACTGTCTGGATTCCCTCCTCCTTGATGGCTTTCAAAGCCTGGCTACCTGAATAGTCGAATTCTCCCGCTTCACCGATCTTTAGGGCGCCGGAACCGAGTATCAGGACTTTCTTTATATCTTCTTTCATTTTCAGACTCTTTTATTCGTTAACATTTTTAGATCTGTCGTCCCAATTCCTAAAGCAAATCGACAAACTTATCGAAGATAAACTCCGTATCGGTCGGTCCGCTACATGCTTCGGGATGGAACTGGGAAGAAAAGAAAGGCTTCGTCTTATGCCGGATTCCTTCGTTTGTCCCGTCGTTCATATTGACAAAGAGCGGTTCCCAGTCAGCCCCCAATGTGTCATTATCCACTGCGTAGCCGTGATTCTGGGAGGTGATAAAACACTTCTCCGTCCCCACCATACGCACCGGCTGGTTATGGCTGCGGTGGCCATACTTCAGTTTATAGATCGAAGCACCGCCTGCTTTGGCAAGCAACTGGTTTCCCATGCAAATGCCACAGATCGGTTTGTCCCCATCCAATGCCTTGCGGATATTCCGGACAGCAACATCGCAAGTATTGGGATCGCCAGGGCCGTTCGAAAGGAAAAGCCCGTCGTATTCCAAATGATTGAAATCATAGTTCCAGGGAACACGTATCACCACTACATTCCGCTTCAAAAGGTTACGGATGATATTGGCTTTCACACCACAATCGAGAAGCACAACACGCTTCAAGAGTTGAGAGTTGAAAGTTGAAAATTGAAAGTTGTCGAAGCCTACAGGGTAATGGGTGGTGATCCCGTCAGGTAAGTAGGCGACAATGTCTTTGCAAGAAACACGATCCACATAATTGATGCTACCGTAATCCGGTATTTCCCCTCCACTTTCACCTTCTTTATCGGCGGTACCGATAACGATACGTCCCATCATTACCCCGTGCTCTCGTATCTTTTTTGTCAGCGCACGGGTATCGATGCCGGTGATTCCGGGAATCTTCTCACGTTTCAACCAGTCACCAAGGCTTTCCACAGCATTCCAGTGGCTATACTCTTCACTATAGTCACTCACGATAATCGCCTCCGCATGAATTTTCTCACTCTCCATGAAGGTAGGCAAGCCGTTCTCTTCGATAGAGAAAGGAGGCACCCCGTAGTTTCCGACCAGCGGATAAGTCAGAACCATCAACTGCCCGGCATACGAAGGGTCGGTAAGACTTTCGGGATAACCGGTCATAGCAGTGTTGAACACCACTTCGCCGGCCACTGCCTTGTCAAAACCAAAAGAGAAGCCGTGAAACATGCTTCCGTCGTCTAAGACCAATGTTGCTGTTTTTCTTGTCATTTTCAATATTCAATTATCATTTTTCAATTCCCCAATATTCCTCTTCCATATAATGAATGAACGCTTCGTTCACCATTCGTACACCACCAGGTGTCGGATAATCACCGGAGAAATACCAGTCGCCCGGATGATCAGGACAAGCGGCATGTAACCCTTCGAGTGTCTGGTAGACAATCTCCACCTTCGCACGTGTTCCTACGGGGGTAAGCAGTTCCACCATCTTGGCCGAAATTTCCTCGTCGGTGAAAGACGCATAAATCTCCTTCACGCAATTTACGGTCGCATCGCACGGCATAACCTGCTGCCGCTTGGCTTTCTTATAGGCATCGAGCAGAACGGATTCCATCCCCTTGTCCACTAAAAGTGCCACGGCAGCCTTGAACGCGATAAATTCGCTCATACGAGACATATCAATACCGTAATAGTCCGGATAGCGCACCTGCGGAGACGAGCTGACCACCACGATCTTCTTCGGATTCAGGCGGTCCAAAATACCGATGATACTCTGCCGGAGTGTCGTACCGCGCACGATACTGTCGTCGATCACGACCAGATTGTCCTCGAAAGGCACGACGCTTCCGTACGTGATATCGTACACATGGGCAGCCAGATCGTTACGACTGTTTCCCTCAGCAATAAATGTACGCAATTTTATATCCTTGATCGCTACTTTTTCACACCTAACACGCATGGACAGGATTTGTTCCAGTTCTTCCTCCTGAAGCAGGTGGCTACGATCGGCGATCCATTCTTTTTTCTTCTTGTTCAAATATTCGTTCATGCCCTCCTGCAATCCGAAGTAAGCAACCTCCGCCGTATTCGGGATAAAGGAAAAGACCGTATGGTTCAGATCGTTGTCCACAGCCTTCAGGACTGCAGGTACAAGATTTTCACCCAACCGTTTCCGTTCGCGGTAAATATCCCGATCGCTTCCACGCGAGAAGTAAATACGTTCGAACGAGCATGCCTTATTCTCCTTCGGCTCCATAATCTGCGAGGTATGCCAGTCACCTTGCTTGTTGATGATCAGCGCCTCTCCCCTTTTCAGTTCATGCACATCTTCGGCAGGCACATTCATGGCCGTCTGGATTACTGGACGTTCGCTTGCCAAGATCACAATCTCGTCATCGGCATAGTAAAACGCCGGACGGATGCCCCAAGGATCGCGCACGCTGAAAGATTCGCCGCTCCCGGTCAGTCCGCAGATCACGAAACCACCGTCCCATTGCGGGGCACAACGTTTCAGGACATTCGACAGGTCGACATTTGCCTCGATCGCATGGGTGATATTCATTCCTTTCAGCCCTTCGGCTTCGTACTTCCGGTACAGGCGTTCGACCTCACGGTCCAGACGGTGCCCCACCTGTTCTAGCATGATGAAAGTGTCGGCATAGGCACGCGGATGCTGGCCGATGGCTGTTATCTCTTCAAAAATATCCTGTACGTTAGTAAGATTGAAATTACCGCAAAGAGCAAGGTTCTTGGCTCTCCAGTTGTTACGGCGTAAAAAAGGATGGACATAGGAAATACCGGATTTCCCGGTCGTACTGTAACGCAGGTGTCCCATATAAAGCTCTCCTGCAAAGGGAAGGTTTGTTTTAGCAAAAAGCGGATCATTCAGTTTGTCGGGCGGCAAATCCTTGTAATACTCATGAACGGCTGCGAATATCTCGGTAATGGCTTCTGTGCCTAATGCTCTTTCCCGAAACATATATTCTTCGCCGGGACTAGCTTCCAACTTGACGCATGCTAAACCGGCTCCTTCTTGACCGCGGTTATGCTGCTTTTCCATCAACAAATAGAGCTTATTGAGCCCATACATCCAGGTTCCATACTTCTGATGATAATATTCCAAAGGCTTTAGTAACCGGACCATGGCGACTCCACACTCGTGTTTAAGTACTTCCATTTGGTTCTATCTTGTTTATTCCGACTGCAAAGATACTTACATTATATTACATAATGTTCATATAAACGAAGTTTATTTGACACATTAATAGAAATAATCATTTTATCTACCATTTAGTTAAATTATTCTATAAAACAATATTCTTTCAACAAATCTACCAAATAAAAAGAAAAAGTCCTTTCATCACATACGGATCGTAAGAAAGCAAAAGGCTTTTTTATATAATCATTATCAGAGCGATTTTGTTCTGGGAAATCGCTTTTGGATTTCTCATTTACACAAACTGACTTTATAAACAAAATGCGGCATGTCCACCCCTCGGTAATGCTTTATGAAGGTTGCCACTTTTTGCATGCTATTGCGCCGCGCTACTTTTTGGGAAGCAATATTGGTATCCCGTATGATCGAATAGACCTCTTCGAAACCAAGCGTATGGAAAGCATACTCCCGACAAGCGACAGCAGCTTCGATAGCAAAGCCCTTATGCCAAAACTCCTTTCTAAAAAGGTAACCGATTTCAGGGACTCGTTTTCCGTCAAATTCCTGATAAGTAATACCACACTGCCCAATTAGTTCGTTGCTACCTTTCTCAACCACTCCCCATAAACCGAAGCCGTCGTGCCGGTACCGTCCGAACTGCCTATCCAGCCAGTTTTGCACTTCCTGATCGTTGAATGCCCCTTCATAGGCATACATGACTTCATCGTCCTGCAACAGTTTGCACACATCCTTAAAATCTCCTTGTTCCAATCCCCGTAATAACAATCGTTCCGTTTCCAGTATTTTCATATCATCCTCCACATTTATAAAATCATCAATTCCGAAACATTTAAGTTTCTCACCTTTACCAACACTATTTCCGGTAAAAGAACTTTTACCTCCTCTTCTTCTCCCGTTTTTTTCCAATACACGACAAAATTAACGCGTGCCTCTTTCAGTTCATATCCCTTATCCAGCCATTTCTCGATCTCTTTTTTGAAACTGTTTGAAAAACGGACAACTTCCTTATCCGACGAATCGCAACAACCGCCCTCCATCAACCGCAATGGCATGCCACTTTTCAGATTTCCAATCGACTCCTGCCTCCTTGCATCTTTGAAAAAATCCAACCATACATCGCGATGCGTAAGCAAGAACAGTAAACGTTCCGGCATCGGATAATAAGCCTTATCGAACCGGATAATTTTTTCCTCATTGCCGAAAATTTCCGGATAATAGCTATTCAAATGGATCGATAACTTATTTTTGGCACGTGTGAGTGCTACATAAATCTCACGTCTCTTTTCATCCGTGACAGGCTGATTATCCCCTAATAAATCCCTATTATCGTTTAAAAGCAGAAAGACATTATCAAACTCTTTCCCTTTTGCCTTGTGAATCGTAGAAACAACGATAGTTTCTCCCCGAACGGCATAGAAATCTTCCAGCTTCGATTCAAACAGATACGTTTCCCAATCCGAACGATACTTACAGGGATAAAGTTGTTCGAAATTCTGAATAATCCCCCGGCAAATTTCCCAAGAAGCAGCTTCACAATATTCATTTTTAATAGCTTGTTTTGCCTCAGCCCAGCATACTTCATCTATCAGATGAACCTCCGCTTGCGATCCTAAAATCCGGTTGAAGAAACGCATCTCATCCATATCGCACAGACGGAAACCCTCGTTTGACTGAATCAAACGGACTGGCATACGTTTATCTTTCAACAAACAGGCAACCTGTATCGCTTCCCAGTTTGTCTGAGTCAATACGCAGGTCGTTCCGATTAGAGGGGTTGCACAAATATCCTGCACCAATGGTATAACCATATTCGGCGACTGGTATTGAACGATACGGATCTCACCTTCATCCTGGTCGTGAGAAATGATCCGCGACTGCTTCATTCTTTCAGGTATAGTTTCCCAAAAACGATTCGCAAACTCAACCAAACACTTTTTGCTTCGGAAATTGACCAGCAAATCATGCGTACGAGCACCGTATTCATCGACCAGCTTTCTCATATATCGGGAATTCGAACGACGGAAACTGTAAATATTCTGGTCATCGTCACCTACCGCGACCACCTTCAAGTCCTCATTTTTACGAATAAGCGCCTCCACCAGTGCAAACTCGTCTTCAGTCATATCCTGCGCCTCATCAATCACCAGAACCGTTTTTGTAATACGATTTATCTCTACTTCCCCATTGTCTATTTTTCCCACGGCATCGATAATTACGGAAGATGATTTTTCTAAAGAACCTTGCAGCCCTAACAGGTCGAAACAATAAGAGTGGAAAGTCTTGATCTCAACATAACCAGCAGCAGTCCCTATCAAATCCCATAACCGTCGTCTGAATTCGCTCGCAGCAGCACGAGAAAAAGTCAGCATCAAGAGTTGTTCGTGCTTGACATCTTCCTCCAACAGCAAGTAAGCCAGTTTATGAACAAGTACACGTGTCTTTCCACTTCCGGGTCCCGCCATGACGACTATAGAACCGGGACGGTCATCCTTGACAATCTCCAATTGTGTTTCGGACAATTTCCCCAATAACCGCTGAAGTTTGGTATTCGTCATTTTCCGGTTAATCTCATCCCTCCGTTTACCAGGGAAATATTTTTGGAGGAATGACGAATAATTCAGTTGGAAATAGTCGTCAACAAATTCCAATGCATCGCTATTACCGGAAAGCATTTTCCGTACATATTCACCGACAATATTAATCTGCTGGATCTTATTGGCATAAAACAGTTCGAGTTTATGATAATCATCCTGTTTATATTGCATCTTATTATTCAGAACCAATCTGTCTATCTGCAATCGGTTGTATAACACCAAGAAGCCACCTTCGATCTGTAAGGCTTCTATCCGCGAAAGATACAAAAGAGTATCTTCAATGTCTTCCATCCGAATGGTATGCCCAAACAATTGTTTCCTGACATCCTTCTCATACGCCTCTTTCAGCTCAAGCATGGAAAACTCGACCAAAATATTTCCGCTCTGTTCCAGCTCGCTGGACTGTCCTGTTTTCTCAAACAAATAACGAATGATGAAATCAGACAAGAGATGCCTCCCTTCCGTCAGTTCTTCCAGATCGAGGACCGATCCGGTACGGGCAATCGTGACATAATTATGCGCTTTATCCAAGTATATCCGTTTGATCCAGTTCTTTTCAGACCAAAAATTAAGGAGTCTGTTTAGCTTATCTGGCGAAATACTTTTTCCAGTCTCGATCTCGGCTTCTTTCCGTAGCTCTTTCAGATTGAAAGATTGTTCTTTTGCGGTAAAAACGGATAAAAGATATTCATCAAGACGGTTGTAAAGAAGGACCGTTTCAAGCGAACGATTGCTGTTTTCACCTTTTTTTATATAAGCTGTCAAGTCACAAGCGTCTGCCAGAATATTCTCTTCCCGCAACAAGCGAATGACCAGCATCACTTCTTGCCGGGATATCCCCAAATGGTCCGAGATATAATCGATACGAGATTCCGGGATCTCGCCATTTACATGCTTGCGGCTTCTCGTCGAAATTAATTTTTTGATGATACGTATCGCTTCTTCCTTTTGAGTGTCATCAAAACGTGGAGAGACTGTTATTCTATCGATAGCCTCCTGAGCTGTTTTCGCAAGGATACTATCAGCAAAAACACACGGATTGTTTTGCCCCCGCCGAATATAACCGGCCTCCTCAAGCGCGGCTATTGCAGTGGTTACACGCGTTTCCACGTCCAGAATATTTTCATTCCAACCAGCTTTACGGGCAAGTTCAAGAGCTGACAACGAAATCCTGGAACTGGTAAGTTCTTTAATTGCTTTCCAAACCTGCTGTATCTCTTTAATACGCAGTTTGGTCTGGTTTAGCAAATAGAAGTGCTTGTCCAGATCCTCTTCGTTGAAAAGAACGTAACAATCCGCCTCAATTGATTCGTCACGTCCGGCTCTACCAGCCTCCTGCACATAATTTTCCAATGAATCCGATATCTCGTAATGAACCACCAGACCGACATTTTTCTTGTCGACCCCCATTCCAAAAGCAGAGGTAGCGACCATTATCCGGATTTTATTGTCTATGAAATCATTCTGACTGGATGTTTTCATCCGGGTTTCCATCTTTCCGTGAAAAGTACCGGCCGAAAAACCATCCTGCTGCAAGCGCGTGGCAACTTTGGCTGCCGTACGGGTACGGGAAACATAAACTATAGCCGGACAATCATGGTCTTCAATGATACTCCGTAACAGTCCATATTTTTCATCTTCATTTTCTACCTTGAAAACTTTGTATTTTAGATTTTTGCGGGTACTTCCCGAACAAAATGTTTTAAAGCGTATATTTAGCTTTTCGAAAAAATAGTCTTTGATATCTTGTATTACATTCTGCTTGGCAGTGGCTGTAAAACAGGACACCGGTATCGCCTGCTTCCCTCCTTTTTGTTCCTGTAACAGACGTATGAAATCACCTATATATAGATAATCCACACGGAAATCCTGTCCCCAAGCTGAGAAACAGTGTGCCTCGTCAATAACGAAACGAACCACTTTCCGCCCGACCAACAACCGTTCTATCGTTTTCGAACGAAACGACTCCGGCGATATATACAAGATAGAAACCGACCCTTCTTCCACCCTTTGGATAGCATGGGCACGTTCCACCGGGTCTAACATCCCGTTGATGGTAACAACATCCATGATTTCATTTTTCCACAGGTTATCCACTTGGTCCTTCATCAGGGATTGCAAGGGAGAGATAACGACAGTAAGTCCTTTTATCCGTTTACCGCTCATCAAAGCCGGGAGCTGGAATGTGATGGATTTTCCTCCGCCTGTCGGAAAAACAGCCAAAAGAGATTCTCCTTCAATCGCAGCCTCCACCGCTTTCTGCTGCAGATCTTCTCCTTCATAGGTACGGAACGAATCATATTTGAAAAAATATTTCAGTCCTTCCTTACCGTTAAATGCTCCTCTGCAATAAGCACATTCGTTATTTTCACAAGGCGTATCCCGCAAACGCTCCATCACCCATCCTACCTTCGGGTAATTATGCAATACCCAAAGCGGAATGCCGGAACTGCTATTCCAACAATTAATCAAAGACAGGCCATAAGCCAATTCCACCGGATAAGAGGTGATCAATTCAGCAAGCGGAGAAGATATACAGATGTCTTTACTGAAACGCTCAAGGATACTACCCGATAAATCATCCAGAATATCCGGTGCATAATCTATGTAATCAAAAAAGCCGCCGAACTCATCCGTATCATGTAATAACCCGTAATAGATCATTTTCAGCATACTATCCAAGCGTTCAAAAGCGTTTTGTTCTTCCTCGAATAACAACAACGATTTCAGCGAATCGTTTACCGGGTTATTGGGTTTATCAGCCTGTAACTTATCATCCTTGGACAGTTGATGATGCAGTTTTTCCGGGAACAGCAACGAGGATAGATAGAGCGTATCAATTATTTTCGGTTGTCGGCAGCCTGCTTTCTCAAACTGAGGTTTCAAATAAGAAAGGTCATGTTTTAATATATTATGCCCGCCAATATAAGGTACCTGATGCAAAAAAAGCAACAGATTATCAAAGGAATTTTCATGAAAAGGAGTTCTGTCGGATCGGACAGCTCCGATATCCACTACCCGGCAGGTGTTCAGCGTTACTTCCAGATCAACAAAGGTTATGTCTTTCATGGGCTACATTTTTGTTTTGTAGCAAAAATACATTTTTTCTTTTATCCTCAAGCAACCACACCAAAAAAATCCTTTCTCGACTATCTTTCCCATATTGTCATTTTGATAATAATCTCCTGCCGAAAACGAGAGATACTACCACTCCTTCGGACGAAGAGAAGCCGAGAGAACTCTAAGACTCTTGGCTCTTGACTAAGAAATCTCACATTTTCATATTCCCTATTACAAAGAAATGCATATATTTGTCTAACGTTAAAATTCAAATTATGAGAATTTACTACTTCATTATCACCCTCATTATCAGTTTTTGTGTTTCCCTTCAGGCACAAAACAATGCGGACAAATTCAAGCAACAGGCACAAAGTAGCTTTGAGAACAAAGACTATACGAAAGCCCGCTATCTTTATATCCAGGCATACAAGGATTACGCAAATGAAGGAAAAATAACGCAGGCAATCGAATGCGGTACACAGGCGGCATCCCTCTATCACCGCGAGAACTACTATCAGGAAGCGTTCGACCTCTGCCGACAAATGAGCCAGATAGTGGCAAATCAGGAACATGCAGAGCAAAAGAAACTGTACGGCCTGCGTTTTGGGATAACAAAAGAGCGCCTACAAATGTACATCAAGCTAAGAAACACCGCGCAAGCACAGCTCCAGCTTAACATGCTGGACAACTTGGCCGAAGAATCAGGCAATCCCGAACTTACCGAAGAACTGTTGTACACAAAAACCGATTATTTCTATATCTTCGAACAGAAAAAAGAAGGAGACGCAGCATTCAACAAGCTCATCAGCCAATACCGGGAGAAAAAGGAATACGGCAAAATCGACGAATGCTATCAAAATCTGATCGCAATTGCCCGCAAAGCCAATAATATCTCGTTGCTGGAGCAAACCTACGAGAAATATATGGTATGGACCGATTCCGTAAAAATGCTTACCGCAGAGGACAAATTGGGTGCCCTGCAACAAAAATACGACAGCAGCCTGCAAACGATACAGGAAAAAGAAGACCAGCTATCAGCCAAGCAGTATATCATCGCCGGGCTCTGCACGTTAGCCGCCATCCTAATTGCCGCATTGGCGTTTCTGGCATTTCTGGTCATACGCTTCATACTCCTGAACCGGAAGTTGAAGAAGATCATCCAGACCATCACCGAGCACAGCGAACAACAGACCGGATTCATCCAAAGTATATCGGCGCAGATGGAACCGACACTAGACGAAATGAGCAAATCGGTAGCCGGATTGCAAATCACAGCACCCAGACAAGCAAAAGCCATACAAGCCCGTATCGATGCCCTAAAACAGTTCGGAAACCATATACAAGAACTTTCTTTGTTGAAAAACTCCTTGCTGGAAACCTACGAAGCACAATCTTTTAATGTCAGCTCTTTCTGCGAGAAAGTGATGGAACAGGTAAAAGAGGATGTCCGTCCGGACGTTGAAGTCACTGCTGATATCCCAAAGATCGAAATCAAGACAAATGCCGAACAGCTGCAACGCATCTTGCTACACCTGCTGAGAAATGCGGCGATCTACACGACATCAGGCAAAATCAAGCTGGAATTCAAGAAGAAAGGAGCCCATATCTGTCAGTTCATCGTTACCGACAGCGGTCCGGGTATCCCTGTCGAAAAGCAAATGGCGATCTTCAAGCCTTTTACTGAAATCAAGGATCTGACTGATGGAGACGGACTGGGATTACCCATCTGCTCCCTAATCGCTTCGAAGATGAACGGTACACTGTCCATAGACCCCGAATACAAAAAAGGCAACCGCTTTATTCTGGTATTGCAGGTGTAACCTGACCACATACATCTCCTGCCACAGGCGAGTCCGCATCGTCTGCGGCAGGTTGCATCCTGTAAATCTCATTCCATCCTCTTCTTCACTATCCCCCCAGGCATACGTATCAAAAAATACAACATACTTCCTATTTGATAGAATTAAACGATAATAACACTACAAATTATTACCTAAATCAATCATACACTTTCAAATAGTAACAAATCAATCTATAGAATAAAAAAGCCTCTCCTTATTCACACGTAACACTATTACATTTTGAAAGAAATAATATATATTTGTCAGACATTTTGATGCATAATAAAATATTTTACAAACATAAGGTCAACAAATAATGAAAGTAAGGAGCCATTTGAACAATAAGCAAGGATTATACGATCCTGCCAACGAGCACGACGCTTGCGGCGTAGGACTGATTGTAAACGTCCACGGTGGTAAATCGCACGGTATTGTAGAATCAGCCCTTAAGGTATTGGAAAACATGCGGCACCGGGGTGCAGAAGGAGCAGATAACAAGACTGGCGACGGTGCAGGCATCCTGTTACAAATTCCACACGAGTTTATCTTACTGCAAGGTATCCCCGTACCGGAAAAAGGTAAGTACGGAACCGGACTGGTCTTCTTTCCGAAAGACGAGAAACAGCATTCGGCTATCCTCAGTATCATGATCGAAGAGATCGAAAAGGAAGGGTTGACCTTAATGCATCTGCGCAAAGTACCTGTCAACACGGACATCTTAGGAAAAGACGCACGGGATACAGAGCCGGATATCAAACAGGTGTTCATCACCGGATGTGACGACCAGCAAGTATTGGAACTGAAACTATACATCATCCGCAAACGAATCGAGAAACGGATGGCGGCATCCGATATACCGAACAGGAAAGATTTCTACGTAGCGTCACTTTCCACCAAGAGCATCATATATAAAGGCATGCTGGAATCAATGCAACTTCGCCATTATTTCCCTGATCTGACCAACCCCTACCTGACAAGCGGACTGGCACTCGTCCACTCCCGCTTCAGCACGAACACATTCCCGACCTGGAGTCTAGCACAACCGTTTCGCCTCCTGGCACACAACGGGGAAATCAATACGATACGGGGCAACCGTGGCTGGATGGAAGCACGTGAAAGCGTCCTGTCCTCTCCCCGCATCCCGAATATAGACGAGATACGCCCGATCATCCAGCCGGATATGAGCGACAGCGCTTCGCTGGACAACGTGCTGGAATTCTTCGTGGCGTCCGGCATGAGCCTGCCACATGCCATGGCGATGCTGGTTCCGGAAAGTTTCAACGAAAAAAACCCGATATCGGAAGACCTGAAAGCGTTCTACGAATATCATTCCATCCTGATGGAACCGTGGGACGGCCCGGCCGCCCTGCTTTTCAGCGACGGACGGTATGCCGGAGGAATGCTCGATCGCAACGGCTTGCGCCCGGCACGCTACCTGATCACGAAAAACGGCATGATGGTCGTGGCGTCCGAAGTGGGCGTAATGGACTTCGAACCTGATGAAATAGAGGAAAAGGGGCGTCTGCAACCGGGCAAAATCCTGCTGGTCGATACGGAAGAAGGCAAGATCTATTACGACGGCGAACTGAAAAAGCAGCTTGCTGGCGCACAGTTCTACCGCGTCTGGCTAGCAAACAACCGGGTGGAACTGGACGAACTGAAGTCCGGGCGACACGTCCCGCACACCGTTGCCGGATATGACAGGATGCTACGCACTTTCGGGTACAGCCGCGAGGACATCGAGCGTATCATCGCCCCGATGTGCATAGGCAGCACGGAGCCGGTCGGTTCAATGGGAAACGACATACCGCTGGCCGTCCTCTCCGAGCATCCTCAACTGCTGTTCAACTATTTCCGCCAACAGTTCGCCCAAGTGACGAACCCGCCAATCGATCCGCTCCGTGAGGATTTGGTCATGAGCCTAACAGAATATATTGGTGCTGTAGGAAGTAATATCCTCATACCGAACGAGGCACATTGTAAGATGGTACGCCTCGCTCACCCAATACTGACCAACACGCAATTAGATATTCTTTGCAACATCCGCTATAAAGGTTTCAAGTCCGTCAAGCTGCCGATGCTCTTCGAAGTATCGCAAGGCTGCGAAGGACTGAAAACCGCCCTCGACCGGCTTTGCATGCAAGCAGAACAATCTGTCGCAGACGGTGTGAACTACATCATCCTGAGCGATAAGGATGTGGACGAAACCCATGCCCCTATCCCTTCACTCCTTGCCGTCAGCGCCGTGCACCACCACCTGATCTCCGCACAAAAACGTGTGCAGACCGCATTGGTGGTGGAGACTGGGGAAATGCGCGAAGTGATGCACGCAGCCTTGCTCTTAGGCTACGGAGCAAGCGCCATCAACCCATATATGTCGTTCGCCATCCTCCAAGATCTGGTGGACAGGCAGGAAATACAGCTCAACTACGAAATGGCACGCAAGAACTACATCAAAGCGCTTTGCAAAGGTCTGTTCAAGGTCATGAGCAAGATGGGAATCAGCACGATCCGCAGCTATCGAGGCGCCAAGCTGTTTGAGGCAGTCGGCCTTTCGACCGCACTTACCGATGCCTATTTCGGAGGGACGGCCAGCAGTGTAGGCGGTATCCGCCTGCAAGAGATAGCCGCCGACGCCATCGCCCTGCATCATCAGGCCTTTAGAGGGACAATAGACAGTCTGACTCTTGAGCACAAAGGGCTATACAGTTTCCGCAAAGACGGCGAGAAACACGCATGGAACCCGGAAACGATCTCAGCCCTCCAACAGGCAACCCGTTTGGGTAGCTACAAGAAGTTCAAGGAATACACACATCTCGTAGACAAAAAGGATACACCAATCTTCCTCCGAGATTTCCTGACCTTCCGAACGGGAAAATCCATTCCGATCGAAGATGTGGAACCAATAAGCGAGATCATGAAGCGTTTCGTCACGGGCGCCATGAGCTTCGGCTCGATCAGCAAAGAGGCGCACGAGACGATGGCAGTAGCAATGAACAAGATACATGGACGCAGCAACACAGGGGAAGGAGGCGAAGACTCCGCCCGTTTCACTCCCCGCGAAGACGGTCTCTCCCTCCGTTCCGCCATCAAACAAGTGGCCTCCGGACGTTTCGGCGTAACCGCTGAATATTTAGTGAATGCAGAAGAGATACAGATCAAAGTCGCCCAAGGCGCAAAACCAGGTGAAGGTGGACAGCTGCCGGGATTCAAGGTTAACGACGTGATTGCCAAAACACGCCACTCCATTCCAGGTATCTCGCTGATCTCTCCTCCTCCCCACCATGACATTTACTCGATCGAAGACCTAGCACAACTGATCTTCGACCTGAAAAATGTCAACCCGAGTGCCGAAATAAGCGTGAAGCTGGTATCGGAAAGCGGTGTCGGGACAATTGCAGCAGGCGTAGCAAAAGCTAAAGCCGACCGCATCGTCATATCGGGAGCCGAAGGGGGAACAGGTGCTTCTCCGATGAGCTCCATCCGCTACGCCGGACTGCCTCCCGAACTGGGATTGTCGGAGACGCAACAGACACTGGTCATGAATAACCTTCGCGGGCAAGTCCGGCTGCAAACCGACGGACAGTTGAAGACCGGGCGCGACATCGTCCTGATGGCCCTGTTGGGAGCCGAAGAGTTCGGTTTCGCCACCTCCGCCCTGATCGTACTGGGCTGCGTGATGATGCGCAAATGCCACATGAACACCTGCCCGGTGGGTGTCGCCACCCAAAACGAGGAACTGCGCAAACGTTTCCACGGCCGTTACGAATATTTGGTGAACTTCTTCACCTTCCTCGCCGAAGAGGTCCGAGAATACTTGGCGGAGATGGGCTTCAAAAGGCTGGATGACATCATCGGGCGTACGGACCTGATCGATAAGCGCCCACCCACGCCATCTGCATCCGGCAAATACGCATTGCTCGATTTCTCCAAATTGCTGCACATCCCAGCACAGGCTGCTACAAATGCCATACGTCATACGGCAGAGCAGGTCCACTTGACCGGACATGTAAAAGACCAGGACATTATCCTGCATGCCATGCCGGCCATCGAGCACCGACAAGAGATTTCTTTGGATTATGCCATAGCCAACACCGACCGCTCGGTAGGCGCCATGCTCTCCGGTGAGATTGCCAAACGATACGGCAACTCAGGATTACCGGAACATACGCTTAATATCAAATTCAAAGGTTCGGCCGGACAGAGCTTCGGCGCCTTCCTTGCGCACGGTGTCAACTTCCGCCTCGAAGGAGAAGCCAACGATTATTTAGGCAAAGGCTTGAGCGGAGGACGTATCAGCGTGATGCCTCCGGTACGGTCGACCTTCGTAGCCGAAAACAACACGATTGCCGGAAACACCCTGATGTACGGGGCGACAAGCGGCGAAGTGTATATCAACGGACGTGTAGGCGAACGTTTCTGCGTGCGTAACTCCGGTGCTATCGCCGTCGTAGAGGGAGTCGGTGACCACTGCTGCGAATATATGACCGGAGGACGCGTGGTGGTTCTCGGACGTACAGGGCGCAACTTCGCCGCCGGCATGAGCGGCGGTGTTGCTTATGTGTGGAACAAGGAAGGAGACTTCGACTACTACTGCAATATGGAGATGGTCGAACTCTCGCTGATCGAAGACAGCACGACACGCAAGGAACTGCACGAACTGATCCGCAAACATTACCATTTCACTGGCAGTCACCTCGCAAGCAAAATGCTTGACAACTGGAACAAGTATGTGGATGAATTCATACAGATCGTCCCGATCGAATATAAAAAGGTCTTGCAGGAAGAGCAGATGAAGAAGTTGCAACAAAAAATCGCTGAAATGCAGCGCGACTACTAAACGGCAGGGATACGTACCCGGCAAGTGAGGAGCGACCGTCCTTATGCGTGAGGAGTCACCGTCCTTACAAGGTCCCCCCTACCCATCCGGGCCGAATTACGAAGAAAAGAAAAGTATCAGTATAAACAATCAATTACCAACATGGGAAATCCGAAAGCATTCCTCACCATACACCGGCAAGAAGCCGGATATCGTCCCGTTCATGAACGCATCGACGACTTTAGCGAAGTAGAACAAACGCTCAACAGCAGCGACCGCCGCACACAGGCTTCCCGCTGCATGGACTGCGGCGTGCCCTTCTGCCACTGGGCCTGCCCGTTAGGTAACAAACAACCCGAATGGCAAGACCTGCTCTATAAAGGCAGATGGCGCGAAGCCTTCCACGTGTTGGAGCAGACCTGCGACTTCCCGGAGTTTACCGGACGCATCTGCCCCGCTCTCTGTGAGAAAAGCTGTGTGCTGAAACTGAGCTGTGACGAGCCTGTCACGATACGCGAGAACGAAGCCTCCATCGTAGAGGCCGCTTTTCGCGAAGGATACATCCAACCGGTCCGCCCCATCCGCAACGGCAAGCGGGTAGCCGTGATCGGCAGCGGCCCGGCCGGACTGACAGCAGCCAACCAACTGAACCGCCGGGGATACGAAGTAACGGTATTCGAGAAATACGAACTCCCAGGCGGCCTGCTCCGATTCGGTATTCCGAACTTCAAATTAGGGAAGAACATCATCGACCGCCGTATCCGGCTGATGGAACAGGAAGGGATCGTCTTCAAAGTCAACACGATGGTCGGCAACGAAGTATCCGCCAAAGAGATCGCCTCGACGTTCGATGCCGTCTGTATCGCCATCGGTTCCGAAGTGCCGCGCGACCTCCCCATCGAAGGGCGTAATCTGAAAGGCGTCCATTTCGCCCTCGAACTGTTGTCACAACAGAACCGTATCCTCGAAGGCATCGTCATCCCGCCTAAAGACATCATCAACTGCAAAGGCAAGAAAATCCTCATCATCGGTGGCGGCGACACGGGAAGCGACTGCGTCGGGACAGCCAATCGCCACAAAGCCGCTAACGTGACGCAAATCGAAATCATGCCCCAGCCGCCCGTCGGACATAACCCGACAACTCCCTGGCCCCTGTACCCGCAAGTGCTGAAAACGAGCAGCAGCCACGAAGAAGGATGCATCCGCCGCTGGAACCTCGCCTCCGTCCGTTTCATCGGCGAAAAGAACACACTGAAAGGCGTCGAAGTCGAAGAGGTGGAATGGTTGCCTGCGAAAAACGGCGGACGTCCCGAAATGTGGAAGACAGGCCGTACGGAAATAATCGAAGCCGACCTCGTCTTCCTCGCGATGGGCTTCATCCACCCCGAACAGGAAGGGCTGATCAAAGAACTTTCCATCGCCGTCGACACACGCGGCAACATCGCCGTCGATCCGGGCACCAACCGGATAGCCGACACTAATATCTTCGCCTCAGGCGATGCCGTCAGCGGTGCCAGCCTCGTTGTCCGTGCCATGGCCTCCGGTCGCAAAGCAGCAGCCGCTATCGACAAATACCTGCACCCCCATAAATCATAATTCATAATTCATAAATCATAATTCCCATGTGTGGTATTACAGCAATCTTCAACATCCATAGCAGCGCCGCCGACCTTCGTCAGCAAGCCCTGAAAATGAGTAAACGTATCCGTCACCGCGGCCCGGACTGGAGCGGCATCTATCAAGGAAAAACCGCCATCCTCGCCCATGAACGCCTCTCCATCGTCGATCCTGCATCCGGCGGACAACCGCTGAGAAGCAAAGACGGCAAACTGATCCTCACCGTCAACGGCGAGATATATAACCATCGCGAACTCCGCGGACAGTTGAAAGACGAATACGAATTCCAGACCGGAAGCGACTGCGAGGTCATCCTCGCCCTCTACCGCAAATACGGCGTGGGATGCGTGGAAAAGCTGAGCGGGATCTTCGGATTCGCTCTCTACGACGAAGCGAACGACTGTTACCTGATCGCCCGCGATCCGATCGGCGTCATCCCCCTCTATATCGGCCACGACGACGAAGGGCATCTCCTTGTGTCATCCGAACTGAAAGGGCTCGAAGGCTTCGCCACCGCATACGGCCAGTTCCCTCCGGGACACTATTTCTATAGCCGTGATAAGGATTTCACCCGCTGGTATATCCGCGACTGGATGCAATATGATAACGTGAAAGATAATCCTGCCAGCGTAGAGGAACTGCACGATGCCCTCGAAGCGGCCGTACGCCGCCAACTGATGAGCGACGTGCCCTATGGCGTACTCCTTTCCGGCGGTCTGGACTCGTCCATCACCTCCGCCATAGCCAAAAAATACGCAGCCAAACGCATCGAGACCGAAGGGAAGGCAGATGCATGGTGGCCGCAGCTGCACTCCTTCGCTGTCGGTCTCAAAGGAGCGCCTGATTTAGTGGCAGCCAAGAAAGTGGCCGATTATATCGGTACTGTCCACCACGAGATCAACTACACGATCGAGGAAGGGCTCGATGCCATTCGTGACGTGATCTACTACATCGAGACATACGACGTGACGACTGTCCGCGCCTCCACTCCGATGTACCTGTTGGCTCGCGTAATCAAGTCGATGGGTATAAAGATGGTGTTGAGCGGCGAAGGGGCGGATGAGGTGTTCGGGGGTTACCTCTATTTCCACAAAGCCCCGGATGCGAAAGCATTCCACGAAGAGACCGTCCGTAAACTGAGCAAACTCTATATGTATGACTGTCTACGGGCTAACAAAAGCTTATGTGCTTGGGGTGTGGAAGGTCGCGTTCCTTTCCTCGACAAAGAGTTTCTCGATATTGCCATGCGCCTCAACCCTGAAGCCAAAATGTGTCCCGGTAGCGTGATCGAGAAGAAAATTCTCCGCGAGGCTTTCGCCGATGTGCTCCCCTCGGAAATAGCCTGGCGGCAGAAGGAACAATTCTCCGACGGCGTCGGCTACAGCTGGATCGACACGCTGAAAAAGGTGACCGCCCAAGCCGTCAGCGACACTGAAATGGCGAATGCCGCCCGGCGCTTCCCGATCAACACGCCTCAGAACAAAGAAGAATACTTCTACCGTACCATCTTCGAAGAGCATTTTCCCAGTGAAAGTGCCGCCCGCAGCGTGCCGAGCGTACCGAGCGTTGCCTGCTCCACCGCCGAAGCTCTCGCTTGGGATACCGCCTTCAAGAACATGAACGACCCCAGCGGACGGGCGGTGAAAGGGGTACATGAAGCGGCATACTGACATACCGATCTCCGTAACAAAACACACTCAAATCTGTATGTTATATAAAAAACAGAAACAAACCTCTAAACTGAAGTTTGCTTCTGTTTTTATATGACCTTCACTAATCCCGCACGCAACGGATAGGGAAATAACAAGCTCCGACTGCTGCCGCTGAGACATTATTATTAATCATATCATTGTCGCCATCCAAATATGGAAGCATCGGAATTCCCTTTGACAAGATATCGACCCAAAATAAGACAGTTCCTTCTAACTCCGTTGAATTAAACTTAGGAGTATTGGTTTTACCAAACCCTGTTGTCTGTCCCAGTGCAGGCACAGCATAAAGTGAAAGTCCACTCAAATTATCAGGAGTATTATCACCAGACTTCCACCATTGAGCAGCCACCCAATCACGACTATCTTTATTTTCCGCCACATTAGAAGCCATCATATGCCACCAGTCAAAGCCAAAAATATAATCAATATATTCCATGTCTGCATAATAATTTCCAAATACACCATGCGTAAAACTTGTCGGAATATGCCACCCTTCGGGGCAAAGACTATTATTAGTTTGTCCTTCTATATCTTGTGAAAGAATATTGTAATCTGAACCAAGATTCTGGACATATGGATCGTAATCTCCCGCCACAGCCGAAAAGTTATAATGCAAACCATATCGTTTCTTCACCTCATCGCTCTGACTTTCCACATCAAAACTATCATCTTTCTTATAATAATCATACATAGCTGCTTTCTGATACTGAGTACCTGTCGAATATTCGTTAAGATAAACAGTTTGAGACTTTTGGTCATCCGTTGCGCTCCGCTGATAAACCAAAGAAGTTCCATCCTTAAACTTTGTAGCACGCAAATTCTCTCTCATCCAATAAGACGCTCCTATCTTGACAATAGGATACTCAATACCGTCAGCATCCGAAATGGTATAGGGTTCTAACTTATACTTATCAATCCCATTTTTGCATTCCTTGACATTTTTAGATGATGTAATCATCAATTTGGAGATTTCCTCCTTCCCTCCAGTTCCCGCAATAAAAGCTGCAAGAGGTGACACATTACCATTTTCATAACTACCCCGCATTGTCCAACCAATGTTACCTCCGGCAATATTCCTACTGCCTTTAGCACCTCCTAGATATTTCGCTATATATCCATTGGCAAGGTCTACCTTGTTATCTTCACCTACAGGATAAACGGCTACGACCTGATAAGTCACGCCATTTTGCCCCGGAATACGGCCGAACCCTTCCTTACAGATCTCCGCAACCTGCTTATCGCCATCCATCACTTTCCACACGTTGGATTTATCCCAATCTATATCATTTATATCGATATAATTCTCAACTGTGACAGGCATACTGAACCGGGTTCCATCAGTCAAGATAAATTCCACATAGTCATCATAGACCTTCACATCGCTAAAGAACGAGCTACCACCGCCCCCACCGCTACCGGCAGGACCTTGTGAGCCGGTCGGACCCTGTTCTCCCGTTTCGCCACGCTCACCTGAAACTTTCGCCCACTGCTTACCTCCGTCTACAGAAAGATAAACGGCAGTATCATTCTTCTTACCCCCGCCAATCAGAATGGCATCATCCGGCAATTGGCTTCCTAATTTCAATTCAGGAGGTATACTCTGTGTATTAGCGCCGATTATATTGCCTTCAGAATCTTTCATCAGTTCGCCGTCAAGTGTCCAATACCAATTTCCATCTTCCGACTGCTTTATACCGATTAGGGGGGTATTCCCTTTTTCGCCTTTCTCGCCGTGATAGATCGTAGCCGGTTCCTGATTCTTAAAACGTATCGTATAACCGACCGTATCACTGCCTAAAACCACAGGAGTGACATCCGTGATATAGTCATTTTCGTCCATCAACTTTTGAAGAGCATCAATATTGCTACTGGCCGCAGCCTGCCAGGTTTCCAAAGCTTCGATACGGTTCTCCAATCCCGAAATCTTATTCCATAAATCTTCATCATTATAGCATCCGGTCATAAACACAGCAGAAAGAGCTAACCAAACACAAATACTCGTTTTTATCTTTTTCATTTTTCTATTATATAAAAATTCGATTAATAATACTAATCAGTCTTGACTACCGGCATCGCTGGATGCCGGTAGTCAAGACCATTCGGTGCCAGTTACCAGCACCGTTCAGTGCCGATGACCGGAACAAATTATAATTCACCCGGACGTTCTTCTTCTCCGGGAATATTTCCCACATACAAAGGATAGGGGAAGCGGTTTCGACGGGGTTCCTTCAACAACTTCTTTGAATTTGTGCTTGCCTGAGTCGCAACCTCCAAATAGTAAGCCCCCTTATTTAACTGAGGAATGATAAATGAAAAAAAAGATGGGTCGTTGCGTAGTAAAGCAGAAACCGGGACAGGGATTTCCGTTTTATCCGTATCGGACACGAAGAAGAAGCCGACCGTCTGCCCTTCAGAACCGGTTATCTTCACCCGGTTGCCTTCGCCGTTAAGACCACCGCCCGGAGTGATCCGAAGATTTTCACTGCCGGTTGCCACATCGACAACTTTCGTAATGGTCGGCAATCCTTCTTCCGTACCAGCGACAATCACACTGATGTTTTTCAAATCTTCCTTAAATTCGATACGGGGTGAACAACGTAAAGTTACATTGTTGACCGACGGATCGAATTTGGCATCCGGACCTATAAACGGACCGTCCACGCCAAGTGAATTATTCGCAAACCCGAACTCTACGGTAGAAGCATTGTAAAGTTCTATCTTAGCCTGGGCCATCAAGTCGTTATAGGCACTCTCCAACTCAGACGCCGTAAATTTACTGTTCGTTGCAGCCAGCTTGCATAAGTCTTTGACTGAACGATTTGCCTGATAAGTTACATTAAAAGAAAAGTCATCATCACGCTCCGTCAGCTTATTAGCAACTAATTTGCCGGTAATGCTACGCATTTTAGGTTCGTTTAAAGCCATAAATTTAAAATTTGATTAAGTTCGATTAGAACTATTTCCTTTTATGGCGTTTTTCAAGTAACGAAATCCATATCAACAACCAAAACACACTTTATTTTGGCAAAAAGGTTCAAACGGGTAATAAAAATTAATACAAAAACCCGTTTTGTTAGGATTTATTTTATAGATTTGCATCATTATTAACGTAGTTCTAATCGAACTATGTCTATTTTTTTGTTTCCTTTTAATTATCAATTATTATTACAAATACGAACTTCCGGCTACTTTCGTAGTACAAATGGGATTCCTGCCATTTATAAGAAATCCTCCCGCATCGGACTGAACGTGTCGATCAGAACACCAGCTTCCAAGCATATGCAACCATGCAGAATACCCGGTTTCATATATACGCCGTCACCCGGACGCACAATCTTCGTTTCACCGTCCGTCGTGAACTCGAACACACCACTCGCTACATAAGTCGTTTGCGTATGCGGATGTGTATGCGGCGTTCCGATTGCTCCTGTTTCGAACTTGACTTTGACCATCATCAGGTTGTCGTTATAACCCATAATTTGCCTAACGATACCTTCACCCGCTGATTCCCATAGCATTTCTGCCTCAAACTGAAAATTGTTACTCTCGTATTTCATGATTTTGCAATTTAATTATTACAAAAATAATCGTTTTTTCGTACATTTGATGCATTATTAAATCTATCAACATGAAAAATAGAATTTCTACTGGGGCGCTCTTCGCCATGCTTATGCTTATGGCCATGCTTCCCCGAACCGGACATTCACAAGAAATCGATCCCAACGCCTATTACGAGATCGTAAGCAGCAACAACCTGGTTCTCGACAATCAAGACAGCGAAGACGACGGGACCCAGATATTCATCAACAACCGTGTGGAGAACCGCGTGTCGCAGGTATGGCAACTGACGACTCCCGGCTATGGGGTCTATAAGATCTGCACGCCCCTCTCCGATAAATGCGTGGACAACAACAACACGAAAGAACCGGGCCCGGTTATCCAGTGGGACAACGGAGCGACCAATATGAACCAATTCTGGAAACTCACGAAGATAGGCGGAAACACCTACACGTTCACCAACATAACAAACGGGTTGAACCTCGGTATCAGTGACGACGGGCAACCAGGAAAAGCGGCTCTCCAGCTTGTCGCTGATTCGACCAGTGCCAGACAACACTGGACAAACATCAAAATTGACAAGGAGGCCCTGCGCAGTTCCAGTGACAAGGATTGGGAGAACGAAACTATCTTCGCTATCAACAAGGAGCCGGGGCATACGACTTATGTCCCCTTCCCTTCCGTGGAAAGCCTGAAAAGTTCGCCAGACTACCGCAAAGCCTGGCTTCGCCCGAACTCGCCGCGCTACCAGTTGTTGAACGGCAACTGGAAATTCAATTGGGTAAAACAGCCGTCCGAGCGTCCGGTCAATTTCTATAAACCGAACTACGATGTTTCCGGCTGGAAAGAAATTCCGGTTCCTTCCAATTGGGAAATGTACGGATACGGTACTCCTATTTATACAAACATCACGTATCCGCATCGCAACAACCCTCCTTTCATACAAGGCAAGAAAGGATACACGATTATGGACGAACCCAACCCGGTCAGCTCCTACCGCCGCGACTTCAATATTCCGGACGACTGGAAAGGAAGTGAAATCTTTATCCATTTCGACGGAGTCTACAGTGCAATGTACCTCTGGGTGAACGGAAAGAAAGTCGGGTACAGCCAGGGAGCGAATAACGACGCAGAGTTCAATATCACGAAATATGTAAAGCCGGGAAAGAACGTCCTGGCTGTCGAAGTGTACCGTTGGAGCGACGGCAGCTACCTGGAAGACCAAGATATGTTCCGCCTGAGCGGTATCCATCGCGATGTTTATCTGTTCGCGACTCCCAAGCTGCGCTTGCGCGATTACTATCTGACCGCTTCCTTCACAGGAGATGACCTGAGCAAGGCGATATTCAATGTCCGTACAAACGTGACGAACTATGGCAAAACAGTGGACGAAGCGGTTGTCGACATCACGTTGCTGGACCAAGACGGCAAACAGGTGGCCTTTATATCCGATGTTGTCAAAGACATCAGGAAAGGACAGGAAACGATCAACACGGCCAGCGTCGAAGTCAAGAACCCGCGTCTCTGGTCTGCCGAGACTCCCTACCTTTACACGGCGATACTGGAACTGAAAGACAAGACTGGCAAAACACTAGAAGCTATGTCTTCACAATTCGGTTTCCGCAAAATCGAGATCAAGAACAAGCGGGTATATATCAATAATGAGCAGGTGTTCTTCAAAGGAGCCAACCGCCATGACATCCACCCTCAGCACGGAAAAGCGGTTCCGGTCGAGTCGATGATCGAGGATATATTGCTTTTCAAGCGTTATAATCTGAACACGATCCGCACGAGCCATTATCCGAACGATGCCAAGATGTACGCATTACACGACTACTATGGCCTCTACGTGATGGACGAAGCCGATATAGAGTGTCACGGCAACCATTCGATCAGTAACAAGGAAAGCTGGTTACCCGCCTATGTAGACCGTATGGTTCGCATGGTCGAGCGTGACAAGAACCACCCGTCCGTCATCTTCTGGTCTATGGGAAACGAATCCGGTGACGGCAAAAACTTCGACACCGTATACAAGGAAGCCCGCAAACTCGATCCGCGTCCGATCCATTATGAAGGCAAAAACCGGATCGCCGACATGGATTCCCGAATGTATCCTTCCATCGAGTCGATGAAGCAACAGGACGAGGAGAAGAGCGACAAACCGTTCTTCCTTTGCGAATATGCGCATGCAATGGGTAATGCGATCGGTAACCTCGATGAATATTGGGATTATATCGAAAACCATTCCCGCCGCATGATAGGCGGTTGTATCTGGGACTGGGTGGACCAGGGTATCAACAAATATGGCGAATTGTCTGACCGTTACTACTTCGGCGGTGGCTTCGGCGACAAACCTAACGATTTTGATTTCTGCTGTAACGGTATCGTAACTCCCGACCGCCAGGTAACTCCTAAATTGATCGAAGTGAAAAAAGTGTACCAATATATCAAATTCAAACCGGTAGAGTTGAAGGCTGGTAAAGTGAAGCTGGAAAACCGCTACGATTTCCTTAATCTGAATCAGTTCGATTTACAATGGCAGTTGTTGAAAGACGGCCAAATAGTCGAATCGGGCGTATTATCTTTAGGCGATGCAGCTCCGAACAAAGACATCGAAGTGACGATTCCTTATAAAACGGCTTTGGATGCCGGCAGCGAATACTTCCTCAACCTGTCAGCCCGGTTGAAAAAAGATTGCAATTGGGCGAATGCCGGGCACGAAGTAGCCTCCGAGCAATATTCACTGACCGGAAAGATTGCAGTAGCTCCTGTCGACACAGCTTTCAACGACACACTGAAAGTCGAAGAAGAAAAAGGGCAGATCGGTTTTCGCGCTCCGGGATTCTTCATCGCTTTCAATCCAGAGACGGGCAAGATGGTTTCTTTACGCTATGCCGGTACGGATATGATCTATAATAAGGAAGGTTTCGATTTCAACTGGTTCCGTGCAATGGACAATGATAAACGGGACTATCTGCCGACCACCGTCAAAAAGCAGGCATTCGACTGGAAGCAGGCCACCGACAAAAAGTCGGTGACCATTACCACAAGCTTGGAAGCTACCGTAGGAAGCGGAACCCAAAAAGTGGTACTGCCATTCGACGTCACCTATACAGTCTATGCAAACGGTACGGTCGATATAGACGCGACTTTCAAAGCTGGCAACGACTTCAACCTGCCTCGCCTCGGCCTTCAGGTTGCTTTGAACCCGACACTCGAACAGGTGGAATGGTACGGGCGCGGCCCGATTGAAAACTATTGGGACCGCAAAAATGCAGCCTATGTCGGCCTGTACAAGAACACCGTGACTGGAATGGAAGAAGCCTACGTACGTGCCCAGTCGATGGGTAACCGCGACGATGTACGCTGGCTGACGCTAAAAAGCCTCGATAACCAAGGTATCCGAATCACATCTAAAGACCACCTGAACTTCAGCGCACTCCACTTCACCGATCCGGAACTGTGGGAACTGACTTACGGGCATGACCTCGACAATATCCGCCGTGCGGAAGTGATTCTAAATCTCGATTGCATCCAGCGTGGTATTGGAAACGGCAGTTGCGGCCCAGGCCCGCGCCCACATTATGAAATTGAAAAGAACAAAAACTATAGCTACTCGTTCCGCATCGAGAACGCGAAGTAACCTATCGGCGAATGAAGACTTAACCGCCTTGTTTCCACGCTCGACGCGGGATCGCAAAAGAACAGGCATCATCTACGGCCAGTTATAACGCGATCCTGTGCCCAGCACAGGAATAAGGCGGTTTTTATTCACCGATAAAGCATCATTCAAACAAAACAACCATTTACTAAGCCCCTATAAAGAATGAAGAAAATCTTATTGACCGCAGGCTTTACCCTATTCGCTTGGGGATCGACCTGCCTGGCGCAAAGCACGTATTTCAGCGACAGTAAAGAATGGCTCCGGAAAGCTGAGGCCTGCAAGCCGGAGTTGAGTTATCAGACTATTTCTCCCGTCAAAGTCGTCCGTTCCGTACAGGACACAAAAGCATTCCAGGGCTGGCGGATGGAAGATGCCGGACAACCGGATATCCTCTTCAACGAGCCGTTCAAAAAGCATCCAGCCATTACCCTGGATTTCGGCAATCATTATACCGGCTATCTCACTTTCTCCATCAAACCGTCCGGATTAAAAGCAGCAGACGCACCCGTCCGGCTTAAGTTCACCTTTGCAGAAGTTCCGGGAGAGTTGAACACCCCGCTCGAACCTTATAAGGGAGGTTTGGCCCGTTCCTGGGTGCAGGACGAGATCGTGACGGTCATGAGCGTCCCCCACGAGATGACGATCCCGCGCCGCCTGGCAGGACGCTACCTGAAAATCGAACTGCTGGGCATATCGGGCAGTTTCGACTTCGTGTTCGACAAGCTGACCTTCAAGACACAAACCTCCGTCACCAACGAAGCACCGGCTTTAGCCTCTACCACCGATCCTCTGGTCCGGGATATATATAAAGTAGGCTTGAATACCCTGAAAGAATGCATGCAGACTGTCTATGAAGACGGCCCCAAACGGGATCGCCGCCTGTGGATCGGCGACCTCTATCTCGAAGCATTGGCAAACGCCCATACGTTCAAGAACCATGAACTGACCAAACATTGCCTGTATCTGCTCGCCGCCTTCGCCAACGACGAAGGCTTGCTGCATGCCACACTGCTCGAAAAGCCTCAACCCCATCCGCAATACGGCACGCACACACTGGACTACTGCCTCATTTATAACGTAGCATTGTTGGAATACCTGAAAGAGACGGGGGACAGGGAAACAGCGAATGACCTGTGGCCTGTTGTTGTCCGCCAGATAGAGTTAGCACTTCGCCAGTTTTCACCGGAATGGATCTATGACATGGACAAGAAACCTCAATACTGGTTGGTATTCGACTGGAAAGACGGATATGACCGGCAGGCTTCCATGCAAGGACTAACGATTTTCGCCCTACAACACAGCTACGAATTGGCTAAAATGTTAGGCAAAGAAAAGGAGGCCGGCGAATGGCCGACAATAGCCGGCAAGATGAAGAAAGCTGCCCGCCAACATTTCTATGACAAGAAGCGAGGAGTAATGGTCAGCGGCAAAGACAAACAAATCTCCTATCTGTCGCAAGTTTGGATGATCCTATCCAACACACTGGACAAAAAAGAAGGGGCTAAGGCAATGGCTACCGTCATGTCCATGCCCGACGCTTGCTATCCGGGCTGCCCCTATGCTTACCATTATGTGATAGAAGCCCTTCTGCAATGCGGCATGCCGCAAGAAGCACGCAAACTGATTACCGATTATTGGGGTAGTATGGTAAAGCGGGGAGCCGATACCTTTTGGGAAGTCTATGACCCGAACAATGATTACCTTTCCCCCTATGGCTTCTTCGTAATCAATAGCTATTGCCATGCCTGGAGTTGCACCCCGATCTATTTCATCAACAAATATCCGGAGATATTCCAAAAATAACCTCTTTCATGCCGGTTAAGGAACTGTATCAAAATACCTATATGATTTCTCTTAGGCACGGATTACATGGACTTTTTTATTCTTTCCTCGTGTAACCCGTGCCAAAAAAACAAATAGCAAGCGAATTTTCATTTTGACCTCATGAAATCTTTCAGGAGGTGTGTCGATCAGCAGTCAGAATTTCTTCCCATCCTTCCAAAACCAAAAGTCCTCATCATAAACTCAGATAGCCATTCGCATAGAACAACTTACAATAACAAAGATAAAACAAGTATCCTCATTACTATTTATAACATAAAACAGCCCTATTTATAACAATTCATCACAAATACATTATTATTATACATTAAGACATAATTTACATATCAAAAATATCAAAACGTCGTATATTTGCATTGCAATAAAACAAAAAGACATATCAAACAAAATAATAGCGATAAAAATGACAGAACCAATCAGATTTACAAAGATGCACGGAGCCGGAAACGACTACATATACGTGAATACAATGGCTTTTCCGGTCCGGAACCCGGAAGAGCTTGCCATTAGGTTGAGTGCTCCCCATACCGGGATCGGCTCGGACGGACTGGTTCTGATCGGTTCATCAAAAATCGCCGACTTCAGCATGCGTATTTTCAATGCGGACGGTTCCGAAGCCATGATGTGTGGAAATGCCTCCCGTTGTATCGGCAAATATGTATATGACAAAAGACTGACGAACAAAAAAAACATTACGCTGGAAACATTATCCGGCATCAAGGAGTTGCAACTGACCACCCGGAAACTTTCCGGTCCCCACGAAGAGGTAACCGAAGTGACGGTCGACATGGGCTGTCCGGTAATAGGTGAAACAGCCCTTGAAATAGAAGCCGGAGACTATTTTTATACGGGAACGGTCATCTCGATGGGGAATCCGCATCTTGTCATTTTTGTCGAAGATATCACGAATATAAATCTGCCGGTCATCGGACCTTTATTGGAATGCCATCCGCTGTTCCCGAACCGGACGAATGTCGAATTTGTCCAGGCGCTAAGTACAGACGAAGTACGGATGAAGGTTTGGGAACGCGGTTCCGGCATTACGCAAGCCTGTGGGACCGGAGCCTGTGCGACAGCCGTAGCAAGCGCAGTGCGCGGGAAAACCGGACGAAAAACCAAAGTCGTCATGGATGGAGGCCCTCTTACCATCCATTGGGATGAAAGTTCCGGACACGTCTATATGACTGGCGGGGCGGTCAAAGTATTCGAGGGGGAACTGGAAATATAAACACAACAAAAAACTATTGATAGAATATGGCACTGATTAATGAACATTTCCTGAAGCTGCAAAACAACTACCTGTTCTCGGACATCGCAAAGAAAGTAAACAGTTTTAAGGTTACACATCCCAAAAAGAAAATTATCCGCATGGGTATCGGCGATGTGACGCAACCGTTAGCCCCTGCCGTCATCGAAGCCATGCACAAGGCGGTCGACGAGATGGCAAGCAAGGATACATTCCACGGATACGGCCCCGAACAAGGCTATCCGTTCCTGATAGATGCCATCATCAAGAACGATTATGCCAGTCGCGGCATCTTCCTCGAACCCGGAGAAGTGTTCGTGAGCGACGGAGCCAAAAGCGACTGTGGAAACATCGGTGACATGCTTCGTCACGACAACAGTATCGGTGTGACAGACCCGGTCTATCCGGTATATATCGACTCGAACGTGATGAGCGGACGGACCGGTACGCTGGAAAACGGCAAATGGAGCGACGTGGTCTACATCCCCTGCACCGAAGCCAATAACTTCGTGCCCGATCTGCCCAGCCGCCGCGTAGACATCATTTACCTCTGCTATCCGAACAACCCGACCGGGACAACGCTTACGAAAGAAGAACTGAAGAAATGGGTGAACTATGCCCTTGCCAATGATTGCCTGATCATGTACGACTCGGCTTACGAGGCCTATATCCAAGATCCCAATATCCCCCACTCTATCTACGAGATCAAGGGAGCGAAGAAGGTGGCGATCGAGTTCCGCAGCTTCTCCAAAACAGCCGGTTTCACAGGTGTGCGCTGCGGTTACACGATTGTTCCGAAAGAGTTGAACGCCTTTACCCTGGCAGGCGAACGGGTTCCGCTGAACCGGATGTGGAACCGCCGTCAGTGCACGAAGTTCAACGGTACGAGCTACATCACCCAGCGAGGAGCCGAAGCAGTCTACAGCCCGGAAGGGAAAGAGCAGGTCCGGAAAACGATCGATTATTACATGGCCAACGCCCGCATCATGCGGGAAAGCCTCCAGAGCTGCGGCCTGCGGGTGTATGGCGGCGAAAACGCACCTTACATCTGGCTGAAAACACCGGACGGACTCTCTTCTTGGAAATTCTTTGACAAACTGCTTTACGAAGTCAATATAGTAGGGACTCCCGGTGTGGGGTTCGGACCCGGTGGCGAGGGTTTTCTCCGTCTCACCGCTTTCGGAGACAGAGACGACACGCTGGAAGCCATGAGCAGGCTGAAGAAGTGGTTGCTCTAAGCTAACAGTCGATGAATTCCAATCCACAGGTTAATTTGGAAAATTATCACATCAAATCATTATATCTATGTCAAAGTTAAGATTCAGAGTAGTAGAAACAGCCTTCAAGAAACGGGCTGCAGAAGTACCGGCTCCAGCCGAACGTCCATCCGACTATTTCGGGCAGAACGTATTCAACCGGGCGAAGATGTTCAAATATCTTCCTGAAAAAGCGTACGAACGGATCACGGACTGCATCGACAACGGCGCTCCGCTCGACCGAGAAACAGCCGACATCGTAGCTGCCGGCATGAAGAAGTGGGCGATCGGAATGGGAGCCACCCACTACACGCATTGGTTCCATCCGCTGACCGAAGGAACAGCCGAGAAGCATGATGCTTTCGTCGAACACGATGGCAAGGGCGGCATGGTCGAAGAGTTCTCCGGCAAGCTACTGATCCAGCAGGAACCCGACGCATCCAGTTTTCCGAACGGCGGTATCCGGAACACATTCGAGGCACGTGGCTATTCCGCCTGGGACCCCTCCTCTCCCGCTTTTATCGTAGGTGACACACTCTGTATCCCGACTGTTTTCATCGCTTATACCGGAGAATCGCTGGACTACAAAGCCCCGCTATTGAAAGCCCTCGAAGCCGTTAACAAGGCTGCCACAGACGTCTGCCATTACTTCAATCCGGATGTAAAGAAAGTATACGCTTACCTGGGCTGGGAACAGGAATACTTCCTAGTCGACGAAGGACTGTATGCCGCACGTCCCGACCTGTTGCTGACAGGCCGTACGCTGATGGGACACGAAAGTTCGAAGAACCAGCAATTGGAAGACCACTACTTCGGCGCCATCCCGACCCGTGTCATGGAATTTATGAAGGAGTTGGAAATCGAGTCGCTCAAATTAGGCATTCCTTTGAAAACACGCCACAATGAAGTCGCCCCGAACCAGTTCGAGCTGGCTCCCGTCTTCGAAGAATGCAACCTGGCGAACGACCATAACCTGCTTGTAATGGCTCTGATGCGCAAGATCAGCCGCAAACATAGCTTCCGTGTCCTGCTGCACGAGAAACCGTTCAAAGGCATAAATGGTTCCGGCAAACACAACAACTGGTCACTGGGAACCGACACAGGCATCCTGCTGATGGCTCCGGGCAAGACACCGGAAGAAAACCTCCGCTTCATCACCTTCATCGTCAATGTGCTGATGGCTGTCTACCGCCACAACGGATTACTGAAAGCCAGCATTTCGAGTGCCACCAATGCCCATCGTTTAGGAGCTAACGAAGCACCTCCTGCAATCATCTCCAGCTTCCTCGGAACACAGTTGTCGAAAGTCCTGGAACATCTCGAAAAAAGCGAACCGGAAGACCTGATGCTGGCAGGCAAGCAAGGCATGAAGCTCGACATCGCCCGTATCCCCGAACTGCTGATCGACAATACCGACCGTAACCGTACCTCACCTTTTGCCTTCACCGGCAACCGTTTCGAATTTCGTGCCGTAGGCTCCGAGGCCAACTGCGCTTCCGCCATGCTCGCCCTGAATGCTGCCGTAGCCGAACAGTTGAAGACATTCAAAACCGAGGTCGATGCAAAAATTGCCGATGGCAAGGATACATTCGCCGCCATCCTCGAAGTACTACGTAAAGACATCAAGGAATGCAAGGCGATCCATTTTGACGGCAACGGCTACAGTGACGAATGGAAAGCCGAAGCAGCCCGTCGTGGCCTGGACTGCGAGACAAGCGTGCCGGTGATTTTCGACAACTATCTGAAAGAAAGCAGCGTCCGGATGTTCGAATCCACCGGCGTCATGACACGCAAGGAACTGGAAGCCCGTAACGAAGTCAAATGGGAAACCTATACGAAGAAAATCCAGATCGAAGCTCGCGTACTCGGTGACCTGGCGATGAACCACATCATCCCGACCGCCACCAGATACCAGACTTCCCTGATCGACAACGTCTACAAGATGAAAGACCTCTTCCCTGCCGATAAGGCTTCCGCCCTTTCGTCCCGCAACCTGGAGATCATCGAAGACATCGCCAACCGCACCAACTTCATCAAAGAGAAGGTCGATGAAATGGTGGAAGCCCGCAAGGTCGCTAACAAGATCGAAAGTGAACGCGAGAAGGCAATCGCCTACCACGACAAGATCGTCCCGATGCTGGAAGCCATCCGCTACCACATCGACAAATTAGAACTGGTTGTCGACGACCAGATCTGGACATTGCCGAAATACAGGGAACTATTATTTATCAGATAGTTTTTTGTTGATTGTTTTGTGTTTGCAAGGGGAACGTGCTGTGAAGTATGGATCCCCTTCTTTTTTATTACAAAGGAATTGCATACCTTTGGAGCATAATTCAATAAGAAAGGAGTTTACGTCATAACGGCAATGGAATTACAACAATGGAAACAGAACTTTATCCGCGATTATCTGGACGAGATAGACAGTCTGGAAGTGATGGATAAGCTGGAAAAATATACAAAACGGATACTAAATAAAAAGCCGGTGGCTCTATCCCCTATCGCTTTCAATATAGACGAAGCAAATGCTGAAATCGATATTGCCGAAAAAGAATTAAGCGAAGGAAAAGGTATCAAAGAAATGGAGAACCTGCCTTTGCAAACAGGACAAAGCAGTATCGCTCTCTGGTAGAAGGCTACTATAAAATTATCTATACCATGAGAAAACGATCACACGATACAAGTCGTTTTATCATGGGATTGCCGTCAGAACCCCGACAAGCTCAAAAAACTATAAGACAAATATAAACAAATATGAACTACGGATTTGTAAAAGTTGCCGCCGCCGTACCGCTTGTACAGGTAGCGGATTGTTTTTATAATATAGAAAAAATAGAAGGACTGATGCGGCAAGCATCGGAAAAAGGCGTGCAGATCATCGCTTTCCCGGAACTGTCCGTCACCGGCTATACCTGCCTCGACCTCTTCGCTCAGCAGACGTTGCTCGATGGCGCAGAAGCGGCACTGCTCCAGTTGGTCAGCAACACGGCCGACCTGGATATCCTGACCATCGTCGGCGTTCCGCTACGGACGGAAAACCGGCTGATCAATGCCGCCGTTGTCTTCCAGAAAGGAGCCATACGGGGTGTCGTCCCCAAGACATATTTGCCCAACTATAAAGAGTTTCAGGAACAACGCTGGTTCACATCTGCCACGGAACTTCGGGAATCGACAATTTCCATCGGGAAAGAAGAATATCCGATGGGCAGCCACCTGCTGTTCCGTTCGGGACGGCTGACTGCCGGCATCGAGATATGCGAAGACCTATGGGTTCCCGTCCCCCCCAGTTCCCTGCTGACGATGGAAGGAGCCAACATCATCTTCAACCTCTCCGCCAGCAACGAGCTGATCGGCAAGCACGCCTACCTGCGTTCGCTGATCTGCCAGCAATCCGCCCGTTGCATGGCAGGCTATGTCTATGCCTCTTCCGGCTTCGGCGAATCGAGCACCGACCTCGTCTTTGCCGGTAACGGGATCATTGCCGAGAACGGCAACCTGCTTGCCGAATCTCCCCGTTTCACGATGGAAGAACAGCTTGTCATCAGCGAGATCGACATAGAGACTTTGCAGAACGACCGGCAAGTCAACACCAGCTTCATGTATGGCACATCCGGTCTACCGAAGGAAAAGGCACAGGTTGTAGACTTCCAAGTCCGGATTTCGGACGGATTCAGCCTGACGCGTCCGGTCGATCCGCATCCGTTCACTCCCTCCGGAGAGGCTTTGAAGGAACGCTGTGAAGAAATATTCCACATACAGGTAGCCGGCCTTGCCAAACGACTCGTCCATGCACATGCTCAAACGGCTGTCGTCGGTATTTCAGGCGGGCTGGACTCCACCCTGGCTCTGCTCGTGACCGTCATGACGTTCGACGCTCTGAAGATGCCACGGGGGCAGATCATCGGCATCACGATGCCCGGCTTCGGTACGACCGACCGCACCTATACTAACGCTTGCGACCTCATCCGCTCCCTCGGCGTCACACTGAAAGAGATCCCGATCAAGGAAGCCTGCCTTCAACATTTCCGCGACATCGACCATGATCCGTCCGTCCATGACGTGACCTACGAAAACAGCCAGGCACGCGAACGGACCCAACTGCTGATGGATGTCGCCAACCAGAAGAACGGCCTCGTGATCGGAACCGGCGACCTCTCCGAACTGGCACTCGGCTGGGCGACCTACAACGGCGACCATATGTCGATGTACGGCGTGAACGGCAGCATCCCGAAAACATTGGTCAAATACCTGGTCGAATGGGTTGCCAATCACAAGGTGGACGATGCCTCCCGCCTCACCTTGCTGGATATCGTCGACACGCCGATCAGCCCCGAACTGATCCCGGCAGACGAGAACGGCAACATCAAGCAAAAGACAGAGGACTTGGTCGGCCCGTACGAACTGCACGACTTCTTCCTCTACCATTTCCTGCGTTTCGGTTCCCATCCGTCCAAGATTTATTTCTTAGCGCAAAAAGCCTTCGCAGGCATCTACGACAATGCAACGGTCAAGAAATGGCTCTACACCTTCTGCCGCCGCTTCTTCCAACAACAATTCAAACGCAGTTGCCTGCCAGACGGCCCCAAGGTCGGCTCCGTCAGCCTCTCGCCACGTGGTGACTGGCGTATGCCGAGCGATGCGGTGTCGCGACTCTGGTTGGAAGAGATAGAACGGATCAACATATAGATACCGGACCGATTCACCCGACAAAGATACGAAACCATAAAAAAGCAAAGTCGATTAGAGTCGATTAGAGTCGATTAGAGTCGATTAAAATGACTGCTAAAACGATTTTTATTGGTATTCATTGTTTTATTGATAGCTATGTCCATTTGCAAACGATCAATAAAACAGTGAATACCAATACATTGCAACAGCAAATCACCACCTCTTGACCTTTTGCTATGACGATTCCTTATATATAATAACTAAGTATTCTCTTATAACTAATTATAAAACGGGACTTTTTTCAATTTTTGAAAACGACAAAAGGCGAAACTTCAAAAAATCCCGCCAACTCCTAAAGGACCGGCATCTCAGCCCCCCAATCAAAACACCGGTGTTTTGAAAACGAATCACCGGTGTTTTGAATTCAAATCACCGGTGATTCGCACCATAAAGCAGCAGGCTATATATAAAAGCAGATCACAATCCGGAAGAATCGATCCATGAACATGAAAAGATTAATCGACTCTATTCGACTCTAATCGACTCTAATCGACTCCGCTTTTTTATAATGCCATATATTTGCAGGATAATCGATTCACAAACGCTCTTTGAAATATTTACATATAGCCAACCGTTCCCACAAAAAAAGGCTACCGGAACCCGATAGCCTTTTAATGGATATTTCAATTTTCTTATTCAGACAATGCAAATGCCGGCTGACGGTGAATCCACTGTCCACGAGTAAAGTCGGGGAAGTCTACCAATGCGCCGCCACGGGCGATAGACATCTCGGACAAAGCGGAAATAGCGCTCCATGCAGCAGCATCGTAGCAGTCCATAGGAGCCGGTTTCTTGTTATGGATAGCGTTGATCAAGTCGAACATCATCACGTAGTCCATACCACCGTGTCCGGCCTGAGCAGCTTCGGCTTCATGTTTGGACCACAATGTATGGTCGAACTTCTTGAACCATTCTTCCGAATCATCCCAACGGTGAGGTTTGGATTGGTTTTCAACGTATACGTGATCGCCATCGTTCATCCATAAACCTTCGGTTCCCTGAATGCGGAATCCCAAAGAGTAAGGACGGGGGGAATTCGTATCATGCGTAACGATAACCGTCTGTCCGTTCGCACACTTGATCATGGAAGTCACGATGTCACCCAAGTTGAAGCGGACTTTTGCCAACGGATGATTTTCACCGCCATTGTCCACGATGAACTTATGCAAACCGCGAGACTGGGTTGCCATAGCAGACAAGGAGAGAAAACGGTTACCACGGTTGATGTCTAGGCAGTTTGCCACCGGTCCGATTCCATGCGTCGGATAGACATCGCCGTTACGGCGGACAGAATGGTTCGTACGCCACTGGGCTTCTGCAAACGCATCTTTACCCATGCGCAACTCACCGCCTTTCTGGTAAGTATAATGTTTACCATCATTGAATTTGACATCGCGCAAATCATGTTCGTAACCGCAAGTCGCATGCAGCAATTCACCGAACAGGCCTTTGCGGACCATGTTCAACGCAGCCATGCAGTCGCGACGATAGCAAACGTTTTCCATGATGTTCAGATGGCTTCCCGTAGCTTCCGATACGTTGACCAGATCCCAGCATTCTTCCAGCGTATTGGCGGCAGAGACTTCCACACCGACATAAGGGACACCGGCTTTCATGGCTGCAACCGACATCGGCACGTGCCATTCCCACGGGCTGGCGATGATGACACAATCGAATTCTTCGTTGTTCAACATCTTTTCAAATTCACGTTCGCTGCCTGTATATACCTTCGGAGCCGGAACATTGAACTTGGCGATATGATCCAGCGTACGCTGGATCGGACCAGCTTGGATATCGCAGATAGCCACGATCTTGTTTCCGGGGATAGACAACACGTTGTTAATATGTTCGTGACAACGAGAACCTGTACCGATAAAACCGAAGCGTAATTTGCCATCGTCTTTGCCGGCGGGTTTCTTTTTCTTCTCTGCACTAGTTTCTGTTGTAACCGTAGCAGCAGCATTGCTACTCAATGCAAGACCGGCCGTACCGATTCCGGCAGCGGTCATCTTTTTCAGGAATGAACGACGAGTGTTTTCCATTTTTCAATTTAGAATTTTATGTTAAGTGGGCAAATGTATAACATTCCATGCATATATCAAAGGAGATAGCCCATTATTTTGCAACCGTTCTCTTCTTATTCCGCCAAAAGCTGCCATCCCGTTTGCTACCGAACATATTCCGGCGCTTGGACTCTTCTTTTATCGCTTTTTTCTTCTCGGCTACCGCTTCCTTTACCTCGACCGTCTCGAACATATGGCCTCCTGCAACCGGCACTTCTTTACCGATCAGCTTCTGGATATCTTTCAGATACGGAACCTCTTCCACATCGCAAAAGGAAAAAGCGATCCCGCTACGGCCGGCACGACCGGTACGGCCGATACGGTGCACATAGGTTTCAGGTACATTCGGCAAATCATAGTTGATGACATGCGAAAGATGGTCGACATCGATACCGCGGGAGGCGATATCGGTCGCGATCAAGACACGGAGCGTATGATCCTTAAAACTGGATAAGGCACGCTGACGGGCACTCTGCCCTTTGTTTCCATGAATGGCTTCCGCACCGATCCCGGATTTGTTCAGGACACGGGCAACCTTGTCGGCTCCGTGCTTCGTACGAGTAAAAACCAAGACGGATTCCAGTGAGCGGTCTTCCAGCAGATTCTTCAACAGGTTGATCTTTTCCACTTTCTCAACAAAATAGACAGACTGGTCGATCGTATCGACGGTTGAAGAAACAGGAGTCACCTCCACTTTCTCAGGTTCATGAAGGATCGTTCCGGCCAGGCGTTCGATCTCCGGCGGCATCGTTGCAGAGAAGAACAGGGACTGGCGCTTTCGGGGCAGTAAAGGAAGGATGCGTTTGATGTCATGGATAAATCCCATATCCAGCATCCGGTCGGCTTCGTCCAAAACAAAATATTCCAATGTGTCCAGGCGGATAAAACCTTGGTTGATCAAATCCAGCAGACGCCCGGGAGTTGCGATCAATACGTCTACACCCCGTTCCAATGCATCTGTCTGCGGCTTCTGCCCCACGCCACCGAAAATAACGGTATGTTTTACGTGAGTATAACGCCCGTATGCCGTAAAACTTTCACCTATCTGGATCGCCAATTCGCGTGTCGGAGTCAGGATCAAGGCTTTGATGCCCGGTTTACGTCCCCTCGAAATCCGCTCTTCGATCTTTTGGATGATAGGGATGGAGAAAGCTGCCGTCTTACCTGTTCCGGTCTGTGCGCAACCTAATAAATCAGATCCGTCCAATACTACGGGAATGGCTTCGGCTTGTATGGGAGTGGGAGTTGTGTACTTTTCTTTTTTGAGAGCCTTTCGTATCGGCTCGATTAGTTCCAATTGTTCAAATGTCATATAATAAGTATGAGCCGTCACGGCTCGTTAAATAAATAATGGTGACAAAGATACACAAAAATCCGGCATCTCTGCAATAATTTGCTATATTTGCGTGCTTTTTAAAAATATTCAGTTCTTTTTGATTCTCATGAAAGAATTATTGTCACTACTCAAACGGTTCTTCGGATACACTTCATTCCGCCCCTTACAGGCCGAAATCATACAGCGCACCTTGCAGAAAGAAGATTCGCTGGTCCTGATGCCTACGGGTGGCGGCAAGTCGATCTGTTTCCAGCTTCCGGCGATCTATATGCCGGGAACCGCCATCGTAGTATCTCCCCTTATCGCTCTGATGAAAGACCAGGTCGAAGGGCTGATCGCCAATGGCATACCGGCTGCTACGCTCAACAGCATGATGCCGGAGGAAGAACGCCACCGGGTACGACAACTCTGCATACAGGGAAAGGTGAAACTGCTTTACATCTCCCCCGAAGGGATCATTAGCGAACTGCACTGGCTCCTGCCCCGCATCGACATTTCGCTGATCGCCATCGATGAAGCGCATTGTATCTCGCATTGGGGACATGATTTCCGCCCCGAATATACCCAGTTGTCCGTTCTGAAAGAGAATTTTCCGAAAGTACCGATCATCGCCCTGACAGCTACGGCAGACAAAATCACCCGGACGGACATCCTGAATCAATTGAAACTGCGTGATCCTAAAACATTCATCTCGTCTTTCGACCGCCCGAACCTGTCGCTCACTATCCGTCGCGGGCTGAGCAAAAAGGAAAAGATCGCAGCGATCGTCCATTTCATCAACCGGCATCACCGGCAGAGCGGTATCATCTACTGCATGAGCCGTAACAGTACGGAGTCTTTGGTCGAAGAACTGTCTGAGTACAGCATCCGGGCAGTCGCCTATCATGCCGGGCTAAGCTCCGACAAACGCGAGAAAGCACAGGACGATTTCATCAACGACCGTGTTAATGTAGTGTGTGCAACGGTCGCATTCGGGATGGGGATAGACAAAAGCAATGTCCGCTGGGTCATTCATTATAATATGCCGGCAAGCATCGAGAACTACTACCAGGAAATAGGCCGTGCCGGACGGGACGGAATGAAAAGCGACACGCTTCTGTTCTATTCCGTGGGCGACATCCTGCTCCTTCGCCGTTTTGCAGAGGAAAGCGGACAGAAAGACGTCTGTTTACAGAAGTTGAACCGGATGCGCAGGTATTGCGAGGCAGACATCTGCCGGCGTCGTATCTTGCTGAGCTATTTCGGAGAAGAAACGGACAAGGACTGCGGGAACTGCGACGTCTGCAAGAACCCTCCCCAACGTTTCGACGGGAGCATCTTGGTACAGAAAGCCCTGAGCGGTATTTTTCGTACCGGGCAAACAGCCAATATGCACCTGCTAATCGATATACTCCGGGGAGCCGAAAAGGATGAACTGAAGGAAAAAGGATACGACAAGCTAAAAACCTATGGTGTTGGCAAAGACCTCAGCTACAAAGAGTGGAAAGAATACTTATATCAGATGCTTCAGCTCGGTTATATTGAAATCGACTATATGTCGGCCGGTCACCTGAAAGTGACTCCATTAGGACGTAAAGTCCTTTTCGGCGAGCAGCAGGCGCTCATGACCATTTACCAAAAGATCAAAGATTTTGCCCTGCCGACCAAGAAAGGCGGCTACAAATACCGTCCGATCCGTCCGATCGAATCCACTTCCGTGGATGAAACATTGCTCGACTCCCTGCAACAACTCCGTAAGCAGATTGCCGAACGCGAACATACCCCGGCTTATATCCTCTTTTCGGATGACGCCCTCGAAGATATGGTCCGTAAGAAACCGGTTACGCTCGACGAGTTCAGCGAAATACGAGGTGTCGGACAGCTCAAGCTGGACAAATACGGCAAGGTATTCGTCGCCCTGATCCGCTTTGTCCTTCGTTTGCCTAAAAAGGAATAAAAAAAGAAAAACAAACAATCGTTCTATTCTTTTGTTTATATTTATATAATGAATAGAATGACAGATACAATGAAAACAGTTCCCATACTCTTGTTGCTTTGCCTTTCCACACTGAGTTTCTGTACGACAAAGCCAGGAGAGCCGCAAGGACCTGGTTTACCCGGACTAGACACTCCCGTTGCAGAAACAGTACCGGAGGCGGCCCCTCCCCTCATTGAAACCGTTATAGAAAAGGAACTGCTTTACGACCAGCATACGTTGGCCGATACTTACCCATACAAGGATACAATGCGGGAATTCCAATGGGATAAGATCCGTGCCGGTCTCCGTCTGCTCGATTCGCTTCGACAGAAACCGTCCCGTTGGGCGATCTTTCAAAACTACAGGAACAAGAACGGGGAAGCCCCGCTGGTCCGGAAGTTTCATCGCGATGCTTACAAGCGGGTTTCCGACACTTTAGGTATCGAACGTTACCAATCTGTCCCGCTATATCTGCCGGAAGATACACTGACTGCCGAACGCTATGGCCGTGACGGTGCTCTTGTGAAATTGCTTGATGACAGCAACCGCCTTTTCCGTATCCAAACGATCTATACAAACGGGGAATGGCTGGTTCCCGGAAAATATGTCAAGTCGATAGCCGATAGCGTCACGTTCGACAAGGCCATATTCGTCGACGTCACCAACCAGAACATCGCAACACTCGAACATGCAGGTTCCAAATGGTTGGTCAGAAGCATGAATCCGGCCACAACAGGGCAGCACCGTCCTCCATACGCACAGGAAACGCCATTAGGCATATTTGTCGTTCAGGAAAAGAAGGCAAGGATGATTTACCTCGTAGACGGCAGCAAAGAGACAGGCGGATTCGCTCCTTATGCCAGCCGGTTCACCAACGGAGGTTATATCCACGGGGTCCCGGTAAACGCGCCACGCAAGTCGCTGATCGAATACAGCCCAACGCTTGGAACGACCCCACGCTCCCATATGTGCGTCCGGAATGCAACCTCTCACGCCAAGTTCGTTTATGATTGGGCACCTGTAAATGAGACTATTGTTTTCGTTTTTGATTAAAAGTCTTATCTTTGTGCGACATTATTCAATCTTATGTTATTGCGTATCTGTTTATACTTGTTTTTATTATTTCTTCCGGCTAATTATACGACAACCAGAAGTTCGTCTCCCCTGATTCCGGCTGATCCCGCGGCGGCCATGTCTTCGGTATGCCGACAGCTCTATGCTGATATGCAGCTGGATAGTATGGTGGACTATACCGCTTTCGAACAGGCGATAACCGGAGCACAGGCAATCGAACGGCGTAACAAGGATATCATTACCCTGATCGACTTCACAAAGCCTTCCACAGAAGAACGGCTTTACGTCCTGGATATCCGGCATAAGAGACTCCTGTTCTCCTCTCTCGTCTCACACGGAAAAAACAGCGGAGGAAATTACGCCACTTCTTTCTCCAACAAAGTCAATTCTTACAAAAGTTCATTGGGATTTTTCGTTACGGAAAATACCTATCAGGGCAAAAATGGCTATTCCTTAGTCCTGAACGGCTTGGAAAAAGGAATCAACGACCGGGCAAAAGAACGGGCGATCGTAGTGCACGGGGCGAATTATTGCAGCCCGTCTGTTGCCGTCTCGACGGGCCGCTTAGGAAGAAGTTTCGGTTGTCCCGCCCTACCCCCGTCGCTTGCCAAGCCGATCATTAACACCATCAAGGACGGGACCTTACTCTACATCTATGCCAACGACAAGGAGTATCTGAGTCAAAGCACGATCTTATCAACCGGAAGATCGATTTCCCCGAACTCGATCATCGCATTGAACAGCCTGATACGGGAATAGCCCGGCAAATCCTCCGGACGGATATCACCTGCAACCAGCTCTCCCTGATCCAGCAACGAAGCCCTCTTCGTCCCTGCCAGCAACGGTGCGGAGGGAGTGATCCATTGTTTCCTGTTCCAGAATGCCACGTTGCAAATAGAGGTGTCGGTCAACAACCCTTTCCGGACGACCAACACATCATCTTCTGTCTCGCGACACGCGAACAAGCGGTTCAGCACACTCCGATCTCTGCTTTTATACCGATAGTCGGCTTCGTCATCGACAACCAACCGCAAAGAGGATACTGGGCGGAAGTGATAGGCGGCATACTCCACGTTCCGGATATCCACATCATATTCGACCCGACACTTCGTCCGCTCCCGATAGTTCACGGGGCGGATGTAATCGTTCAAATCAAGCACATCGGTTTGACATAGCACGTTCCGACGTGTCTCATTCATACGCCGGTTATGGTAGGATAGGTTATGAATCCGCCCGTTCTCGATCCGGATTGTTTCAATAAATAGGGACATATACTTTCTGCTTCATTTCATTATATTCGCTTGTCAAATCACTTTGGGAAGTGATTCCCCCTCCACTCTTAAAGATCAACGAGCCATCCGCCTGCTGTTCCAAAAAGCGGATCATAACGGCACTGTCCAGGCTATTCCCGTCAAAATAGCCCATGACACCCGTATAAAACCCCCTTTCGTAGGTCTCGGCTTCCGCGATAATCTCCATTGTCTTCTTTTTAGGCGCCCCGGTAATGGAACCTGCCGGAAGGAGCCGGAAGAACAAATCTCCCACTTCAGCCTGCCAACCTCCGGCAAGACGGCCCCGGATCTCCGAACTGACCTGCAACAAAGCCCCCTGATGTGTCGGTAGTTCGTCTATGTAGCGATAACGGGTCACCATCACCTCGGTCGCCACCATACTGAGGTCATTGCGGATCAGGTCGACAATCGTAGCATGTTCAGCCGTTTCCTTCGGATCCTCTAATATCCGCCTGCGAGCATCCGGCAATGTAGCATCGATCGTCCCTTTCATCGGATAGGAATAGATATGTTCATCCCGAATCTTCACGAATATCTCAGGAGAGAAAACGACAAAACAGTCTTTCATCCAGAGCTTATACCGGGCTTCCGAACTGACAAAAACGTCCTTCAAGCTCAGATCGGTCCGAACAGGAGTGGCGCAAGTCAGATTGACCAGGTAGGAGTTTCCGGCCCGGATATGTCCGACCACCTTATGAAACGAGTCGGCGTAGGCCGATTGTGTGATAGGGAATGTTTCCCATCGGATCGCAGAAGTTCGGTTCTCCCGATCATTCATACGGCTTGCAGTCGCAACATTCGTCACACCGTCCAGATTGTAGAGCAATGCCTCCGAATCGATCTGATCCGGCTCTTCCACAATCACCTGCTCTTGCTTGTAATCGATCACAAACAGGAAAGGCCGCCTTTCCGCACCCAATCGGTTCATACGGCAGACGGCCTCTATGCGGTTATAGAATCTCATATCAGAAAACGTTCGGTCAAACCACCAAAAGCATCGATACGGCGATCTCGGAAGAAAGGCCACCAACGGCGGACATTCTCGCTACGCGTCTTGTCGATCTCCACAATTCGTATTTCTTCATCATTATTGGAAAGTTCGGCCAAAAGTTCACCCTGCGGACCAGCGACGAAACTGTTTCCCCAGAACTGAATGCCATTCGTTTGTCTGGACGGATCGGCCTCGTGTCCTACCCGGTTTACCGTAACGACCGGAAGACCATTGGCTACGGCATGCCCCCGCTGAACAGTTACCCACGCTCCTAACTGGCGTTTTTTCTCTTCCTCCGTGTCACTGCTTTCCCAACCGATAGCTGTCGGATAAATCAGCAGTTCCGCTCCTTTCATCGCCATCAGGCGGGCTGCTTCGGGATACCACTGATCCCAACAAACCAATACACCCAATTTACCAACAGAAGTCTCGATCGGCTCAAATCCGAGATCACCGGGAGTAAAATAGAACTTCTCATAATAGGCCGGATCATCCGGAATATGCATTTTACGATATTTTCCGGCAATAGCGCCGTCTTTCTCAATAACGACAGCCGTATTATGATACAGACCGGGAGCTCGTTTCTCAAACAAAGAAAGTACCAGTACGATCCCCAGTTCCTTTGCCAACGCTCCGAAGCCCTCTGTAGAAGGTCCTGGAATCGGTTCAGCCTGATCGAACACTTCGGTATTCTCCGTCTGGCAAAAATAAAGCCCGTTATGCAACTCCTGCAAAACGACCAATTCAGCTCCTTGCAAAGCACAAGCCCGAATATTTTGTTTCAGTTTCTCAATATTAGCAGCCCGATCACTGCTATTCGCCTGCTGCACCAGCCCTAACTTCATGATTTATGATTTATAATTTATGATTTAGATTTGAAACCTCAATTGTCAATTGACACGACTCCCTCCGGGTACTGCATCGTCACACAATGTAGCGAACCATGTTGTTTAATCAACGGCAAGCAATTGATTCCTATAATCTCACGCTCCGGAAAAGCCTGTTGCAAAGCTTTCTTCGCCAGTTCGTCCTTCGGAGATTTATAATAGGGTAACAACACAGCCCCGTTGATAATCAAAAAATTGGCATAAGTGGCAGGAAGACGTTCTCCCTCCCATTCCACAGGGTCCGCCATCGGCAAGGCGATTAACCGGTAAGGTTTGCCGTCAGCCTGTCTGAAAGCCTGTAACTCCTGTTCCATCGCTTGCAGCTCCTCGAAATGTTCATCCGACTCATCCTTGCACTGCACGTACGCAATCGTATCTTCGCTACAGAACCGTGCCAGCGTGTCGATATGGCTGTCCGTATCATCACCGGCAAGATAACCATTTTCCAGCCATAAGATGCGTTCAAAGCCGAAGACATCCTTCAGATAGGCTTCCAACTCTTCCTTTTGCAGATATTCGTTCCGATTCTGAGACGAAAGACATTCGACCGTCGTCAACAGTGTTCCCTTGCCATCCGATTCGATACTGCCGCCTTCCAAGACAAACGGTTGCATATTGATGACCTGAACCCCGCCGGCAAATGTTCCCTGTACCGACAGGTTACGCGTAACCAGGTTATCCAGATTCGCCGCGAACTTCATCCCCCACCCGTTGAACACAAAGTCATACACGACTGGTTCTCCCTGGTCGAATACAGTAATACCGCCATGATCACGTGCCCAGGTATCATTCGTCGCCATCTCCCTGAAAATGATCCGGCTGTCATCCACATCGCCCAATTGTCTGCGTACTTCCTGTTCGTCCGGACAGACAATCAAGAGCTTCTCATGTTTGATCACCTCCTTGGCAATCGATACAAAACAAGGAATCACCTCGTCTAATATAGGCGCCCAATCCGTTTCATCATGCGGCCATGTCAACTGGACGGCACTTTGCGGATACCATTCCGCCGGTAATATGATTTTATTTTCCATCTGCGTTTAATAAAATATGCGATTGTATTGCGGCACAAATATAGGCTTATTTTCCATCATTCTTAATACAAAGATTCTATCACCTCTGTCAACTTGCTGTTTTTCTTCCACGTCTCAAGCAAACAAAGAAGCGGTGCGTATGTCACCTTCGGCCAGTTATTGACTGTTTGAAGTTCCGCAAAAACTTCCAATAACCGCTTTAAATCCTTTACCGGATTTTCCGGCAGGCAAGACAAGAAAGAGACAAACAGCACAGACAGTTCTTTGTTATGAAAAGATGATCTATTTATCAACATTTCGACAACCAAACCTGAAACTCTCTGCGCAGGAGCCCATTCCAACGCTTGGATCTTCCCCAACACCCGACCTAATGCCACATTGTCTATCAGGTCTTTTTCCACAAGTTCGCCCCAAAGATTCGCCGCACACAAACGAATAGGACGATCAATGCTCAACAGGCACACCGCCAGGTATGTCAAAGCCATCCCCCCTCTCCACTCCAAATCAAGTTCGCGCAGGGTATCAAGAGCAACCAGGTTAAGCCTTGCTAGTTCCAAATCGTTCCAATAAGCATCTCTTACGCGATCCCGCACCAATAAAGCCAACCAAATCCGAGGTGCATTCGGAGAAAGCAACAAAAATCTCTTCAGGTCCTTCTCCCGCAAAGGAACCTTCCAAAAAGTCTCCACCAAAAGCGGAATACGGGAACAAGGACGATAAGCCATATATAAGGCATAACCTCCAAACCTCCACTTTATCGCAACATTCTTACTTGCCGGCGGAATCAACTGCAAGATACGATCGACTTTCCCAAACGGCTTTTCGAAAGTAAATACATCGCATGGAATATCTCCCGTCAGATAGGCCCGGTTCACAGCAGAATAAGGAAAATCCTTGAACTCGTCATAGACGGTATCAGGACTTTTGACCAAAGCGGCGGTCATCCAGACAGCCTGAAACGTAAAAGGACCATTAGGGCGTGCTTCCGGCTTGAACAAGAAAAGCAATAGCTCGCGATATTCGCCCGCCAACTCTTGTTCGGCTAACCGGACAGCCTCTTCCGTATCATCCAATGCCACACGCGAAAGTGCGATTTGAAAGTCCAGACTGTCCGGTTTGATTCTCTTTTTCTGATATGCAGACAACCGGGAGACAAGCACGGACGGATCGATCCAAGCCGGACGGTGGGTCGGTGTCGATAGCAAAGGCAATGTATTATAATCTTTTATCCGGTTAAAAGCCAATTTTACAAGATCCAGATAGGGTTTATAGTCCTGAAATGATTGTTGTTTCGAGCTTTTGACACGTCTTTCCGATCCGGTAAGCATTTGAGCATAATCAAGAAGAAAAGACGCTGCCAGCACATCCAATTCTCCTACCCCGTCTTTTCCTCCCTCCACAACGGTACGGGCCATTTCGAAAACCGGAACCATACGTTCCACATCCTCCTGCTTTACAAACGGATGCATACGGGACAAAGAAGCCAAAAGTAAATCGATATGGAAACTCTCTTCGTTATCCATCGACCGGCCCATCAGAGAAACCAGCCCATCCATATTCGTGACATCTGGAATACGCATTTCTTCCCGAATGAAGGGTTGTTTTTCTATTCTTTCCATACTACTTCAATATTGTGCGATACAAATATACGGAGAAAAATACACCCATCAGACAAAGTCTCCATTTACCCTTGTGTTTTCCGGTATTCCATGGGGGTCATGCCATATTTGTCTCTAAAAATGCGCTGGTAGGTTCGCACATTGCCAAAACCGGAATCGATAGCGACAGCCTCAATCGTATAATGCTTGAAATCTTTCAGCAGCACAAGCGAATAATCGAGTCTCAGCCGATTGATGTATCCGTTGAAATTTTCGCCTGTGAAAGTCTGCAATAACGGAGAGATACGATTTTTCCCAACAGGTGTCCATCAAGACGATGATCCTACGCCGACAGTTGTTGAAGAACCCGATTGGAAATTGGAATTGGTGGAAAACGATCCTGAACCGGAATGGGAAATGCCGGAAAGCGGAATCTATAAGGCTTCCGAATCTTTCCCCTTCATTAATGAAGGAGTGAAAGGCACCGAAGAAGAGCCTTTCACGATATCTTTACAACCTGTTGTAAATTGACACTAAACTCCAATAAAAAGAAGGTGTGTCGTAATACCCGATGCGCCTTCTTTTTTTCGTTGACTATAAAAATCGGCTCATTTTTTTAAGCTGCGACATTTTGAGGATTTCTTCGATTTATGTGTTCCCAGCATCTAAATATAGCTACTGTAAGCTCATAAAACAGTCCAGTCAGCCAATCCATACCTTCTTTAGCCATTTTTGCACATATCTTTTTTATATTGAAGGCAATGGCAAAGAAGGCAAAATCCATGAAGACCTTGTCCTTTCCAAAATGGCGGAAACGTTTGTAATTCATATTGTTTTTCATTTGTCCGAACACGGCTTCCGGTTCTATGCATCTCTGTCCTCTGTGTTTCAGCCCTTCCTCGGAGCAGAGCTGCTCTTTGGCTTTTTGCCTGTATTTTCTGAGCCTGTGATTCAGTTCTATCGTCCTGTTTCCTTTTGCTTTAAAACAACGGCATCTCGCTGACATATCCGGATGCGGTTTTCACATGTATAGTACCTATCCTCCGCATCCTTTGTCCCATAGGGCAGATGCAAAAGTCATGTTCTTCATTGTAGTAGAAGTTTTCTGCCTTGAACGGATCCGGTTTGAATCTCGGCCGCTGCTCCATGTGGAAATAGTTATATTTGACGTAAGCTTCCATGCCGTTCTCTGACATGAAGCGGTAATTCTCCTCGGAACCATAGCCGGAATCGGCAACCACCGTATGAGCCATCCGGTCATACCTGTTTGAAAAAGATTGCAGGAAAGGGATCATGGTCAGTGTATCCGTAGGGTTCGGGAAGAGTGCAAAATCGGTGATGAACTGGTTCTCGGTGCCGATCTGAAGGTTGTAACCGGGCTTCGTCTGCCCGTTACGCATGGCATCCTCCTTCATTCTCATGAAAGTTGCGTCCTTGTCCGTCTTGGAATAGGAATTCCTCTCTTGCAGCGTGTCCAGATGACTGTCGTATTCCTGGAGTTTGTCCCTATGTTCTTCCAACTCCTTCAGCTGTTTGCGTCTCTTTTTCAGCTCAGTCTTTTCCTCCTTGGTGGAAGGCTCGGGAACCTGTTCCAGCACATGACGTAATTCTCCCGCCATTTCGGTCAGCATGGCCGGAGTGAACTCAACCTCCTCATTACTTTCCGAAGACTTTTCTTGGGCGATGACATCGTCTATCTGCCCTAGCAGGACATGTATCTTCTTCATCAGGCGTTCACGGTTCCGCTCAACCGTTTTTCGCCAAACGAAAGTATACTTGTTGGCTTTGGATTCAATCTTTGTCCCGTCAATGTATTCCACGTTCAGGCTGATGAAGCCTTTGGAAGAGAGAAGAAGTACGGTTTGGGTAAACATCTCGTTGATTTCCTTCTTCACCCGATTGCGGAAACGGTTGATGGTAATGAAATCCGGTTTCTCATATCCGGCAAGCCAGATATAATGAATGTCACGATGAAGGAGCTTTTCGATTTTCCGGCAGGAGTAGACGTTGTTCATGTAGGCATACAGAATGACCTTGAGCATCATCTGGGGATGGTAAGGGCTGCGGCCACATTCCTTATATAGCTTCCTGAAACTTTCAAGATTCAGGCCCTCAACCAGGGCGTCAACCATGCGCACCGGATCGTTATCTGCAATATCCTCATCTATTCTTTGAGGAAAAAGCACTGTTTGGTTGGGATTGTAAGGACGAAAATGTATCTTTGCCATAGTATAAATTCTTATGCCTAAAGATACAAAATCTTCAGGTTATAACAAAGCCCCAGCTTGTGAAAGTCGGGGCTTTGGGCATAAAAAAAGAAGGTGAGAATTTTGACACACCTTCTTTCCAAACGCAACGAATAAATTATTAATTACTTACACTCTTATTATTTCTTACAGTCGCAAGAAGAGTAAGCCACTAACATCCAAACCAATTTTTCCTGTTCCTTCAGGTAATCGCTCATCAATGCTACTGTCGCCTCGTCTCCGGATTCGGAAGCCAAAGAAAGTAATTTACGTTCTTCGGCAATAAACTGGCCGTAAGTGTCCAGAACGTTTTCCAACGCTTCGTCTGCACAAGATACGCCCGACACCTCCTTTACTTTGGCAACTTTCAGATATTCACTGAATTTGTTAACCGGAACACCACCTAACATCAGGATACGCTCAGCCAGTTCATCTACCTTTTCAGCGGCATCGTTATACATATCTTCGAACTTGCTGTGGAGAACAAAGAAACCGTGTCCCTTAATGTTCCAATGGAAACCGCGAAGGTTTGTATAGAATACCTGATAATCGGCTAATAACTGTTGTAATGCTTCAACTACTTTACCTGCAGCAACTGCATCCAAATGGATATAATCTAATGTCTTCATAATACTTTACTTTTTAATTGTTATACTTTTCGTTTTTCTTGTACTGCAAAGATACATCAGATATAAGTACCTGTCAAACAGATAATTTTTATACACAAATAGATATACTCTATCACACTTCCGGCAGAACGGATTACCAGTCCGATACCGAAGACGCAGCATTCGTCGGAATGATACTTTTACACAAATATTCCATACCTGCCTGCTCTTGCTTTCAAAACATATATGCTTTGAACACGAAACATATATGTTTTGAAATCGAATCATATATGTTTCGCATTGCATTTCATGATTTTTTCCTACCTTCGTAAAAATTATCAATACAGAGTCCGTAACAACAAACAAAGAATATTATGAATATACAACAACTCGAATACATCCTGGCTGTAGACACATACCGCCATTTTGCCAAAGCTGCAGAACATTGCCGCGTAACTCAACCGACATTAAGCATGATGATCCAGAAACTGGAAGATGAACTGGGCGTGAAACTTTTCGACCGCAATATCCAGCCGGTCTGCCCTACCCCTGCCGGCCGTAAGGTGATCGATCAGGCACGTGTAGTCCTCTACCAGACTTCTCTGATTAAAGATATCGTAAACGAAGAAGAGCAATCTTTGAAAGGTACGTTCCGTCTCGCCGTGTTACCGACGATTGCTCCTTATCTGCTTCCCCGCTTTTTCCAGCAAGTATCGGAGAAGCATCCTGATCTGGATATCCGCATTCTGGAAATGCAAACGGCTCCTACAACGAAAGCCCTCCTAAACGGCGAAATAGATGCTGCCATCATCGCAAACCAACCGACGGAGGTGCAGCTACAGGGAGACATCCTATATTACGAACAGTTTTATGCTTACGTAGCCCGTAACGAAAGCGTGTTCAAGAAAGAGATGGTCCGCTCCGCCGATATCAGCGACGAACGTCTTTGGTTGCTGGATGAAGGACATTGTTTCCGCGATCAGCTGATGCGTTTTTGCCAAATGGAAAAGGTCAAACTCCGTCAGGCAGCCTACCGTCTGGGAAGTCTGGAGACTTTTATGCGTATGGTTGAAAGCGGCAACGGCGTCACTTTTATTCCGGAACTGGCTACCTATCAGTTAAGCGAACAGCAAAAAGAACTGGTACGCCCGTTTGCCATCCCCAAACCGGCACGTGAAATCGTCTGGGTAACCCGCAAAGATTTTATCCGGCATTCGGTCGCCGGTATTCTGATCGAAAGCATCCGAAAATCTGTTCCAAAAGAAATGCGTACGCTGCAAGCGGGGTTGCGAGTGGTCTGAAACGGAATTGTCTTTCATAGGACAGTAAAATTTGGAAAGCCGGCAATTTAAACACATGACCGATTCATGTCTATCTGGCTAAAAAACACCCCTGACGAAATAAATATTTCGGATGCGATGAAAAAAAATATCACTTTATGCTTGTAGTTTCCAAAAAAGCGTTACTTTTGCTGCGTATTTAAAAACAAAGAGACAAAATGAATCGATTTAGCTTTACATATTACTTTTATTACTTTTACTTTAGCAGAGTGAAGGCAGGAGTTTGTATGTAAAGCATTGATGAATGAATGTATATATCAATAACAAAATATGAAGTCCTGCCGGTTTCGGTGGGACTTTTTTGTTATTGAAAATTGAGAATTGAAAAATAATAGATAAAGAGAAGATGAAAAAGAAAGTAGCAATCCAGGGAATAGCCGGTTCGTATCACGATATAGCCGCCCGTAATTATTTCGAAGGTGAAGAAATTGAAATTATCGGTTGCAACACATTCAGAGATGTTATTTCGACCATCAAGAAAGATCCTTCCATTCTGGGAATGATGGCGATCGAAAATACGATTGCAGGCAGCTTGTTGCAGAACCATGAGTTGATCCGCGAAAGCGGTTTGCAAGTTATCGGCGAATACAAACTGCGCATATCCCACTCGTTGGTTGCACTTCCAGGGACCAATATCCACGATGTCAAAGAAGTCAACTCTCACCCGATCGCCCTAATGCAATGTACCGATTTCCTCGATACGCTACCTAACGCAAAAGTGGTCGAGAAGGAAGATACCGCCATGAGCGCCCGGTGGATTTCGGAAAACCAACTGAAGGGACACGCCGCCATCTGTGGGAAACTGGCCGCCCAGATCTACAACATGGAAGTCCTTGCCGAAGGGATCGAGACAAACAAACGAAACTTCACCCGCTTTTTGGCAATAGCCGACCGATGGACGGCAGACGAGATGCTCAAAGGTGAAGACAAAAACAAAGCGTCGGTCGTTTTCGCTCTCCCCCACACAGCCGGCAGCCTCTCCAAAGTTCTCTCCGTCCTTTCCTTCTACGACATGAATCTTTCTAAAATACAATCCTTGCCAATCATCGGCCGCGAATGGGAATATCTGTTCTATATCAATCTGACATTTACGGACTACCTGCGTTACAAACAGGCATTGGATGCTATCAGACCATTGACAAAAGACTTAAAAATATTAGGTGAATATGCAGAAGGAAAACAAAGTGTATAACATTACCCCCGCTAATCGCGTAGGTAGCGTACAGGAATACTACTTTTCCAGGAAACTGAAAGAAGTAGCCGAAATGAACGCCGCTGGTAAAAATGTGATCAACCTCGGCATTGGCAGTCCCGATCTTCCCCCTTCGGAACAGACAATCGAGACATTGTGTGAACATGCTCGTAAGCCGAACGAACATGGTTATCAGCCGTATGTAGGTATTCCTGAACTGCGTAAAGGATTCGCCGATTGGTATAAGAAATGGTATGACGTGGATCTTGATCCGAAAACAGAGATCCAACCGCTGATCGGTTCCAAAGAGGGAATCCTGCACATATCGCTGGCATTCTTGAATCCGGGCGATGGCGTGCTGGTTCCCAACCCCGGCTATCCGACCTATAGTTCGGTTAGCAAACTGGTTGAAGCCAATCTGATCCCTTACAAACTGAAAGAAGAATTAGGCTGGCAACCGGACTTCGAAGAACTGGAAAAAATGGATCTCTCGAACGTCAAACTGATGTGGACCAACTACCCCAATATGCCGACAGGAGCTAATGCCAGCATGGAACTGTACGAAAAACTGGTCGCTTTCGGAAAGAAGCACGGAATCATCATTTGCAACGACAACCCGTATAGTTTCATTCTGAACGAACATCCGCTAAGCATCCTGGCCGTACCGGGAGCCAAAGACATCTGTATAGAAATGAACTCCATGAGTAAAGCGCACAATATGCCAGGCTGGCGTATGGCAATGCTCGCTTCCAATGCCCAATTCGTACAGTGGGTCCTGAAAGTAAAAAGCAATATCGATTCCGGACAGTTCAAGCCGATGCAATATGCGGCCGTCGAAGCATTGAGCGCACCGAAGGAATGGTATGACAATATGAACCGTGTATACCGCAGTCGCCGTGATCTCGCCGGACAGATCATGCACACGTTGGGATGCGAATACGACGAAAAGCAGGTAGGTATGTTCCTTTGGGGGAAAATCCCAGCCGGAGCAGAAGGCAGCGAAGCAATAGCCGACAGAGTCCTGTACGAAGCCAACGTATTTCTAACGCCGGGATTTATCTTTGGCAACCTGGGCGAACGTTACATCCGTATCTCGCTCTGCTGTAAAAACGAGACATTGGAAGAAGCTTTGAAGAGAATAAAAAAGATTTATGATTTATAGTTTATGATTTATGTATCACCATCCAATCATATTCTCAAATCATAAATCATAAACTATAAATCATAAATTACAAATCATCATACAGTCATGGAAATGGAATTAGAATCAATCATGTTACCCGGTATAGACCCGCAACGTCCTATTGTAATCGCCGGTCCGTGTAGCGCTGAGACAGAAGAGCAAGTAATGGAAACGGCCAGAGGAATCGCAGACAAAGGCATCAAGTTGTTCCGCGCAGGAATCTGGAAACCTCGTACCAAACCGGGTGGATTCGAAGGAATTGGTGCAGAAGGCTTGCAATGGTTGAAACGGGTAAAAAAGGAAACAGGTATGTATGTGGCTACCGAAGTGGCAACGAAAGACCATGTTTTCGAAGCATTGAAAGCAGGGATCGACGTGTTGTGGATCGGAGCCCGTACAACGGTTAATCCGTTCGCCGTACAGGAGATCGCCGATGCACTGAAAGGAGTAGATGTTCCTGTCTTGATCAAGAACCCGGTCAATCCGGATTTGGAACTGTGGATCGGAGCTTTCCAGCGTCTCTATGGTGCCGGTATCCGTCGTCTGGGAGCCATCCATCGCGGTTTCAGCTCTTATGATAAGAAGATGTACCGCAACCTCCCGCTCTGGCATATCCCCATCGAACTTCGTCGCCGCATGCCGAACCTGCCTATTTTCTGTGATCCGAGCCATATCGGAGGCAAACGCGAACTGATCGCTCCTCTCTGCCAGCAGGCTATGGACTTGAGTTTCGATGGTTTGATCATCGAATCGCATTGCAACCCCGATTGCGCTTGGAGCGACGCTTCACAGCAGATCACACCGGATGTATTGGATTACGTTCTGAATTTATTGGTTATCCGCGACTCCAACCAGACAACGGAAAACTTGGCTGAACTCCGCCGCCAGATCGATGGTATCGACGAACAACTACTGGAACTGCTGGCTAAACGTATGCGTATCTCCCGCGAGATCGGCGTGTACAAAAAAGAGCACAATATGCCAATCCTGCAATCACCGCGCTACAGCGAAATTCTGGAAAAGCGTTCCAATATGGGTGAACAGATGGATTTGAGTACGGACTTTGTAAAAGAAATCTTGAAAGAAATCCATGAAGAATCCGTCCGCCAGCAGATGATCATCATGAATGAACAATAATAATAATGTGCCAATGAGCTAATATGCCAATGGGACATTCTCTTTAATTGGTACATTGGCACATTATTATGGACACATTAATACATTAAACAATTACTGATAATGAAAATATTGATATTGGGTGCAGGGAAGATGGGATCTTTCTTCACCGATTTACTTAGTTTTGAACATGAAGTAGCCGTACTTGAGAGCGATCCGAAACGGATGCGTTTCATATACAACGCCCTTCGCCTACAGAAGCCGGAAGAAGTTGCCGAATTCAAACCCGAATTAGTCATCAATTGCGTGACACTAAGCTATACGATCGAAGCATTCAAGAGTGTCATGCCTTACCTGCAGCCATACTGTATCATCTCGGATATTGCATCGGTCAAGACACACCTGAAAGAATTTTACGAAACATGTGGCTTCCCGTATGTTTCTACCCACCCGATGTTTGGTCCGACATTCGCCAATTTGGGACAACTGGAGAAAGAAAATACGATCATTATCTCCGAAGGGGATCATCTGGGAAAAATATTCTTCAAAGATATCTATTCCAGCCTGCGCCTACATATCTGCGAATATACTTTCGAAGAACATGACAAAGTCGTGGCTTATTCGCTCGGTATTCCGTTTGCATCCACAATGGTATTCGCTGCCACGATGAAACACCAGGATGCTCCGGGTACAACTTTCAAACGTCACATGAAGATAGCCAGAGGCCTGCTTTCCGAAGACGACTATCTATTGACGGAAATCCTTTTCAACCCGCGCACACCTCATCAGATCGCACGCATTCAAGAGGAACTGGATATCTTGCAGGAAATTATCAAAAACAAAGATTCGGAAAGAATGAAAGAATACCTGACCAAGATCAGGAAGAATATCGAATAATACAGTTCAATACACCGCTTTCCAAGATACAATCTGGTAACAACAAATCGTTCCACAGCTGTGAGTCGTCCAGCTCACACTTGTGGAACAACTTATTTAATGACTTCATACCATAAAACAAACGATCATGAACAACATCATCCACTTTATGGCAAGACTATCATTGCTATATTCCCTGTTATGGAGCATTTCCATTCACGCTTATGCACACAGCCGAGATACCGACCCAAACTCCACATATCCGACACCGGACCGTCTTTTCCACATTGCACGTAGCTTGAACCGCAACCTCGTCTGTTATGATGCCAACCAAACCAATGGCAAACTAGACACCAAAGAACCCATAAAAGTTTACTGGCTGAATCGAGAAATGGAACCGGGAAAAACTAACGGACTAAGTTTCATACAAAAAAAGATGGCCTACGGCTACAAAGTGGTTTCAATAACAGAACATACTTGCACGATTACCCTAACGGCTTATCCGGAAAAGAAACTGACGATCTGTAGGGAGGGAGATCACTTCGTCTGCCATGTCAAGATAGACAATCGGCAGGCTATCCTACAATCTTTGTATGTCAAGGCCAGCCCCAACAATCCGCTAAATGTGGAATACGTGGAACTGCAAGGCATAACAACCGATACTGGCGTCCCTGTTACGGAAAAGGTCAGCAAATAAAAAAGAAATACGGTTGCTATCAACGACACAGGTCTTTGAACTTTTTTGCAACTATTTTGCAACTAAAAAATGTAAAAACCGCTTGAAAAGCGTATTTTTGTCCTTGTATTTCAAAAAAGAGTGTTTTACGGATGAAGGTATGTATAGCTGAAAAGCCCAGTGTAGCACGCGAAATTGCAGAAGTTCTCGGGGCAACCAAAAAGATGAACGGGTATATTGAAGGAAACGGGTATCAGGTAACCTGGACTTTCGGACATCTGTGCACTCTCAAAGAGCCCAATGATTATTCAGAGAACTGGAAACGATGGAGTCTAGCTTCCCTCCCAATGATCCCGCCTCGATTCGGGATCAAGTTGATCAGCAACCCGACATACGAACAGCAATTCAAAACAATCGAAGAACTGATGCAGAATGCCGAAATGGTTATCAACTGCGGAGATGCCGGCCAGGAAGGAGAACTGATCCAGCGTTGGGTGATGCAAAAGGCTGGCTGTAAATGCCCGGTCTACCGCCTATGGATATCTTCGTTGACAGAAGAAGCGATCCGCGAAGGTTTTCAACATTTGAAAGAACAGTCCGACTTCACCAAGTTATACGAAGCCGGTCTTTCCCGCGCCATCGGTGACTGGCTGTTAGGAATGAACGCAACGCGCCTTTATACGCTCCGCTACGGACAAAATCGGCAAGTGCTTTCCATCGGACGAGTACAGACACCTACCCTTGCACTCATCGTAAACCGACAAGCCGAAATAGACAACTTTAAGCCGGAACCTTATTGGGAACTGAAAACAGTTTACCGAAACACTACTTTCTCGGTTACCAAAGGCAAATTCACGAAGAAAGAGGAAGGAGAAGCTTTCCTGGAAATAGTCCGGCAAAAAGAATTCACCGTCACCGACATATCAGAAAAGAAAGGGAAGGAATATGCTCCCCGCCTTTTCGACCTGACTTCGTTGCAGGTGGAATGTAATAAAAAATTTGCTTTCACGGCTGACGATACATTGAAGCTGATCCAGTCGCTATACGAAAAGAAAGTGACAACCTACCCGCGTGTCGACACCACTTTTCTAAGTGACGATATCTATCCTAAAGTTCCCAACACACTTAACGGCCTGGTTGACTATATCGACCTGACGGCCTCGCTGTTGAAAGCGAAAATACGGAAAGACAAACGTGTATTCGACAACTCGAAGGTGACAGACCACCATGCCATCATCCCGACCGGTGTACCAGCACGTAACCTGACGGACAACGAACGGAAGGTGTACGACCTGGTGGTCCGCCGTTTCATCGCAGCTTTTTACCCAGACTGCGAAATCTCGACTACTACGGTATTGGGTAAAGTCGACAAAGTAGATTTCAAGGTAACAGGCAAACAGATACTGAAACCGGGATGGCGCGTTGTGTTCGGAGCAGAGCAGAAAGACTCGGACGCCGAACCGTCAGATGAAGAAGGCGTACTGCCGGATTTCGTAAAAGGAGAAAGTGGCCCCCACAAACCGACATTAGGCGAAAAATGGACACAGCCGCCCAAACCCTACACCGAAGCGACATTGCTCCGCGCCATGGAAACAGCCGGTAAACTTGTGGACAATGACGAATTGAGAGACGCATTGAAGGAAAACGGTATAGGCCGTCCTTCCACCCGCGCCGCCATCATCGAGACTTTATTCAAACGCAATTATATCCGCAAGGAACGCAAGAACCTGTTTCCTACAGCTACCGGTGTGGAACTCATCGACACGATACAGGAAGAGCTGCTGAAAAGCGCCGAACTGACCGGTCTTTGGGAAAAGAAACTACGACAAATCGAACGGGGCACCTACGAAGCCCGTACTTTTTTGGAAGAGCTTAAGCTGATGGTCCATCAAGTAGTGATCAACGTCCTCTCCGACCAGACCGGACGCACCATCACAATCGAGCAGGCTGCTCCGGAGAAGCCCCAAGCCGAAAAGGAGCCGAAAGGGAAAAAAACGCGCAAACCGCGTGCCAAGAAGGAAAAGACTGCCGGTCAACCGGAATCAACAACCGTTCCTGCAAAGCCGGTATGCCCGATTTGTAAGAAAGGTAGCATCCTGCGTGGGAAAACGGCTTACGGCTGTTCCGAATATAAAGATGGTTGTACTTTCCGCATGGATTACGCCACCTACGGCGAAGGATTGTCGGATGAGGAATTAGTGAAGGTGATCAGTGGAATCAGAAAGGATTAAACCGACAAATTGGTTTACACTTTCTTTACGACAAATCAAATATGAAAACATAATTAATAAAGAACTACAAAGTATTTTAAAACAAAATGGGATTTAATAATTAATCTAAAATCAATGAAAGAAGAATGGTTCCCTTTGGTTGATGAAAAGGGAGAGACAATAGGAAAAGCTACCCGTAAGGAGTGCCATAACGGATCGAAAATGTTACATCCGGTAGTGCACCTGCATATTTTCAATAAAGCAGGTGACCTCTACCTACAAAAGCGTTCGATAAACAAAGATATCCAACCCGGTAAATGGGATACAGCAGTAGGGGGGCATATTGACTACGGAGAGACGGTCGAAGATGCCCTTCACCGGGAAGTACGGGAAGAATTAGGGATAACAGATTTCATCCCGCAATTCATCACCCGTTATGTATTCGAATCGGCTATAGAAAAAGAGTTAGTCAACACCTACCGTACCATTTACGACGGTCCGGTCATCCCTGACCCTTCCGAACTGGACGGTGGACGTTTCTGGTCTCCTTCCGAAATCCTCGAAAATATGGGAAAAGGAATTTTCACACCCAACTTCGAAGATGAATATAAACGGTTATTCATGTAAACTACAAAAACACTAAAACAATGGCAAAAGAATTAGAACTCAAGTACGGCTGTAACCCCAACCAGAAGCCGTCGCGCATTTTCATGCAGCAAGGGGAGCTGCCCATAGAAGTCTTGAACGGACGTCCCGGATATATCAACTTCCTGGATGCTTTCAACAGCTGGCAATTAGTAAAAGAACTGAAAGAAGCAACCGGACTGCCCGCCGCCGCTTCCTTCAAGCACGTAAGTCCGGCAGGAGCCGCCGTAGGTATCGAGATGAACGATACGTTGAAGAAAATCTATTTTGTGGACGATCTTCCACTCACTCCGCTTGCAACCGCCTATGCTCGCGCCCGCGGTGCCGACCGTATGTCGTCCTACGGCGACTTCATCGCACTCAGCGACATATGCGACGAAGCGACTGCACGCCTCATCAACCGCGAAGTTTCCGATGGCGTCATTGCTCCCGACTATACGTTGGAAGCGCTTGAAATCTTGAAAAATAAACGGAAAGGCACTTATAATATCATCAAAATCGATCCAGACTACTGCCCCGCTCCTATCGAACACAAAGATGTTTTCGGCATCACATTCGAACAGGGACGTAACGAGATCAAATTAGACGAAAACCTGCTAACCAACATCCCGACCCTGAACAAAAATTTCCCAGACGAAGCGAAACGCGACCTGATCATCGCCCTTATCACACTGAAATATACGCAGAGCAACTCAGTCTGCTACGTTAAGGACGGACAGGCCATCGGTATCGGTGCCGGCCAGCAAAGCCGTATCCACTGTACCCGTCTGGCGGGCAACAAGGCAGATATCTGGTACTTACGCCAGCATCCGAAAGTAATGAATCTGCCTTGGATCGAGAAGATCCGTCGTGCAGACCGAGACAACACGATCGACGTCTACATCAGCGATGACCACGAAGATGTTTTGGCCGACGGTATCTGGCAACGGTTTTTCACTGAAAAACCGGAAATCCTGACACGCGAAGAAAAACGTGCCTGGCTGGACACACTTAAAGGCGTTTCATTGGGCTCCGACGCCTTTTTCCCCTTCGGTGACAATATCGAACGAGCACACAAAAGCGGCGTAGATTATATCGCACAGGCAGGCGGTTCCGTCCGTGACGATCATGTGATCGACACGTGTGACAAATACGGCATCGCAATGGCATTCACAGGTGTACGGTTGTTTCACCATTAACAAGGGAATTCTTGTTTTTAAAACATTAGTGTTTTTCACATTTGGTTCTTCGTCAATTAAGAGGTAACACTTGACAACCAAAGTTCAACAAATAAAGAAGTTTGAATGAAATCAATAGAGAATGATATACTTCTACATGCAATTGAATAAACCAATGAATAGCAAAATACAATAAATAGAAACCTCTAAATTGACGAAGAACCAAAGATTTTATGGAAAAACACGTATTCTGCCCTACGCTTGAACCTCAAGAGGGCATTTAAGCAGCTTCCAGTAAAAAACTACTCGTCCTTATAAAATTACTCCTCCAACATCCCTTCCAAATAACGGTCGGGAGCTAACCCTATGCTCTGGAGGAATCCCGCCAGAGCGCTATATGTTAAACTATTCTCCGACAAGTTCATCAAGGCAATCCGGCGGAGACATCCGAACGGGATCGCATAATCCACATAAGGGACCAAGTTAGCCCCTATAAAATCATATCCCGCTTCTACCGGATCACAAAATTGTACAAGCCGCCATTCCTGTTCAGAGGCCCAACAAGGTTCCCGCACTTCCAGGCAAGCATTGCAAAGCATCGAGAAGAAACGTGAATCCCGCTTGAACCCGGTATGCTCTTCATCATAAAAGAATTTGTCATATTCCCGCCTCATCTGCGAGACAAACGCGTTCAGATTCTCCTCCTCATTATATTTGCAACGGAGCAAGTATTTTTCCTCCGACAAACTATACTCACCTAGTGCCCCGTAATCGAAAGTCAGCCGCAAACAGGAAGTATCCTTTTCCTTCACACCGGAAGGGATTTCCAAATTCTGGTAAAGGGAAAGAGCGTACATCTCCACCTCCGGTCCGATAAGCATCCGGCGGTTCTCCCGGAAAAAAGGAATATTTTGTTTACTAAGCTCCGGCCCGATGCCTTTTTGCTCTTCATGCAACACGATCGAACGGCGAAGCAGGGACAAACCGTATCCGATTACTTCGTCCGACTTGGCATACAACAAATTAGGAACATGCAAGGTGAATGTTCCCGGCGTCTTCGACTCCTTGCATCCGCGAACAAAGGATTCTATTGAAACATAGGAATATAAATCCATCTTTTATGATTTTTTTGGACGTCAAATATACAATTTATATTAGAGATTATCTACCTTTGTTAAAACTTTTATAAACTACATAAAACCAATAAAACAAAATGAAACGTCGTGATTTCCTTAAGACCAGTGTTGTAGCAGGTGTAGCCTTATCTCTGAACTTTGAAGGATTACAGGCTGCTCTCTCCTCGAATACAGTAGCGGTAGAGCAAGCACCCGATCTGGTAGCAGTAATGGGCGGTGAACCGGCAGTCATGCTCGACAAAGCCTTAGAAGCGCTTGGCGGCATCGGCAAATATATCAAAAAAGGGCAGAAAGTCGTTATTAAGCCCAATATCGGCTGGGACCGTACACCGGAACTGGCCGGTAATACCAATCCTGAATTGATAAAGGCCCTCGTAAAGAAATGTTTCGAAGCTGGAGCCGAAAAGGTAACGGTATTCGACCACACGTGCGACAACTGGCAGAAATGTTACGAGACAAGCGGCATCGCCGCCGCCGTAAAAGAAGCAGGTGGTATCATCATGCCAGGCAACGACGAAAAATATTTCAAAGAAGTAGACATTCCCGACGGCGTGACACTGAAAAAAGCCAAGATACACGAGTCACTGATCGAAGCGGACGCCTGGATCAATGTTCCCATCCTGAAGAACCACGGAGGAGCCAAGCTGTCATGCGCAATGAAGAATATGATGGGGATCGTCTGGGACCGCCGCTTCTTCCACCAGAACGACTTGCAGCAATGTATCGCCGATATCTGTACCTGGAAGAAGAAACCGGTTCTGAACATCGTGGATGCCTACCGCATGATGCATCAGAACGGTCCGCAAGGAAAAAGTGCAGCTGACGTGGCTACGTTGAAATCGATGATTGTTTCTCCGAATATCGTCGCCGTCGATACGGCCGCCCTCGCTCTGTTCAACCAGGTAAAGAAATTGGATATGGCTGCCGTTGGACATTTGAGCAAAGGGGAAGCTCTTAAATTAGGTTCTACCGATCTGAAAAAAATAAACATCAAACGTATTAAGATCTGATGAAGAAACGGAATTATCTAAAGGGATTGAGAGTTTTGCTCGCAATCCTCTTTTTTGTACCCATACTTTTGTTTTTCGTAGACTTTTCAGGAGTTTTACCGGATAGTGTACATCGTTTGCTGCATCTGCAACTGATGCCGGCCTTGTTGGGAGGAACGGTCGGTCTGATCGTGTTCCAATTCTTGCTGGCACTGGTATTCGGACGTATTTATTGTTCCACGATATGTCCGGCAGGCGTATTCCAGGATATCATCAACCGTCTATTTTGCATCGGTAAGAAAAAGAAGAAAGGAAGCCGTCGTTTTACTTACCACAAGCCGATGAACCGGCTACGCTACGTACTGCTGGTAATTACGGCAGTCATGGCTGTTTTCGGTCTTAGCGAGTTGTGCCTGCTCTTAGACCCGTACAGCAACTTCGGACGTATTGCGGCAAGTCTGTTCCGTCCGATCGTGATGTGGGGGAATAACCTACTCGCCGACCTGCTGATGAAAGTGGACAACTACTCGTTGTTCCATGTGACAATCAGTACCGTGACGGCTTCCGGTCTGATCGCAGCAACCATCGCATTGCTTGTTTTCATCGTCATGACTGTTTTCCGCGGACGATTGTTCTGTAATACGATCTGCCCTGTCGGAGCTTTGTTGAGTCTTTTCTCGCGCTACTCGTTCTTCCGTATAACTTTCGATAAGGAAGCCTGTACGCATTGCGGGAATTGCGAACATACCTGCAAGGCGGAAGCGATCGACAGCAAAAACCTGACGATCGATACATCCCGTTGCGTAGATTGTTTCAATTGTGTTTCTTCCTGTGCCAAAGGCGGCTTGCGGTATCGTCTGCAATTTCCGGGTATGAAACAGGAGGAAACAGTCGATACCCAAGCTGTAAAGGAATTATATTCCAGCCAACTGACAGTCGCCAACAGCCGCCGTACATTTCTGGCCACAAGTGCAACCATTGCCGCCTCGCTGCCGATCGCATCTGCGATTGCCGAAGGAGGAAAAGGGAAAATGAACAGAAAAGGCAGAAAGAAGTGGCCTCCCCTCACGCCTCCGGGTTCTATCAGTCTGGAACGTTTCAAAGACAAATGTACAGGATGCCAGATATGTGTCGTCCGCTGTCCGAGCCAGGTCTTGCGCCCGACAGGATTGGAATACGGTTTGGATTATATGTTGAAACCACGTCTGGCCTATATCAGCAGTTATTGCAACTACGAGTGCACAGTCTGTTCCGATGTATGCCCTACCGGTGCGATCAAACCTCTGACTATCGAAGAGAAGACAACGACACAGGTCGGCATTGCCACTTTCTTCAAAGGCCGTTGTGTTGTTAATACGGAAGAGAAAGACTGCGGTGCCTGTGCAGAACATTGCCCGACCCAGGCCGTACACATGGTTCCTTACAAAGGAACACTGACAATCCCGCAGATCAACCCTGACCTTTGTATCGGATGCGGCGGATGCGAATCGATCTGTCCGGTACGCCCAATGCGTGCCATCATCGTCAAATCGAACGTTGAGCACAAATTCGTCGAAAAGCCTAAAGAAGAGGAAATCAAAGAAATTGAGGTAGACGATTTCGGTTTCTGATTAACGATATATAACCGACTATATTATGAGGCCTTATTTGTGAAAGTAAGGCCTTTTCTTTATCTTTGCAGCCATGAAATTCGAATTACAACATAACGACACAAAATCAAATGCAAGGGCGGGTCTGATTACCACTGATCATGGAGTAATTGAAACGCCTATTTTTATGCCGGTCGGCACACAGGGCACAGTTAAAGGCGTCCACATGACCGAGTTGGAAGAAGATATCAACGCACAAATCATTTTAGGAAACACATACCATTTATATCTCCGTCCCGGATTGGAAATATTGGAACAGGCAGGCGGATTGCACAAATTCAACACATGGAACCGGCCAATCCTGACAGATAGCGGTGGTTTCCAGGTTTTTTCTCTTTCCGAAAACCGCAAGTTGCATGAGGAAGGCGCCATGTTCCGCTCACATATCGACGGCTCCAAGCATCTGTTTACCCCGGAAAAGGTTATGGATATCCAGCGGATCATCGGGGCGGATATCATTATGGCTTTCGATGAATGTTGTCCGGGCGATGCCGATTATGAATACGCGAAAAAGTCCCTCGGTCTGACGGAACGTTGGCTGGACCGTTGTTTCGAACGTTTCAACTCTACAGAGCCGAAATACGGTTACCAGCAAAGTCTTTTCCCAATTGTACAAGGTTGTGTTTATCCGGAACTGCGCCGAAAGGCAGCCGAGAATGTAGCGGAAAAGGGCGCTGACGGCAATGCGATCGGTGGCCTGGCAGTAGGCGAACCAACAGAGAAGATGTACGAGATGATCGAAGTAGTCAACGAGATCCTGCCGAAAGACAAGCCTCGTTACCTAATGGGAGTCGGCACACCGATCAATATTTTAGAGGGGATTGAACGGGGTATCGATATGTTCGACTGCATCATGCCGACGCGCAACGGACGTAACGGACAGATATTTACCCGCTTCGGCACGATCAATATGCGTAATAAGAAATGGGAGAACGACTTCTCTCCTATCGATCCGGATGCTCATTCGGCTATCGACACGCGCTACAGCAAGGCGTATCTACACCATTTGATCAAAGTGAATGAGATGTTAGGACTTCAACTGGCATCAATTCATAACCTCGCGTTTTACCTGTGGCTCGTAAAAGAGGCACGCAAACATATTATTGCCGGCGATTTCACGACCTGGAAAAGTGAAATGGTCCGTCAATTATCAAACCGGTTATAAGCAAACTGTCACATGAAATTCAAACTGAAACGGATAGACTGGTATATCATCAAGCAATTCTTAGGTACTTATATCTTTGCGATTGCCCTGATTATCGCTATCTCGGTCGTCTTCGATATAAATGAGAAGATCGACAAGTTCCTGAGTCCGGACGTACCGTTGAAAGCGATTGTCTTCGACTATTACATGAACTTCATCCCGTATTTCGCGAATCTGTTCAGTCCGTTGTTTACTTTCATTGCCGTTATCTTCTTCACCTCAAAGTTAGCAGACAATTCAGAAGTGATCGCAATGTTGGCGAGCGGGATGAGTTTCCGGCGTCTGATGTTGCCTTACGCGATTTCGGCAGGGATCATTGCACTCAGTACGTTTGTGCTGAACGCTTATATCATTCCGCCTGCCAACGCCACGCGTATCGACTTCCAAAACAAATATATCAAGAATAAGAAGGTAGACTATGTCCGTTCCGCCCAATTGGAGATCGAGCCGGGCGTAATCGCCTATTTCGACCGCTACGACGCGCGTTCCGGGATGGGATACCGTTTCTCTTTGGAGCACTTCGAGGACAAGAAGATGATTTCACGCCTCACGGCAAACTCCATCAAATACGATTCGCTATACAATTGGACGCTGATCGACTACATGATCCGCGACTTCGACGGGATGCGCGAACATATCACCGAAGGGAGCCGCATGGACACCACATTGACAATCGTCCCTTCGGACTTCCTGATCTCTGTCAATGACTGCGAGACGATGACTTCTTCCGAACTGTCCACGTATATCGACCGCCAGAAGAAAAGAGGGATCGGCAATATCCAGACATTCCAGATCGAATACCACAAACGTTTTGCCGCCATCATGGCCGCCTTCATCCTGACCTCCATCGGAGCCTCGCTCTCTTCCCGCAAGATCAAAGGAGGCATGGGGTTGAACATCGGCATCGGACTGGCCTTGAGTTTCTCCTACATCCTCTTCACCACCGTCACATCGACCTTCGCCATCAACGGCAACCTCAGCCCTGCTATGGCCGCCTGGATTCCGAATATATTGTATACGTTTATCGCGATTTATTTGTACCGGAAGGCACCGAGATAAGAAATGTTTTGCAAAACCAACCATCATACTATCATAATCGTCCGTATATTGTTTTAAAACAGTGTGTTACGACATGACAGTTGCCGTTTTATACTATCATTCATCTGTCATAACCATCATGGAAAAAAAACGATAATATTCTGTGTATCAATCAACAATAAAAACAGAAACCGTCCGGGAATAGATGCAAAACAGGTTAAAATAGCTTCATTTTTCATCAAGACAGGCTTTTCTTTTGCCCAAAAAGGCTTGGATAGCCGCTTAAGACCCGGGTGTAAGCACCACGGAGACCCGAGTGGGGGAGAGGTGCAGATCCGGGTCTGTGCAAGGCCTTTCCGTAGATGCGTGGATGTTTATCCGCCATGCTGGGGGTGTTTTTATGTCTCGTTTTTGCATTTTGTCCGGCAAAAAAGGCCGTTTTATTATAGAAAACGACCTCGTTTTGTCGATGGCCATTTGGGCTTACATAAATGCAAACAGCCCATTATCAATCATATAAGTAAACCAGCAAGTAAAAAGCATGATAGATGCATGATGGTAGAATGATAGTGGAAAACAGCAACTGTCATACTTTAATATATTGTGTAACAACAGCTAATAACCCAAAAGATAGTATGATGGTTGGTTTGCGAAATTTTCATGAAAGAAGAGAGGTGATCTCGAATAGTAATTTTTGGTGCGGTTACCCTGATTACCTTTAGAGTTTTCCAAAAGCAACAGGCAGCTCTTTTCGCTAAAACCCTCGTTTAAGATAGGTTTCATCCCATCTGAACGGTTTTGAGGAATGTCGAAGGCGCCGGCATCCGGTGTCAAAAGGAATACCGGATAAAGGCTCACGCCGAACATACAAAAAAAGAGGATACATAGTCTCGATGTATCCTCTTTTCCTTTAAATTTAATGAATTACTTAATCAATTTCAATCCAACTTCAAACTTAGTTGTCTTTTCCATCGCTTCGGGGAAGGCTTTCAGTATTGACTTAACCAATTGTCCCATTCCGTTTAAAGCGTCATCTCCGATAAGTTCAGCCAACGTAGGCAATAAAGGAGCGATCTGGCTAACTAAAGCTTTGTCAATATAGACACGGGCTGACTTGCCATCAGAAGCGATTTCATAATTAACAGGAATGCCATTCTGCAATAAAGCCATAATTTGTTCCAAAGGATCTATAGCAGCCTTACTCTTCAAACTTCCCATGATCTTAGTTATATCCAAGAAGACAAGTATTTGCTTATCCGTCACATTATAGGAAGCATATCCTGGTTCCGAAGTTTCCCAAACAGGTGTGACAGGCTTGCTCAAATCCACTCCCGCTTTAGAAATAGAAGCAACAATCTGCCCGTCTTCCTGGAACGTAACACTCTGAAGGACCTGTACCAAAGCGATACTTCCAAAACCTTCAGCTATATTAGGAATAGAAGTCACAGGTAAAAAACCAAGCATAGTGCCTTCAGCAGCTTCCCAAACCATAGACACAGGACCTGATACAAAAGTTTCACTCTCGTCTTTTGCTATTTCAGCCAATTTCCAAGTACCTGCAATAGGAGCTGTTATTTTCAAAGTTGCATCCAAAGTCAAAACACCGGCTTCAACGGTTCCTTTTGCAGAGACAGTTCGCAAGTCATTCGTGTTGCTTCCTTCCAATGCATAGCTTTCACCTGTCTTGACCATTTTGGCTTCAATCTTGACTTCTGCTTCACCCGGAATCAAATTCGCCAACGTAATAGTTGCCTGTTCAGCCGAACTTGCATCTACTTTTACAGATTGGTCAGCGACTTCAGTGCCTCCCATCGTCAATTTCAATGTTTCTGCCGTATAAGTCGCAGAAATAGCCTTCCAGCCGTCATCAGTCTTATTGTCATCATCGTCACTACAAGCAGTGAAGAAACTCAATGCACAAAGCATCGTAAACACAAAAAATAGATTTTTCTTCATAATCTTCTTTTTAAATTATACATAAAAACAGAGCGAAGATAAGTAATCTTAATGAGACATACAATACAAAAAAGTTAATGCCGGTTATTCCGAAAAAATAACCGGCATTATCATAAAAATAGACAATTCAATCGATAAAATTGAATCAATTATACAAGATTATTTTTTGACTTCAGACAACGCTCCCGCCGCTTTCAGATATTCGACATAATTCAAGTAGAGTTGAAAATGGGCATCGACCTGTGTTTCATAAGCCTGCTGCCACAAAGCCTGTGCTTCGAGATAGTCCGAGAGTGTCTCCAAGCCCACTTCGTACTGGCTTTTACTGACCTTCATGTTTTCTTCGGCCTGGAGGAGAGAACGGTCGGAAAGTTCGCTTTCCAGCCGGGCTTCGTCGAGGTTATTGGCGGCTTGTGTCAGTTCCAACATCATTTGTTCGTTCATGTTTTCCTGTTCCAGGCGGGATTGCATCAGCTTGGCTTTGGCGGCACGCACCTTATTACTTCGCTCGCCGAAATGGAAAAGCGGGATGCTCACGTTCAGCAAGACGGAGAAACTGCCTTTGTCCATCAACATCTGGTCGTTCAGTTCAAAGCCGTGTACATAATCATAAGACCCCATGATGCCGACTTTGGGTAACAACTCGCTACGGTTCAGCCGCACCTGCTGCCCGGCGATCTCGACCTGTTTATCCAAGATGGCATATTCGGGACGGGCACTGATATCGGAAACCTGGACATCCATCCCCTTTTCGACCGCCGGATAATTGCCGGAAATACGGATATCGGAGACAAGCGGTTTCCCGATCAGATGGCAAAGATTCATAGTCGCCAACCGCAGGGCGTTCTCAGCTTTACGGATGGAGAGTTCGCTTTCGTTCAGCTTCACTTGCACTTTCAAGACATCGTTCTGCGGTTTCAGGCCATGTTTGTAAGCGCTCTCGACATTCGACAGAAGTTCCCGGAGCACAGCGTTATATTTATCCGCCACCTTTTTCATCTCCTGTGCCTTCACGACCAGGGCATAGGCTTTGTCTGTTTTGAGGATCACTTCCGTCGCCGTCAGCGCCTCGTTCATCTCGGCCATCTCTTTCCCCAAGACAGACATCCGGTAGGCAGCCCGGATCTTACCGCCCATATAAAGCGGCTGCTCGACCCGGATTCCGCCCATGTAGACTGTCCCGACTTTATAATCGAGATTGATACCGGGGAAATGGGTATAAATGCCTGTCGGGACCAAGTTCCCGGCTGCATCATACAGAATAACGGGCATTTTGCCACCTTCAATTCCGAATCCGCCGTCCGCCGTACTGTAAAGGCCCATCCCGTTAGCGGTAAAGTTCGGGAAGAAATTCCCTTTATAGCTTTTCATCGTGTACAGGGCACTTTCGGTCTGTTTCACCGATGCCGCCATTTCCTTATTATATTGCAGCGCCATTTCCCGGCACTGCTGCAAGCTCAACGTCTCCTGTGCGAAAAGAGACGACGGGCAGAGAATAGACAACAGGATAATAGATATTTTCTTCATCAGTCTACATGTTTAATATGAAAGAATAATGCGTATAGGACAGGAATAAAAACGAGTGTGATCACCGTTCCGAACAGCAGGCCGCCCATAATGGATGCAGCAAGCGAACCGAACATGGCGTCGGTCAGCAACGGGATCATCCCTAAGATCGTGGTCAAGGCCGCCATCATCACCGGCCGCAGACGGCTCTGGGCACTGTCAATCAAGGCGGTGACCGGCTCCGTCCCCTGCCCGATCTGCAAAGTGATCTCGTCCATCAGCACGATACCGTTCTTTATGATCATTCCTATCAACCCCAATGTACCGACAATGGCGACAAAGTTGAACGTCTTGCCGGTCACCAACATCGTCATCACCACTCCGACAAATACCATCGGGATACTGCAGAAGATGATAGCCGGCTTGCGGTAATCCTTGAACAGCATGATCAAGATCGCGATCATCAGGATAATGGCCAGCGGGAAATTCTTGAACAGATACTTCATGGACTGGTCGCTGGCGTTCTTCTCACCCTGCCATTGCAGCGAATAGCCTGCGGGGAGTTCGATCTGCTCCAACTTTTCCGCGACTGCCAATCGCGCTTTTTCCGTCTCGACACCCGGCACGGGAGAGCATTGCACGCGCTGGCTGCGTTGTCCGTTGTAGCGAGGAACAACCGGGTCCTCCCATCGCACGTCAATTCCCTTGCTGATCTGTTTCAACGGCGTGCTGCCCATCAGGCTTTCGATCAGTTCTTCCTTCGATAGTGTCCCGGCTTTCAGTTTCACCATGTTTTCTTCGTTCAGCAGACCGTTCAGCGAAGGGAGCGTCGAAAAGACCTGCGTGTTTCCTAAATCCTCGATCGGTTTTCCCTGTCCGTCCAGGCATTTCAAGTAAATATTGTTTTTATGGATGCCTTCGTAGAAAGAACCGATAGGTATACCGCCTGTAGCTGTCAGTAACGAAAGGCTCACGTCGCTGCGGCTCAATCCCAACGCACGGGCGGCCGGTTGGTCGTACTCGATTGTCAGGACCGGAACCTGCGGTTCCCAGTCGGTCGTGATCAGGCAGACTTCTGGCGTATTCTCCATAATATGTCGTGCACTGTCCGCCAAACGGTGCAGGACGGCAGGATCAGGTCCTAAGAATTGGGCCTCGATGGGATATTTCTTAAACATCAGGTTATAACGTTTCAACTTGACGTAAGCATCCGGATACTGCCGTGTCAGGAACTCTTGTATCTCGTCGATATTTTCGACTAGCTCATCGGGAGATGTAAAGTCGATGATCAACTCCCCATAGGCCAGCGAAGGATTGGCAATGCTTCGCACCAGGTTGTAACGTCCCGGCGTCCCACCGATGGAAGCTGTCACGTTCGTGATCTCCTTCCGGGTTTTCAGATAAGCTTCTATCTCTTTCAGGTCATTCGCCACACGGGTAGAATTATTGCCCTCCGGAAGTTTGTATTCCATATACAACTGATCATACACCATATCGGGGAAGAATCCCTGGCGCAGGAACCGATAGCTGTAGGCGGACAAGAGCAACAAAGCGACCATCGTCAGCGTAAAGCCAAGGCGGTGCGACAAACCGAAACGCAAAGCAGCCCGCAAGATGGCATATATCTTACCTTTATATACACGCTTGCCGGAATTATCGTTTTCCACCGCCGGATGTAACCGCCTGTTTGCCATCAAGGGAACGTGGAGTAATGCCAACACCCAGCTCAGCAACAGTGAAACGGCCAGTACGATAAACAGGTCGCGCGTATAAACGCCTGCCGTATCCGGCGACATATAAATCGGCAGAAAGGCTATGATAGCGATCAACGTCGCTCCCAACAACGGCATCGCCGTCTGCCGTCCGATAGCGGTCATCGCCTCCATCCTATCTTTCCCGGCTTTCAAGTCCACCAATATGCCGTCGATAATCACAATGGCATTGTCTACCAGCATCCCCATCGCCAGCACGAAAGCCGCCAAAGAGACACGCTGCATCGTTCCCCCGGCGAATTGCAGGAAAAGAAATGATCCGAAAACAGTCACCACCAAACTGATGCCGATAATCAGGCCACTCTTGAACCCCATCGCCAGCATCAGTATAAACACGACGATGACGACGGATTCGATCAGGTTGATGACAAACGTTCCCAGCGAATCCCCCACACGCTCGGGCTGATAGAATATTTTATGGCAATCTACTCCGGCCGGCAGACGGTTATCTTTCAACTCCGCCAGCTTCGCTTCCACGGCTTTGCCGACCTTCACGATATCCGAACCGCTCGAAGCAGCTACCAAAATGCCGATAGAGCGCTCCTGGTTATAGAACATCTCGTTACGGGTTGGATCTTCATACCCCTTTTCGATCAAGGCTATGTCGCGCAGACGCAATTGGTCGTCGTCATGGCCCTGGATAAACATCTTGCCGATGTCGTCCACCGTTTTGAAACGATCGTTCACCGTCACTCGGATGCGGTTGTCCCCGTTATCATAGTAACCGCTATAGGTTGTCTCGTTTTGTCCGTTCAAGGTAGCCAGGACTTCGGCCGGTTTCACGCCAAGGTTGGCCATGCGGTCCTGCAACAGGGAGATATTGATACATTCGGAACGTTCCCCATATATATCCACCCGGTCCACTCCTTCTATTTCGACTACTTCCCGTTTGATCAGTTCGGCATAATCAGCCATCTCCCGATCGGACAGTCCATCGCCCGTCAGTGCGTAGAACATGCCGAACACCTTGCCGAAATCGTCTTGTACGATCGGTGTATTAGCTCCGGAAGGAAGTAAGGCGGAGGCATCGTTGACTTTCCGCCTGAGAAGGTCCCAATGTTGCTCCACGTCATCGTCCTTGACGGTGGTCAACAATTCGACCTGAATCAAGGACAGATCATTGAACGAATAGCTTTCGACATTATCGACATTGTCCATCTTACGGATACTTTTTTCGAGCACATCCGTCACTTCCAACTCCACCTGATGGGCCGATGCACCCGGATAGGTAGTTGCCACCATTGCCAGCTTTACCTTGATCTCCGGATCTTCCAGCTTACTCATTTGATAGCAGGCCAAAGCTCCGCCCGCCAACAAAACCGCAACCAGAAAATAGACCAGGTTCCGGTTCTGAAATCCCCATTTGCTTATATCCATCACAACAATCCTCCTACATTCGTTTTAGAACCGGTGGCCAAAGGCCGGACATTTTCTCCATCTTCAATATGATGCACGCCGGAGGCAACCACGATTTCACCGGCATGCAGCGTATCGGAAACAACCATCGCACGTCCGTCGGACAACAGGCGCAGAACCGTCACCTCGCAGCTATGGACTTTCCCCGCAGACGGATCATAGACAAACACGTACGTTTTACCATCCTTTTGCAGAAGTGCCCCGCCCGGAACGGAAACCGGCTGCGAATCGCCCTCATTGCAATAGATCGTGACCATCGTATTCATTCCCGGCGAAGGGAGCGGCAACTTGCCGGGAACCATTTGCAGGCGCATCGTGTACAGCTGGTTCGCATTGGCTTTCGGAGTGACGCTGATCAATTTCAAAGGATAGTTTTCTCCCGGATAGAGGTCGAACGTGCAGTGGTAGCCATCGAACCGGTCCCGCCGGATATAGTCGGCTGCCGGAAGATTGATTTCCACCTCCGGAATGCCGGCGCTGACCATCGAGATCACGGGCATACCTGCTCCGATCGTTTCATGTGCATCGAACAGCTTTTTCTGTATGAAACCACAGAATGGAGCATACAGCCGAGTATATTCCAACTGGTCTTTATGATGCTGATATTTTGCAGTGATCTGTTTCAGGCCGTACACGGCTTTATCGTTGGCATTAGGCGTGGTCCCGTTTTCTTTATAAAGAGCCATGACACGTTCGGCTTCCGCCTTGATCTGCTTGTATTCGGCCTCCGTAGCATCCAGTTGCACCCGATAATCTGCCGGATCCAATTCGGCCAGCAGTTGTCCTTCCCTCACGCGGGCGCCGTCTTCCACATATATTTTACGGATTGTCCCGCTCACACGGAAAGCCAGGCTGATATCCTGCGCAGCTTTCACTTTTCCTGGGAACTGGAGGGCAGTCTGACTGCTGGCGGAAACGACCGTATCGATCTTGACTGTCTGAGTATCCTTTGTCCCCTTCTCCGAACGGGCACAAGACATAAATAGAATCAAGGATATACCTGCTAAAATGAAATAAATTCGTTTCATAATTTAAGTGTATTTATTTAAAGACAAAATTATCCCGACAGAGCAACCTCGGAAAGGTCAATATGAATAATAAATTGTTCCATTTGTATATTTTCCTCAAAAAGAAGATATAAATATTCTGCGATTTGTATTTTCTTTACCGAAAATTCTTAACTTGATAAAAGAATGTCACCTAAAGAATACCGTAAGTAGCTTTTGGAATTGTTAAAATGCCCAAAACATGTCGTCATACATTTGAAAGCAAAAAGCCAGTTTTAGTATAGTTGTTCCACTGCTCCACAAGAACTATAGAATATTTTATGTACTTTTGTCTCAGAATATAAAAAAACTAAATAACTCAAATTAATCAACATGAAACGCTTAATGGCTAATCATAAACAGAAAAAAGCGATCCTGATCGCTCTTGCTGCGCCATTGATGTTTTCTCCTGCCCCTTTAATGGCTGTGACCGGAACCTCCGAGCCTGTAGTAGCTATCGCCCGGCAGGCGCAAACGATCGTCAGTGTGCAGCAGATCAACCCGACTACGGTCGATGTTGTGTTCTCCAACAATCAACGGATGACATTCGATTTCTATGGAGATAATATTTTCCGTATGTTCCAGGACAACAACGGTGGTATCCTTCGTGATCCGGAGGCAAAACCAGAGGCCCGGATTCTCGTAGATACCCCCCGTCGCCCAGTTTCCAAACTGGACATTCAAGACGATAATGGGCAAGTGACCATCACGACCGGAAAAGTCAGACTCCAGTTGGACAAATCGACCGCCCTGCTGAAAGTCACCAATCTCACCACAAACAAAATCGTTTTCGAAGAGACGAAACCCGTGGTTTACGAAAAAGGAGAAACGATCCTAACGCTGAAAGAGAACCCTGATGAATATTTCTACGGCGGCGGTGTGCAGAACGGACGCTTTTCACATAAGGGAAAAGCTATAGCCATCGAAAACCAGAACAGCTGGACCGATGGCGGCGTGGCTTCTCCCACTCCTTTTTATTGGTCCACAAACGGCTACGGCTTTATGTGGTACACTTTCAAACAGGGGAAATATGATTTCGGCGCCACAGAAAAGAATACGGTAAAACTATCCCACGATACAGACTATCTGGATGTTTTCTATATGATCAATGATAGCCCGGTCGCCCTATTGAACGACTTTTACCAACTGACCGGTAACCCAATACTGCTGCCCAAGTTCGGATTCTATCAGGGACACTTGAACGCTTACAACCGCGACTATTGGGTAGAAGGCGAAAAGGGTATCCTTTTCGAAGACGGCAAGCGCTACAAGGAAAGCCAAAAAAATAATGGAGGTATCAAGGAATCGCTGAATGGAGAAAAGAACAACTACCAGTTCTCTGCTCGCGCCGTGATCGACCGCTACAAGAACCACGATATGCCGTTAGGTTGGTTGCTGCCGAACGACGGTTACGGAGCCGGCTACGGACAGACCGAAACATTGGACGGTAATATCCAAAACTTAAAGAGCCTCACCGATTACGCTCATAAGAACGGTGTCGAAATCGGTCTTTGGACACAATCCGACCTGCATCCGAAAGACAGCATCAGTGCCTTGCTGCAACGCGACATTGTAAAGGAGGTACGAGATGCCGGTGTACGAGTCCTGAAAACAGACGTGGCATGGGTCGGTTGGGGCTACTCGTTCGGTCTGAACGGTGTGGCTGATGTCGGACATATCATGCCGTATTACGGAAACGACGCACGTCCGTTCATCATCTCTCTCGACGGTTGGGCCGGCACGCAGCGTTATGCCGGAGTCTGGTCGGGCGACCAGACAGGCGGACAATGGGAATATATCCGTTTCCACATCCCGACTTATATCGGCTCCGGGCTTTCCGGACAACCGAACATCACATCCGACATGGACGGTATTTTCGGTGGCAAGAACCTCGTGATGAATACCCGCGACTTCCAGTGGAAGACCTGGACGCCGATGGAGCTGAACATGGACGGCTGGGGATCGAATGAGAAATATCCGCATGCCTTAGGCGAACCGGCAACTTCCATCAACCGCTGGTACCTGAAAATGAAATCCTGCCTGATGCCGTATGCTTACAGCATTGCCCGCGAAGCGGTAGACGGCAAGCCGATGATTCGCGCCATGTTCCTTGAAGATCCGAATCCTTACACCTTTGGTAAAGCTACACAATACCAGTTCATGTACGGGCCGTACTTCCTCATCGCGCCGATCTACCAAGAGACGCAAATGGATGACAAGGGAAATGACATCCGTGATGGTATCTACCTGCCTGAAGGCGAATGGTTCGACTATTTCACCGGTGAGAAATATACCGGCGGCTGCGTGGTCAACAACTTCGCTTCTCCACTTTGGAAACTTCCGGTATTCGTAAAAGCCGGTGCGATCATCCCGATGACGAACCCGAACAATAACGTAGGGGAAATCGACAAGAATTTGCGCATATATGAGCTTTACCCGTCCGGATATAGCGAGTTCGTCGAATATGACGATGATGGTATAACGCAGGCTTATCTGAACGGCAAAGGGACAACCACACGGATCGAAATCAAGAACAATGACCCATCAAAAGTCTCAATCACTATCCATCCGACAACAGGCGATTTTGACGGTTTCGTGAAAGACAAGGCAACCGAACTGCGTATCAATCTCTCGGAAATGCCGAAGAAGATCACCGCTAAAGTCGGTTCCTCCAAAGTGAAACTGGTAGCCGCCCGTTCGATGAACGAATACCAGAACGGTACGAATGTCTATTTCTACGATGTTGCCCCGAACCTGAACAAATTCGCCACCAAAGGAAGCGAATTCGAAAAGAAGACAATCACCAAGAACCCTCAGTTGTTAGTAAAACTAGCTCCGACAGACATCAGCATGAACGGAACGGTTATCATCATCGATGGTTACCAATTCGACACGCCCGACACCCACCGCGTTTCTACCGGTTCTTTGGCCGCGCCGATCGCACAGGTGACGGATGGGAACACGGAAGCTTACACACTAAAACCGACTTGGAATAAAGTTCCCGGCGCCGACTTCTATGAAATAGAATTTAACGGCATGCTTTATACGCAGATCAAGAATGCGGAACTGCTGTTCGACAACCTCTCAGCCGAAACAGACTATTCGTTCAAAATTCGCTCAGTCAACAAGGACGGTTATTCAGACTGGTCTACCTTCTCCGTCAAGACCAAATCCAACCCGCTGGAATTTGCTATCAAAGGCATCCGTGGAGAAGTGACAGCCGAAGAACAGGAAGGCTTTGAAATCTCCCGCTTGTTCGACTATGCCGAGTTAGGCGATATGTTCCACACGAAATACCGCAAGAACGCAATGCCGTTCGATATGATCATCGATCTACGCACCATCAACCAACTGGATAAGTTCCATTATCTGTCCCGCCAGGATGGAGGCAACGGAACGATCCTTGCCGGCGACGTGGCCTACAGCATGGATAAGGAAAACTGGACAGCGGTCGACTCGTTCCGCTGGGAACGTAATGGTGACATGAAAGTATTCACTTTCAAGGACCAACCGAAAGCCCGCTACATTAAATTGCATATTACGGAAGGTGTCGGCAACTACGCTTCCGGACGCGAATTATACGTATTCAAGGTTCCGGGCACGGAAAGCTATCTGCCAGGTGACATCAATAACGACAAAAAGATCGACACAAACGACTTGACCTCGTACATGAACTACACAGGGCTACGCCGTGGTGACAGCGATTTCGATTATGTCAGCGCAGGTGATATTAACCGGAACGGTCTGATCGATGCTTACGACATATCGGTCGTGGCAACCCAATTGGAGGACGGCATCGAGAATCCAGGTACGGACCGTGTAGCCGGAACGATCTTCCTTTCCACTCCGAAACAGACGTACAACGCCGGCGAAACAGTCGAAATCACTGTCAAAGGTGACAGTGTCAAAGCTGTCAACGCTTTGAGTTTCGCATTGCCTTACGACCAACAGGATTATGACTTTGTCGGCATCGAACCGGCAAACCTCGGTACGATGGAAAACCTGACATACGACCGCCTGCATACCAGCGGTCAAAAGGCGCTCTATCCTACTTTCGTCAATCTCGGAGACAAACAAGTGCTCGAAGGTTCTGAAGATCTCTTCACCATCAAGCTGAAAACGAAACGCAAAGTTACATTCAACCTGAAAGCAGTCGACGGCATCCTGGTTGATAAGAATCTGAATATGCAGAAGTTCTGAACAATGAATTTCTGATATAAACGAAAGCAGAAAGGCTTCGCCTACCGGACCATTCCGGGGTGAAGCCTTTTTCATTAAGATTATGAATGTTTTCTGCCCCACAGATGTTATCTTTGCAGAAAAAGCGATAGAACCATCGCATGACAAAGCAAACAAATACATTATGTACTCAGATAAAAAAAACATCCTGCAGCTCGTAGCCCTGCTCATCGAGCATAACATCAAGAAAATCGTTTTGTGTCCCGGCAGCCGCAATTCACCTATTGTACATACGATTGCCAATCACCCGTTCTTCTCCTGCTATCCGGTGACAGACGAACGGAGTGCGGCATTCTTCGCGATCGGGCTGGCATTACATGGCGGTAGTCCGGCTGCTGTCTGCTGCACATCGGGCAGTGCATTACTTAATATTCATCCTGCCGTATCGGAAGCCTTCTATCAGCAAGTGCCATTGGTCGTAATCTCAGCAGACCGTCCCGGGGCCTGGATCGGACAAATGGACGGGCAAACGTTTCCTCAACCGGGTGTTTTCGGTTCGCAGGTTAAAAAATCCGTCAACCTGCCGGAGATACATACCGATGAAGACGAATGGTATTGCAATCGTCTTATCAACGAAGCTCTGCTCGAACTGAACCATCATGGGAAAGGACCGGTGCATATCAACGTACCAATCTCGGAACCGTTGTTCCGCTTCACTACGGAGGAATTGCCCAAGGTACGCGTCATCACCCGCTACCAAGGATTAAATGTCTACGACCGTGAATATACTGGGTTGATCGAGCGGCTGAACAACTACAACCGTCGCATGATCGTTGCCGGTCAGATGAACCTGATCTATCTTTTTGAAAAGAAATATTCCAAACTGCTATACAAGCATTTTGCCTGGCTTACCGAGCACACAGGTAACAAGACCATTCCCGGCATCCCGGTAAAGAATTTCGACGCCGCCCTTTACGCCCTGCCAGAAGAAAAATTAGAGAAGATGGTTCCTGACCTGCTGATCACATACGGTGGACATATCGTGTCGAAACGCCTCAAACAATTTCTCCGCAAGCATCCGCCACGCGAACATTGGCATGTTTCGCTTAGCGGAGAAGTAACAGACCTTTACGGTTCCCTGACAACCGTTATCGAGATGGACCCGTTCGAATTTCTCGAAAAAATCGCTTACCTGCTGGAAAACCGGACAACGGAGTTTCCACGCATCTGGGAAAACAACACCCGCGACCTGCCACAACCGGAATTCAGCTATTCGGAAATGGCTGCTATCGGAACATTGATCAAGTCGCTTCCAACACCTGCGGCCTTGCATTTAGGCAACAGTTCAGCCGTACGTTACGCCCAGTTATACACACTCCCAGAAGATGTCGAAGTCTGCTGCAACAGGGGGACGAGCGGCATAGAAGGATCGCTTTCGACTGCCATCGGTTACTCCGTTTGTTCAGACAAACTGAATTTTGTAGTGATCGGCGATTTGAGTTTCTTTTATGATATGAACGCACTTTGGAACAGCAACTTCGGCTGTAACCTACGTATCCTGCTGCTCAATAACGGAGGAGGTGAAATATTCCAAGCACTTCCCGGACTGAAAATGGAGGATAAAACACGCCGTTTCGTGACAGCTACACACAAAACTTCTGCCAAAGGATGGGCCAAAGAAAGAGGATTCTCTTACCTTCCCGTCCATAACGATGAAGAACTGACGAGTGCAATGGCTGTTTTCACCCAGTCCGCCCCCCACAACCAACCAATGTTGATGGAGGTATTCACAGATGCGTCTGAAGATGTACGGCTACTCAAAGAGTATTTCCACCAACTAAAAAAATAAGAACATAACTCATAATTTATAATTCTAAATTCATCTTATGGAAACAAAAAGAGAATGGACAACCATCAAAGAATATGAAGAAATCCTGTTCGATTTCTATAACGGAATTGCCCGCATCACTATCAACCGCGAACGCTATCGCAACGCTTTCACTCCGACAACGACGACGGAGATGAGCGATGCTCTCTATATCTGCCGTGAACGACCGGATATCAATGTTGTCGTGCTGACAGGAGCCGGAGACACGGCTTTCTGTGCTGGAGGTGATATGCATGTGAAAGGTCACGGCGGCTACATCGGTAAAGATGGTGTGGCACGGTTAAATGTACTCGATGTACAAAAGCAAATCCGCTCGATTCCAAAACCGGTGATCGCTGCCGTAAACGGTTTTGCAATCGGTGGCGGGCATGTGTTGCATGTGGTCTGCGACCTGACGATTGCTTCTGAAAACGCAATATTCGGACAGACGGGTCCTCGTGTGGGGAGTTTCGACGCAGGTTTCGGTTCATCCTATTTAGCTCGCATCGTCGGCCAAAAGAAAGCACGTGAAATTTGGTTTCTTTGCCGCAAATACAATGCACAGGAAGCACTCGACATGGGTCTCGTGAACAAGGTCGTACCTTTGGATAAGCTTGAAGACGAATATGTCGGATGGGCCGAAGAAATGATGTTGCTCAGCCCGCTTGCCCTCCGTATGATCAAGGCAGGCCTCAACGCCGAGCTAGACGGTCAAGCCGGAATCCAAGAGTTGGCTGGCGATGCCACCATGCTCTACTACATGACCGACGAAGCCCAGGAAGGTGGCAAAGCTTTCCTTGAAAAACGCCGCCCCCGTTTCGAAGATTATCCGAAATTCCCATAATCCAAAGTCACAATGGCTATGCACTATCACATAGAGATCCGCCCTAAGACCTTGTACTTCAAAAAGCCGGCAGGGACTTCGCGCGGGACCTACACGGAGAGGAAGAGTTGGTATATCTACCTCACCGCAGAAGAAATACCCGGCCGCCAAGGAATAGGCGAATGCGCTCCTCTGCCTAAACTGAGTTGCGACGACGTGCCTGGATATGAAGAAGTTTTGGCCAAGGCTTGCCAAAACTTCACCCGCACAGGCAGAATCGACGTGGACGGACTGCGCGATTATCCATCTATCCTGTTCGGTCTGGAGACTGCTTTCCGCCACTTTGAAGCCGGCTCCTTTGCCTTGTGGAACACTCCTTTCTCGCATGGCGAGGTGGGTATTCCTATCAACGGACTGATCTGGATGGGAAGCTATGAAGAGATGTTGGGACAAGTGACAGACAAGATAGAATCCGGCTTTCGTTGCATCAAGCTGAAAATCGGAGCGATCGACTTCGATAAAGAATTAGAAATCCTTCGTATCATCCGCAAACAATTTTCATCTGATGAAATCGAACTGCGTGTTGATGCCAACGGTGCTTTCTCGCCGAACGAAGCCATGAGAAAACTGAACTGTCTGGCAAAACTGGACCTGCACTCGATCGAACAACCGATCCGTGCAGGACAGTGGGAAGACATGGCTCTGTTAGCTGCTTCTTCTCCAGTTCCCATCGCCCTCGACGAAGAACTCATTGGCTACAACACACCGGAAAAGAAGAAAGAATTGCTTTCCTTCATTAATCCGCAATATATCATCTTGAAACCGTCTCTTCACGGAGGCCTATATGGTTGTAGCGAATGGATCAAGGAAGCTCAGGATCGGCAGATCGGCTGGTGGATCACTTCTGCATTGGAATCGAATGTCGGCCTGAACGCCATCGCTCAATGGTGCGCAACTTTCGACAATCCGCTTCCGCAAGGGTTAGGAACAGGTGGCCTCTTCACCAACAACATTGACTTGCCGTTGTCAATTAACAACGGACAATTAATAATTGACAATGGACAACAAACAATTGATAAGTAAGAAACATCCCGATAATTGTCAATTGTCAACAGTCAATTGCCAATTATCCGAATTCATTTCCGATTGGAAGTCTGCCTCTCCTTACTTGGAAGTACAAACTTCCGGTTCGACCGGTACACCCAAACGAATCATGGTCCGCAAGGAACAGATGGTAAATAGTGCCCGCCTCACCTGCGATTATTTAGGGTTGCGGCAGGGGGATAAAGCCCTCCTTTGTATGCCACTCCGATACATTGCCGGAAAGATGATGGTCGTACGGTCACTCGTGGCAGGGTTAGATTTGGTCATACGTGAACCTTCCGGGCATCCGATGGCAGACATCGACATGCCACTCCGATTCGCAGCCATGATTCCGTTACAAGTATACAATACGCTACAGATTCCGGAAGAACGAGAGCGCCTCTGCCAAATCGATATCCTAATCATCGGTGGCGGCTCTATCGACCATGAACTGGAAGCACGGATACAAGAATTGCCTATCTGCGTTTACTCCACCTACGGAATGACAGAAACACTTTCGCATATCGCCCTCCGACGGTTGAACGGACCGGATGCATCTCCTTATTACACGCCTTTCCCGTCTGTCAAGCTATCACTCTCGACTGACGACACACTGATAATAGACGCTCCACTCGTCACCGACGAAACACTTGTCACTAACGATGTCGCCGAACTGCTCCCAGACGGCCGTTTCCGCATCTTAGGGAGGAAAGACAACATCATCAACAGCGGAGGCATAAAAATACAAACGGAGATTGTGGAAGAAATCTTGCGCCCCATCATTCCTACCAATTTTGCCATAACATCCGTTCCAGATCCAAAGTTCGGAGAGGCTATGATTTTATTGATCACCACAGGAAATGACCACTTCCCGAGTAAAAAGACAGCCTCTTCCCTTATTGGAGAACAATCTCTCTCATTACCTGAAAACAATCTCTTTTCCGAGCTGGAAGAAATGATATTTGGAATATTACCCAAATACCAACGTCCGAAGCACATTCTCCAGATTGAATCAATTCCTCTTACCGGTAGCGGAAAGATCGATCGGGCGGCATGCCGGAAATTGGCAATGGAAAGATATACAGGATAAATTAATTCGGGCATCAATTATTTAGTAATAAACATACAAAAACACTATATTTTATGAAGTATTTATCAATCTTCGCCTCCGTCCTTCTCGCCACGGCGTCCGCCTACGGACAAAGTGGGGAAAGTTGCCGGACGGCATCCGATCCGACTCTACAAAAGCCGGAATTATACGCAGGTTATGACTGTGTAAACCTACTCGACAGCACCGCTGTGACCGTGCAGCCTACCGGCTCCGGTTCTTTCACGGTCTGCAAAATCGTCAAAGTTATGAACACGCGCGGGGCCGTCGCCAATCGCATCCTCAAATACGATTACGATCCGCTGACGGCACATGCAGAGTTTCATCGTGTCACCATCTACAAAGCCAATGGCGACGTAATCAACCTCGATATCACCCAACAGCAGGATTATGCCGCTCCTGCCCGCGCCATCTATTGGGGAGCACGGCAGATCATGATGGAAATAGGCCGTCTCGATCCGGGCGATATCATCGATTATCAGATCAACAAAAAAGGTTTCACCTATGCCCTGTTGACTGGCGGTATAGGCAACGACGAATCCCGTTTCATCCCGCCCATGCGCGGACAATTCTATGATATCGTCCCCTTCTGGACAACCGAGCCAACTGTCCGCAAGGTATATAAGGTAAACATCCCGATGGAGAAAGAAATGCAGTTCCAGTTCTATCAAGGAGAATGCACCTCTTCCATGCGTTACGAGGACGGTCGGAAAGCTTATACGTTCGTCAGCACAGACATCATGCCGACCCGACGCGAACCGAATATGGTCGACCTGTTCGACGCCGCACCGAAACTGATGATGTCCAGCACACCACGCTGGCAAGACAAATCCCTTTGGTTTAACAAAGTGAACGAAGACTACGGCAGTTTCAGTGCCATTCCCGAAGCCCAGAAGAAAGTAGACGAATTGATCCAGGGCAAAAAGACGGAGATGGAAAAGATCGCCGTCCTCACCCACTGGGTTGCCGACAATATCCGTTACTCCGGTATCTCGATGGGCAAAGGCGAAGGCTACACGCTGCATAATCTGAAGATGAACTACACGGACCGTTGTGGTGTCTGTAAAGATATTGCCGGTACCCTGATCGCTTTCCTGCGTATGGCAGGCTTCGAAGCCTATCCAGCCATGACAATGGCCGGTAGCCGCGTGGAAAGCATCCCGGCCGACCACTTCAACCACTGTGTCGCCGTTGTGAAACTTTCCAGCGGAACCTATATGCCGCTCGATCCTACCTGGGTCCCCTTCTGCCGCGAACTGTGGAGCAGTGCCGAACAACAGCAAAACTATTTACCGGGAGTTCCCGAAGGTTCCGATCTCTGTCTCACGCCGGTTTCCGCACCGGAAAACCATTATGTCCGCATAAAAGCCAACAACCGCTTGGATGCCAAAGGTACACTGACAGGACAGTTCACGATCACAGCCGAAGGACAGTCGGACAGCAATATCCGCCGTATCTTCACCACCGGCTGGCAGTCGCAATGGCAGGCCGCATTGGAAAGCCAACTTCTTGCCGTATCACCTAAAGCTCGTCTTATCAGCGTGGACTATGGCAAAGACCCGAAGAACTACCAGGCTGCACCGATCAAAATGACATTCCGTTATGAAATACCAGGTTATGCCCTTTCAGGAGAAAGAGAAATGCTGTTCAAGCCGATGGTGATGAATAACCTTTATAACCAAGTAAAAAGTTACCTGCGCATCAACACCGACCTCGAAGAACGTCGGTATGGTTTCAAGGATGCCTGCTCACGTCTGGTCGAACTGGACGAAACGATCCAACTCCCCACAGGTTATAAGCTAGCGGGTAATGGAAAAGAAGACAGTGTGCAAAGTTCTGCCGCCGACTTCGAAGGTTCCCTCCGCCAGGACGGTAACAAAGTGGTGTTGCACCAAAAGCTAGCGCTGAAGAAACGCGTGTACGAGGCAGGCGACTGGAATGGTTTCCGTAACGCCGTGAATGCACATAAATCATTCGGGGATTATATCGTCATAAAACGATAAGGTCTTCCCTCTTCATAAATCACAAATTATAAATCATAAATCAAATGATACGAAACAAACATAAGTTCGCCTTCCTTCTTTGTATGCTACTAATGACTACGACAGTTTTTGGAGCATCGGAAGCCGAATACAAGAAATTAGCAAAGACCTGGACACTCAATGCCGACGGCAGCCAAGAGTTCCGCTATGACATGGAACTGACACTTTTCACCCACACGGCCATGAACGGCACATACGGAGAAAGCTTCATCGTGTACAATCCGCAATACCAGGAACTGAAGATCAACTCGTCTTACACCAAACAAAAAGACGGCACAATCATCAAGACACCGGACAATGCTTTCGTGGAAGTCCTTCCCCGCAACGCGGCTGATGCTCCGGCTTACAACCACCTGAAAGAAATGGTTGTCGTCCACACAGGCCTAGAACTGGGAGCAACTATCTATCTCGACTACACAGTCACATCCAAACCAGGCTATCTGCCGGAGGTAGACATTTTCGAAGAACTGCTCCAATCCTCTCCCGTCAAAGAATACACACTGACGATCGTGATACCCGAAGCCAAAGAACTTGCCTACACACTGACAAACAATCCGGCAAAAGCATCTGTCAAACGATCCGGTGGAACCTGTACGACAAGCTGGACATTACGTAACCTGCCAGCATCTTCCCGCGCTCCGTTCGTCTATGTCAAGAACGGCGACGTTCCTTTTCTCGCCGCCACGACTTACGCATCCGAAGGAGAAGCATTGGCAACCCTACTCAAACAGTTCAATCCGTCCGGCGATCCACAACTCACGACTCTGGCTGAGAGCCTGACCGAAGGGGAAAAAAAGGACGAAGACAAACTGGAAGCTATCCTCGAATACACGACCAACCACATTGCCAACAACGGGCTGACATTGGATCAGACCGGCTATCGCCTCCGCCCTGCCGATGCCGTCATGAGCACAGCGTACGGAACTGAAGTCGAAAAAGCCAATTTGCTCGCAGGCTTGTTGGATGGGGCCGGCTTCAAAGCCGAGCCAATGGCGACTTACCAGGCTTATGCAGACAAAGGGCTGGCGCTAAAGGCTGTCGACCAACTGTTCGTCTCCTGTATGGTGAACGGCGAATTATATTTATTCTCCACCTCTTCTACCCACCGTCCGCAAACGGTGAACTTTGACCAGACTCCTCTTTTCAGCCTGCAAACAGGAAAACCGGTAGCTATTGCCGTTCCACAGGATTACCAGATCAAGAGCGACATCGCAGTTCGTTTCAAAGATGGAAAAGTGACGACATCCACTAAAGAATCTGTCGGTAAAGAATTGATGCCTTATTTCACAACAGGTAACAGCGAAAACGAACAAACTGCTCCTTTAAAGGAGGAAAACGGGTATGCAACGATCTCACTGCCGGATGCCGGATATGGCTTCTCCCATCTGCCTTATGGCTACCTGAACAGCCAGCGGAAAGAAAACCTGCTGATCCCACGCCCTGTCAACGAAGTCTATACATACACGATCGAATGTCCTGAAAATATGGAACTGCGCACCCCGGAAACCGACAAGACGATCCGCAATGCCGCCGGTAGCCTGACCATCTCCGTCAAGAAAAACGGACGTACGGCAACCGTCACCCGTAGCCTGGAACTGAACAAACAACTCTATACACCTGCCGAATACAAGGATTTGCGCCAGCTTTTGACAGAATGGAGCGATGTAAACGGAAAGACTCTATTGTTTTCAGTACGATAAAGACAATTACTTTTAGGATGGCCGATACTGCCTGTTATATTAATGCCGATATCAGCCATCCCCAAAAAGCCTTGATCTTTTGGTAAGAGGTTTCAAAATGTACTTGCCCCGTACTTGACGCGGGGAACAAGTACATTTTGAGACACCACCAACAGATAAATCATTAATTAAACATCTAAAATAAATCAAATATGAAACTACTAAATCTAACCGCTGCCCTCTTTTTAGGAGGTGTTCTGCAAGCACAAAACCCTTTACCGGCCATTCATCCGCAGCCACAGGAAGTTACATTATCTACCAACCGGCTGAAAGCGCCTCATGGCTTTACCCTTTCCGGCATGCAACATCCGGATGAAGATGCCATGCGCCTGATCAGACAAACTTTGTCGATAACAGACAACTCCGAAGCGCTACCGCTCAAAATTACATCGCTGGAAGACCGGACACCCGAACTGAAACGTTCAGGAGCCTATCTATTAGTTATCACACCAGAAGAAATCGACATTGCAATTTCCGACAGTCGCGGTCTTTTCTACGCAGCACAGACATTGCAACAATTGGCCCAAACCGACGGACAAGGCAATACGACACTGCCACTCGGAGTTATCAAAGACTATCCTGACGTCGCCTACCGTGGAACTGTCGAAGGTTTTTACGGCGATCCCTGGAGCCATACCGACCGCATCGAGCAGCTTCGTTTTTATGGAAAGATGAAGATGAACACCTATATCTACGGACCGAAAGATGATCCTTACCACAGTTCCCCAAACTGGCGCAAGCCTTATCCGGAAAAGGAAGCAGCACAGATCAAGGATCTCGTGAAGGAAGCCGCCGCCAACAAGGTAGACTTCGTCTGGGCGATCCATCCGGGCCTGGACATCAAATGGACAGATGAAGACCGGATGAATGTGCTGAACAAGTTCGGTATGATGTATGATTTGGGAGTCCGTTCCTTCGCAGTCTTCTTCGACGATATTTCCGGTGAAGGGGCCAAGGCAGACAAACAAGCCGACCTGCTCAACTTCCTGCAAAAGGAGTTTATCGAGAAGAAAGAAGGCGTCAGCCCGCTGATCATGTGTCCGACCGAATATAACCGGGCCTGGGCGGGAAGCGACTATCTGGATGTGCTGGGCAGAACGCTCGACCCGGCGATCCATGTGATGTGGACCGGCAACAGCGTGATCCACGATATCACACTCGAAGGGCAGGAATGGGTGAACAAACGTATTCAGCGCCCGTCGTATGTCTGGTGGAATTTCCCTGTAAGCGACTACTGCCGCGACCACCTGCTGATGGGACCGTCTTACGGGCTCGATCCGAATGCGGCACATGCCATGTCGGGTTTCGTCGCCAACCCGATGGAACGGGCGGAAGCTTCCAAAGTAGCCCTTTACGGAGTAGCCGATTATGCCTGGAACATGAAAGCCTATAACCCTGAAAGCGACTTCGTAGAAGCCTGCCGTTATGTTTTGCCGGAAGCACCGGAAGCATTCCGGACGTTCTGCGAGAACAACTGTGATCCCGGGCCAAACGGACACCGTTACCGCCGCGACGAATCCATCCGCTATGCCGAATCTGCCGAAGCATTCCTCCATGACTTCCGCCAGCACAACTATAATGCAGATGCCGCTGACCGGATGAACCGACTGTTCGCCGAGATCACAGCCGCCCCTGCCGCCATCGAGACAAGCCGCAACAAGGCGCTGATAGACGAAATCAAACCGTGGCTGATGCAGTTCCACCTGTTAGGGAAAGCCGGACAAAAGGCTATCCGCACTGCCGAAACCGGACAAGGCGAGGATCGTGCCGCCACCTGGCAATCGTATCTGTCGCTCACCTCGTTGCTCGACAGCATGCGCACGATCGACCGGACCTACAATCAGAATCCGTATCAGAAAGGCGTGAAAGTCGGCTCACGAGTCCTGACCCCGTTCGTACAGGAGATACATTCAGGTGTCGGAAGCAACCTGCTGTTTGCAGACCAAACAGATGCTGCCACCCAGATGAGTAAGGCCTCTATCCTGACGGATATCGAACAATTGAAATATCAGCCGTTGAAGGAAGGCAAAGACCAGATCGGATACAACCGCCTGAACGAAGTACTGCGTATCGAGCCGGGACAGTCCTTCGGCCTTACCTGGGAATTGCAGAAAGAGGCTACCTCCTTCAACTTCAGCCTGCCGAAAAGCGAAAACAGCGGACGGGTATTCGAATGGTCCGCCGACGGCAGACAATGGACGACTATCGCCGACATCCCCGCCGACCAAGCCCGCTTCAAATTGGAAAAGCTCGCTCCCGGAGCACGCTATATCCGTATGCGTAATGCAACTGACAAGCAGATGCAAATCTACTTGTACGAATTTGCCGTGACAACGAAAGAAGATACCTCCATCGACCCCGTCCGCCTGATGTATGACAAGAACCTGGAATCTGTCAACACATTGACCGCAAGTTCACGCATCACGATTGATAAGGAAAAGGAGGGTTCGCTCGAACTGTACTTGTCCGGCTCCCCTTGCAGCCAAGTTGTGGTAGAAGGCTCACCGTTGAAAGGGAAAGTGAAACAAGTGCTTTACTCCGGTCCGGCAAATTATATCAAGCTGAAAAAAGAAGCCTTGGAGAGTGTAAAGGCATTAGAACTATATAACGCAGGATCATCCCCTGTCAACATCCACGAGATCAATTGACAAAGAACAACGGACAATTGACAATCAAACTGCAAAAACATTTAATTGTCAATTGTCCATTCTCAATTGTCAATCGTTCAATCCATCGGATACCGCACCCCCCATTCGGAGCGAAGATCATCCAGCATCTGCATGATGTGCAAAGTTTCCGCATGCGGCATACAAGGCGTTTCGATCTTTCCCTCACGGATCGCGTCGATGGAAGCCTGCACCTGATACTCGAAACCCGTTATCTGTGGCGGACAGGTATAGCGAGCCACTTCCTCATGATTGACCGAATAGACGACTGCCAACTGCGGGTTGTTGATATTATCGACGATTATATATCCTTTATCCCCCGAAATAACTCCCTGACGATCGTTCGCACAGAAAGCGGTCATTTGTAAAACAGCCATCCGATGATTCCGATACACAAAAGTAATGCTGCTCTGCAAATCCACTCCCGTCTCCCCTTTCACGCAGGCAGAAGTAATCCCCGTAATTTCCGAGCCGAAAAGCATCCTTGCAAAGTTGATCGGATAAACGCCGATATCCAGCAAAGCACCGCCACAAAGTTCCGGTTTGGCGATGCGCTCCTTCTCGGCAATCGGATATCCGATATTGGCCGTCAGCATCATCACGCGTCCGATCGTCCCGCCGTCAACCAGTTCGCGAAGCGTCTCGGAGAAAGGCATATAACGTGTCCAAATCGCCTCAGTCAGGAAAACCTGTTTTTCTTTCGACAGGCGTATCAACGTCTCCGCCTGCTCTGCATTGGCGGTAAATGCTTTTTCACATAAGACCGGCTTACCCTTTTCGAGGCACATCCGCGCCTGCTCAAAATGATGGGAATGCGGGGTGGCGATATAAATCAACTGTACTTCGGGATCATCTGCCAAATCCTCGTATGATCCGTAAGCCCGCGTAAAACCCCATTCACTGGCAAACCCTTCGGCATTTTCCTGGTTACGGGAAGCGACTGCATACGGTTCAACCCCTTCCATATCGCGCAGCGTATGCGCCATTTTGCGGGCAATATGCCCAGCTCCTATAATTCCGACTTTAAAACGTTCCATTAGCTGTCATTTTTTATCGGGTAAATATACAATAAAAATTCCATGCCCATGAAACTTTTACTTCACAAGCATGGAATTCAAAAGTGATCGCAATACTATATCCTACTCCATAATCACCACCACCGGATTATCCTCCTCACCCACCTTTTTCAAGACGGCCACTTCGGCAGGGATATCCGTTTCACCGGCGTTATCCTCGAACCAGGAGACGACTTCTTCCGAAGGGAGAATGGCAGCAAATTCGCCCGAAGCGGAGACAGATACAGGCTGTAAGGGAAGGAAGCCATTCGTATCGTCGGTTATCTTGTCATCGAGAGGAGAAACCTTGACGGCTCCGTCCGCCTTCCGGTAAAGGGCATTATAAGTCTTCTGCTTGTCGTTATAGACATTCGTCATAAAACGGAAAAGGATCACATCTTCGTTTTCCATGAACTTTGTCGGGTAGATAGCATCTTTCTTATCCTCGAAACGCTCGTTGTAAGACCAACTGTAGACACCTAAATCCAGCACGCGCACAGGTTGCAGCTCTTTCGCTGCCGACACCCGATAGATCGTATCATTATAAGACTGACGGAAATAAAGATCCTTGCCCGCATGCCAGAAACAACTGTTGCCAAGCGGATAAATGGCAGACCTGCCATCCTTATATTTTATGAACGCCAAACCATCTCCCCCATCTTTCAAGACCGAGATGGAAACAATATCGTCCGGAGTGATCGCCTTGTCTCCTTCCTGCCCGACCGGTAACGATTCCACACGGACAATCTCATCTCCACGGAACAGAGCGATACGGGCCGGCAAACTGTCGGTAGCCGAATAATAACCAGCGATAAGATCCGCATCCAGATAGTCGAACACTCCCATTGCCGGAAACTCATCGGCGGAAACCGAAGGAGTCCAGATATGGTCGAATCGACCGTCCGCCCCGTAAACAACGATTTCATTTTTCCAGCCATGGAAACTTAATTGGCCGGTATACGGGTTCTGCCATCCTCCGTGGACATCCGAATAGCCTTCAGGATCTTCCCCCACATGCCCGACCGAACGGATAAAGCGACCCGTTTTTTTGTCGAATAGCTGGCAGCGGTCCCGACCGGATGTCACAACAATCCAATCATTCAGGATAGTTGCATACGCTCCCTGCCCCACCAGGCAACTATCGGTCGTTTCCAAGGCGACATAGCGTATTTTCTTGAAACAGTCGGAAGTCTTCAACTCCGTCTGATTCTCAAAAGCAACTCCCAAAGGAATCGCTTCGAGTTTTGCCACCTTTGTTTCCCCTCCGCCACCGCAAGCAGCAAGAAAAAGACATGCCACTGCCACAAACACATGATTTTTCATACGATTTTCATTTTACTTTAGAAGAGGCTTTTTTCGTTGTGATCAGGATCACGCCTCCGACTGCTTTTTTTCCGTACATTTCGATGGCGCTCTTATCTTTCATTATCGATATCGATTCGATTTCGTTTGGATCGACCTTGTCCAGTCCACCCGTATATTCGACACCGTCAATCATGACAAGCGGGTCCGGCTTGGCATACCGGACACCTTCGGCAGGACGCATATTCGATTTAAATTCCAGAGGACGCAAGAGAGGCTTGTCTTTCTCTGCTTGCGACATCTTTTTGTCCTGTCGGGATGTGAGGACTTCGGCAAACTCCACTTCGGAGATATTTTCCAACCGGCGGGAAATTTCAGGACGGGCGAACGCAGCAACGGCAACGGCTGCAAGAGGAAGCACATAAAGGAACTTCAAGCGAGCCCAGGGGTTCGATTTTTGTTTTAACATCATAGTAATCCGCTTTTTAAGTTTACTGTGGTCGAAACTGTTGGCCATAGAGGTAAAACGCTGTGCTCCGACCGCTTTCTTTATTAATAACAATTGATAATGCTTTGCATCCACGCCATGTGCGATCACACTCTCGTCCGCCTCATACTCATGCACGTTCTGCAGTTCCTGCTTGAGCAGCCAAACAGCAGGATTGAACCAATGCAGGACGGCACAACATCCGGCAAACCACATATCCAATGAATGGCAAGCTCTGATATGCGCCTGTTCATGCGCCAGGATTTCAGCTCCGCTCTCTTCCATATCGATGCGGGAGATAACAATATATTTCATCCAACTGAAAGGCGGGACCGTCAGGTCGGTCACGACAAGCCGCGTACCATCTTCCAATACGGCCCGCTCGCCCGAACGTATCAGACGCACGATCTGGCAGACGGAATAGAGGAACCGTCCTGCAAAAAAGAGGCATCCGCCGGCGTAGATCATAAACAAGGCCGCCAACCAAGACGGAAAGCGACTCTCTTCTTCCACAGGAGTTCCACCCATTTGCAAGAACCGTTCGAGTTCCAACGCCGTACGTTGTACGGCGACCGGCTCATCGGCGGCAAGCTGTACAAAAGGAATCGCGATTGAAAAAACTATCACACCAAGAAGAGCCATCCGATTGAAACGGTGGAACGTATCCCGGCTCAAAAGCAGGCGATAGAACAGATAGAACACTGCCAGACAGCAGGTGGATTTTATTATGAATACTAAAAATGCTCCCACGTTGAAAGAATTAAAATTAATAATAATGAATCCCCCCTCTCTTAATCATCAATTGTCGATTGCCTGTTGTCAATTGATTCTATCAGCTCCTTCAGTTCCTCCACCGAAATCTCCTCCTCCTTCACCAGCGAAGAGATAACACCGAGGTAGGAATTGTTGAAATACTTGGCAATGACGTTTTTCAACGTGCTCCGGCTATAATCGGCTTCTGTCACCGCAGCATAATATTGGTAGGTATTGCCAAACGTATGATGTGCCAGAAAACCTTTCTCCTCCAATCCGCGTACGATCGTGGAAAGAGTGTTGAAATGCGGCCTCGGCTCATCGTAAAACTCAAGCAGTTGTTTGACGAACAAAGGGCCTTTCGTCCAGAAATAGCCCATGATTTCTTCTTCTCTTGCAGTCAGTCGTTTCATGATATCTTGTTTGTTCGGGACAAATATAACTAAAAAAAATAGTTTGCAAACTATTTCAATTAGTTTATAAACTATTTTTTTTAGTGGAACAGGAGTTGTAAAAAGTAAAAAATCCTGTCCGAAGTTCGGACAGAACTTCAAGAGTCCTAAAAACGCTGTCCGATCTCCGGATCGCATTTCAAAAACACCAAAAGTCCGGTCCGGGCTTCGGACAAAACCTCGAAAATCCTCAAGATGCCATCCGAGCTTCGGATCATATCACAAGAAGATTTGAAGTCCTTGCCGAAATCCGGAACGTATTTTTCGAGTATTTCAAATCATTTCCGAAATAAATGAGATTATTTGATAGACTGTGAAAATTAATGACTATCTTTCGAATCAATTAATTACAATCAATAATAGAACAACATGAAAAAAATTATCCGGATTCTAAATCTAGACATTCATTCCCTGAATAATGCCGAATACAAAAACTTCATGGAGCGCTTCTTCAAACTGATCCCGCTCAAGGCTGTATCAGGAGAGGGAGACCGCCCCAGTGAACTCCGCCTCTTGGGCGAAGAAGAAAACATGACATCGGATTTCGTAGGGATCAGCGATGAGGACAAGGCGACATTCAATGCCGACATGCTTCTCCTGACAGATGTCGTCAACCAGTCGCGCACGAACGACAACACGGCTCTACTGCTCAATCTCGACAAGCGTCGTGATCCGTTGGTTTCATTCATCATCAACACGACCTCCATCGGACGTAAAAGTTCGAATCCTGCATATGCACAAGCATGCATCAGCTTGTATAATATCTTGAAACCGTATCGCGGCATACAAAACATTCCGATGCAACAGGAAACCGCACAGATCAAAGGCATGCTCTACGATCTCGACAAACCGGAAAACAAACAGAAGATAACGCTTCTGCATCTCGACGACACCGTCTCCGAGTTGCGCAACGTAAATGACGAATTCGACGCATTGTCCAGCGACAGAACCAACGAACGGGCGATCAATGCAGTCGGGACGGCGAAGGAAATACGCCACCGCCTCAACTCGCAATACGACTATATCACTACCACCATCTTTGCCCACAGCATTGCGGTCCCGTCGGACGAGGCAACGCTTTTCATCACGCAACTCAACCAGCTGATCGATGAAACCCGCACCGCCTACAACCTGCGCAAAGGTATCACCGCATCCAATAAGAACAAAGGGCAGGGCGGCAATGACGAACGTCCGGGCGAACTTTAAGCCCTCTCATCCCTTCTGCAACAGATAACCCATACAAGCACGAACCGACATGGTTTACAACAATAACCCATGTCGATCCGTGCTTATTTTCACCCTTTTCATACGCCTCCGAAGGACTATTTCATGATAAGAATTATTAAAATACTTATTGATAACATTTTTTAATAGGCACTGAACATTTCCCTTTTTCCAAGCTGTTTACCTCCACACCACCTCCCCATCCATCCCTGGAATAACATCGGAGGACAGAGCAATCTCATCCAATTGCAAATCCAAGGAGGACGAAAAATAAAATCGTAATTCTCTATAATAATCAAGCAGAACTTTTGCATCGGAAAAACACCAGCTTCCGCTACACTCCCGCTCCCCTTTGCCGCAATCGCCACTACACCCCTCTCCCCCTGCCGCAGAGCTTTTTAAGTTAAGAAACGGATTAATCCGCATTTCCTTCCGGCTCCCGGAGTCGTAAACAAATCAAAACGGCTCTTGGTTATTGAATGCAAAATCGTATCTTTCAGTCACAAATCCCGAACATCTCATTGAAAAGGCGATCAGGTATGGAGGTAAAAACCAATTCATCGGAGTAGGAATCTAGACATTATTATTGCTATAGGGAATTGGAAATTATAAATTCACGCCCTTATTAAATTCTCAAAACCTGCGAATAAATAAGAGCTTTTTTAATGAAATGAATCGGGTTTTTCATATATGTTTTCTATCTTTGTCGTGGTAATTGGACCTTGAAGCGTCAAGGAAACATTATTTTATGATTTATATAAAAAGCGTTTTGGTTTATCCTTAAGTAGAAATCTAGACAATTTCAAGCCATAGAAGGGTCATAAACAAAAATGCTCATGTTTCGATTATATACCCAATGTATATAGCATAAGGGCGTGAGCAAACTGTTGTATAGTACTGCATGGCGGGTTGTCTAGAACCTCTACTTAAGTCCGAACAACAGTCCTCACGCTTTTTCATTTTATAATACGCCCGATTTTGGAGGACTACCGGACAATTTAACAAAAATGCCTATGAATTAATAAGATAATATTTTTTCCCACAATAAGCGATTTTAGTATTATCCCTAAGTAGAAATCTAGACAATTTCAAGCCATCCGGGAGAAGTAGCTAAACAATGAGTTCCTTACGTTTTATCGTATCTGTAAAGCGTGGGCTATGTTTATACTTATCAGGATTAGCGATAGTATTAAAGACAACAGTCCCGCGCTTTTTCATCTTAGACAAATCCGCCCGGGGACAGGGTACGGAAAGAAAAACAATAACGATAAAACAACTATTATATGACTACAAAAAGAGCTCTAATCAAGGAATTGGCACAACGGATGGAATGTACGGACGTTGCCGCGAAGAAGTTTCTGAATTCATACATCGAACTAATAACCGAAAAACTTTCAGAAGGTGAAGGGGTGAGCATTCATTATTTTGGCAAACTGGTTCCCCATTACCAAACAGAGCGTCCGGGACGTAACCTTCGTACAGGTGAAGAATGTAAAATACGCGCCCGCACATCAGTAAAATTCAAAGCCAGTGAAATACTGATTCAAAAACTGAATCCTGGAAAATAAAACAAAAAGAGTGCACCGAAATCCGGCGCACTCTTTTTGTTTTATCGTTTCGGGATATCTACCGATGTTTCCTGTTCACCCAATAAGTGGCGGGAGAAATAGTCGACCATACGCCAGTAGAAATATTCGTCCATATCGCCAAAACCGTGGCGTTGCTGCGGAAGGAGCAACATGTCAAAACGCTTTCCGGCACGGATCAGGGCATCTGCCACACGTAGCGTATTGCCCGGATGGACATTGTTGTCGATGTCACCATGTACGAGCATCAAATGACCTTTCAGCCGACTTGCGATCTCTTCGTTCGTCTTGATGTTGTAGACGAAAGTCGTATCACCCTTTTCGCTGACCACTTCCTTCACGCCATGATGCGTCTCGCTCCACCAACGGTTATAGATACGGTTATCATGGTTTCCGGCACACGAGACGGCTGCCTTGAAGAAGTCGGGATATTGCAGTATAGCAGCCGTAGACATGAAACCTCCACCCGAATGGCCGTGGATACCGACACGGTTGATGTCGATGAATGAATAGCGGTTGGCCAGTTGCTCGATAGCCGCTTTCTGATCCGCCAACCCATAATCACGCAAGTTGCCATAGCCGAAGTTATGATACCATTTCGAACGGCTCGGATGTCCGCCCCGGTTTCCGACCGTGATCACGATAAAGCCGGCCTGTGCCAGACGATCCGTGCGCACACTCATACGGCTGAACGGATAAACGGTTGCTTCGACTTGCGGGCCCGGATATACATAATCGATGATCGGATACAGGGCCGTCGAATCAAAATTAAACGGTTTATACATCACACCATAGAGGTCAGTCACGCCATCCGCAGCTTTCACCTTGAAAGGTTCGGGAAACTGGTAACCGGCAGCCAGCAACCCAGAGAAGTCGCTCTCTTCAAGCGTCATCAGCTTGCGGCCGTTACTATCCATCAAATCCGTACGCGGGATAGTGTTCACACGCGAATAATTATTGACCACAAAGGCCGCATTGTCATCCATGCTGACTGTGTGGAAATAGTCGCCCGGAGTGACTTGCTGCAAACCACTTCCATCGAGGCCCACACGATACAGGTGTTCGTAGTAGGGATTCTCATCTTTCTCTTTCCCGTTAGCCAGGAAGTAAACGACACGTTTGGCTTCGTCCACTTTCACGATCTGGTCTACATGCCAGGGGCCGCGTGTGATGCGGTTCTTCAGGTTACCTTCTCCGTCATAGAGGTACAGGTGCGCCCAGCCGTCACGTTCGCTCCACTGGATCAACTCCTTGCCATCACCTACGGCTGCCAACGGGCGGACTTCCTGATAAGTATTCATACGTTCCTCGATAATCGGACAGATCGAATCCTGTCCGACCGTATACGAACAGATGTCGATACGGTGCAGGTCGCGGCTCGAACGAGTAACGAAGAAACGGTTATTGTCGCCCAGCCAGACACTCGCCACCTCTTTCCGATCACGGTCTTTCTGCCTCCACGGCTTACGTGCCAAGCGCAATGTCTGATCTTTGAATGCAGATGTGCGGATTTCCTTATAGCTGTTGTCGTTCATGTCGAACAAGAACAGATGCTGGACAGGCGCTTCTTTCTCACCGGGCATCTGGTATTTATAGGTTTCCAGCGTCGGACGAGGCGAAGCCATAGAGTTGATTACCCACAAGTCTTTCACGGCACGCTCGTCTTCAACCGTCACGGCAAAATAACGGGAATCGGGTGACCAGACAATCCCCCAAACACCTTTCCGCTTGCCGTTGCAAAGCGTGTCGGTGTTCAGCAAGCTATAGGGCTGGCCGAAACCAAAGTCTTTCACACCGAAAGTAGTGAGTTGTATATCCGTAACCGTACTATCCTTATCGTCTTTCTTCAACTTCTCGTAATCCTCGCGGGACATCCGATAGAGGTTCAGGTCTTTTGCATACACGACTGTTTTGCCGTCGGGCGAGAAAGAGGCCCAGTCGGGATATTCCGTTTCTTTCTTCTTTTCTTTGAGCCAAGTCAGCTTACGCGTGGGATAGTCGTAGGAGAAAAAGAATATCTCTTTCTTCGGACCTTTGTCTTTGTCGGTACTGTCTTTTTTAGCCTCTTGCGAAGAGGTGATCTGGAAAGTAAAAGTGCGACCGTCCTCTCCAGCTTCGAGCTTCTGGATGGGTAGTTGCTGGGCGGTGAACGGGTCTTTGACGATCTCGGTTATCTGTGCGGCAATATCGTCGAGGTCAAAAAGCGGACGTTTCGTCTTCGCCACTGGATCGACGACATACCAGACTTTGCCGTTGCCGGTCTTATATTCATACCAGAAACTACTGCCCTTCCGGAACCAGTGCGGATCGACAGATGTGGAGAAAAGCATCGTGTTCAGCTTCTCCTTCGTGAAACGTTCGGCCTGGACGTATCCGGATAGCCGCTCCGCTTCCTGCCCTTTCGCTTCCGTGCCACAGAACATCCCGGCACAAAGCATCACTAATAGTAGTTGTTTTTTCATTTGACGTTGTTTATATATAAGTTGTTATTGCAGATAAATCATCATTTAACTATGAATGATTACATAAATAAAAAGGCTGCATATAAAGTATTGACATTATATACAGCCTCTTTCGTTTGTTTATTTATATTATACCGGAAGAGTACCACCGATCAGGATAACAACCAGCAAAGCCAAAATTGCATACAATTCGGGGAATACGGCCATCACCATAGTAGCACCGAACACATTGTGGCCGGCTCCAACGCCTGCGATACCATTTGCACAAACCTCTGCCTGACGGATAGAAGAGAACAAACCTGCAAAACCCAACACCAGGCCTGCACCGAAGATAGCGGTTGCATTCAACATTGTGATGCTATCAACTAAAAATTTCTGCATCATGAAGTAACCTACAAATCCATACAATCCCTGAGAAGAGGGCAACGCGCTTAATGCGATGTAAGTACCCAGTGCATCGGGATTTTTCTTCATTGCTCCGACAACGGCATTACCCGCAATCGTTACCCCATAACTACTACCGATGAAAGTCAGACCTGTCATCAACGCAATACCCAGATAAGCTAATAAAATTGGTTCCATAATGATAATTGTTTTAATTTATTTTTTTGTTATTGTTTAATTTACTTTTAATAATAGATAAACATACCTCGTTTGCCTATGCTTTCTTAAAAGGCCGGTACTCTTTACCTCCTCCTTCAAATTCGGCATTTTTATAATATTCGACAAAGATAAGACGTAGAGGATGGACAAGCGAACTGATCGTACAAAGCCCGATGTTGATAGCATGGCCGACCAACAGGATCAGCAACATGCATACCGCACGCAGCACGATGTTCATGCCCTCCGTCATATCTACGGCCAACTGGTTGAATACACCCCCCAAAATCGCACCTGTCAAACCGATTGCAAACAACCGGATATACGACAAGGTGTCACCCAGCAATCCGGAAGCCATGTTGTAGGTATTCCAAAGCCCTGTACCGAAATTCAGGAAGATATTCTTTCCCGGCGAATTATACAGGTAAGCTACAACCAAGCCGATAACCGCAATACCGATAAAGACCGTCTTGACGGTTTCGGGCAATTGCAAATTCAGCATCGGCAGCCCGAATGCCAGTGCCAATGCCGTAATAACAAAAACCCAGGCAAAAGGAGCAATACTATATTTGACACCTTTTTGCGCTTTCATCTTAAAAGCGGCAACCGTCTTTCCGAAGATAATCTGAACCAGACCGATAACGATTGAGAAGGTCATCAAATTGTCACTGCTTACAAAGTAGTCTTTCACTTTCGATAATGCCGGAACATCGGCCAATGCGATCCCAAAGAAAGAACCCGTACACGTACCGACGATTATCGCCGCCAAGCCCAAATACTGGAACAAGGTAAGATAAGGTTTGAAGTCCGGATTGACTTTCCGCTTGAAGAACGAGCAAGCCAATAACACTAACAAACCATATCCTCCGTCTCCGAAGCACAGTCCGAAGAAGAGCATGAAGAAGGGAGCAAAAAGAGGTGTCGGGTCGAACTCGGTGTAATTCGGCAAGGAGAACATCTTGGTGATCGGTTCGTACAACCGATTGAACTTATTATTTTTCAACTTGATCGGAACACGATCCCCATCCTGTATATCCAACTCCTGGAAATAGTAACCTTCTTTTTCAAGGGCGACCTCCATAGCCGGAGCCTCTTCCGTCGGAACAAAACCTTCCAGCAACATCAACTTATCGCCGGCTTCGCGATCCGTCTGCACCAGCGTATTGGAAAGATTGAATTCGTTTTGGATATTCTTTTCCAACTCTACCAATGTATTGTATTGCTCAGCTGCATACTCTTTCAACTGATTGTTCAATACCTTGATATTATCCAGCAATTGTTCCATCGCAAGATGAAGTTTTGCCAATCCCCGGTCGGGCATTTTCGGACGTTCAGCATCGATATCGATTGGCGTTCCCGTCTTGGTGACCGTCACGAAATAGGTAACCGACTGGAAATTATTGACAAGAAAAGCATTGTACTCTTCTCCCCATTTAGGTTCGTATTTGGAAGTCGGGCAACTAAAAAACGTCACGTCGAAGCCAGCCTTTTTCAACCGCCTGATATTTGCATAGCTGAACTCTCCCCAGATATCCATATAAGCGATATCCTTTTCCAGCGAAACTTTCGCTGCCTGTAACTGGGCCTGCTTTTCTTGCATTTCTTCCAGCTTGCCTACCAACTTCAATCCTTCGGCTTTTGTCAGTCCGCGTGCCGGAGCAACAGTCACCTCTTTCGTCTGGGAATTCAAGTTCTTGCAATAGCGGATCGCTGTACTTACCTGTTTCCGTTCGGCCAGCAAAGCCTGTAGTTCCGCATTATCCAGAACAGAATTCGTTTCCTTCACATGCACAACACCCAATTCGCGGAGAGTCGTGAGGAATGCATCATATTCTCTATGATATACCATAAAGGCATACTTGCTCATCTTTACTATCATACTTCAGCCTCCTCTTTTTCTTCTTTCGCTTTACGCTTTTCCTGATTAGCCCGCATGATCTTTTGTGATGACTTGGAGAGACTTTCCTCGTCTTCCATGAATCGTTTCACTTTGCGGATCGCATCTTTATAACCCGGAATCTGTACCTTCTCAAAAAGATTCACTTTCTGAGTGGTTTTCTTCCGCGCATGCTCCAACAACTCCAACTTCATACCCGAAAACTCAGCTTCGATGCCGGTACGCGCCAACTTCTTCAACAGTTCGATACCGTCGGTAAACCAAGCAGGGGCATTGAACAGGCTGTAACGGCCGATCTCGAATTCGATCTCGTCCAACACAGGGACCACTACACCGGCTATCTTTTTGGTAGAAAGAGAAACATCCCGTACCGCAATCAGTTCGGGATTAAACTCGTTCCACAAAGCCATCATGTTTTCATAGCTCTGTATCTCCTGTTCAAGCTGAAGTTCCAATTTCGTCACTTCATCTTTGGTCCGCTTCACTTCGATACGCAGGGCGCTTTCCTTACTTTTGATCGTCGGCAGGGAACGCTCACGCATCTTCAGTTGCTTTTCCAATTGCTGAAGAGAGGTTTTATTATATTGAAACTTTATTGCCATTTTCTATACATTTATGATTTCTGATTCATAACTTATGAGTCGATGATAATTCATAAATTATGAATCAGAATTCTTTTATTTCTTCCAGTATTTGTCGACCAACGCCTGTTTGATGTTCACTTCGGCAGGTTCGAAATACTCACCGAACAAGTCCCATGCCACATCGAGCATTTCGGTCGTATCGAGATTGACATCGATAGCCAATAGCTTTTCGGAATAATCCTTTGCAAAAGCCAACGTACGGTTATCGTAGTCCGTCAGGTCGAAACCGTTCTCCATCTTCGTCTTCGCATTGGCGGCATCGGCATACAGGCGAACGGCAGCATTCATCACCTGCGGATGATCCTCGCGTGTCTTCTTCCCGGTCACCAATTGTTTCAGACGGGACAGACTTCGGAACGGGTCGACGATTACCTTGCCGACATCGCTATCCTTACGGAGGTACAACTGCCCTTCGGTGATGTAACCTGTATTGTCAGGCACAGCATGCGTGATATCACCACCGGACAAAGTCGTCACGGCAATAATCGTGATCGAACCACCGGCAGGGAACTGAACTGCTTTTTCGTAAATCTTAGCCAAATCGGAATACAAGGAACCCGGCATGGAGTCCTTCGACGGGATCTGGTCCATACGGTTGGACACGATAGCCAAAGCATCCGCGTAGTTGGTCATGTCGGTAAGCAACACCAACACTTTTTCGTTCTTCTGCACGGCAAAATATTCGGCCGCACATAAGGCCATATCGGGGATCAGGATACGTTCTACAGAGGGGTCTTCCGTCGTATTGATAAAGCTGACGATACGATCCAGCGCACCGGCATTGCTAAACGTATTCTTAAAGAACAAATAGTCGTCATTCGTCATCCCCATACCGCCTAGGATAATCTTATCGGACTGGGCACGCAAGGCAACCATTGCCATTACCTGGTTGAACGGCTGGTCGGGGTCAGCAAAAAACGGGATCTTCTGTCCAGTTACCAACGTATTGTTCAAGTCGATACCGGCAATACCCGTAGCGATCAGTTCGGAAGGTTGCTGACGACGAACCGGATTCACAGACGGACCGCCGATTTCAACATCTTTGCCTTCGGGAACAGGACCGCCATCGATCGGATCACCATACGCGTTGAAGAAACGGCCGGCCAACTGGTCCCCGACTTTCAACGAAGGCGCTTTTCCCATGAACACGACTTCGGCATTCGTACGGATACCTTCCGTACCGGAAAAGACCTGCAAGGTCACTTCATCGCCGATAATCTTTACCACCTGAGCCAGCTTGCCGTCGACAGAGGCCAACTCGTCATACCCTACTCCCGTCGCTTTCAGCGAACAGGTAGCTTTTGTAATCTGGGTAATCTTTGTATATATCTTTTGAAATGCTTTTGTTGCCATACACTCTATTATTTATCTTCGCGCTCTGCAATCAGTGCGTCAAGTTGGTCGTTAAACTTCTTGAACTGTTCGCTCTCATATTCGGAATAGTTCATCTGCTTAAAGATGTTGATCATCTTCTTAAAGTATTCCATTACTTCGAGGAAAGTGTTGAACTTGAACTCGGCATGACAAATCTTCACAACCTTGTTCAGCATAAACTCCTGACGCGCAAGAGGGGTTACCGCGTCGATCGCATCGAATGCATCCTGTTGCAGGATCACGAAGTCGATCAGTTCCGATTTCCAGAAAATCACGTGATATTCTACAGGTACGCCGTCGTCACCGAGGATATTGATCTGTTCGGAAATTTCCTTACCGCGCAACATACGAGTCTTGATCTCGTTCACCTTGTCGATCCAGGTCGGAGAGATATGACCCGCAATATATTCCTGGAATTCGGGATATTCCAGATACTTGGAATAACTGTCGATCGGATTCACGGCCGGATAACGTTTACGGTCGGCACGCTCCTGTTCCAAAGCATAGAAACAACGGGCCACTTTCTTCGTATTTTCCGTCACAGGCTCTTTCAGGTTACCACCGGCAGGCGATACCGTACCGATGAAAGTTACGGAACCCGTTTCACCATTATTCAAATGTACATAGCCGGCACGTGCATAGAAGTTAGCCACGATTGCAGACAAGTCCATCGGAAACGCGTCCGGTCCGGGAAGTTCTTCCAAGCGGTTGGACATCTCGCGCAAAGCCTGTGCCCAACGGGAAGTCGAGTCAGCCATTAAAAGCACCTTCAATCCCATGCTCCTGTAATACTCGGCGATCGTCATAGCCGTATATACGGATGCTTCACGGGCAGCCACAGGCATGTTTGACGTATTCGCGATAATGATGGTACGCTCCATCAACTTACGGCCCGTATGCGGGTCGATCAGTTCCGGGAACTCGGTAAAGATTTCCACTACCTCGTTCGCACGCTCGCCGCAGGCGGCAATGATTACGATATCTGCCTCAGCCTGTTTGGAGATAGCGTGCTGAAGCACGGTCTTTCCGGTTCCGAACGGTCCGGGGATAAATCCTGTACCACCTTCTACGATCGGATTTACCGTATCGATCGTACGGACACCCGTTTCGAGCAACTTATAAGGACGTGGTTTTTCTTTGTAACAGGTGATGGCACGTTTTACCGGCCAGCGTTGTATCATCGTCACCTCCACATCTTTGCCGGTTTCGTCCGTCAAGACGGCTATCACCTCTCCTATTGTATATTGTCCTGCTTCTTTCAGGCTCTTGACCGTATATTCTCCTTTGAAGGTAAAAGGAACCATGATCTTGTGAGGCTGGAAATTTTCGTCCACTTCACCCAACCAGCCACCAGCAGTCACCTTGTCACCCACTTTGGCAAGAGGTTTGAAATCCCACAACTTATCATTGTCCAACGGGAACGTATATTCTCCACGCCTGAGGAAAACGCCTTCCATCTTATCGAGGTCGTTCTGCAAACCATCGTAGTTGCGTGACAACATACCCGGTCCCAACGTTACCTCCAACATATGTCCTTCAAACTCGGCTTCGTCACCCACCCGCATACCGCGAGTGCTCTCAAATACCTGTACAAAAGCATTCTTGCCTATTACCTTAATAACTTCCGCCATCAGCTTCACGCCTCCTACGGAAATGTAACAGATCTCATTTTGGGAAACCGGTCCATCCACCTCTACGGTAACAAGGTTGGAGACGATCCCTTTTACAATTCCTTTCGTAGCCATAACGTTTAATTAATTAAGAATTAAGAATTAAAAAATCAAGATTGTGCGTCGAACTCAATCCTTGAAAATTCCTTACTCCTTTATCCTTAACTCTTTTATTTTTTAATTTTTAATTCTTCATTTTTAATTTTCCAAATTCTTCCAGGGCATGCTCGCTGCCTTTCTTCATCGCTCCGACGATCTCACGGAAAGTCTTTTCACCGGTCGCCTTATCCAGCATCACCCAGCGTTCGATCATTTCCAACTTCAGCAGATAAGCAAATACACTCTCTATATCGAAAGGCTTAAAGAATGTATGTTCTTCGAGCCATTCCCACTTCAAAAGGTCCACTTTCTTCTCGCGAACCATCAAATCCGTTTCCTCAGCAATACGCCAGAGATCAGGCAAATAATCCACCGTGTCTCCCAACCCGAAATCACGGGCATTGGATGTACGAAGCGCCTGGGCTACTTCATTATCTCCGACGATATACCCGGCTTTATCGAAACCATGTTTACGGCAGGTAATAGCGGTCAACATATTGTTGATATTCAAATTTAAGCAGAACCAATCGCTGACGAACTTATTCGCATTTTTCATGGCATACGCATAATAGAGGGCTGCCAGACGGTCTTCCCAGGGAATTTCCTGTTTGTTTTCTTTGCCTTGTGCTTCAAGATAAAGCTTGAAAAACTCTTTGAAATAAGGAGGTATCCGGTCATTCTTGGGTGGCTTTTCTTCTTCCTTCAACGCTTTGTAAAGAGCATCAAACTCATCATACGTTATACGTCCCCGTGGGTCCGGATCACGATCCGGTTGTTTGGCATGAGCAATCAGGTTCTTATTGTCGAATTTGAGAAAGAACAGATCGATCAACTTCTTATCGGCCTTCGTCAGTATACCGTCCAATTCCTGTCTGAATTGACTGATGGAATAGGTCAATTTACTATCATCGAGCGCAATATTGGGGAGTCCTGCGATTAAGCAATAATATTTACCCATATCAGAACAGCATTTCTACCAATCCTGGACGAAGGAATTCCTTGAAGAAAGCAACAAACTCGTCTTCTCCGAAACTTACTTTATACGAACCGTCAGCCGGGACGATTGTGAAAGAAGCATCATGGCCGCTCACTTTTTCAATCTTCACACCTCCGTCCAAGAGGCTTTTGGCATTGGCTTCAAAATATTTGGTGAGAGCATCGGCATCGGCCGTCCGGATCGTAATCGCCTCCTTCACAACCCATTCCTTTGCCATTTCTAAAATCACTTTCTGCATAAATGCAGTATCAGAAACGATCGCTTTCACATTGGAGGAAGTAATTTTTCCCGTAATGAGATTTACCACTTCGCTCTTCAGTGCTTCTACAGATTGGGTAGCAAACAGCTTCAACTCGGCTTCCGTATTCTTTTTCAACTCGGCGGCCTGCTTTTCAGCCTGTGCCACAATACGCTTTGCTTCTGCTTCTGCCTCAGTCAAAATAGCCTGTTTCTGAGCATTTGCATCGGCAATGATTCGCCCTGCTTCTTCGTTGCCTTTCTCTACACCTTCTTTGTAGATTTTGTCGGTCAGTTCCTGAATCTTTGTATCCATTTCTATATATTTTTTTAAGTTGTTCCCACGTAAGTATTAAACGCCTACAAAGTTATTCTTTTCTTTGAATTAGCATTCAGTCTATCCTAAAAATTTGCGATTATACAATTTTTCACACCACTGGTTAGTCGGGATGGTCGCCACCTGCTTGTGATAGATAACAGATAAAATACCCTTTTCGCAAAACTTTTCCAAGTTTGAATTAAAAAATATCAGAACCAGACCATATCTATCATATTTATATATTTTGAAAAACTACTGTCATACTATCACTAATCGCCTTTTATCAATTGAATATCAATGGACAAAAGCAATGATAGTAGGTATGATGGATGCCTTTTCCATCTATCATACTGTCATTAACTGCCTGTCCGATATTTTTCTTCACATGACTTATTTTCAATAACATAATAAGATAAACCCATTGACACCCGGGTCTCGATATCATTCACACTCGGGTGTCAAGACCGTTCACATCCGGGTGTAAAAAGCCTGTAAACGGGAATCTTCGGCACTTTTTCTGCCTGTTTGAAGCAAAATAAGTCACGTGTTTCATGAAAAAAGACGGCATCTCCTACAGAAAAACATCAATACTACTCTCAAAACCAACAAATGCTAAATTCAAACAGGCTCTTAGCGGCAAGCATAGCAAGTAATATTTTTTAACGTTCCAAATCTATTCAAAACAGTCTTTTTTCTATCGAAATGACAATTCGCATTCTATCTTTGCGTCACAATTTTTTATCATTCATTGTAAATCCAAAATATATGTTTTCCATCGAAAAAGCAACCCTTGCCGATTGTCCCCTTATCCAGACTCTGGCATCCAATATCTGGGAACCGACCTATGGTTCCATCCTCTCCCGCGAACAACTCGACTATATGTTCGAGATGATGTACAGCAATGAAAGCCTTCAAAAGCAAATGAGCGAACTTCATCACCAGTTCTTCATCATCTATGCCGACGGTGTCCCTTCCGGCTACTTGTCTATCGAGACCGTAGAAAAGGATTTATATGAATTCCAAAAAATATACTCTTTGCCTTCCCTACACGGTTCGGGAATCGGGCGTTTCATTATCGAACAGGGAATAGCCTACCTGAAAACGATCCATCCGAGCCCCTTTACGATAGAACTGAACGTAAACCGCCACAACCCAGCCGTAGGTTTCTATAAACATATGGGATTTCACGAACATGCAACCCGTGATTTCCATATCGGGAACGGCTATTACATGAACGATTACATAATGAGAATGGAGGTAAAGGAATGAACGTACGCCTAAAACCGATCATGTTTGTCGGGACTTGTTCCGATGCAGGCAAAAGCGTTATCAATGCAGCTTTCTGCCGTATATTCAAGCAAGACGGATATCATCCGGCACCATTCAAGGCGCAAAATATGTCACTCAACTCCTACTCCACTCCCGAAGGAGGAGAAATGGGACGTGCACAGGTGGTACAGGCCGAAGCCTGCGGGATCGCCCCGCATACGGATATGAACCCGGTGTTGCTGAAACCGACGAATGATAAAAGCTCCCAAGTCGTCTTGAACGGCCGGCCGGTCGGAAACATGTCGGCACAGGATTATTTCGGTATGCAAAACCAAAAAGAGGTATTATTCAAAGAAGCGATTGAAGCCTTCCATCGCCTGGAAAGTCGCTATAGCCCGATCGTCCTGGAAGGGGCCGGTAGCATTTCCGAACTAAACCTGCGCGACCGAGACATCACCAATATGCGGATGGCCGAGCAGGCAGGAGCGGCCACCTTTTTGGTTGCCGACATAGACAGAGGCGGCGTTTTCGGATCTGTTTACGGAACAATCGCCCTTCTGAAGCCGGAAGAAAGAGTTTTGATGAAAGGGATCATTATCAATAAATTCAGGGGAGATGCATCTCTTTTTGACGATGGCAGGAAGATTATCGAGGACTTGACCGGTGTGCCGGTAGTAGGTGTGATTCCTTGGTTTCGCGATATCAAAATCGAAGAAGAAGATTCGGTCGCCCTCGATATGAAACACAATACTTACCGGGACGGAAAAATCAACGTGGCGATCATCTTGCTGAAACGAATGTCTAATTTCACCGACTTCGACGTATTGGATATGGACCCTCGCTTCAATGCCTATTATACGAACAATATCGACGAGATAGAAAAAGCAGATATCATCCTGCTTCCCGGCTCTAAAAATACACTTTCGGATCTTCAAAGCCTGCGAGCGTGCGGTATAGCCGATGCAATTATCCGTGCCCATAAAAACGGGAAAAAAGTTATCGGCATCTGTGGAGGGTATCAAATGATGGGAGCACGCCTCGAGGACCCGAAAGCCATCGAAGGAAACCTGCCCGCCGTTCCCGGACTGGGCCTGCTACCGCAATGTACGATCATCGAACCGGAAAAAATAACTCGCCAAAGCACCTTTGCCTTTCTGCCTGGGCTATGCAAGGACGGTTCCTGTAAAAGCGGTTCGCGAACCATCTCCTACGGCTGTCGCGGCTACGAGATACACATGGGACGAACAACTCTGCTTGGCGACGCTCCAGAAAATCCGGTGGCCGTCCTCAACGACGGACGGACGGACGGTTATTATCTGGATAACACATGCTGGGGCAGCTATATGCACGGAATACTGGATAACCCGGAAGTCCTGGACAACCTGGCCGAAGGATTTGATAAAGAAACAACAGACCACCCTTTCGACTATGCAGCATTCAAAGAAGAACAATACGACAAGTTGGCGAATTTAGTCAGGAAACATGTCGATATGGATTATATCTATCGGCAACTGGTTTGACAATTGTCAATTATTTCAACCGGTCCACCCTGGCAACGTCATCTAGTTTGACACAGACTGTAGCCCCTAATTGTTCAAGGTAAAGAACTAAATGATTCTTTTTAATCTTCTTTACTTTTCCGGAAACATGTTTCATGGCTCCGCAAAGGATCTCGACCTCTTCGCCGGGGCATAAAGCATGTTCGGATGCTTGGTCGAGAAAATCCTGAATGGCATCGATCTCCTTCTGGCGGACAACGGCCGGTTTTCCATTGTAATAGACGATACGGGCCACGCCATACACTCGGGTCAGATTTCTTAACTCCGGGTCGGTACACCGTACAAACAGATAAGAGTTAAATAATGGCAACTCCACGATTTTGACACGGTCAGACCAGACCCTGGGCGCACGATGAAGCGGAAGCCAGCACTCGACTCCAAGCGCATTGATCCGGTCCCTCACCTGCTTTTCCGCCCTGGGAGCGGTATACAACACATACCAACTTGTCTTATCGGCGTTTATCTTAAGTTCTTTTTTCTCCATAACGTACACAAATATACGACTATTTTTCATACATGGAATGGCCCATATTCAATAAACCTTTATCCATTTCCGAACGAGCCGGATTAATCTTGTTATTTTCCCTGAATATCAATAATTATCTCTGTACGAACAAATATACACACTATTCAAGAGAAGACTTATCTGAATTTCTTTGATGCTGAACGTATGTATATCGACATCAATATATTTCAAAAGCCGAATATTCCGGAAGACAATCAGTAGGACCATCATCGAGAGTTTGAACGGGGCAATCGGGGTCGACTCTGTAAAAGGTTCCGGTTCTACTTTCTGGTTCACACTACCACTCGAATAAAAACGCGGTGTGCAAAACAGCCTTGTTCCCGTACTCCACATAGGATCACATAAAAACAGACCATATAAATATCTGATTGATAAGACCTGTTCTTTTGCACCCCCCTGTAGGAGCGGAGACAAGTACATTTTGACACACCGCTTTTCATTACTTCTGCATCGGACCCACCGATGGCGGAGGATTTCCAATCCCCCATTTCTTATTTGCTTTCGGTCCCATCTTCAGAGACAGGACACCGCCGGCGGTAATCCGACTATGGTCAAACCAAGGCCCACTCAACTCTTCGCCGTTCAACGTAGCCGATTGCACATATTTATTATCATGGGAAGCGCCATCAGCCACGATCTCGAACACATTGCCACCTCCGAGGTCGATCTTCACATCCGAAAAGACCGGACTGCCGATATTGTAAGTCGGAGATCCTGGTGTCACCGGATAAAATCCCATCATGCTAAACACCACAAAGGCAGACATGCCTCCCCCGTCCTCATCACCTGGAACTCCCATCAGGTCGTTACGGAACCATTGGTCAAGCAGGACACGGATGCGTTTCTGCGTCTTCCAGGGTTGTCCGGCATAATTATACAGATACGGGATATGCAGGCTCGGTTCATTTGCCATCGAGAACATTCCGACATTGCCGGTATGATCAGGCAAAAACGAGTAGAATTGCCACTTGGACATTCCTAAAGGAGTATCAAACATCGAATCGAGAGCAGCCGTAAAGACCTCGTTTCCTCCGATAAGCGAAACCAAGTCGCCGATATTGTGTTGTACATCCCAACGATAAATATAACCATTATTTTCATCATAATAATCGCGAGCACCCAAACCACCAGAATACCGATAATCCACACCTTCGATAAACTTACCGTCCTTATCCTTCGGATGGAAGAAACGGGTTTCCGGATTAAAGAGATTCCGGTAGTTATAAGACCGGGCAAGGAAATATTCCGCATCCTCTTTCTTCCCCAGTTCGGCCGCGATCTGAGAAAGACACCATTCGTCATAAGCCGTTCCTAAGGTAACGGCAACCGGTTGGCGCTTTTCCCACGGAGAGACATCAGCCACCGTTTCTTTTTCACCCGGTTTCAAAGCTGGAATATAGCCATGTTCCTTATAAAATTCATCCAACCATCCGGAAGGAGCCGCCGACCAGGGGATCAACGTTTTCTCTTCGATACCCTTACGGGCTGCTTCATATGCTTTTTCAAGATCGAAACCGCGAACACCTTTCCGCCAAGCATCGATAACAGTGGCAACGGCATGGTTGGAGTTCATACGGCGGGAGTCGCCGGTCACTTCAGGGAATGTCGGCATCCAGTTCGTCCCCATTTGCTGGGCCATCAAGAGATAAGAGTTGATAATATCGGTCTCACGTTCTTTATCGATCAGGATACGAAGCGGATGGGTAGCACGATAGGTATCCCAAATCCAGTCGTCGGTATAGAACGAACGGCCACCGTCTTCATGTATCTTGCCATCAAAAGCACTATAGTATTTACCGTCTTCGCTCAGATTCACCGGACGTTCATAACAACGGTATAAGGAAGTATAGAAAACGGTCTTGTCGTTTTCACTTCCTCCACTTACCTGTATCTTGCCTAAAGCATCGTTCCATTCGTTTCGTCCGATCCGGGCGATTGCACTTACATCATATGAGTTGATCTCACGTTCCAGGTTCTTCCGGGCTTGTTCTGTGCTAATAAAAGAGATTCCATAGCGCACACCGATCTCTTTCTGACCGGAGAAAGCCAATGTCAAGGCGGCATCTTTTCCCTCTACGGACGATTTACCATACTTCACGGTTCCACTGGCCAGGACACCGGATTTCTCCGGTGTCTTGTCTGTTTCGGCATATAAATAGACCTTTGTTTTCTTATCTACATATTGAAAACCACTGACAGTGTTTCCATCACATTTCAACTCTCCATTCCGGCTATTGAACACCAGATAAGCCGGTCCGTCTTTCTCGAACGTAAGGCTATAAACCGCGCTCTGGTGAGATGGAGCATAATCGACCTCGATATTCGCCTCATCCAAATATACCTGATATCGATACGGGACAATCTTTTCCCGATCGTAACTATACTGGATAACAGGTTTCAGACCCGCCTCATCACCCTGATAAGGACTCAGGTTGAAAGCCGAACTACCTCGATGGCTTGTCACGATGAGAGGCAACCCACCCAACCGGTCTCCCGTAAAATCACCACGTTCGGGATAGACGCGCAACATACTGTTAGGCAGATGGACGGTCGGATAAGTCGGCACCAGCAGATGGCTGATGTTCCCCATATAAGGGTTAACATATTCTACCGGTTCTTTCGGCAGGTTATCGGCGATCAACCGTTTTCCTTTGACATAATACCTATCGGCAAACATCATGATGGCAACTCCGATCACGACGCCCAATAAAAATTTTCCTGTTTTCTTTAGTATCTCCATTGTTTATTTCTTTTGTTTTTCATTTACTGAAAATGAATATGGAAAATCTTCCGGACTCACTCCTCTGTTCATATTCGGCTCATCTCCCATTTTGATATCCAAGACACCGCCTTTCAGCAGTTCGAAATGTTCCAGATAGTTTTTCGTATAATTCTTTCCGTTAAAAGACATAGACTCGATATAGATATTCTTGTCACTGTTCTCCGGTGCATTGACAACCAAGCTCTTTCCATTTTCAAAATGCAAAGTGGCTTTCTTAAACAAAGGTGCGCCCAATACATATTGTGTCGTTCCGGGAGCAACCGGATAAAAGCCAAGAGCAGAGAATACATACCAGGCGGAAGTCTGTCCGTTATCTTCGTCACCACAATAGCCATCCGGTGTCGGAGTGTACATACGGTCCATCACCTGACGTAGCCAGTATTGGGCTTTCCAAGGCTCACCGGCATAATTGTACAGATAAATCATATGCTGGATCGGCTGGTTGCCATGTGCATAGTTTCCCATATTCATAATCTGCATTTCACGAATCTCATGGATAACCTGTCCATAATAACTATCATCAAATACGGGAGGAACAGCAAATACGGAATCCAGCATAGTGATGAATTCTTTTCGTCCCCCCATCAAATCGATCAATCCCTGCGGATCGTGAAAAACCGACCATGTATAATGCCAGCTATTCCCTTCTGTAAAAGCATCTCCCCATTTCAACGGCGAGAAAGGAGCCATGAAGTTGCCGTCCTTATTCTTTCCGCGCATCAACTTGGTCTCCTTATCAAACAAGTTTTTATAGTTCATTGCACGTTTGGCATACAAATCCAGTTCTTTTTTGGGACGTCCCAGATCTTTTGCAATCTGGTAGATACACCAGTCATTATAGGCATATTCCAACGTACGAGCAGCATTCTCGTTAATCTTTACATCATAAGGCACATAGCCCAATTTATTGTAATATTCATGTCCTAAGCGGCCGGTGGAAGAAACCGTCGGATGTACATTTTCCGTTCCGTGGATCAAACCTTTGTACAATGTTTCGAGATCATCCACCTTTATACCTTTGACGTAAGCATCCACCAAAACCGAAGCGGAATTGTTGCCCACCATACAACCACGATGTCCGGGACTTGCCCATTCGGGGAAGAAACCGCTTTCCTTATAAGCATTGATCAAACCTTCCTGCATTTCTTTCGACATGGTCGGGTACATCAGGTTCAGGAACGGGAACAGACTACGGAAAGTATCCCAGAAACCAGTATCCGTAAACATATAGCCCGGCAATACTTTTCCATTATAAGGACTATAATGTACAACTTTCCCTAAGGCGTCTATTTCATAAAACTTACGGGGAAACAGAAGCGAACGGTACATACAGGAATAGAACGTCCGATACTGGTCCAGAGTGCCACCTTCCACTTCGATCTTACTCAACTCCTTATTCCAAACATCTTTGCCTTTTTGTACCAATGTGTCAAAATTGTCAGAACCCAACTCTTTCAGATTGAGCGAAGCTTGTTCGAAACTGATAAACGAAGAAGCGACCTTTGCATGTACAATCTCGCCTTTCGTCGTCTTAAAACCGATAACGGCACCGACATGGTCGGATTGTTGCTCACGAACACCTTCCTTCAAAGTTGCATCGGCAAAAGTTGCTTCATAAGTGAAAGGTTTATCAAATTCGATAACGAAATAGTTTTTGAAATTATCCGGTACACCACCGCTATTCTTGGTCGTATAACCGATAACCTTGTTTTCTTCAGGGATCACTTTGATATAGGAACCTTTGTCAAACGCATCCACTACGACATAGGAATGTTCGTTTTCCGGGAAAGTGAAACGAAACATGGCAGCACGATCAGTCGGTGTCAGTTCGGTTTTCACATCATGCTCTGCCAGATAGACTTCATAGTAGTACGGTTTTGCTATCTCACTCTTATGAGAGAACCAACTGGCCCGTCTATCCTGATCAAATTCAGGAGTACCGACAACCGGCATGATGGCAAACTGCCCGTAATCATTGATCCAGGGACTTGGCTGATGGGTTTGTTTAAAGCCACGTATCTTATTGGCGGTATAGGTATACCCCCATCCATCCCCCATCTTACCGGTTTGCGGGGTCCAAAAATTCATGCCCCAAGGACGTGCTATAGCCGGATAGGTGTTACCGGTTGATAGCTCAAACGACGATTGCGTCCCCATTAAAGGATTAACAAACTCTACCGGGTCAAAAGCACCGTCTGACGCAACGGCAGGCCTTCCCAGGCAGGTTAGCATAGCAATAAGAGCAAAAGCCCATATACTTTTTTTCTTCATTTTTATTTATACGATTAATATTCTACTTACAAAGATAAGTCAAACAACTCCTTAAGTAAAAGCAAGTAATGTGAATTTTTCTCAAAAATCAATAAAAAGGGAGGTTACCCATCTATGAACAACCTCCCTTCTGATCAAAACTGCTTTTTAATGAGTCCTGATATCAACTCTATAGTTTGAACTTATACAGTTGCGCCATCACCTTCTGGTATTCATTCTGCAACTGCATATGATTCTGCATACTCTGATAGAGCGTGGTGACGTCTACAAAATATTCGATCATCGAGATTTGTCCCGCTTGGATCGCCTTATTCAACAACGCCAGGTTATTCTGGCTCTCCAGCACTTCGCCATATTCGTCGATGGAAGTCTTCAAGGCTACCGACTGGTTATAGAGTTGGAGCAATTCATTCTCTACCGCCGTCATCGTGCTTTCCAGTTGCAAATCGGTGTAAAGGTTCTGTGCTTTCGCCTGTTTCACATTGTTGCGGTTTGAGAAAAGAGGAATACTGATGCCGACCAAAAAGCCATTGAAACGTTCGCCACCCGAAGATGGGTTCATACGGTAACCCAACTCAAACGAAGGCAGCCCCATCGTCTTGTTGACACTGATTTGTCTCGATGATACGGCCTTCGCACTTTGCAAAGACAACAGACGCCGATCATTCTCCAAGATTTCCTGGCGCAGGTCGGCAAACGAGAGCGGAAGCTCCACAACCTCGTAAGCCGTATCAGTCAACTGAATAGCAATCCCCCCGTTCAGCATTTCTAGCTCCCGCTGTTTATTCACACGAGCCGCTTCGTTCATGCGTACCTCGTTACGGACGTTCAAAAGTTCAAGTTCGATCTTGTTCGTTTCCAAAATATTGGCATCACCCTGTTCCAAGCGTTGCTGATAGAGTGCGGCAAGCTGTTCGGCGCTTTTCCGACGGATATCCAGCAGGTTCTTTTGCTGATTCAGAAAGATCAAGTCCAGGCAAGCTTCTTTGGCTTGCAACAAAATCTGCTGGCGCACTTCTTCGCCCTGTCGGTCGTAGTTTTCACCCTTCTGCTTGGAGAGTTTGTTCCGTTGCATATATAAAGACGGGAAGTCAAATGATTGCGAAGCGACTAATTCACCGGTAAATCCCATTCCCTCTTTGTTTCCATACAAATGGGAATAAGTAACGGTAGGATCAGGCAGGTTGTTGTCCAGTTTGGCTTCCAACTTTTGTGCCGTCACCATCTGACGGTTTGCCTGCAATTCCTTGTTATTGGTCTCTACACTCCGGAGCACTTCCTCGATGGAAGTTTGCGCCCCGGCCACCAATGCAGAAGAAAGCAATGCTATTGTTAATATGAATCGTTTCATTCTTTATCTTCTTTATTCATTAATAAATAAACAATCGGGATGATGAAGCCGTTCAGGAAAGTGGATGTCAGCAGACCTCCTAAGATAACGGTCGCCATCGGACTTTGTATCTCGTTGCCTGGCAAATCGCCGTTCAGCGCAAGCGGGATTAACGCGAGAGCCGAACTGAGCGCCGTCATCAGGATAGGATTCAAACGGTCCATAGAACCTTGCAGGACGGCTTGTTTCAACGGTACATTCTCTACAGTCCGAAGATGCGTGTAATGGCTGATCAGCAACATACCGTTACGAGTGGCAATACCGAACAGGGAAATGAAACCGATAATAGCCGGAATACTCACCTCGCCGGAAGTCAGCTTCAAGATGAACACACCCCCGATCAACGCCAACGGTAGGTTCAACAGAATAACCCCGCTCTCTTTCGCATTCTTAAACTCATTATAGAGCAACAGGAAGATCACCAACAGAGACATCAACGAAGTAAGCAGTAACGTACGGCTGGCAGCCTGTTCACTCTCGAACTGCCCGCCATATTCGATATGATAGCCTTCAGGCAACTGGATGGAAGCATCTATCTTCTGCTGTATCTCATTGACGATGCTGCGGAGGTCGCGCTCGGAAACATTACCACTGATCACGATCTTACGCTGCACATTCTCGCGATTGATCGTGTTCGGACCTGTCACGGAACGGATTTCGGCGACATAGCTCAACGGGACTTTCTTACCACCCGCATCGATCATCAGATTACGGATATCCTCCATTGTGGCACGGCTTTCATCCGAAGTCTTTACCGTCAGGTCAAATGTCTTGCCATTGTCATACACCTGGCTGACAGCTTCGCCCCCCAGCATGACATTGACATACTCCTCAAACTCCGGCAACGTGATGCCATATTGTGCCATCAACTCACGCTTCGGTGTAATGGTAAGCTGCGGACGCTCGATCTGTTGTTCCACTTTCAAGTCCACCAGACCGGGGATTCCTTGTATAGCCTCCTTGATCTGGTTACCGACCGTAAACATCAGATTCAAGTCCGTACCGAACAATTTGATTGCGATATTCGCCTCCGTACCGGAGAGCATGGCGTCGATACGATGAGAAATAGGCTGTCCTATTTCGATGTTAGCTCCACTGATGGTAGACAATTTCTCACGGACATCATTCATAACCGCATCGCGGCTACGGTCTTTCAAGACAAACGGAGCTTCGATTTCCGATACGTTTACCCCTAAAGCATGCTCGTCAAGCTCGGCACGTCCGGTCTTGCGGGCAACAGTCTGGATTTCGGGAACCTGCATCAGCAATTCTTCTGCCCGTCGTCCCATCTCATCCGATTCTTCGAGGGAAATGCCCGGAAGAGAACTTACATTGATCGTAAACGAACCTTCGTTAAATGGCGGCAGGAAGCTACGTCCCAGCGTAAAGAACATTCCCAATGCAACAAGAAACAGGCCAATCGTACACCCTAACACCATATTTTTATGTGCCAATGCTCCATTCAAGGCTTTGCCATACAAATCTTTCAACTTGCGGGCCACCCATGCCTCCTTCTCTACTTTCTTGTCTGTAGGCTTCCGGTTCAACAGGTAGCTGCACAACACAGGAGTCAATGTCAACGCCACGACCGTAGAGGCAAACAGCGCAACAATAAAGGCGATCCCCAGCGGCACCAGCATACGCCCTTCCATCCCGCTCAGGAAGAAAAGGGGCACGAAGCTGACCACGATAATGAGCGTCGAATTCAAAATCGGCATACGTACTTCGCGAGATGCATCGAACACAACTTCCAAAATGGAACGTTGCTGATCGGAAGGCAACAAATGATTTTCCCGTATCCGTTTATATACATTCTCCACATCAACAATCGCATCATCGACCAACGAACCGATAGCAATCGCCATCCCTCCCAAACTCATGGTATTAATAGTCAATCCCATATAATGCAATGTCAATATGGAAACTAACAAGGAAAGAGGCAAGGCAACCAGCGAAATCACCGTTGTACGGATATTCATCAGGAACAGGAACAGAACAATAACAACAAAGAAACTGCCTTCGAACAGACTGTTCTTCACATTATCAATAGAGCTGTCAATAAAGCGGCTCTGACGGAATATGTCGGTCGAAACGTGCACATCAGCAGGCAGGTTCTTCTGCAAGTCTGCCATAATCGCGTCTAACTTTTCCGTCAAGTCGATCGTACTGGTGTTCGGCTGTTTCGTGACCGTAATCAACACGGCAGGTTTCGCCCGTTCGGAAGCAGTTCCAAGCTTCGGACTTTTGCTGCCAATCTTCACTGTTGCGATATTTTCCAATAAAACGGGGAAATCTCCGACAATCTTGACAACTCCCTTTCCGATCTCCTCGGCATTCGCAGTAGAAAGAACACCCCTGATGATGTATTCGTTATCATATTCATAAAGGACACCACCATTGGCATTCCGGTTCATGTTGCGGGTAACGGCCAGAACTTCACCCAAGCTTACACCGTAGTGCTTCATGCGGGCGGGATCAAGCAATATCTGGTACTCCTTGATATCGCCACCGATCACGGCAACCTGTGCCACTCCTCCCGTCGAGAGTAATCGCGGACGGATGGTCCAGTCGGCAATCGTACGCAAGTCCATTTGGGTTGTAGGGGCGATTCGTGAACCACTCTTACTATCATCAACCGTCAGCCCGATAATCATCATTTCCCCTAAAATGGAAGACTGCGGGCCCAGCGTCGGTTTCCCGACATTCTCCGGCAGGCTCTCACTGACGACAGCCAACTTTTCGGAAACGATCTGACGGGCCCGGTAAATATCCGTTCCCCAATCGAATTCAACCCACACGACAGAAAAACCTGTCGTAGAAGACGAACGGACACGGCGCACATCCATCGCACCATTCACAGCCGTCTCTACCGGAAAAGTAACCAGACGCTCTACCTCTTCTGGCGCCATACCGTTTGCCTCCGTCATAATGACAACGGTCGGCGCATTCAAATCCGGGAACACATCCACATCTGTATGGAAAGCGGTATACGTACCGGCAATCATCAGCAGCAAGGAACAGATCAATACAACCAACCTGTTATGCAGCGAGTAATATATTATCTTATTCAGCATAATCTTTTTTAATTGTCAATTCATTAATGATTATGTGTATGTGCGGGAATTGCATTAGAAGCAGAAGCCAGCTTGATCTGGTAAGCACCGACCGTCACAACTTCGTCACCTGCATTCAGGCCGCTCAATATCTGGACTTCGGAGCCGTTGTCGGCACCTAATGTCACAGGAACCTTTTTATAGGCTTCTTCATGCACGCGAACAAAGACTGAATAAACACCCTGCTCCTCGATAAGGGCGGAAACAGGGACACTGATGACATTCTGCATCGGAGCCGTAAGCAGATAGATCTCGACAAACGAGCCGGGAATAATAGCTCCCTTATTATCAAACTCGAATGTAACCGGAACATAAAAAGAGTTAGTATCGGAGGCCTTGCCATAAGAAAGCAGACGTCCACGCAGATCGGACAGTTTATAAGTCACGTTATCGTACGGCGTACGGAAATTAGCGGACTGTATAGATGGCAAGTAGTTGTAATATTTCTCTGAAACCTCCGCACGCAACACCAGGCGGCTATTCTGCGAAATCGTGGCCAACGGCTGGCCTACCGTCACATAATCACCCTCTTTCACTTGCAAGTTTTTCAGATAACCGTTTATTGGCGAAACGACCGACACCCCGTTAGCAGTCTGTTTTCCTGCTACCGCTTCCCAAGCCACCTTCGCATTCTCGTAATTCAGACGTGCCTGTTCAAAATCTTTGGCAGAAACGATCTTATCCCCTATCAGGGTTTCCATACGTTCATATTCTTTCTTTGCATTCTCATACGCATATTTGGCTTTAGCCGCCACATTACCGTCAGACAAACTGCTCGAAGCAAGACTCAGAATAGCCTGTCCCTTGCGAACAGCCGTTCCATCGACAAATGACAGGTTGCCGAATGTTACCACACCGGGAACCGTAGCCACCACAGTCGACTCCTCTCCCTGCGCAGCCATCACCCGCCCGCTTGTTTTGATCACATCGGTAAAAACACCCGGCTCAACCTTAGACGTCTGCAATCCGACTGCTTCCGCCAATGCTTTTTTAAACGAAATTTCACCGGCATGTCCTTCTCCGGTCTCTTCATGTTCATGATCATGTCCCTCATGTTCATGGTCATGCCCTTCGTGATCGTGGTCGTGTCCTTCTTCGTGTTCGTGGGCTTCATGTTCATGCTCTCCATGTGCCGCAGTATTGCCATTGCAACCTGCCAGGATGTAGGCGAAAATCACCCACACTAAATATATTTTTTTCATTATGATGTATGAATTTTGATTTATGAGTTATGAATAAAAGAAGGTTCATGATTTATGATTTATATCATCAACACATAAATCATAAATCATAAATTATAAATCAAATTCATACGGAGGCGCACGAAGCCCTGACGCAGAAACAATCCACGTATCATGCAGGGACTCGATGTAGTAGGCCCGGTCATTCTCGAACAAGAGCTTGTAAAAGACCGGAACAGGAGGGTTTATATAATCAAACAATACAAGCAAAGGGAAAAGAAACTGATTCACGTTTCCATCTGTCACATGCGAGAAAATGGAAGTGTAGAGTGCGATGTTATGCCCGTTGCATCCGCAATCATGTGATTCGGAACTTCCATGCCCACCATGAGCCGCCTCGGCTGAAAGTGATTTATAGCAAGGCAACCCGTTACTATGGTGATGGTGCGGTACGACTACCGATATAAGCATCACGATACTAACAAGCAGCATCACATATTGGTATATTTTCTTTTTCACTCTCATACTTCCGATACAAAAATACGAAGTTTTTAATTACTACGCAATTATGCCTCCTAAATTAAGAAACTGTTTTGTTTTTTACCAAACCAAGCGGTTTTCATTGTCTGGCAAGGCACTTTAGTTGCCATACATCCCCATGTTCCCTCCCTTTACACCCGGGTGTACCCCCCCCTCTTCACCCAGATGTAAAGGATGGCAACATGGGGGTGTTCGTGAAATTATGTGCTTATTTCTGCCAAAAAAAGAGATAGCTTTTGTGGAATGAAGAACCATATTGTTTTTCAATCATATGATAAAAGCTCCATATTTCATGAGTGCCAAAGGAGTGACAGAGTAGTGATAGAGTAGTGATAGAGGAAAATGTCATCTATCACTACCTCTAACGTTTAAATATCAATAACTACAGGCTCGTCAGTGATAGAGTGATAGATGAAAACAGTTTCTATGATTTCTCCCGATAGAGAAGAAAGGTATGCCAAGTGAAAACTTACTTACGAAATGACATAAATCAGGCATGGATATAAACCCATATAATCCATGCCTAAAAAATCGTGATGAAGATGTGTTTTGACATCTCCTTGTTATTCGGAAATAAGCCTTTATTTGTCCAGCTTAGCACAAATAAGTTCGGCCGCCTTCTTACCGCTCATCAGCATACCGCCAAAGATCGGCCCCATGCGGAAACTACCACTCACCCCATTGGCAGCCATACCAGAAACGAACAGTCCCGGATAGATTTCCTTCGTATTTTCTACGGTTGTAGACTCACCCAGCTCGACATTCAGCGAACGTTCGCCGATCACGCCCCCAGTCGGAGTATTCAGCTTGATATCGTTCTTGCGAGCAACCACGCGTGCGATTTCACAGTCGTGGCCGGTTCCTTCCAGGACAGCCTTGGACATGATTGTCAGCGGGTCCACATGCATACCTTCGCGGATAACCGGAGCCCAGTTCACAACCACACCGGCTACGGCATCGTTATGGAACACTACATCTTCTACGGAATAGCAGTTGAAAATAGTCGCACCGGCTTTCGTCGCACCATAGATCAAAGCCGAGGTCGTGTGTACGGAATCCATGATATAAGTACCGTTTCCGGCATCCTTATAACTTACACCCAACTCACGCACGATCGGCATAGCCTCTTCCTGAACCACGATATCGTTGAACATCATGGCGCCCCCCCACATACCTCCACCGGGGGCCAGCTTACGGTCGAACAAAGCCACCTTCTTTCCGGCCTTAGCCAGATAATAAGCGGCTACGATACCAGAAGGACCACCACCGACAATAGCGACATCAATAGACAAATTGCTCTTTAACTTCGCAAAGTAAGAGTCGATAATTCCTGTTGAAACAATCTGTTCCATTACAAAATAATAATTAGAGTTTAAACATCGGAAAGCACATAGAGGTAACGCTTCCCTTTATTTAGTAATTCTACCTTTTCCCTTCACGGCGTTATCCGGCAGGTTCAATGGGTATAATCTCAGCCTGTATAGTAAGGCACCCCTATGATAAGTCGAAGGCAAAGATATAATAATTATCCGAAATGCGGCGGACGCTTGTCCATTTTCCGTTCCACAAAATTCTTCATGAACGCAACCGTCTCGTCTATCCCCAAGACAGAGACATCTATCGAAAAGTTGTAGGTGGATGCAACGCCCCATTCCTTATTCGTATAATAGTTATAATAAGCAGCACGCGACTTGTCGGTCTTCAGCATCAATTCCTCCGCCTGTTCGACCGTCAGGTTCTGGCTTTCGATGATCCGTTGAATACGGTTTTCCTTGTTGTTATGAATAAAGAAACTCAGGCAGTCAGGATTGTCACGAAGGATATAGTCGGCACATCGTCCGACAATCACACAAGAACCTTTTTCCGCCAGGTTACGGATCGTATCGCTCTGATACAGGAACAAACGGTCGTTAGACAGCACATCGGCATACGGCGGGAACAACCCCATATACGAATAGCCCATCGTAAAAGCATACGCCAAACCACTGGAAGCCTTCTCGTCCGCTTTCTCGAAAAACTCCTCGCTCAATCCGCTTTCCTTCGCGGCAAGCGCCATCAGTTCCTTGTCATAATAGCCGATGCCCAGCTCTTTTGCCAGCTTCTGTCCTACCTCGCGACCACCGCTGCCAAACTGCCGGCCGATGGTCAATATGATTTTATTATCCATGTCTATCTATGTTTTTGGTATCAAGACAAAGGTAAATAAAATTTATTTAGAATGAAACTTCCTGAACTGGTTTATCAAGACGAGAGCCGTAACAATCGTAGCTGTCGTGTCGGCGATCGGGATGCTGATCCATACGCCAAGTGTTCCGAACCATCGGGGAAGAATCAACAAGCAGGGAACGAGGAACAGCATCTGCCGGGTGAGCGAAAGGAAGATCGCCTTCTTAGACATCCCGATGGAAAGGAAAAAGTTTGTCGCCACCATCTGGAAACCGACAATCGGAAAGACCGCAAAGACGATATGCAAACCGTACACCGCCGCCTCGATCAGCTCCGGATCGGTCGTAAACATGCGGACGATCACCGACGGGAACAACTGACAGAGCAAAAACCCTGTTGTCGCCACCCCTATCGCCCACTTCATCGTCAACTTCGTCACTTCCGTCACACGCGAATATTGGCGGGCACCGAAGTTATAACCGGCAATCGGCTGCATCCCCTGGTTGAACCCCATGATGATCATAATAAAGAGGAATACCACCCGGTTCACGATCCCGTATGCGCCGATCGCCATATCGCCGCCATGCTCTTTCAGTCCCCGGTTAATCAGTATTACGATCAGACAGGCACAAAGATTCATCAGGAAAGGTGACATTCCGATATAAAGAATCCCCTTCACGATTTCGCTTTTCAGCCGGTAAATGCCTTTCTTGAAATGCAACAACTCCTTCGGACGGGAAAAATGAATCAACTGTCCGGTCAGCGAAATGACCTGAGAGATGACGGTAGCCCATGCCGATCCCTTGATCCCCCAACCGAAACCGAAGATAAAAAGCGGATTCAGTACACAGTTGATCACCACCGACGCCAACGTCGCATACATCGCTAATTTAGGGAAACCGGAAGAACGCAACACCGCATTCAGTCCTAGATACATATGAGTAATCACATTTCCTATCAGGATCACATTCATATAATCGCGGGCATACGAAATCGTGTTCTCGCTCGCCCCGAAGAAATAGAGGATCGGATCGAGCAACAACATAAAGACCAACGTAAATGCGAGTCCCAAAACTACGTTCAGCACCAGTACGTTTCCGAGCACCTTGTTCGCCCCTTCATAATCTTTCTGTCCCAACTTCACGGACACCAGCGTTGAAGCCCCCACCCCAACCAGAGAACCGAAAGCAGCCGCAAGGTTCATCAATGGAAAAGTCAAGGCCAAGCCGGAGATCGCCAACGGTCCTACCCCGTGTCCGATAAATATACTGTCTGCCATATTGTAGAGCGAAGAAGCGGTCATGGCGATAATGGCCGGTATGGCATACTGTGTCAACAACTTGCTGATGCGCTCGGTTCCAAGCACTAAAGGAGAATTTTGTTTACTCATGTCACAAAGATACGCAGAATCCGAAAAAAAGGTTACTTTTGTTTTCTTATAAAGTATAAAAAATGGCGGAAAATTTAATAATCAACGGTGAGAACAAGCGGGAACTATATGAGACGCTGCTTCATCAATTGCAATCGCTGACAGCGGGAGAGACGGACGTCGTCGCCAATATGGCGAATGTCGCCGCTGCCCTGAAACAAACATTCGATTTCTTCTGGGTAGGCTTTTATGTGGTAAAAGAAGAGATGCTCGTGCTTGCCCCGTTCCAGGGGCCTCTTGCCTGCACGCGCATCCGGTACGGGAAAGGTGTATGCGGAACAGCCTGGAAGGATGCACAAACAATCGTTGTCCCGGACGTAGAGCAATTTCCGGGACATATCGCCTGTAGCTCGGATTCACGGTCGGAAATCGTCGTACCGATAGTCAGAGATGGAAAAGTGGTTGCCGTACTGGACATTGACAGCGACAAGCTGAACGAGTTCGACAAGACGGATGCGGAATATCTGGAACGACTTTGCGCAATCTTACCGTTTTGAACGGTGGAAAACATATAATTGTGACAACCCTTCCCCCCCAATCCGTCCAGGAAGAATCCATATGATATAATTTGAAAAAACGGAAGCCTCAGACGGAGGTCTTCCGTTTTTTATTGTCTATTCGACCGTCACCATCTTTCCCTCCGTATTCGCCCGGACAAGATGGTCATACATCGCTTCGCAATAGACCGGAGGCAAATAGAAACGGCCGGGGTAGACAGCACAAAGATTGATACGGACCGTCACTTGCTTTCCGGCAGGCAGATAGTCAATATAGCTGTAAGCACGATCGTCACGAATATCTTGGTAATTGACACCTGTCACCTGATTGTCAACCGTGTCGCCTGTAAGGAAGCGCGTGTTCAATATCTCCCAACCAGCCGGAAAAACCTCAGTCAGCACCAGGTGGTTATAGCCACGAGGAGACGAATTTGAGACGGTCACCACAGCCGTGAAGTTCGTACCCTGCTGCAAAGCGGAGGTATTCACCGGATGGCCGTCATGATCCATATAGCTGACGGCGAGCGTAAGACCGTTCGCATAGGCTTCCTCTTTACCCTCGGCTGGGATACCTTCGGCCACGAGGCGGGCGAACAGAGTGGATTTGCCGGTGTTCTTCAACTCTAAGGAGGCAGAAAAGGCAGTCTTGTCAAGCAAAGTCTCCGTCCAGATGTTCCGAGTGGTGGAAACCTTCTTCGCCTTGCCGTCTACGGCATAGGAGAAGTCCATCGAGCCGGACATCTTATATTTCTCCATATAGTCGGAAAGAGCCACCAGGCTAAATGCCGTGGATTGCGTGCTCAGCCAATCGTCGGATGCGAGCGTCTTGGATATTTCATTTGCCAAAAGAGCCGCTTCCTTACCGCCATCGAGCAGACAGAGCGTCATCAGGCGGATCGAAGCATCACGCAAGTCGCTGCCGAACGTCTGATCGTATCCGGAACAAGCCGTTGTCAGAGCCGTTGTCTTTACAACCAACTCTTTCGATACATCCGGACGTCCGACCAAAGCATAACCCGCCGCCAACAGATAGCGACTCATAGACATGAGCGTCTTACTCTCTTTCAGGCGATTCATGGCGCCGACCTCGGCAACTTGCCCTAAAGCGAGGACAAACAGGCGGTATGCCTGCGTCATTTCTTCGGATTCGGCAGAATAGGAGGCTTCCGGTTTCCAGTTACGGGCAATACGGCTCAAGTCATTCAACGCATTCCGCTTCATGCCTTCGGGTACAAGGTAACCTTTCTTCTCCGCTTCGAGCAGAAAGTGGATGGCATAAACAGTCCCCCAAGCATTGGGAGCCGTTCCACCAGGCCAGTAGGAGAAGGAACCGTCTACCGTCTGGTAGGAACGCAGGCGACGGATCACTTCTTTCACTGTCGCTTCAGTCGATTGCTCCTGTTCGCGGGTCAACGAGGCGAACCCGCTCAAGTACAGTTGCGGGAATGCCTTCGAAGTGATCTGTTCAACACATCCATGCGGGTAGCCCAACAGGTAGGACAACCGCGTGGAGAGGTTGACAGGTTGGACATCCGACATTTCGAGCACAAGGGAGTTCGTACCCTCCACGCCGGGAAGGCCGACCGTCCCTTTCCAGCTCTTTCCGGCTTCGAGCGTCACAGGCGTCACCTTGATTTGCGGACGGCGTACGGAACGGATTTCGATATCGGTTTCATATACAGACTTTTCACCACCGCCGGTAGCCGTGATCTTCACGTGTCCGGCTCCGGGGGTATCTTTCACACGAATGCGGAACTGCGCCAGTTTGTCACTGACCGTTTCAAAGTGCAGCATATGGCTCTTCTCGCCGACTACCTCCATATTGCCGGAGCAGGCGATCGTGACCTGCACGTCTCCAACTCCTTTTTCGGTGGCAAAGACGGTAGCAGGAACCACCATTTCCTCTCCTATGCCGATAACGCGCGGGAGTGTACCGAGCAGCATAACAGGCTTGCGCACGAGCACGCTCTTCTCCGTGTTGCCGTAAGCCTCCCCGTTTCCGGCGACGACCATGACGCGGACACGGCCGTTGTAGTTCGGCATCTTATAGATATGCTGCCGTTTTTCTCCCTTTTTCAGCAGAAACGGACCGGCAAACTGCACGACCGGCTTAAAGCGGTTCACTATCGCCTTCGGACCTTTGTTCAAGGCATCGTCGCCGCCAATGCTGAACAGTTGCTCGATGCGGCCACCATACGCGCCGACCACGTAGTTGTACAAATCCCAGGTATTAACCCCCAATGCCTCGCGGGCGTTAAACGCCTGCCAGGGATCGGGTGTGCGAAAGCGGGTTAGGTCAAGCAACCCTTCGTCGACAATCGCCAGTGTGTAGGCCATCTCGCGACCGTTCTTTTCGGAAACCATCACGTGGCAAGGTGCTTCAGGCTTGACCTCATCCGCCATATGGATAATCGGGGCCAAATGGCTTTCAGGAGATGTAACCGTGAAGGGGACGACACCGTACATGCGGATCGGCAGGTCGTTCTTCGTGACACCATGCGGTTGCAAGAGTGTTATATAAAGGTACGCGTTTGGCTGCATATCCGGAGTGACGGCGAGCTTGACCGTAGTCTGCCCGTCGTTGCACATGTGCTCAGTGGTCGAAAGGACACGTGTTCCGTTCTCAATGCTGATGATCGCGCGGCTTCCCTTGACAGAGGGGAAGGTAACAACGATCTGTTCGCCTGGTGCGTATGTGTCCTTGTCGGTCTTGAAGGTTAGCATATTGGCGGAGGAAGAACCGTCAGCATCGCGTCTGCCTTCACTGTAAGGCCAGTCGAAATAGTTCATCACACCGGTAGAGTGTTTGCTCTCTTTGTCTTTCACCGAGATAAAATAGGTTCCCCAATCGGCATCGGTATATTTCAGGTTGAAGGAGGCCGTGCCATTCGTGCCAGTACGGATGGTGAAGGTTTTCACTGGCTTGTTATACGAATTGGAGACATAATTAGCCAGGCTGCCGTTGTCCGAGCTCCACCACCAGTACCAATGGACTTTATAGACTTTCACTTCGAGTTCAGTATTGGCTACCGCCTGTCCGAGATAGTCGACGGAAGCTACTTCATATTTATATTCGGTTCCGGTCTTCAGCGGTTCCCCATCTTGCTGGGGCGACTTGATGCCGGCATAGCGACGGTAGGGTGAATAGAACGCCCGATTGGCGTCGATGCTGAAATCGCCGGATTCCTCATACACACGGGTGACGAAACTCGCCAACAACATACCGGGAGCCGAGGCGCCGATCTCGAAACGGGCTTTGATGGTGGCGTCGCCCGCTGCATCGGTCACACCGGAGATCACTTTGCTTTCTTCGCTGTTGAAGATTTTCGAAGGATCATCGAAATAGAATTTCTTATAGCCGGAAAAGGTGGTCGGGGTCGAGATAAAGGTTCCCTGAATATCGTATTTCAGATTGCGGGCAGTTGCTCCCTGTAGCCATTCCACGTGCATAGCGGCATCGAGCGGTTCGCCTCGGAGCAATTTTTTGGGGGGCATCGTAAGGGATATCTTCAAGCGGTTCGGTTTGATCGTTTCGATACGGAGACGCTTCGTAAAGGTGACGCCGCCGACATTCACGTTGACGTTCCAAGCGCCTGTCGGCGCATCGGGTTCGGTCGGCATATCGAAAACATAAAGTCCTGCTTCGCCTTTTGTCTGTGTCTTGCGCAGGTAGAACTGGCCGAGCGGATTGTAAAGTTCCATGATGACCGGATGGTTAGCAGGGAGCATCCGGCTGCGGTCGTTCAACATAAAACCGAGATGCAGCGTGTCGCCCGGACGCCATACACCGCGGTCGCCGTAGATGAAGCCCTTGATGCCTTTCTGCACGACTTCTCCGGAGACATCGAACGAACTCAGCGAAAGGGCGGAACCGTCGTCTACACGAAGATACGAGCGTTGCTGTCCGAGGGAAGCAGTCAGATAGAACGGCTTGCCGTTTTTCAGCGAGAAACGCACCTGCCCTTTGTCGTCTGTCACGCCGGAGGCTAATTCCTGACGCTGGTAGTTGTAGACAACGACTTTGACACCTTTCTCTGGATGGGTGCTCAGAATGTTATGTACAAGGACAGTCATATCGTTATCTTCGCCGGCCATCGCCAACAGACCGAGATTGGTGGCGAGGACATTCTTGCCGACGGTCGTGTTATAATAATAGCTGTTGGAACAGGGGTCGCCACGTTTGCTATAATCGTAGTCGGACCAGTCGAAGTCGCCGTTATAGTAGTAATAACCGCCTCCATCGAAACGGCTACTTTCTTCCTTGAACTTGATCTCATCATCGGCAAGCAGTTGTTCTTTACTTTTCTTGACGAGGTCTTCGCAGGGATAGGCGGACAAATCCCGGTTGAACGACAGTTCCACCCGGTAGATGGCGCCGGGTTCGGGATCGATCAGTTCTTTCAAATCGATCGCGTAGGTATTCCAACGACTGAGATCCTGGGTGGCGTCTTCATCGAGGAAGATCGTTTTACGCGCGATCAGGCGACCGACACGCATCAGGTCACTCGTTCCTTCGAGATCATTCACCTGAAGGAATTGTCCGATGTTCTGTTCGAATATCTTGATGACACGCACTACTACGCCGCGCAAGTAGACGGCTTGAAAAGGAATAGTCAGTTGTGTGGACTGTGGGATGATCACACCGTTGCCGATAAAACGGACTTCCGGCTTTTCATCACTGACTACGATCTGACGAACGACGCTTTCTTTCAGGTTCAGCCCGTTTTTGCTTCTGATGTTCTGGCTCAGATGAACATTAAGGGCACCTTTGCTACCTGCATCGGGATAAAGGCGGAGCTTATTGCCCTCGACATTGACGGTCTCCGATTTGTTACCGTCGATCCAGGCAAGTCCCTGCATGTTTTGTGCCGCATCGAGTAGTTTCGTAAAGGTGACTTCGACGTAACGTTCCGGCTCTGCGACATATTCGACTTCATACACGGCAAAATCATTCAGTTCGGGAATATCGACAGATAGCAGTTCCTCCTCCGGCACTTTCAGTTTATTCGGGGCTACGGATAATTTAAAGGCACGTGTCGCATCCGTCCCGGCCTGTATGTTCGAGATAGAAATTTCATGCCTCTTTCCGTCGGGACTATGTTGCCATCTGGCATTCGCCTTTTCGGAAAAACGGACAAGCGACTCTACAGTTTCGGGAATTTCCCTGTCCGGCGTAAATACCGAGCAGACAATGTCGTAGCCGTTTTCATTCTTCCGGTTGATATCGACGGATTGCAGGTTGGCACGCAACAGCAAAGGCTGCGTCGAGAATCTGAATGAGAAATATTTGTCCTTTCGTTCCGTATCAAACCACTCTGATAGATCAGCCTTTACCTCGTAACGAGTGTCACGCTCAAAACTCTTGGATGGCTTGAATACGATCGTCCGGTTATTTTCAAATGCGAACTCGCCGACTGTCTCGGGCTTGATCTTGACCAGGTCACGAAGTTGGTCAGGCTCCATTCTGTCAACTGCTATTTCCTGGTTGAAAATCAGATATACGGGCGTATATCTTGAAATCGTACCGGAGGTAAACGCCTCCACATAGGGATTGAAAGGGATCTCTTCGGATTCGCTTTTACCTTTTCCACATCTGCTGAATAAAAACAAAAAACAACAGGCACAGATATAATACAGATATTTCGCCATATTTCCTGAATTTAACAGTTACACTTTCGACAAACAGACTGTCTGCGAATATAAGCATTTTTATGTACATTATTATTCTTATTTTTTACCAAATGGTAATTTCTGGCCGGACTTAAAAGACTACTTTTGCAAACTCTTTCCTCACCCTTCCTCACTTATTGGGAGAAAGGGGATTATGGCTGGCAATGCCATGTGCCGAACTGATTATTTTTTCGCGTTAACAGCTGATTATCAGTATCGGCACAAGATACGCAAGGTGGCGGAATAAGGCAGCTATCCTCTGGCATTCCGCATCACCCGCTCTATCGCATCATTCATCTGCGCGATGGACTCCAGACCAAGTGTCATGCAATGCAAGTTACTTTCGGTAACAGCAAAACGGATGGAACGTTCGCGTTCGGCATCAGAAACATGTTTGCCTTCACCAAAAATTTTCATTCCGATAAGCCCTTTGCCTTTCTTGCGTGCCTTGCCTAAAAGTTCGTTTACGGCTTCGACCGTCCCATCCATATGGCTTTGGAACGGATTCAAGCGGGCGAGGATAACGTCACACCACGGATTGTCGACTGCCTCGACCAGCGCTTCCCAGTTATGACAGGAGACGCCGACAGCTTTCACGATACCATCCTGCTTGGCTTTCGCCAGGCCGTCCATATAAAATTTACGAGTTTCCGCCCAGTCGCCTTTCGTCATACAGTGCAGTAGGAGGATATCGAAATAGTCCGTACCAACTTCCTGGCGGAAACGGTCGAGGGTTTTGCTGACCGACTCGCGTTTTTCCGACCCTTCGTCGTAGGTCCACATCTTCGTCATCAGCGTGAGTTTCTCACGAGGCAACTCTTTCAGGGCTTTTCCGACAAATGGTTGCGAACCGTACATATCGGCCATATCGAAGAAGCGAATACCGCGTTCATAACCGTGACGGGCTATCTTCACAAAGTTATCCAGTCCGAGCCGGGTCTGATTGGACTGGTAATTCCAGCCTTTCGTCCCGGTTCCCATAGCTATACGAGAGACTTTCAATCCGGTCTTTCCCAGTTTCACCCTGTCGACCGATATATCCGAAGGTACGGTCATCTGTATGTTGGCAAGTCCTGTGCGGACTAACGATAAACCGGCTACTCCGGCAATCCCAGTCTGAATAAATTTACGTCTGTCCATCTCTATAATTTTTAGGTAATACTTTCTTTAATATCAAATAACCGCACAAGCCTGAAATGAACGAACCGGCAAATACGCCCAACTTTGCCTGATTCAATAGCTCTACTCCGACATCAGGCATCCCGGCAAAAGACAGGTTCGCGATAAAGAGAGCTACCGTAAAACCGATACCGCCCAACATCGACACCCCGAATAGGTTCCGTTTGCTCACCCCTTCCGGCATCGTAGCAAGACGCAAACGGACAAAAATATAGGTGAACAGGAAAATACCCAGCGACTTTCCGGCAAACAGGCCGAAGAATACCGCCAACGGGATTCCCAGTAACGAACCGATCCCGATATCCCCGAAAGTAACGCCTGCATTGACAAAAGCGAAGAGCGGCAGGATCAGATAATTGACTAACGGATGGAGTTTGTTGGCAATGCTTTGCAACGGACTGATTGTTTTGTCCGCCAATGAATGAATATTGTTGAGAACTTGAATCTGTGTCGATGAAAGAACCGCCGCTTTCCGGGAATGACGCACTTCTGTGTAATCCAGCATATCCAGATAGCCAGTCATTTCACAAGTGAAATCATCCAGCTTAACAACCGGACGAGCCGGAACGGTGAATGCGACCAGCACACCCGCTATGGTCGGATGAATACCCGACTCAAGAAATAGCATCCACACAAAGAAACCTATTATATAGTAGAAAGCAATGTTATTCACCCTCATCCTTCCCCCTACATATAGCAAAGCCAGCAAGGCGAGTGAGATCAGAAGTGGCTCAAACGCAATCTCACCACTATAAAACAAGGCGATAATAATGATTCCGCCGATATCATCCACCACCGCCAATGCCGTCAAAAAAATACGCATGCTGAGTGGAACCCGTTTTCCCAACAACCCTAAAACAGCCAAGGCAAAGGCGATATCGGTCGCCATCGGAATAGCCACACCTCGCACTTCGGGTGCCGAATGACAAACCAGAAAATAAAACAATACCGGAACGATCATCCCGCCGCAGGCCGCAATAATCGGAAGCAGTGCTTTCCGTACCGAACTCAACTCCCCAATCAGAATTTCCTGCTTAATCTCCAATCCAATCACAAAAAAGAAGACTGCCATCAAGGCATCATTCACAAAGACCAGCATCGGCATCACTTCTCCATGATGCATAAACGGTGTGAAATTACCTATCTTCAAATCAATCGGATGAGATAAGATGTTATGGTAGGACTCCGCCCAAGGGGAATTGGCAAATAGCATAGCAAGAATCATAGCCATGAATAATAAGATACTCGCATTCGGTTTTTGCATAGCAAAACGACGCAACGGTTTAAGGATAACGTTGATGGTTCTATCCATATGGTATTTAAATATTTATGGGAAGCGGCGTGCAAACCGCTTCCCTTTGATTTTTTCCTAACAACTGTCCGCCTATTTGCCAGCTTGCTCCAGCTCGTAAGCGCTGCGGGTCAGTTTTTCAACCCACACGACAAATATACCAGTTAAAATTAAATTAAACACTATGGTGAGCACGGAAATCATAAGCGCAGGACCTCCTAAATTGTAGCCAAGCGCAATAAAGATAATCCCAGCCCCTACTTCACCGCGTGTAAACATACCGATCGACAGTGCCAGACGTTCGCGCTTCCGCCTTTCCCGATAGAAAAACAGCGGGAACAGTTTCCCGATATTGGACAGGAACGAAACAATCACGACATGCAGGATGATCACTGGCCAGGACATCATCGGCTGTGCTCCGGTTATCGTTGTCGCCTTTGCAGACTGCACGGCGAAGTCCACTCCGAAAAAGACCGGCATGCTGACTCCTACCAAGAACATAAAGAGGAATGAGACAGCCGTCGCCACATTGTGCTCAACCTTCGTATCGATATGCTTATGTCGCATCACCATACCTAATACAAACGCAGGTAACAGAACCTCGATATGAATGCTGGCATCTTCACCATAGAAGTATTTGGACACCAAATAAACAACCTGCGTGATCCCGCAGGTAAAGACTGCATAAAAAAGAATTGCCTTCCAGTCCTGCCGCATGTCATAACTGCCCATCTTTCTCCATCCGATGATCAACAGGACCATCACGATCAGAATGATAACACCCAACTGCCAGCGCAAACCTACCATCATGATCTGCAAAGGTATCATCAACAGGATTGTGTCGAGGTCGTCGAAGATCGCCAATACCTGTACCTTCTTGTATACCCAGGAAGATTTCAACCCTGCCGCCGCCAACATCGTAAACAATATACCTGCCGAAGTCGGGGCTGCAAACCGGCTCAACAAAAGGTTTTCTTTCCAAGCTTCTCCACTGTTCCAGTAAATATCGGGAAGCAACACGAACATATAATATAAAGCCACGAAGATCCAGGGGAAAGCAGCCGTCGCCATTGCAATAAAATAATCTTCGGTATAGGACCGCCAACAGCTTTTATCCATTTCGAACTCCCGCCCCACATTTATCATGATAAAGGCCAGGCAGACATACAACAGGGTATTGGAGACCGTCTTCACCGACGAATACCCCTCACCTACCATCGCCGGCAGGAATTGAGATACAACCAGTCCCAACATCAGAAAAAAAGAAAATAAAAGAATCTTCTTCATTATTTACAAATTGTTTTTGTTTAGAATTATAATAATATAACAACTTACTTAAAATTCGGTTCTGGGAATATAGACACTTTCCACCTTTAATAACCGCGCTTTCAAACGTTCGGCCTCCCCTTTGCGAATACGAAGAGTCATTTCACAATCCATTTCAAACTTTTGGGAGACGATCACTGGATTCTCTTCCTTGACAATGCGCATGATTCCGTTCAGATAAGGGTATTCGAACGCAATGGTGATATCTTCATCAACAGTGCGCTCTTCTATCTCGGCAGCAGCTATTGCTTCGGCGGCGGCTGTCCGGTAAGCAACAATCAAACCGCTCGTCCCTAATTCGATTCCGCCGAAATAGCGGATCACGACGATCAGGATATCTGTCAATCCGTTCGAGTTGATCTGTCCCAGAATCGGTTTTCCGGCAGTAGAGGAAGGCTCGCCGTCATCGTTCGCACGAAAAGTTAGGCGTTCGGGACCTAACATATAGGCCCAGCAGACATGGCGGGCGTCATAATACTGTTTACGATATTTGTCCAGTTGCTCTTTCACCTCTTCCACCGTACGCACCGGGATCGCATACGAGATAAAGCGGCTGCGCTTCTCCGTATAGTACCCTTCAGCTATCTGCTTAATGGTCTTGTAACTGTCGTCCGCCATCTTTTAATCCGGTATATGGGTTTCCTGTTCTTCCCGGAAAGCCCGGAAATCTTTCATTATCTCTCCTATCTCCTCAATAAAATAAGGGTCTTTCACGTGCTTCTTCACCTCCTCATAATAGGTTTCGATGGCCTTCAACGCACACAAATCCTGTCCGCGCAGCAGAAAGTAAGGTTCTTCCTTCTCCACGCATTGTTTAATCATCTGAATAGGATTCTTCATTTCTTATCGCTTTTTAATTCGTCTTTCAAAAATGGAGCCGTATAGCTCTTCGTTTTCGCTTTTACCATTTCTTCGGGAGTTCCGGTGAAAAGGACCTGCCCGCCGTTACGTCCGCCTTCGGGACCCATATCGATCAGATAGTCGGCACATTTGATGACATCGAGGTTATGCTCGATGACGATGATCGTATTACCCTTATCCACCAATTTATTCAGGACGCCCAACAAGACCCGTATATCTTCGAAATGAAGACCGGTCGTCGGCTCGTCCAACACGTAAAGCGTCTTGCCCGTATCTTTCTTGGCCAGTTCGGTCGCCAGTTTGACACGCTGGCTCTCACCGCCGGAGAGAGTCGTGGAAGGTTGCCCCAACTTGATATAACCCAGGCCTACATCCTGCAAAACCTTCACTTTCGACAAGATCGAGGGAATATTCTCGAAAAACTCCACCGCCATATTGATCGTCATATCCAGAATATCCGCAATGGATTTCCCGCGAAAGCGGACTTCCAACGTTTCCCGGTTGTATCGCTTGCCATGACATTCTTCACAGGGAACCAGCACATCCGGCAGGAAATTCATCTCGATCGTCTTGTAACCGTTCCCTTTGCACGTCTCGCAACGTCCGCCGGAGACATTGAACGAGAAACGTCCGGGTTTGTAGCCACGCACTTTCGATTCAGGCAGATCCACAAACAGATTGCGGATATCCGAAAAGACGCCGGTATAAGTAGCCGGATTACTTCTCGGCGAACGTCCGATCGGTGACTGGTCCACATTGACTATCTTATCCACATTGTCTATCCCTTCGATTGATTTGTAAGGCAACGGATCTTCCAGGGAACGATAGAAATGCTGGCTGAGAATCGGCTGCAAGGTCCGGTTGATCAAAGAAGACTTTCCGCTACCGGACACGCCCGTGACACAGATCAGCGTACCCAACGGGAACGTGACATCCACATTCCGCAGATTATTCCCGCTCGCCCCTTTTATCGTGATAAACTGTCCGTTTCCTTTCCGCCGCTCTTCCGGAACGGCAATCTCCGTCTTCCCGTTCAGGTAGGCCGAAGTAAGCGTGTCAGCTTTCAACATTTCTCCGGGAGTTCCGGCAAAAACAACTTCTCCTCCTAGACGACCAGCCTTCGGTCCCATATCGACCACATAGTCCGCATTCAACATCATGTCTTTGTCATGCTCGACCACGACAACAGAGTTGCCCGTATCGCGCAACTCTTTCAACGAGTTGATCAAACGAACGTTATCCCGCTGGTGCAACCCTATACTCGGTTCATCCAAGATATAAAGTACATTGACCAGCTGGCTACCGATCTGGGTCGCCAAACGGATGCGTTGACTCTCGCCCCCCGATAACGTCGCCGAAGCACGGTTCAACGCGAGATAGTCCAATCCGACATCTAACAGGAATTTCAGACGTGAACGGATCTCCTTCAAGATTTCGACAGCAATCTGCCTCTGCTTAGGATTCAACTGCTCCTCGACACCCTCCAACCACTCATACAATTCAGAGATATCCATTGCCGAAAGTTCGGCAATATTCTTTCCGGCTATCTTATAATGCAGCGCTTCCTTGTTCAACCGCTGCCCGTTACATTCCGGACAGGTAGCCATCCGTATAAACTGTCCCGCCCATTTCTGCGCGGAAGCGGAAGCCTCGCTCTCCTGCTGCATCAGGATATATTTGGCAACTCCTTCATACGACAGGAAATAATTGGAAGTACCCAGCGAATCGTTTTTTATTTGCAGGCGTTCGTCCGTCCCGTTCATGATCTCATCGATCGCTTCTTCCGGGATGTCTTTGATCGGGGTTTTCAGTGTTACGCCATATTTCTCGCAAATAGCTTCGATCTGCCAGAATATCAGTGAATTCTTATATTTTCCCAACGCCACGATACCGCCACTGTAGATACTGAGCGACGCATCGGGCACGATCTTGTTCATGTCCAACAAATTGACCTGTCCCAGTCCTTTACATTTCGGGCAAGCACCCTGCGGAGAGTTGAACGAAAAATTATGGGGAGCTGGTTCACTGTAAGACAAACCCGTCACGGGGTCCATCAACCGGCGGCTGAAATGGCGCACTTCGTTTGTCTCGGCATCCAGCACGAGTACCAGTCCGTCGCCCTGCTTCATCGCGATGCGCAGGCTTTCTTTCAAACGGCGTTCGTCCGATTCCGAAACGACCAGCTTATCGATCACGACCTCGATACTGTGCATCTTATACCGGTCGAGCTTCATGCCATGAAATATCTCTTTCATCTCACCGTCTACCCGGACATTCAGATAGCCTTTCTTTCGCATCTGCTCGAAAAGTTCCTTATAATGTCCTTTACGGTTACGGACAAGCGGGGCAAGCAGATAGGTCTTCTTCCCTTTATACTGGTTCAGAATCAGTTCCAACGTCTGCTCTTCGGTGTATTTCACCATCTTCTCGCCGCTCAAATACGAATAAGCCTCTCCCGCCCTTGCATAAAGCAGACGGAAAAAGTCATAAACCTCGGTAGTCGTCCCCACTGTGGATCTCGGATTCTTGTTTGTTGTTTTCTGCTCGATTGAGATAACAGGGCTCAGACCAGTGATCTTATCCACATCCGGCCGTTCCATATTTCCCAAGAAGTTACGCGCATAAGCGGAGAACGTCTCCACATAACGGCGTTGCCCTTCCGCAAAAATCGTATCAAAAGCCAAAGACGATTTACCACTACCGCTCATACCGGTAATTACGGAGAGCTTGTTACGAGGTATGTCGACATCTATATTCTTCAAATTATGGACACGCGCGCCTAAAACGGAAATACGGCCGCCTTCCAATGCATTCTTATCCTTCATCATTTTTCAGTTTTCTTATTTCACCACCCAGGCCGGATTATGCACATAGGTGTTAGGCGTTTTATAATACATATCAGATTCTTTCGGGATCCGGATCGTATATGTTTTTCCTGCTGTCAGCAATTTACGATCTCGCAACCAGGGATTGAAACGTTTCAGATCGGCATAAGTGATACCATTCTTCTTGGCAAAACCGGACAAATCCTGAATATCCGTCGAGACGGCAACACTCTCGCATGCGATCGGTTTATACAGATCCTGCGCTCTTAGCACGAACCCATATTTATAAGGGGCTTCAAATATCTGCTTGATAGCCATGATACGATATACATAGCGGGTTGTTTCCTCCACCAGCCAAAGGTCAAACGAACTGTCTGCATCCTGCTTGACAAGCTCTCCCGAAATACGTCCCATACCGGCATTATAGGAAGACGCGACCATCGCCCAGTCTCCATATTTTTCATAAGCCGCTTTCAGATAACGACAGGCTGCTTCGGTCGCCTTTGTCACATCGCAACGTTCGTCAACCGTAGATGTTATCGTCAATCCGTACTGCCGGGCCGTTCCTTCCAGCAACTGCCAAGTTCCTACTGCCCGTGCAGGCGATGAGACACGCGGATCGAGATGGCTCTCGATCACCGCCAGATACTTGAAATCGTCCGGAATGCCGTTAGCCTTCAGAATCGGTTCAATGATCGGGAAACAGCGGTTTGCCCGCTTAATCAGCAGCATGGTAGTAGAATGGAAATAGGTAAAGCTACTCAATTCCCGGTCAAAACCTTCATGCATATTATAACGCGTCAAATCGATATCTTTTCCGCAAAAAGAGACGGAAGAAGGAATATCAGGCGACATGGTCACCGATGAAACGACCGGACGTTGGTCTTTCACTTTTTCCGAATCACTCGAACCAATGGAGAGGCAGGCGGTCAGGCACACAGCACTACCCACCACAAAACCGACTATACTATTACTGTTCAATAATTTCATCATCAATCTTCTTGGGTCTAAGAATATTTATAGAACCTTTTTTATTATATTTAATACCATCCGATCCCACTGCATCTATCACATAAAAATAGACGCCGGGAGCGACATATTTCCCACCTTTTTTGCCATCCCACCCTTCAGCCGGGTTAGTAGAATGGTACATCTGTACTCCCCATCGATTAAATATCCAGCACTTATAGGTCACAAGCGATTTGTAGGCGACACGAAATTCATCATTGATACCAGGCGTCGTACCTGGCGAGAAAGCGTTCGGGATCTGCAATTCCGATTCTGCAATCTTGATTTCAATAGAATTGGAAACCGCCTCGCATTCTCCTGTCGCGTTGCTGACAGTCGCAACCGCCGTATAATCACCTTTCTCCGTAAACGTATAGTCGATCTCCTCATCCCTATATTCCACCAGCGGATTCTCGATCCCGTTTTCCTGATCGCTCCTATATATTTTCCAAGTATACAGCGTCGCTACCGGATCATTGGCATACGCCCGAAAAGTGACCGTTGCCGGAGCGGAAATATATTCCCCGTCTCCAGCTGTCATATTCTCCGCATTATCCATTATAAACGTCGTATCGACATGCACTTCGACGGCCACCGCCTGATAGGTATCCGAAGTGATTGATTTCTCTATTCCGAAATGTTTTGCAAACTGATCACCGGAAAGTGTGACTTCCGTATCGCACAACGGAATTGTTTCGTTATCGTTTATCTTTGTCGAATAAGGCCCTTCCGTCAGTGATCTTTGCACATTCTTAGGCGAAAAATAGTTGTTGTCTTCAGACCACTCCAATGTCTGATAAGCGACATTAAACTCCCGCTTCACCGTTATCCGATTTCCCGTCGGGGTATAATAATACATAACTGGGACAGTCGGAGAACCTTCCAGCCAAAAGCCGTCACAATTTCCTTTGACTGTAATGCTTTCGACATTAAAAGCGTATTTACTATAATCAATGATCCATACATACCAACCATTCAAACCGGAAGCCGGATCTTCCACATAATACCCGGCATCCTCCTCTATATTCCGGACAACGGATGTCTCCCCATTCTGTTCACACGGAACAGGTTCCCGGTCCAATGCCTTTTGCTTATATCGATACCATTGATGATTAGTAGACGAAGATGTATAGCTAATCTCCACATTATCCATTCCATACACCAAATAAACTCGTATACGATTTCCTGGATTCTCCAACAAATAAGGAACCCCATTTCCTCCTGTAACCGTATATTGCTGTGCCTGGATGGCCAACATCACAAACAAGAAACAAATCAATCCTCCCAGTTTCCTAATTTCCGTTCTTAGCATATACATAACCTAATTAGTTTACAAAATTACTATTTTATACGGATTTATACGGAGATAAATGCCTTTTTATTGTATTATCCAGACCTCAATCCTTTAAAAACCGTGGCTTTTTGTTCCATAAAAATACAAGGTTTTCCCTAAAAGTATCTATCTGTTTGAAAAGAAATTCTTCGTTTGAAAGGAAAATATCTGCCAATTTGGACAGCGACTGGCATTTAAAAAACATATCTGTTTCGAAAATACAAAAAAAGAGGAGATGCAATCAAGCATAACCTCTTTTCTTTTTTATCTTGATGAAAGATTATTTACACATATCGCGAATGATCTGAATCAGCTCGTCACCAATCTCTTCCGCTTCCTGCATCGTGTGAGCTTCGGAATAAATACGGATAATCGGTTCCGTATTGCTCTTACGCAGATGCACCCATTTTTCAGGGAAGTCGATCTTCACACCATCGATATCGGTGATATCATACTGGGCAAATTTCTCTTTTACTTTTGCCAAGATAGCATCTACATCGATATCTGGAGTCAGTTCTACTTTCTTCTTGGAAATGAAGTACGGAGGATAGGAAGCACGCAGTTCGCTTGTCTTCATCTGCTTCTTTGCCAGATGAGTCAGGAACAAGGCGATACCCACCAAAGCATCACGACCGTAATGGCTGGCCGGATAGATCACACCTCCATTGCCTTCGCCACCGATAATAGCATTAGTCGCTTTCATCTTCGTTACGACATTCACTTCGCCCACTGCTGCCGCATTGTACTCGCAACCATGAGCACGGGTAACGTCACGCAGAGCACGGCTTGAGCTCAGGTTGCTGACCGTATTGCCCGGTGTATGACTCAAAACGTAGTCGCTGACAGCCACCAGTGTATATTCTTCTCCAAACATCTCCCCGTCTTCGCTGATAATAGCCAGACGGTCTACGTCCGGATCAACAACAAAACCGACATCGGCTTTGGCATGCTTCATCAGGTCGGAGATCTCCGTCAGGTTTTCAGGGATCGGTTCCGGATTATGTGCAAAGTTACCGTGAGGAGCACAATGCAACTTGAAAATTTCCTTTACCCCCAAAGCTGAAAGCAATTCAGGAATAACAACACCGCCTACCGAGTTTACACAGTCGATAGCGACACGGAAATTAGCAGCTCTGATAGCCTCGACATCCACCAAATCCAGCTTCAACACACTCTCGATGTGCTTTTGATTGTAAGTATTATTGACATAGACTTTTCCTAAATTGTCGACATCAGCAAATACGAAACTTTCTTCAGCAGCAATCTTCAGCACCTCGGCACCTTCGGCAGCATTCAAGAATTCCCCCCGTTCGTTCAATAACTTCAGGGCATTCCATTGTTTCGGATTGTGGCTGGCAGTCAAAATGATACCGCCACAAGCTTCTTCCCAGGCAACAGCTAACTCGGTAGTCGGAGTAGTAGCCAGATCGATATCTACCACGTCAAAGCCCATTCCCGTAAGCGCACCGAGAACGACTTGTTTAACCATCGGACCAGAGATACGTGCATCACGACCTACCACGATCTTGTTTGTTGTCACCTTCGTGTTTTTCTTAATGAATGTAGCATAAGCAGCCACAAACTTAACAATAGCCAACGGATTGAGCCCGTCTTCCGGGTTCCCGCCTATTGTTCCACGGATACCAGAAATAGATTTAATCAGTGTCATTTAGTTAGATTTATTTTATAAAAGTATACTTCACTTTCTCAAAAAACACAGGTGTCCCTGAGCTTTGAAAATCACTGCTCATCAGTTTAAACGGAACGATCAGTTTGACAACCGCGCTGTCTCCCACGTAAGGAAGTCCGGCACCTAAACCTTCACAAATAAACATATCCCATGTATAAGAGTAATCAGGATTCAAAGAAGTATAATAACCATATCTGAACTCTACCGGATGTGTACCGTTTGAATTAGGACCGAGCAGGTCGACAGTACCGGTTCCCATGCTACTGTTTTCCATAAACATCCGGGCGATGAAACGGGAACGGATCGCCGTTTGTCCCAGTACCGCACGTTCACTGTTTCCTTTATTGACGATATTCAGATAAACACCATTATCCAACTCAACAAATTCATTTTCCTTAAAAATGCTGTCAGTCGGAAATTCTTCCAGAAAAACCAATCCACTATCCGCACGCAAACGATCAATAGCTTTCTCCTGGGCCTTCAACATATCAGTGTATGACTTTGTCTTGTCACACGACACCACCATTATGGCGGTGCACATAATCAACAGGATATAAAAACCTCTCTTCATCTGTTACCTATTTATTGTAAATGAATGGCAAATGTATACAATCTCCGCCACATCTCAGTCATGTTTATCTAAATCTTCTGTTTTATTAGGATTAAATTCCTCCAGGCCTTTTTCAAATACGGCAACAGCATCGGCCAATGAGCCATAAAATTCTCCACCCGAAGCATTTTTATGTCCGCCGCCATTGAAATAGCGGCTTGCAAACTGGTTGCAGGGGAAATCACCGACAGACCGAAGCGAAATCTTCACATAATCCTTATCTTCGCGAATAAAGACACTGAAAGCCACATTTTCGATGCTCAACGGCAGATTGACAAATCCCTCCGTATCACCCGTCACATAATGGAAACGGTTCATCTCTTCCAGCGAAAGCGTGATCAGAGCGGCATGTTGCTCCGGATAAACTTTCATTTTTTCATACAGAACGTATCCCATCATCCGTAAACGGCTTTCCGAATATACCTGGTTCACTTTCCGGTAGATCAAATCCTTATCGATACCTTTCTTGATCAGTTCGCTTATGATCGTATAAATTTCCGGCTTATTCGAATTGTAGGTAAACGAACCGGTATCCGTCATCATACCCGTATAAATACAAGCGGCACAATCTTTATTGATCAGGTCGAACATCCCCATACGACAGATGAAACGGAAAACCATTTCGCTCGTAGACGACATTTCAGGATATGACATCGTAACCCGGCAAAAATCAGCCGGATTCAGATGATGGTCGATCATCACTCTACGCCCCTCTGCCGCCACAACAGCCGGAGCCAATTTTTCGATACGCTTGGGTTCGTTGAAATCGAGGCAGAATAAGACATCCGCATCCCGGATCAGCTGTTCGGCAAAATCAGGATATTTCTCATGAATGACGATTTCTTTATGTCCTGGCATCCATTTATAGAATTGGGGAAAATCGTTAGGGACCACTACCGTCACGTTATCTTTTCCATAGGCTGTCAGAAAATGGTACAGTCCCAATGCGGAACCTATAGCATCCCCGTCAGGGGTAACATGTGTCACTATTACAAAACTTTCGCCTTTCTCGACGTACTTCTTGGCTTTCTGAATTTTCTCTTCGTGAATGATTTTCGTAATCATATATTCTCTTATTTTCAATGACAAAGGTACTACTTTTTTTAGATTCCACACTGCTTTAAATCCTCAATCACCCGGACAAGAAGTATAATTAACAACAAAAACAGAATGACGAGCAAATAACGCGAACGTCCGGTATGACCATACAACAGGATAGACAAAAGCATTCCATACGCCACCAGCATCGCAGGAAAATCGAACCGGAAGGAGAAAACCGCCCCCGGTACCTGGCTAAAAGCATCGACAACCCAAAGCAGGTCGTGCGCCAACCATTCCACCCCAACCTGCAACCAGCCATACCCAGGAATCCATTCAGGCAAAAACATGTAGACCAAACTTGCCGGTATCAACAAAGTCGCAAGAAACGTAAGCGGCAAGTTCGTCAACAAAAAGACAGTCGAAAACTGCCCGAAATAATACAGACATAAAAAAGTCGTGCCCGCCTGTGCCGACAGAGTAACCGTGACCCACCCCCACGGTGTCCTCAAAAACGGATTATGCACTTTTATCAACGCCTGCAACCGAGGTTGGAAATAAAGGATGGACAGCACGGCCAGATAACTCAGCTGGAAACCTATGTCGAATAAGTACAAGGGTTCATAAACCAACATGCAAAAAGCGGAAGCCGCCAATATATTATAACGCTCCGCCCTCCTATCCAACACTCCGCCCGTCAGATACATTGTAAGCATCAACGCTGCCCTCACAGAAGAGGCCGCCAAGCCCGTTATCGCAACAAATCCCCACAATAGCACAAGCAGCGAGATGTAGCGAATCCACCGGCAACATCCATTCCTGGAGAGAAAAGAAAAAAGAAAAGATAAAAAGCCACAGACGATTGCCACATGAAAGCCGCTTACGGCCAGGATATGTGCTACCCCCGTAACCGAAAAACGGTTCCGCACCTCCCGACTCATAGCTTGCCGGTAACCGACAGTAATAGTGGCCAGTACAGATTTTTCTTCATCGGTCAGATTTAGTTTTTCGATCGGCTCCAATAATCGTTGCTGTTCTTCCCGCGCCCAACGGGAAAGAAGGGAAGTCGGATGTTCCGACGAGGCTTCAAACTGCGAATAAGCAGTCTTTTGTATCGAGAGGAAAAGCAACAGAGACAAGAATACCGCTCCCCACAGCCAACGGGTTTCATAACAAAAATGCTCCTGCCCTCTCAAGGCAAGACCGGCTGTGGTAAGGATAATAACAGGGAGCAATAGTAATACCCAGGAATAAGTACAACACGAAAAAACGGTCTGTAGTATAGCCCCCGCAATCCAGACAAGCAGCGGACGGGCAAAGGGACGGATCTGTAATTCTTTTATCATAATGTAAGGTTTTGAAATGGTTGGTTTAAGGCTTGATGGTATTACACAAAGGGCATCATTCCGTAGGGGCAGGGTCTACTCTGGCCATTGCATCCAATAAAGGTACGATTTCTGATTGGGCGGAGTAGAACCCCGCCCTACGAGTCGACATTATAAATCTTTCAGTTCTCGGATCGTCTTCAACGGATCAGGGGAACGGAAAACAAAACTACCGGCAACCAGCACGTCCGCCCCCACCTCAAGCAAAGGTTTCGCCGTCTGCATATTGACACCGCCATCGACTTCGATCAAGGTATTCAACCCTTTTGCCAGGATCATATCTTTCAGACGAGCTGTTTTATCTATCGAATGTTCAATAAACTTTTGCCCTCCATAACCCGGATTTACCGACATGAGCAATACCATATCCAAATCCTGCAAGATATCTTCCAACAGGGAAATCGGCGTATGCGGATTCAATGTAACAGCCGCCTTCATTCCCGCCTCTTTGATCGCCGCCACCGTACGGTGCAGATGTGTACAAGCCTCATAATGCACATTCATCATATAAGCGCCCGTAGCCGCCACTTCCGGAATGAACTTTTGCGGTTCCACGATCATCAGATGTACATCCATCGGTTTCTTGCAAATTGGCTTCAACGCTTCCAGAACCGGAAAACCAAACGATATATTAGGAACGAACACACCGTCCATTATATCCAGATGCAACCAATCAGCATCACTCTCGTTGATCATTTCCACTTCCCGCTGCAGGTTCAGAAAATCAGCAGCTAACAGAGAAGGTGCTATTTTATGTTTCATACTCTTTTTGCTTTTCTGCAAGACGACGTCAGTTCATTACTAAACCACAGAGTTCCGTGCGTAAAGCGGGTTCTGAATGATAAACCCTCGCAAATTGGGTAAGGAAATCAAGTGTTTGCCGACGCGGCATTGTTTTCCTTTCTTTTCGGTTTCTGTTTGTTTTATTTTCTATTTCATTCATACATTGAGTAGAAAGTCTCTTCATAGGCAACTCGTTTTTTATCTTGTTTGATAATAAAACGGGCAAGCTATCTCCTTATTGTATGACAAGAAAATAAATTTTCAACTTTTAGAGCCTGTTTAAATTTCTCTGAAATAAATTTTGCATAGCTCTCATCGACCTGCTTTATTCTATTATAGGATTATTTTGAAAAACAACTGTCATACTATCACTAATTTCCTTTTATCAATTGAATATCAATAGACACAAGCAATGATAGTAGGTATGACGGATGCCTATTCCATCTATCATACTATCACTAACCGCCTGTCCAAGATTCTTCTTCACATGACTTATTTTCAATAACATAATAAGATAAACCCATTGCCACCCGGGTCTCGATACCATTCACACTCGGATGTCAAGACCGTTCACATCCGGGTGTAAAAAGCCTGTAAACGGGAATCTTCGGCACTTTTTCTGACTGTTTGAAGCAAAATAAGTCACCTGTTTCAACAAAAAAGACGGCATCTCCTACAGAAAAACATCCTCAATACAACTCTCACAACCAACAAATGCAAAATTTAAACAGGCTCTTATTATCAAGCCATTGACAGCTCGATACTGTTTTCTTCCGCCATACGACGCATATTCAAGATCGCATAACGCATACGTCCCAAAGCCGTATTGATGCTTACACCTGTAATATCGGCAATTTCTTTAAAACTGAGATCTTGATAGTAACGCATTTCCAATACTTCGCGTTGGCTGTCGGGAAGGTGCTTCACCAACTTTTTCACATCAGACAATACCTGACGGCGTACGATGTTATCTTCGATCGTGCCGTCGCAAAGTTTGATATTATTGAATAGATCCACTTCCACTTCATCATTTGAAACCGTATTTTCACTGCGTTCCTGACGGAAGTTATCGATAATCAGGTTATGAGCAATGCGGGTAATCCATGCTTTAAACTTACCGTTTTCGGTATAACGGCCTTGTTTAATGGTCATAATCACCTTGACAAAAGTCTCCTGAAAGATATCTTCTGTGAGATCTTTGTTATGGACTATAAAGTAAATGTAGGAGTGTATGCTACTTTTGTAACGATTCAACAATACATCGAAAGCAGCATTATTACCTTCTGCATAAAGAACGACCAGCTCTTCGTCAGTCATCATTCTTAAAGTCTTCATTACTTCTATATTTTTAGTTTTTTCTTGAGTAATGTTTATGCTATAGGCAACGATATTTAAAATTGTTAGACAATAATATTATTTATATTTACAAAGGCAAAAGAACAAAAAGTATTTTAAATAGGCAAACATTTCCTTTATTTTTACATAAAAAAGCCCCCTGACCGTACGTTTTATGTACGAACAGGGGGCTTTTAAGAACAAACTATGATTTTTAGAACTTATAGCCTAATGTAAGAGCAACCTTTGTCGTGTTTGTCTTCAATGTTGCGGGAATGGATTCTACCAGAACATTTCCATCACCATCATAAATATTAGAGAAAGGATAAACATCTTCCTTTTGCATCCGATAGACACAAGCCAAATCTGCATAGAAATTAGGTGTAAAACGATATCCCAAGCCAACTGTAATATATCCCACATTACGATCAACCGTATATGCAGTATTCGTACCAGTAGTGGATATTTCGTTCAATGCCATAACACCATCACCTTTCTCATCATACAACAATGTGCTTTTTGCCGGACTGTGCTGCCAAGCCCCACCGGCACGTATGGCAAATTGAGGCGTAATCTTCACTTCCGTACCCATCTTCAACAAACCGCCCAAACCAAAATCTTCTTTGATATAGTCATTATCCACAGTTCCTTGCCACCCTTCAACTTCTCCAGCCCAGCCGGATAGATGCATTGCCTTATATCTTGTCAATTCATAATCGACACTAATCAGCGCCGTTTGTCCGATAATTGCAGCAGCACTAAAAATCCAACGATCAGAAGTACGCAGCCGATATTCAGTAAAAGCTCCGTCCGGAGTAGAAGTAAACGAGTTCAAATTCGGAGTCTCAGCTTTTGGATCATTTGCAAAAAAACCTTCGATATAAGCGCCAGCCTCTGCCCTATAATAGTTTTTCATCTTATACCATGTGGGAGAATTATAGGCAACCCCTAATCGTAAAAAGTCGGAAGGTCTTGCAATTACTCCTAAATTAAAAGAACATCCCGTACCATCCACAGATGAATAATTATCCAAAAACAAGTTATCACTGTTAGCGGCATTGTTATTGGCAAAGCCAAAATTCTCATCATAAACAGAACTCAAATGATAATTCAAATCCGTCACAGAAACAGTCGCACCGATAAACACAGCATTGGAAATATTGGTTGCCAAAGAAAAATCATATTTATCCACTGCTCCGCTTTCATTCACATACATATCAGCTTGCTGTACCTCCCAGTTCTGCCATGTTCCATCTACACCTGTTCCAAAAGAACTATGAAAACCTCCTTTTTGAGAAGGATTTGCAGATCCAATTATATAGGTATCATATCCCATAACGGAAAGCCAATCCTGATTCATATAAGGATCATGTGAATCTGAAATAAGAAGATCATTTCCTGTTACTCCAGCACGATTAGTTAAAGTTGCAATATAGTCCGACAAAGAAAATCCACCAGGACCGCGTCCCATACGGTAACGACGATTAAAATTTTTCACCCGGTTATAGGCAAAACCCACATTCCATCCAATCAACCCTTCATCGTTTCCAGTCGGGAAATATCCTACATAAGCGATATTATCGAAATTGAACTTTGTCCGGTTTTCATCCATCTTAGTTCCCGACCATTCTGTATTTGTCTTCATCGAAGACAAACTCAATGTTGTAACAATCTCTGAGCTACGATAAATACCTAACCCTGCCGGATTTCCCCCCATAGCAGAAATATCACCACCTAATGCACCAAAAGCTCCTCCCATTCCTAAATATCGAGCAGTACCGCTCAAATCATATTGAGAAAACTTATAAGCATCCATTTCCCCTTGTGCAAATACAGCACCACCACTTAACAAAAAGGCAGATGCCAATATACAAATCGCTTTTTTCATCACTTCTACTATTTTCTTATACCTTATAATTAAGTGAGGACACGCCAATCACATGTCCTCAATATAAATTATTCATACTTGTATTATCTCGAACGACCACCGCTTGAACGTCCACCGCTCGAACGACCGCCTCCACTATAACCACCGCCACTCGAACGGCTGCCACCTCCCGAATAAGTACTGATACTTGAACGGTTGCCACTACTTCTTGAAGGCGTATAAGTACTCCTCATCTGCGAACCACTATCATAGGAACGAGTGCTGATATTGCTCCTGCTTGTTCCTGTGTATTGGCGGTTGCTCGAACGTATCGAATTTGTTCCAATGCTGTTTTCACGTGATATCCTTGTGCGGCTTGAAGACGCGTTAATATCCGTACGACTACGCCCGGTCACCTGATTTCTATTCGTAACCGCCCTTCGGCTACTTCTGTTCGAATTTACGCCTGTACCAGAAGACGAACGAAGAGAAGATGCAGAAGAACGAGTTCCACTATTTCGCAAGGAAGACGAAGAGCGACTGCCACTACTTCGCAAAGAAGATGCAGAACGAGTCCCGCTTGAAGCCATCGAACTCCGCGAACCAGAAGAACGATAACCAGAACTTCTACCGCCGGAACCTGTTGTTCTCAACCCTGCAGAATAATGTCTATACGGTGAAGCATAGTAATGATGATGATGGTGATGATGTCCCCAGTAGCCACCACCCCAATAACCGGGTCCCCAATAACTCGGACCCCAACCCCAAGACGGGCCCCAGTAGCCGGCATAGAAACCACCCCAACCCCAGCCGAAACCGAAGGACGGACCGTAGCCCCAATAGCGGGCCGGGCTGTAAATCCAGGGATCATACCAACCGCCGTACCAGCCACCATACCATCCGCTGTACCACGGATCATAGTAACCGCCCCAGCCATTGCCGATGTTCACATTGACACTTACGTTGGTACTGCCGTTGGAATAATCCGTATCGTAGCCATAAGCATAATATCCGTCACTCAGATACAGATCGACTTGGTCTGCTCCGGCAATCGTAATCTTGCTCGGCGAATGGTAACGGATGATACGCTCGGTATATTCCGTATCCGAACGACGTTCCTTTTTAGAATCGGAAGCGACAGTTTTTTCATTATCCATATCGTCGTTATATTCGGCCAAGATTTCACCGTCTGAATCTTCATCATACGGCTCCTCCACGTCAACCGAAGTATAGCGACGGTTATATTCATCTACATCTCGTTCTTCATCAGACACAGCACTTTTTCTTTTGCTGGTACTGTATGTAGACGTCATCGTAGTACGTTCAGCATCCTCTTTAGGCTGTATGACCTTCTCTTCTGTTTTTTCTTTTTTATCTTTTTTGCTGGAAGAGAAATACACATCATCAAAGAACTCCTCCTGGGCTGCGGCACTGAAGCCTACCAGAAGCATCACCATCAAAGATGTTAATTTCATGGGTTTCATATTCGTTTCTCCTCTACTTTATAATATTTCTATTCTTTAGACTAAATACAAGGGGGTAGGTTTAATACCCCTTCTGTCTCACTAATAAAAACCATCCATTTTATTCACAAATATAGCTGTTTCCAAATAGTTTCCAAGCATTTATATATACTTTAACCATCCGGACAGCTTCATCGTCCAATAATCTCCATTATAGATAAGATGCTTTGGAAAAAAGAAACGCTGCACAACATACAGAAATGACCGTGTATCAAAAATGTCAAGACCACCCCATGTAAATAGGATTATATAAGACATGCATTTTGAAACAACATTTGCGGGTAATATATTTTTTCACCTTTCTACCCGCCAGGCAAAATACAGACTCTACTTACTAAATGATAAACGTGTAAAAAACAAATGTTATTTCACAGAGGCGCGTATCCGGCTAAGCGACTGCGGGGTAATTTGCAGGAATAAAGCAATATGCTTCAACGGGACCCGTTGGAAAAGGTCCGGGCGCGTACGCAACAAGGTCTCGTATTGCTCACGGACATCACTCCAACTGTCTCAATTTTCGGTTCCGCTTATATAACGCGACAACATATCTCGCATCCGCCCGATCGCTTTCTGTAACTGTACATCGACCGTATTGACGCTTATGCCCAAGTCTTTCGCTACCTCGGCATAAGACTGCTTTTCTTCACGTACACGGATAAATATTTCACGACATCGCTCCGGCAGGCGATCGAGGGCCTTGACATAGTGGGCGAAAAGTTCCTCACTGACCAAGATGTCTTCCGGCGATTCACCGGAGATGGACACACCGTCAAAAGCATCCGCCGTCATGTCTTTCCGGCGTTGTTCCTTTTCGAGATAGTTCAGAGAGGCATTTTTTATCGTGATAAAGAAATAATCTTCCAAATTGGCTATATGGTGCAAAGACTCGCGACGTTCCCATATTTTCAGGAATACATCGAGGACGACCTCCTGTGCCCACTCTTCCGTATGCAGATAGTAGTAGGCTATACGAAAGAAACGGTCGAAGCAAAGATTATAAAAGCTACGCAGAGCAGTCTGGGAATTCTCCTCTTCGATCCGCCTTAAATATTTCCTTATCTCCTGCTCTGTCATCGTCTCATCTTAGTATAACCTGCGCAAAAATAGTCAAATTTTCAAACTATGTCCATCATAATAAAAAAATCCAGGGACGAAGCATAGGGTATTTGCCGGCTGAACCATCTTAGTAATACAAGCACGAGTATTTACTTATTAAACTATATGAGATATGAAAGCGATGCATAAACAACTATGGGGATACTTGCTCATTACACTGTCGCTGGCGGGATTCACGCCTTTACAGGCACAAACGGATTCGGCTGACGAAGGGGGTTACATCACGGTCAGTGGTATCGTAAAAGACAAAAAGAGCAAAAAGAGCCTGGAATATGTCAATATTTCTATTCCGGGCAGTACGACCGGCACGGTCACGAACGCCGACGGTGAGTTTTCTTTCAAGGTAAAGGATTCCATCCATGCCAAAGAAGTGGAGATTTCGCACCTCGGATATTTCAACAGTAAAATAGAACTCAACGGCAAGGATGTGGAAGAACAGACCGTGTGGCTGACCCCCTACACGAATATGCTCGACGAAGTTATCATCCATGCCCGCGATCCTCGTTACTTGGTGGAAGAAGCAATCAAAAAGATTCCGGCCAACTACAGTTCGAAGCATAGCCTCCTAACCGGATTCTATCGTGAAACGGCCCAGAAAGGGCGCCGGTATATCAACATCTCGGAAGCGGTGATCGATATCTACAAGACTCCTTATGACGAGGGAGTAGACCGCGATCGCGTACAGATATTCAAAGGGCGCAAGCTGCTCAGCCAGAAAGCAAGCGACACATTGGCCGTCAAACTGCTGGGAGGCCCGAACCTATCCGTCTATGTGGACGTGGTGAAGAATCCGGATGTACTGCTCGACCTGGAAAGCCTGCCTTACTATAAATTCCGGATGGAAGAATCGACAACGATCAACGACCGGCCACAATACGTTATCAATTTCGAGCCGCAAGCCATATTACCGTATGCGCTTTATTATGGAAAACTATACATCGACAAGGAACGGCTCTCTTTCACGCGGGCCGAATTCTTTCTCGACATGAACGACCGCAACAAGGCCACGCAGGCGATCCTCCGGAAAAAGCCGTTCGGGTTACGGTTCAAACCGGTCGAAGTCTCGTTCCTGGTCAACTATAAGGAACGCAATGGGCTGACTTATCTGAGTTACATCCGTAACGGCGTCCGCTTCAAATGCGACTGGAAACGCAAATTGTTCTCAACCAATTACACCATCCTTTCGGAGATGGTCGTAACGGATGGCAAGGAAAGCGGCATAAACACTATTCCCTACAAGATGGCATTCAGATCCAACCAGTCCTTATCGGACAAGGTTTCCAATTTTGCCGATGAAGGTTTCTGGGGTTCCTACAATATCATCGAGCCGACAGAATCATTGGAACACGCTGTCAACAAACTGAAGAAGCAACATAGGTAATGTGCCAATTTGCCAATGAGCAGATTAATGTATAAATTAGCAACATTTCTCAATTGGCACATTGAATAATTATTAAACATGAAAGACCTGCTTACACTTACAAAGATCAAAAATGGAGACGTCAAAGCTTTTGAACAAGTATTCCGTCTGTATTATATGCCTCTTTGTATGTTTGCAGCCAGCATAACCGGAAGAATGGATATTGCGGAAGAGATCGTACAAGAATTATTCTATGTGTTTTGGAAGGAAAGGGAACGGTTACAATTGTTTCATACGATAAAAAGCTATTTGTATGGGGCCGTGCGTAACCAATCCCTCCAGTACTGGGAACACCAGGATGTACGCAACCGTTATCGGGATGCCATCCTCTCCCACCCGGATAAAGACGACACACCGGACGACCCACAGGAGCAGATCGAATACAAGGAACTGGAAGCTCTGGTAAACCGGACACTCGAAAAGCTTCCCGAACGTCGTCTCCGCATATTCCGGATGCATCGTTTCGAAGGAAAGAAATATGCGGAAATCGCATCCAACCTCTCCCTTTCAGTCAAAACAGTCGAGGCCGAAATGACGAAAGCACTCCGAACACTACGAGACGAATTAGAGATTTACATGAAATATGATTGAAACAGAAAGAAATAAAAGAAAAACAGACCGGGCCTGGAATACGTTGTACCAACGTCTGGATGAAGAAGGTTTGCTTTCGGGCAGACCGGCTTCGCCATTCAGAAGCCCTGCATGGAAAAGAGGAGTAGCCGCTGCTGCCGTCGCCCTTCTTTGCCTGCTTATCTCTGTCACCTACCTGAACAGGTCTGGGCAGGATACCGATCCGAACCTGCTCACCCGTCAGAACAGTGAGACGGCAACGACATTGGTAACCACCCTTGAGGATGGTTCCGTGGTCTACCTGGCAGGAAATACTTCATTGAAGTTTCCTGAACATTTCTCATCCGACCGACGGGAAGTGAGCTTGCAAGGGAATGCCCTGTTCGATGTAGCCGGCAACCACAAGCGGCCGTTCATAATTGAAACCGAAGATACACGTATCGAAGTGTTAGGGACGGCCTTCAATGTGAAAAGTAACGATAGCTCTCCTTTCGAACTGTCTGTACAGCGAGGGGAAGTAAAAGTGACGTTGAAGAAGGACGGACAGGACATCCATGTAAAAGCCGGAGAAACCGTCACGCTCCTCTCCCGGAGACTACAATTGAGCATGACGCCCGATCCGGCACTATTCGACCGTTATACCAAACGAATCAGGTTCAAAGACGAAAAATTAGGCAATATCCTGCGGGTGATCAATCTGCAAAATCCGGATATCCGGTTGGAAACGACACCAGAGCTATGGAACCGGACGCTTACCGTCACCTTCTCCAATGATACACCCGAAGCGATGGCTGAACTGATCTGCCTTGCCCTCGATTTGAAGAAAACACGACAGGACAACATGATCCTTTTATTCAATTGACAATTAAATGTTATTTATATAGTGAAGCTAATGATTCAGATTTTTCGCCTTCTCTGTCTGTGCTTTTGGATGCTTTTGCTTCCGACAGGCCTGTTATGCGCAGAGGGAGGCGATGATGTTTTGGCCCGCATGATTCACTTATCCAAAGAAAAAAATACCGTCTACCGCCTGCTTGACAAAGTATCGGAACAAACCGGCTTTCTCTTTATCTATGACAGCAAGCTGATCGATAATGAAAAAACGGTACGCATCCCGAAAGGAGACTACACCATCCGGCAGGCAATTTACCTGATCACAGGAAACAAAGAACTGAGCTTGCGTGTGATAGGCGATCACATCCTGATCTCCGGGCCGCAACCTGCCAGGCAAACAGCCATTCCCGAGACCATTCCTCCGAAAGAGGCAGACAACTATTTTATTGTCAAAGGAATCCTACAAGACCAACAGACGAATGAACCGATCAAGGCGGGCACTATAGGAGTCCTTGCTACTTCAATCGGCAGCATCACCAATGCAAACGGGGAGTTCCGGCTCACGCTGCCCGACTCGCTTCGCCGGTCTACGCTCTACTTCTCCCACTTAGGCTACGAACCCCGCAAGATAGAGGCCTCTCTTCTCGCCGGACAACACACGGTGATCACGCTCGATGCCAAAATAATCCCGATCCAAGAAGTCGTAGTGCGCATCGTCAACCCACTCCGCCTGCTTCGAGACATGAAAGAAAACATCCGGAAAAACTACCCGCAATCACCCGCTTACCTGACTACTTTCTACCGGGAAGGAATCGAACGAAAAAATAAATTCGTAGGATTGACGGAAGCTGTATTCAAAATTTACAAATCGGCCTACAAGCCCAATCCGGCACCGGACCAGGTCAAACTGCTCAAAATGCGCCGGATCATCAGCCAGCAGGAAAAAGACACGATCATCGCCCGGATGAAGTCGGGAATCAACGCCAGCCTGAGCCTGGACTTGATAAAAGAATTGCCTGACTTCCTTCTGACAGATGAAAAGATAGAGTCTTATATGTATGCATCTTCCGATATCGCCGTGATCGACGACCGGTTAGCCCATGTGATCTATTTCGAACAAAAAGGAAACATCAACTCCGCCCTTTACCGGGGAGAACTGTATATCGACACGGAAAACAACGCATTGCTCCGCGCCCATTTCGAAATCAACCCCAAATACATTAAACAGGCTACCGGGATGCTGGTGGAGAAAAAGAGTCGCAACCTAAAGATCACTCCCCAAAAAGTGATCTATACCGTAACATACAAACCTTACAACGGCCAATATTACATCAACCATGTCCGAGGCGACCTCTTTTTCAGGATAAAGAAAAGGAAACAACTGTTCGGAACTTTCCCATTGCATACCTGGTTCGAGATGGTTACCTGCAAAATAGACACGAACCGAGTAAGCCGCTTTGCCCGTAGCGAAGCATTACCGACACGGACAATCTTTGCGGAAACCCGATTTACTTACGATGAAAAGTTCTGGGGCAACTTCAACATGATCCCACCTGAAGAAAAACTCAATGATGCGATTGGGAAAATATCGTCAAAAATAGAAGAAACGGAAGAGTAACCCTCTAAAAATCATAAAGAGGACCTTTTCTCAAAGGTCCTCTTTATAGGTTTTAATAGGTATTAGTCTTTAAGGCAAAAAGATTGTTTAGGTTATCTGCTTACAAAGATGAGGCATTTTAAATTACTGAACAAATAAAAAAAGATATTATAAAACACATTTTTAAGATTATCGAAACTTATTTGCAGCTTCTTCTATTTTTTAACAATATAGGACTGCTGCCGAAATACTGGTTCAGAGACATTAAAACCACCTCATATCTTTGATTATGAAGCAAATTAATACATAATATTTTTATTTCACAACAAAAAAGTTCATTTTTACGATAGATCCTCCCCTGATCTTTGTTTTAAATACATACAAACAGTTACAGATATTTTTAATATTTCAATACATTAAGTACCGCTTCGGAACCCGATTTTTTCAGTAAATTTGCACCTTGTACCGAGGTGACATTAGGTGCAGGCATAATATTCTAAAACAGTTTTATCGTATGTATACCGTTATCAAACGTATGGAGATTTCGGCAGCTCACAGTCTGTCGCTTTCCTATCCGAGCAAATGCGAATATCTGCATGGTCACAACTGGATTATCACCGTGCATTGCCGTTCCAAAGAATTAAACACAGATGGCATGGTGATCGATTTCACCCATATCAAGCAGGTCGTAAAAGATCAGCTCGATCACCGGAACCTCAACGAGGTGCTCCCTTTTAACCCGACAGCCGAGAATATCGCCCGGTGGATATGCGACCAGCTTCCCACCTGCTACAAAGTAGAAGTTCAGGAATCAGAAGGAAACACGGCAATCTATGAGAAAGATTAACGAGATATTCTACAGTCTCCAAGGAGAAGGTTTCCATACGGGTACGCCTGCCGTTTTCGTCCGCTTCTCCGGATGCAACCTGAAATGCAGTTTTTGTGATACCCGACACGAGGAAGGGATCTTGATGTCTGATGAAGATATTTTACAAGCTATTTCAGCCTTTCCTTCAAATGTCGTTATCTTGACAGGAGGCGAACCTTCGCTCTGGATCGACCAGACTTTTATCGATCTGCTACACATGGCAGGAAAATATATTTGCATCGAGACTAACGGGACAAACCCGTTGCCGGAAGGCATCGACTGGGTGACCTGTTCCCCGAAAGGGTTTCCCTTGAGGCTGACACATATAGATGAGATCAAAGTGGTCTATACAGGACAGGACCTGACGGAATACGCCGGTTTGAAAGCAACCTGGCATTTCCTCCAACCCTGTTCCTGCCTGAATACAAAAGAGGTGGTAGAGTACATCCTCCACCACCCCCAATGGCACCTCAGCTTGCAAACGCACAAACTTATTGATATCAGTTGAAAGGTGAAAGTTATAAAGAGACGTAAAATTAACTTTCACCTTTCAACTATACCGAGCTTCCATCCCGCGAACCTCATCATTCACCCGTCCATTGTCATAGGCCAGTTGCCCGTTGACGAATGTTTTCCAAACGGCATGATGGAATGTATAGCCTTCGAAAGGAGACCAACCGCATTTATACAGTATATTTTCTTTTGCCACTGTCCAGGTTTCTTTCGGATCGACCAAGACAAGGTCGGCATAATAACCTGGACGGATATAGCCACGGCGATCCACGCGGAAAAGTTCTGAAGGCATGTGAGCCATCTTTTCCACCACTTTTTCATAAGTGAAACGGCCTTCCATCGCCAATTCCAGCATAACAATAAGCGAATGCTGGATCAGCGGACCTCCGGAAGCGGCTTTCAGGCAACTTCCCTCCTTTTCGGAAAGGAGATGCGGGGCATGGTCGGTCGCCACAATATCGATCGTGTTGTTATTAACGGCTTCACGCAGTGCCGTACGGTCTGCCAGCGTCTTAATCGACGGGTTCCATTTGATACGGTTTCCGAACTGTTCATAATCGCCATCGTAAAACCAAAGATGATGCACACATACTTCACCTGTGATCTTCTTTTCACTAATCGGAAGCTTATTACTCAACAAAGAAAGTTCTTTTGCTGTCGAAAGATGCAGAATATGCAGACGGGAACCGAGACGGGTAGCCAGTTCAACTGCCTCGGACGAGGAAGCATAGCAGGCTTCCTCGCTACGGATCTTACTATGGAAGGAGATATCCAGGTCGTCACCGTGCAAGCCCGTATAATGAGCGATGTTCCGTTTGATGACCTCCTCCTTTTCGGCATGGATAGCGATAAGCATCCCGGCTTCGCCGAAAATACGTTCCAGGCTATCCTTCTTATCGACCAACATATTACCGGTGGAAGAACCGAGAAAGAGTTTCAGACCCGGCACACGGCTACGATCCAGTTTACGGATTTCATCCATATTGTCGTTCGTCCCGCCGAAGAAGAAGGAATAGTTAGCAACCGACATTTCAGCTCCCCGTTGCAATTTCCATTCCAGATCGGCAAGAGTTGTCGTCTGAGGCTTCGTATTCGGCATATCCATGAAGGTAGTCACCCCACCAGCTACGGCAGCACGGCTTTCGCTAGCGATATCGCCTTTATGCGTCAATCCCGGTTCACGGAAATGCACCTGATCGTCGATAGCACCCGGAAGCAAGTATTTACCTGTAGCATCTATCACGGTCGCATCACCGGACTCAGCCGGAATTGTCCCTTCATATACTGCGGCAATCTTATCATCTTCGATCAGTACCGAACCGGTGAAGGTGCGGCCTTCGTTAATGATAGTGGCGTTTTTTATCAGCGTTCTATTCATATTTCTTTTATTTTAGTCGTGACAAAGGTACGAAATTCTCCAGTTTTAATATTCCCAAAGAAGACGGGATATGGAAATCCGGTTCGGCAGCATCAGGGACGATCCAGGATGACCAGATCACGCGCTCCCCGGCATCGTCGAAATAATCGGCCCGGTAAACACCCATGCGGATTTCACCTTCCGGAGAAATCAACCCTAATTTTCTTAGCGTCTTCAACGAAATGCTCCCTTCCACACGGTAAGAATCTTTGCCGACGGAAGTTGCCAACTTCAGATCCTTGAAGTTCCAGTTAAAATCAAACTTACGATAGTTATGCGCTTCATAATCCATCACTTTCCCCTTCGGATCGATCTCCGCACAATAATACGTCTTCATCTCCGGATCCTTGCTCATAAAAAACTCGATCCGGTCTCCATTACCGACAGAAGCCTCCGTCTTCTCGTCATTATAAACCAAAGTAGTATCAGACACCTCATACAGGAAATACAGGTTCTTTTGATCATGACAGGCATAAAAAGCGGTTTTGTCTTTTTCCGCCCCGTCCCAGGGAGCGATTAGACCAGTTACAGCCGAGACGTTTTTCCAGTCGTCTTGTTTACCATCCACTTTGATTCCTTTGGAAAAAGGAGCACTGATAAACGGTTGGGCAGAAATGCTTTTTCCCGGTTCATGGCAGGGAGGGAAGACGATCTTCACATCCTTCCCATTCATTTTGAGCGACAGGGAATGTTGCTTGTGTGTCGGATCGGCAGCTTCGATCAACCAATTTCCATTATGCAGACGGAACATATAAATACCCGGAGTCTGTAAATCGACCTGCAAGTCTTTTTGCAAGTTTACTACCTGCGGCTCATACGCCGTCACATAAAAACAGTTGCCGGCAGCAACAGCCTGAATGGATGTGTCATTCCGGATCACCCGGATATCCTGTACTGCAAAAGCTGCGGTTTTTTCGGCGGTAGAAGCTGGAAGGATCAAATATTGGTAATCGGCGTTATCCTCTCTTCCATGATCGATATAGAGACTAACAATCTCTCCTTCTACCATTTTAGGAGCATATGATCCCATAAAATCACACCAGCGCCCGGATCGCTTTTCCGAAATGGCCACATAGGCGGAAGGTTGTAACAGAATATACCCTGTGTTATCATGGAAGAAACGTTGTTCCTCCGGAGAAGAAACATACTTTCCCTGTACCGGCAACCAATTACCATCGGCATATCGGAGCAAATCGCCCCGTTTCACCCGCTGGTCTACAGATGTCGTAACCGCCAAAATGCTGTCCGAACGAATCCCGGCACCTAAGCAAAGGACATAATCGCGGGTAAAGATCCAGGACTTGTGCGCCTGCAAACCATCCCGATCCAAGACCATTGCCGTCATTCCGGTTTCACCATCCGTCACACCTCCGACAAAGGCAGTCTTATTCCTCACATGCGCCCCATAATTGAAAAAAGCAGGAACGGGAGCCTCGCTCTCATAAGCGGTAATGCCTGGAATCTTCCGCCAGTCCCAGAAAGGAAAAATATTCAGATACTCGTCACCACGACAGTACGTATAAAGAGCACCGTCGCCCATATAAAAGCCTTTCAAATTATCTTCGTTCACCAACTCCGTGCCGATCACCCGGTCAGAGGCCATCTTGACCGAAGCCATCCAGGTGGAGAAACGATGAACGGTCTGATCAGAATCCCAGAAATGTTTATGCCCGATGAAAGCACTACCTTTTCTTTCGGGAGCATAGTTATCTTTCAGGAACTCATTCATCTGCCGGATATCTTCAGCGGAACTGCCACGCATCAGGGCATTTGTGGCAAAAGCCAGACTGAATGCCTTGTGTATCTGCCCGCTATGAAACAATTGCCGGTCCAGAGCATTGACATCCATATACCCTTTCCAGACAATCCAACGATAGCCGTTCAGAAGGAAAGAATTCAAAATTCCCTGTTGTTCCTTGTTCAGGGCAAAAACGGTTCCCGCAAACAGGCCGGAATAAGAACTCATCTCCGTCAGGAAAGCCAATCCGTAGTTTCCGAATTGTTGCTGCGGTCCGTGCTGATGAAAGCTCCAGTCGCTTTTGATCCCTTCCTGCATACCAGTCATAATCTCGGATACAATAGTATCACGGGCAGCCTTTACCAATTCGAAATCATCCTGCAACAGTCCACGCATCAACACATTCCCGGCAAGCCAGACTTTATTCTGTCCTGTCATGCCGAACTTGGCATTTTCCATCACCTCGATGGCGGCTTCCTTTTCCTCCGGGTTCAATTGTTCTTTCATTAGGAGGAAAGCTGGTCCCAATGTCTTGGGAACACCGATCTGGTTATACCACCAGTTCTTACAGACCGGTTTCTCCCGGAACCAGTAGCCCAATGCCAGGTGAATGACCGATTCGAGCTTCGGTTCCCAATGACAATCGCCCTCTTCAGCCCTGTACAGCTTGGCTAGTCCCAGCACCCGGTCGGCATGTTCCTTGACAGACCAGCCCGATCGTTTCTGGTCGTTATAGTTAATATCCGGCCAGGAACCGTCTTCTCGGATCGTTTCCATATATCCCGCTATTTTCTCCACGTTGAAAGGATAACGCTGGTGGAGTTCAACGACAACCTGATCGGATATTTCCGTTTCAGGCTGTATACCTGACAAGAGTTCCACCAATGAAGCCATCCGGTCGTCATTCGATATAAAAGACTGGATATAGTTTTGTTGAAGCCGTTCCAATTCCTGTTGCGGTGTCTGTGCAAACAATGGAACCGCCACAAAAGAGAGTAGAAAAAAAGAGACTTTATTTCGTAAATTCATGGTATATATTATAGATTATTCATACAACTAATCCGCAGCCCAATTCAAGCTCCTACCGACCGCTTTATGCCATTCGGTAAGCAAAGTCTCGGCCGTTTCTTCATGCATTTCAGCACTAAAGATATTATCCAAGGACCACTGTTCTTTCAGTTCATCCACATCTTTCCAGTAACCGATCGCCAACCCTGCCAGATAGGCGGCACCCAAAGCCGTTGTTTCAAGGACACGAGGACGAACCACCGGACAACGACAGATATCCGCCTGGAATTGCATCAGGAAGTTATTAGCAATCGCTCCACCATCCACACGGATCTCTTTCGGCTTGGCATGTATATCGTTTTCCATAGCCATCAAGACATCGTAGACCTGATAGCAAATACCTTCCAAGGCGGCACGGGTCAGATGGGCTGTACTTGTTCCGCGCGTGATTCCGATGATGACTCCACGGGCATACTGGTCCCAGTAAGGAGCTCCCAACCCGGTCAGCGCCGGAACAAAATAGACACCTCCGTTATCCGGCACGGAATTGGCCAGCTGCTCCGTGATAGCGGCACTCTGTATCAATCCTAACTCGTCACGCAACCATTGAACGACCGCACCACCGACAAAAACACTTCCTTCCAACGCATACGTCACTTTCCCATCCAGTTTCCAGGCAATAGTCGTCAACAAATTATTTTTAGATAAAACAGGCTTGCTTCCAGTATTCAGAATCATAAAGCATCCTGTTCCGTAAGTCGTTTTAATCATACCGATATCCGTACACAATTGTCCGAACAGGGCGGCTTGCTGATCACCGGCCATTCCCGAAACCGGGATACCGGTCTTAAATATCGGGGTGGAAGTCTCGCAATACACTTCGCTACTACTTTTCACTTCCGGCATCATGGATGCCGGAATTTGGAAAAGGTCAAGCAGTTCCTTATCCCATTCCTGCGTATGAATATTGAACAACATCGTACGGGAGGCATTCGTAATATCCGTAATAAATTCGGTTCCGCGGGTCAGTTTCCAAACCAACCAGGAATCGACCGTACCGAAACAAAGCTCCCCACGCTCGGCACGTTCCCGGACACCCTTCACATGATCAAGAATCCAACGTATCTTCGTAGCAGAAAAATAAGCATCGATCACCAATCCGGTCTTCTGCTGGATCAGAGAGGCATACCCCTTTGTTTTCAATTCTTCGCAATAGTCTGCCGTACGTCTGTCCTGCCAAACAATGGCGTTATAGACAGGGAAGCCGGTCTCCCGGTCCCATATTATCGTCGTTTCACGCTGGTTGGCAATACCGATACAGGCAATATGCATATCCGTCACATCCGCTTTAGCCATAGCCTCCTTGATGGCAGACGATTGTGTGTACCAAATCTCGTTCGGGTCATGTTCCACCCAGCCAGGCTTAGGGAAATACTGCTGGAATGTTTTCTGCGCTAGTGTGATGATATTGCCCTGATGGCTGAAAAGGATGGCTCTCGAAGAGGTCGTGCCCTGGTCGATAGCCAGCACATATTTATTTCTGAAATTCATATCTTTCGTCTCATTAGATTATTTTAATATAATGGGAAACTACCCGGTTAAAGTCTTTCAACCGGACGGTCTACCATGTTTTATCTTTTCCCCGTTCCATATCCCATATCATGAAAAGTTAACACATACAAATCTAACAAATAAATTCCAATTAAGGTTCCACCGTCATGAAAAAGAAACACACGGATATAATAAAAAATGCATGGCCATAAAATGAAAATTCCATAACCACGCATTTTTTATTGCACTTAAAAGCAAGCCTGTTTCTTATTCAAACATCTTATCAATGCCACCCACATCTGCCGGAGTCTGTTTTCGTTCCTCTTCGGTGGCCATTTTACAAGGATTCTGATACTGTTCGGGAATGTCGAAATCCTCTTCCTGCGAATAGCCCAACGTTTTGTCGGCATAAACTTTCTGCATGTAAAGTCCATAGATTGGCAGAGCCATACTAGCTCCCTGTCCTTCCGACATCCGGTCGAAATGGATAGAACGATCTTCACCGCCGACCCAGACACCGGATACCAAGCTCGGCGTAAAACCCATAAACCAACCGTCGGAGTTATTCTGCGTCGTACCGGTCTTTCCTCCCATCGGCGCTTTGATGCCATAACGGGCACGAATACGACCACCAGTACCACCGTCTATCACATTTTTCAACATGTGGAGCATCTTATAAGAAGCATCTTCCGTCAATACTTCACTCATCTGCGAATTGAAATTCGCAATCGTATTGCCGTAAGGATCCTCTATTCGGGTCACATACAAAGGTTCGACTCGTATGCCTTTGTTGGCAAAAGTCGTATAACCGCTTACCATCTCACCAACCGAGACATCTGGAGTCCCCAAACAAATCGAAACTACTGGATCCATTTCGTTCTTTAATCCGAACGAATGCAGCAGACGAACAAACGTATAGGGAGACAATTGGCTCATCAACCAAGCCGTCACCCAGTTGTCGGAATTCTGCAATCCCCACTGTACAGAAACCATCTCACCGATCCGTTTCTTATTCGAGTTACGGGGTTCCCAAAGCCGTCCGTTCTCATCGGTCAGGCGTTGTTGCACGTGCAACATCTCGTCACACGGACTGATACCTTCAATCATTGCAAGGGAATAGAGGTAAGGTTTAATAGTGGAACCGATCTGACGACGGCCTCCATTCACCATATCATACTGGAAATCATTATAATCGATACCACCCACATAGGCTTTCACATGACCGGTGCGCGGATCCATCGACATGAAGCCGGTACGCAGGAAACTCTTATGATAGCGGATCGAATCCAACGGAGACATCGTCGTGTCTATAGCACCTCCCCAACTGAACACACGCATCTCGACCGGTTCGTTAAAGGCAGCCTTTATCTCTTTCTCACTCGCTCCCGCCTTCTTCATGGCACGGTACCGATCTGTCTGGTGCATAGCATGCATAAAGATCGTATCAACCTCGCCTTGACGTAAATCACGGGAAAACGGAGCATAACTTTTTCCTCTCTTCTCTTTAAAAAATGCAGGTTGAAGATAACCTCCGATATGCTCACGGACGGCATCCTCAGCATATTTCTGCATACGGGAATCAATGGTCGTATATATTTTTAAACCATCCGTATACAAATTATAGAATTCTCCATCAGCCTTTTTGTTCTTGTTACACCAACCGTATGCAGGATTCGTTTCCCAGGCAACCGAGTCTTCCTTGAACTGCTGCATCTGCCATCCCCGATAGTTTTTACGCTCAGGTTTCTTCGCCGTCAAAAATAAGCGCAGATATTCGCGGAAATAAGGAGCCAACCCTTCCTTATGATCCATACGACTAAAATGAAGTGTGAGCGGCAAAGCCTTCAGCGAGTCACATTCCGCCTGCGTTATATAGCCGGCTTTCTGCATTTGTTCCAAAACCGTGTTACGCCGTCCGCGTGTCCGCTCGTTATGGCGCCTGGGATTAAAATAAGAGGGATTCTTACACATTCCGACAAGTGTCGCCGCTTCCTCGATCTTCAACGTCTTGGGCGTCTTTCCGAAATAAACACGGGCAGCAGACTGGATTCCCACGGCATTATAAAGAAAGTCAAACTTATTCAGGTACATATTAATGATCTCTTCCTTCGTATAATAACGTTCAAGCTGGACGGCAATCACCCACTCGATCGGTTTCTGGAACAAACGTTCCATCACATTGTCAACACTTGGAGAAAACAATTGCTTTGCCAATTGTTGCGTAATGGTACTACCACCACCACCACTTTTCTGCATCAAAATGCCTCTCTTGACAACTGCACGAAACAGTCCCTGCGCATCGATACCGCTATGTTTGGCAAAACGGACATCTTCCGTTGCGATCAACGCCTTCACCAAATCGGGAGATAGATCGTTATAATTGACCATGATACGGTTATCCTGGCTATGCGCATAGATACCGAGTGTTTTCCCATCAGCAGACACGACCTGTGAAGCATATTTATCAATCGGGTTTTCAAGCTGTTCGACCGGTGGCATATAGCCTATCGAGCCTTTGGCTATTGCTGAAAACAATAAAACAACAGCACCTACCGCTATCACAAACAGCAGCCAGAACGAAATTATAATACCTTTTGTTACCTTTGAAGCCACTTTTCTCTATTTTTCTTGTTTTGGGCACAAAGGTAATAATTTATTAAGACACTCCCTCACCACAGCATCAAGCAATTTATGTTAAACCAAATACTTCGCCAACAAATAGCCACCACCTAACAACCAGATATACAATACTGCCGCCAAGATGAAAGGTTTCGCTCCGGCTTTCTTAAACTTCTCGATACTAGTTTCCGTACCCAATGCCGTCATGGCCATCGTCAACATAAATGTATCTATATTATTGATCCCGTCCACAACTGCATGAGGCAACAGATCAAAAGAATTAAAACCAATCACAGCCAGGAAACCGAAAGCAAACCACGGGATTGTGATCTTACCCCGTTTTGCTGTAACGGCTGCTGTTTCCTTTACGCTATCAGATACGGCTTTCACGGCGGTACGCGCCAAAGCAAAACTCATCATCACCAAGACGGGAGCCAGCATCATAACGCGAATCATTTTCACGATAATAGCCGTATCCGAAATTTCCTTTCCCATAACATTACCTGCACCTACGACATGCGCCACCTCGTGCAAGGTCGATCCGGTATAAAGCCCCATTTGTTCAGATGTCAGGTCCAATATGCCTGCACGGTACATGGCCGGATAGATAAACATCGACAAAGTGCCGAAAATAACGACTGTCGAAACGGCCACCGCTGTTTTATGCGGCTCGCTTTTCACGACCGGCTCGGCTCCCAATACGGCAGCAGCCCCACAGATCGCGCTACCGGTGGATGTCAGCAAAGCGAGATCTTTATCCATTTTCAGCAAACGCCCGACCAATAAACCTATGAATATGGTAACCGCCACTATAATCGCATCGATCAGGATGGCCGGAAGCCCGATCTCGACCACGCTCTGAAATGTCAGCCTGAAACCATACAACACAATACCGGCACGCAGTACCTGCTTCGTACAAAACAAAATACCGGGCACCCATGTCTCAGGCAGATGATTGCGCAAACTGTTCGCATATACCATTCCCAACAGAATACCGACGATCAGAGGACTAAAGGATAGATTTTTGACAAAGGGAAACTCTGCTATGTAAAAAGCAGAACAAGAGAAAAGGGCGATCAACAGAATGCCATGAAGTACGTTACTCCTTTTTTCGCTAAACATATTCAATCAAGTTTAAAATCCATTATTTTTTAAAACCGTGGCAAAAGTAAGGCTTTTTTCCTCTATCCTTTCCTAATATATTTTTATAGAGTATAACATCAGGTTATCGCCAGTTTTGGCAGGCATATCGGATGAAGCTCTCTTCCACTCCCCCGTTCTGTCCCTGCGGCTCGGCAAAGGCAAACATCCGTTCGGCGCGGAACCCCTCCACTTCGATCACCTTCAGCCTGCCGGACATCAATTCGCGGGTCACGGCACGGATAGAAACAATTCCCAACGCCTCGGAGTTCTCCAAAAACAACTTAATACTTTCCGTACTCCCCATCTGCAACACCACATTCAGTTGCGAAAGTTTCACCTGATGTTCCGCCAAGGCAGCTTCCACCACATCCAGCGTTCCCGAACCGTTTTCGCGCAGGACAAGAGGCAGCGTACGAAGCTGTTCGAGCGAAATCTCGTCATAGGCCGCCAATGAACTGCCCGTATGCGCCACGACGACCAGTTCGTCTCTCATAAAAGGGGTATAGTGAAGTGTGCTCTGGTGCGCCGTTCCTTCGATCAGGCCGAGGGTGATCTTTCCCTCCCGCAAGGCCTGTTCGATATCGCGGCTGTTCCCGTTCAGCAAAGAGACTTTTATCTCCGGGAACTTCTTGATAAAAGAGGCGAGGACAGGCGGCAGCACATATTGGGAAATCGTCGTACTTGCCCCCAACCGCAGTTCCCCGGCAAAATTATCCGTCAACAGGTTCATCTCGAAATCCATCTGCCGGTATGCAGCCAACAGCTGTTTCGTATGCGACAATAACAATTCACCCGCATGGGTCAGTCCGATATGGCTTCCCACCCGATCGAACAACGGTGTTTTATATTGCACCTCCAATTCATGAATATGCTTGCTGATGGCTGGCTGACTGATAAACAACTCTTTTGAAGCCTTCGTAAAGCTCAAATTCGTGGCTACGCTGTGAAATACTTTCAGACGAAAATCCATAAATATATTACTTTTTACTTTACCAAACTCATTAACGTGTCATAACTGTCAATCTTGCCATACTTAACTTCGGAGAAACTCTGATTTAGAAGACAATCTGCTATTAAGGTCATCTACGACATGTTCATTTATATTTTTTATTAGTTTAGGGCTCCATACTACTCAATCAGGCAAATGTTTCATGACAATTGCAAAGATAATCAAAATATCACTACTACCCCATCAAAATCGGATTTCTATCCCATGTTTTTAGAATAGTATTGCGGGTAATATTTTTTAACACAACAAATATACAGCTTTACTGTAATACATATAGCAAAACGATATTTGTCCAAAATGCACATCTGCATTGTTTAGGCACGAACTCAAATAAAGTCAATTATTATTTCACAAGGATAAATTTTACAATATCCCCTGTTTTTTCTATTTCAATCGAAAAGCTGAACGCTTTCAGATTGACCTTTACACACCAAAACGGCACTTTTCGTGGCATATATGAAAACCGTCCACTTGGAAAATAAAAAAAGCCGGCTGTTTGTCAATCTTTTTACCGGAATTCCCGACATTCCGACAAAGCTAAACTCCCGGAGAATCGGATATCCGGGGAAACAAAAGGGAGAGTCAAGGAATATGGAAAGAAATCCGAGGGTATTTTCAAGGATTCCGGCACCCCGTTTCCGTGACGACCGTCTTCATCGCCGTAAAAACAGACTTCATCGCCCCAGGATGCCGACTTCCCCTTATACAAAGACGGTCGTCATGGCAACGAAGACCGTCTTCGCGGGAAAAAACTGCGCACCTCACGGGAACAGTCTTTTCCTAACCACCTTTTAAACAGAAAACAGACCTCTGCAAACCGTTTATTTTAACTCAGATTTTGCAATTTCAGATCGTTTTTGACAATAAGGGGGCTCGCCATGCGATCCTAATCTTACTTTGTCTATCTTTTTTTAAACCACGACCCAATCTTCAAATGGCAAAACAGAATGAGCACTAAACGGATTATTCAAAAAAGGCAACAGATCACCTTCGTCATCTCCGGCTTTTTCATACTTTTGTATATTATAATTCTTGACAGAAGCATACATAAGATAAATATGAAAAGGAAAAAGAAAATACTGACGATCATCGTTCTGGCGACTATAACCCTGATATTCATACTCCCGGCTATCGGGTTCAGCATTCTGAACTGGGGAGTATTGCCGCCAGAGAAACTGACGCCACTGGTTATCGAGCAGGCAAATAAGTTCATCGATGCACATTTGGATTGCGAACGGGTGGAACTGACCTATTTCGAAACCTATCCTTATTTAGGCGTGAAGCTGACGAACGGCCACCTGATCTCGCACGCAGCCGAAGATTCGACCGCCCATGAAGAAGAACTGGCAATTCCTTCCGATTCGCTGCTTGCTTTCAACCGGGCAACCCTGTCTTTGCAACCACTCGATTACCTTTTTGGTAGTAAGATCACCATCAAAGACTTTTCCATCGAGAACCCGCGTTTCTATGGATTCGTCAATAAAAACGGACGTGCGAACTGGGATATTTACGAAAGTGAGACGGATTCGACAGAGACCGATGCAGGCAAAAAGCCCCTGCCGCCTATCGACCTGCAAAAGGTACGCATCTACGGAGGACATTTCACGTATGACGACCGCCAAGCTGACCTTTTTACCGAAATGCAGGGCTTCTTCGTACGCCTTGACGGTTCATTGGCTGGAGGAGCCAATACACTCGATTTGGAAATGGGCTGTTCATCCCTTTTATTCAGTAACCCAACTTATACATTGAAAAACGACTTGTCACTTCATCTCAAAAGCAGGTTAGTGCTCGCCGAACACTACAACTCGACTACCTTGAAAGATGCGGAATTGAAGGTGAACAATCTGCCTTTCACCGCCGATGGCACTATACGCCACTTTCCGGAAAACCGACACACCCGTATCGATATGGATATGGGATTGAAAATCTCGGATATGAACGATCTGCTGAAATTCATTCCCGATGCCTATTTCCAGAATCGCGATAAGATACAAGCGGAAGGCTCAATCCTTATGGAAGGAAGCATTCACGGTTTCTTAGGGGACAGTATCGTACCAAATGCGAACCTGTGTTGCAAAATAGAAAACGGCTCCTATCATATAAAGGACATCAAACAAGGTATCGACACACTGGAAATGGACCTAGATATCCATCTGAACGGACCTTTTCCGGATTCTTCTTTCGTCTCGCTCGAACAACTCACGATGAAAGGGCTCAACACTTCATTGGATATGCAGGCCAAAGTAACCAACCTGTTCAAAAATCCGGCCGTCCGGGCCGGAATGAAAGGTAAAGTGGACTTCACCCGGTTGGGACAGGAATTCCTTAATCCGGACACGCTGTTAGTGGAAGGTGTAATGGATGCAGACCTATCGACCACTTTTACCGTGAATGACCTTGTCGAAAGCCGGTTCGGGAAGATACACAGTTCAGGAAAACTCAATATTGACAAGCTAAAAGCGTTCAGCCAGTCACTCGGCATGGATATTTTCATTTCCGATGCCTATCTGACAATCGACACGACACACCAGAAAAGTCTTTACATCGAATCACAAAACCTGATGCGGATGACGATGGGAATAGATAGCCTGAATATCAAATATAAAGATGAAATCAGCACGAACATAAGTAAATTGGAAATGCTTGCTCAAACATCGCCTGTTATTGATACAACAGCCGTCATACCGATGACCGGGCAATTGGCCTTCAACCATCTGAGAACCCGAACGGCCGATTCCGTCTGGATCGTGGCCGGACGTTCCGAACTGAAAGGTGGTATCAAACCGTCCACTTCCGACAAACTAACCCCGACTGCAGCCGCTGTCATTTCGATCGACACACTGAAATACATCAGTATGCCTTTACGGACAGGCCTCTCCCTGACGGGAAGCTCGTTTACGATCGAGGCCCTTCCCTATCGTGATGCACGACGCCTACAGATGGCAAACCGGCAACGCCGCACACTGACCGACGAACAACGTGTACATCTAACAGAAAAGAGAAAGAAGATGGCCGGGAAAACTGCCGTCGGCGACAGTAGCAAAACAGAAGGTCAATTCCTGCGCAAATGGGAAGCACGGGGCAGCATCTCTTTCAAACAAATGCGCGGTTTCAGCCGCATGTTCCCACTCCCGATATGGATGGAGCCGACGACGATGAGGTTCAACACAAACGACATCACACTGACAGATGCCCGCCTGCATCTCGGCAAAAGTAATTTCACCCTTAACGGCGAGATCAGCCAGATCCGGAAAGCGATGCTCCGCGGAGGAAAGTTGAAAGGAAATTTCAATCTAAATTCGGATTATATCGATTGTAATCAGTTGATGCAGGCAGTCAACAACGGTATGCAATATGGGGAAAACACGGACCTACTAATGCTCAGTGATGAAAATATCGCACAACTCAATACCGAATCGCTGCAAGATAGTATCGCACAAACAGAAACCGACACGACCAGCCAATTATTTGTTCTTCCAGCCTTTCTCGACGTGGCTCTCCATACGAATGCAAAACGTATCGATTTCAAGGATCTGGAATTAAAGAACGTGGTCGGCGAGATTGTCCTGCGCGATCAGAGTATCAACTTGAGCAAGCTCAATATACAATCCAATATGGGGAATGGGAACCTGACAATGGTCTACCGGGCTAAGAACGGACAAGAGGCAACCGCCGGTTTAGACCTCGATATGGAAGATGTGAAGGTGGAGAAGTTGATCGCCCTCTTCCCTTCCATCGACACATTAGTCCCGATGCTCCGTTCGTTCGAAGGTGTTTTGGATTGTCAGGTCACGGCTACTTGCAAGATGGATTCGACCATGTCTCTCATTATGCCGTCCATTAACTCGTCTTGCTATCTACACGGGGACAATATGGTACTGCTCGATGGAGAAACATTTACCGAAATATCCAAGACACTGATGTTCAAAAACAAGAAACGGAATATGATAGACAGTATTTCAGTAGACCTTGCCATCAAAGACAATAAGATCGAAGTCTTCCCATTCTTGGTGGAAATGGACCGTTACAAAGTGGCTGTCGGCGGAACGCATAATTTGGACATGACATTCAATTACCATCTATCGGTACTCAAATCGCCCGTTCCTTTCAAATTAGGAATCGACATCACCGGCAACCTGGATGATTTCAAATATAAGATCACGAAATGTAAATACAAGGATATTTTCAAGCCGGCCAAGCAAGCGGAATTGGACAGCACACGCAAGAATATCCGGAAAGATATCCGCGACGCAGTACGCAAACAGATCGAGGAAGCTGCGCCGGAATTAGGAAAAGACTTAGCTTTGGTAAAGGCTGCGGATGTATGGGAACCTTAACGGTTCCCATACATCCGCTCGTAATATTTCATATAATCTCCTCCCGTGATGTCTTCCACCCACTTCTGGTTGTCCAGATACCAACGGATCGTCTTGACAATTCCGGTTTCGAAAGAAGTTTCAGGTGTCCAGCCCAATTCGTTTGTAATCTTTGTCGGATCAATGGCATAACGCTGGTCATGGCCCAAACGGTCTTTTACAAAAGTAATCAGGCTGTCGTTGATCCAGTCGATGGAAATCTGCCCGTCCGCACCGATCTCTTTTTTCTTCAGAATCCGGCGGTATTCGGGTTGTTCCGTCATCAATCGGCGAATGGTACTGATTGTCAACTTCACGATCTCGATATTCTGCTTCTCGTTATGGCCTCCTACGTTATAGACCTCCCCTGCCCGTCCCTTATGGATCACCAAGTCGATAGCCTTGCAGTGGTCTTCCACGTACAGCCAGTCGCGTACATTTGTCCCGTCACCATAAACAGGAAGCGATTTACCTTCGAGAATGTTTTTAATAATCAGAGGTATCAGCTTTTCCGGGAAATGGTACGGACCATAATTGTTGGAACAACGGGTGATGCTGACCGGCATCTTATAAGTTTCGGAGTAAGCTTGTACAAACAGATCGGCACTCGTCTTGGATGCACTGTACGGACTACGTGGGTCCAATGGAGTCGTTTCATGGAAATAGCCTTCGGCCCCCAGGCTACCATACACCTCATCGGTAGACACTTGGTGGAAACGGACACCCTCACGCCATTCAGGATAACCGGTAGCCGCTTTGCCCGTCACCCACGCTTTACGAGCAGAATCGAGCAGATTTTGAGTACCTAATATATTCGTGACCAGAAAAAGCTGCGGATTCTCGATACTGCGGTCCACATGGCTTTCCGCCGCAAAATTAACGACATAATCGAACTGGTATTTGGCAAAGAGCTCGTCCGTCAACGCACGATCGCAGATATTACCTTTCACAAACTCGCAACGCTCCCCGTCGATGTCTTCGGCAATCGTTCCGAGATTACCGGCGTAGGTCAGCAGATCCAAAACCACAATCTTTATTTCGGGATACTTCGCCAACATGTATTTAATGAAATTAGCGCCTATAAAACCAGCCGCTCCGGTAATCAAGTAAGTTTTCATATCTATATTTTTAATTCATAATTCAAAACTCAAAATTTATCTCAGCGTCTTGCAGTAAAGCAGCATTCCTATCTTTATCCGACAAATTGAGGATAGCCGGTTCCGTGATCTTCCAGTCCACCCCGACCGTCGGATCGTCAAAACGCAATCCGCGCTCATGTGTAGGTGCATAAGGGTTATCGACTTTATAAGTAAAAACCGCTTCCTCGCTCATGACATGAAAACCGTGGGCGAATCCCTGTGGGATAAAAAATTGACGTTTATTCTCATCGGACAACTCGACTGCTACATATTTCCCGAATGTCGGAGAACCTTTACGCAAATCGACGGCCACATCCAAAACACATCCTTTTATCACGCGTACCAACTTGGACTGCGAGTAAGGAGCCAACTGGTAATGCAATCCTCTCAACACGCCTTTTGATGAACAAGACTCGTTATCCTGCACAAATTCCACTTTGCCGATATGTTCTTCAAACTCCGCCTTCTTCCAAGCCTCCATAAAGTAACCGCGTGCATCTTTAAACACTTTCGGTTCAATGATCCACACACCGGGGATTTCAGTTTCAATATATGTCATTATCTTATTGTTTATGCTAATAGATGACAAAGTAACCTCTTTTTCCTTACTTCTCCAAACCTCCCCGAAAACAAAAAGAGAGAAAAAGATTTGCATATTCCAAATATATTATCTTTCTTTGCACTCGCAAAACCGGAATGTTTACAAAAACATATTGGTTCCTTGGATGAGTGGCTTAGTCAGCGGTCTGCAAAACCGTGTACGGCGGTTCGAATCCGCCAGGAACCTCTTATAATTGAAAATTATTTTTCACGACTTTATTTCGGTTCCTTGGATGAGTGGCTTAGTCAGTGGTCTGCAAAACCATGTACGGCGGTTCGAATCCGCCAGGAACCTCAAAAAAATCCTCTTAGCAAGTTTTTGTTAAGGGGATTTTTTATTTTTGTCCCGTAATCGGGTATTAAAAGAATAAGATTATGCATTACAAAATCACGACGCTCGTGGAGAATGCCGTCTACAGGCGGAACTTACAAGCGGAACACGGGCTTTCATTGCTTATTGAAAACAACGGGTATAAAATATTATTCGATACGGGACAATCGGATCTATTTATCCGCAATGCGACACTTTCGGATATCGAGATTGCGGAAGTGGATTTCCTTATCCTGTCACATGGACATAGCGATCATACAGGAGGATTGCGGCATTTCCTTTCCGTCAATAAAAAAGCTTCGGTTATCTGTAAACAGGAAGCCCTTTATCGAAAGTTTAAAGATAAACGGGAGAACGGAGTCATTGACTCCAACCTGTTGGATTTATCCCGATTCCGTTTTATCACCGGGCAGACGGAACTTATTCCCGGATTGTTCCTATTCCCGGACCTTCCGGTTATAAATCCTGAAGATACTCACTTCGAACGATTCTTCACCCAAACGCCCGAAGGAGTTGTTCCCGATATTTTCAATGACGAACTGGTGGTCGCATTGATAGCAGAAAACACATATTCCGTATTGAGTGCCTGTTCCCACCGGGGAATCACCAATATTCTCCGGACTATCGGCAACTGTTTTCCAGGATATACATTCAAACTCCTGGCCGGAGGTTTTCATATCCACAATGCCCAGGACGAGAAATTCAGTATCATAGCGGACTACCTGAAAAACAATCTGCCGGAACAGATCGGGATTTGTCATTGTACGGGTATAGACAAATACGCGTTATTCCGGCAGACATTCGGAAACCGTGTGTTTTACAACTACACGGGAAATACGTTTTATTTATAAATCTTGGCAGCCCAACCACCGCCAGGAGCCATCTTCACCTTTACCTTGCGATCGGCAGGAACTGGTATGACTTCCTTTTTATAATCACAGGCGGCACGATCGGCATTGATGCCATCTTTGAACAATTCCAGTTTATAATTGCCATCACCCAAGAAAGACAGGTCAAGTTCCACCTCACGGGCATCCCAATTCGTCAAAGCGCCCACATACCAATCATTACCGTGAAGGCGAGCAATAGCAACAAATTCACCCACTTTACCATCCAGAGCAACCGTCTTTTCCCATACGGTCGGGATATTGGCGATAAATTCCGTACATTCGGGTTCCCGGTTATAGTTGGAAGGATTATCACACAACATGTTCAGCGGAGATTCGAAGATCACATAAGTAGCCAACTGATGGCAACGCGTTCCCTGACTCATCGGTTCGGTATAGATCGGAGCATAATTTTTACGGATCGCATTGCGCATGGCGCCCTGTGTATAATCCATCGGACCGGCAACCATACGGACAAAAGGAATCGTCACGTCGTAAAGCGGCATATCGTAGGTACTGGCTACCCATTTCATATTTTCCAAACCATGAACGCCTTCATAGTTGATCACGTTCGGATAAGTACGTTGCAAACCTGTCGGTTTACAGATACCATGATAATCGACCATCATCTTATATTTCGCACAAGTTTCGGCTCCTCTGTAGAGGAAGTCGACGATCTCCTGGTCGTCGCGATCCATAAAGTCTACCTTGAATCCTTTCACACCCATATTGGAATAATGCTTCACCACCTTTTCCATATCCCGGTCGAATGCATGGTAGCCCGCCCAGAGGATGATTCCGACATTCTTGGATTTGCCATAATTCACCAGTTCCGGAATATCGATTTCTGGAATAACCTGCATCAGGTCCGCAGCCATATTGACAGACCAGCCTTCATCGAGAATCACATATTCGATGCCATGTTCGGCAGCGAAGTCGATATAATATTTATAGGTTTCAGTGTTGATACCGGCACGGAAATCCACATCGTAAATGTTCCAGTCATTCCACCAATCCCATGCCACCTTACCCGGTTTCACCCAGGAAACATCCTGCAAACGGCAGGGAGAAGCCAGACGATACACCATATCGCAATCGGCCAGCTGCTTGTCATTCTCAGAGACGATAAACACACGCCACGGGAAAGCACGCGTGCCGCTTGTCTTGGCTATGTAATCTTCGCGTTCTTCCACTAACATCTGCAAATTATTGTGACCGCCTTGCTTTTTCACTTTCGGATAAGAGGCGAATATCGGCTTCAACACCGGCTTGTCGGTCGAGTTATTCAGGAACATTCCGGGATAATCTTCCAGGTCAGCCTCGGTGATACAGAGTTTCTTGCCACCGTCCAGTTCCACCAGGAGCGGAAGGATCATCAGGCGCTTGCTGTTCAGCTTCGTGATCGGTTCATGTACATACGGCTGCTCGAAAGAATTCATGAACTGTTCCTCAAATGTAGCCTTTTTACTGTTCACGTAAGGCGCAAAAGCCATATGGTCGGAAGAGAAAGTATAATCGGCTTCTTCATCCACGACGACGATATCATTCTTCATCTTCGTCGTGAAACGATAGGCCAGACCGTCATTATACATACGGAAAACAAGGCCGTAGTTACCCCGGAACGAGAGTGTCATTTCATTATAGATATCCTGTACTTCCGTCTTTTTATAGAAAGGAGAAGGGATCACTTTATCAACTGCGGCTTTCAGCACTTTCGAGACTTTGGGGCTGGCCCCTAAGACAACTCCGTTTTGCAACGTCATGGAGATGGGAGATGCGGCAAGAACTTCAGTCCCGTCGTGTGTAAATGAGAAACGAATATCGTCACCAACCGTAACGACTGCTTGCAGTTTTTTGTCCGGCGATTGCAACTGATAGCTTTTCTGTGCCGTCAGTGACATGCTCCCCATCAAGAAGAACACAATAAGAGCTTTTAATTTCATGGTTTTCAAATTTAATTAACTGGCGACAAATATACAGGATTAATCAGGAAATGCTTTTGCAAAATTGTCTTATCTTTGTAGATATTGTATCATAATACGGTTATTAAGGAGATAATATCCATGAAAAAGCTTATTTGTTTATTGTTTTGTTGCCTGCTTTTCCTTCCGGCTGCCGCCCAATGGAAATGGCACAACCCGATGGAAGCCAGTTTTCCGGTTATCCAAAATCAAGGATTCACAAAAGAGATCGGAAATTCTTACACACGCCTGCCCGAACGTGCAAAAGGCGTGGTGAGCGAACCGGTATGGAACCTGTCGCAGCATTCGGCAGGACTCGCCATTCATTTCTACAGTAATGCCCCGCAGATCAAAGTGCGCTACACCGTTACCGGTAGCCTGAATATGCCTCATATGCCTTCGACCGGAGTGTCGGGAGTCGACCTTTACAGCATTAACAGCGACGGGGAATGGCATTTTTGTTTCGGCAACTATTCTTTCAAGGATACGATCACCTATACATATAATAATATAGGCAAAGACCGCTACCACAAACAAGGTTTCGAATACCGGCTTTATCTGCCTTTATACAACGGAGTGAAATGGCTGGAGATCGGTATACCCGAAGATGCGAAACTGGAATTCATCCCGGTTTCTCCCGAAAAGCCGATTGTCCTGTACGGAACTTCGATCGCACAAGGGGCCTGCGCCTCCCGCCCGGCAATGGCATGGGGAACGATCCTCCAACGTTCGCTGGATTACCCGCTCATAAACCTCGGCTTTTCCGGCAATGGCAAACTGGCGAAAGAAGTGCTGCAATTCATCGGCGAAATGGATGCCCGGCTGTACATACTGGATTGCATGCCGAACTTGCCCAATCAGAAGGAAGAAGATGTTACGGCTTTGGCCATCGCCGCCGTCAAGCAACTTCGGGAAAAACATTCGGCTCCCATCTTGCTGATCGAACACGGAGGCTATAGCAATATGTATATGGATTCAATAAAATACAACGAAGTCACCCAGGTTAACCGTGCTTCCCGTAAAGCATACGAGCAGATTCAGTCCGAAGGAATTAAAGATGTATATTATTTGTCCCGCGAAGACCTGAACATACCGTCCGATGGTTGGGTTGACTATGTGCACCCATCCGACTTCGGAATGAAGCAACAGGCGATTGTCGTAGAAAGAAAGGTACGGGAAATCCTGCATATTCCCCTTGGCTCCCTGACAACAACCATCCCCGTCACCCAACGCCGGGAACCGCATATGTACGAATGGCTCTCCCGTCACCGCGCTTTCCTGGAGCAGGTACGCAACCATCCGCCTAAAGCTGTAATCTTAGGCAATTCGATCACCCACTATTGGGGTGGCGAACCGGAACACCGCAACAAGAACGGACGGGAGACCTGGGAAAAAGTCATGCGTCCTGCCGGTTTCCAGAACTTGGGCTGCGGATGGGACCGTATCGAAAACGTGCTTTGGCGTATATACCATGGCGAACTGGATGGCTATAAGGCCGGAAAAGTCGTCTTGATGATCGGCACGAATAATTGTGGCCTGAACAACGACAAAGAGATCGTCGAAGGTCTCCGCTTCCTCCTTTCCGCCATCCGTCAACGGCAACCGGAAGCCTCCGTCAAAGTGATCGGCATCCTTCCCCGCCGCAATCAGGAACAATGGGTAAGGAACATCAACTTCGATATTAAAGAGATGGTGGAAACGGAAGGTTACGAATTTGCCAATCCGGGAACAGCCCTATTGCTGCAAGACGGCAAAATAAACGAAAGCCTGTTTATCGGTGACGGTCTCCATCCAAACGATAAAGGATATGAATTGATTGCCGGAGAGATCGCATCCTCCAACAAAAGTTATTGAAAAATAATCCTTCATTCCTTTATCTGTATACCGGAATATTTCGCATTCAGGGTATTACGGATGAAGGAAATGACATAATTCATTTTTCTGCCAGCAACTTTTAAGACCAAACAACCCAAGTCTTAACACAAAACAAACTGCTTCTTTTTCTTCCGCCAAATGTCGAACAAGTGTCTGACATTTGTAAAACGCTTGTTAGACTATTGAGAAACAAGCGTTTTACAACTGTGGGACAAGAACGATCATATTACTTACGAAATAAAAGACTATGAGACAAGGCGGTAGAAACGTGTAATCCGTCGTAGGCCAGATGGACATGAGGCGGCAACTCCTTCTCTACCTCCGCATGCAGACCAATGCGATGACTCATGTGGATCAGATAGGTTTCCTTCGGTTTTATCCTTTCGATATTAACAAGGGCTTCTTCCAGCGATTCATGCGTAGGGTGGGCTCCCCGGCGGAGAGCTGTCAGAATCAGCACATCCAGGCCTTCCAGTTTGGCATACTCTTCTTCCGGAAGATATTTTACATCTGTCAAGTAAGCCATATTACCGATACGATAGCCGAAAATCGGCAGTTTCCCATGCATCACCCGGATCGGCGTAACCGAGATTCCGGCAACCACAAAAGGCTCGTTTCCGATCCGGTGAAGTTCCAGGTTCGGAACTCCGGGATATTTATGGGCACGGAACACATAAGGGATACGTGTCTCGATAGCTTCCGCCACATTATCTTCCGCATATACATCCACTCCCTTTTCACGGCAAAAAGGGCGTAGGTCGTCCAATCCGCCGACATGATCGTAATGTTCATGCGAAATCAGGACCGCATCCAAACGATACGTCTTGTTGCGGATCACCTGCCAACGGAAATCCGGGCCACAATCCAACAAAATCCGTTTACCATCCGTCTCCACCAGTACGGACGTACGCAGACGCCAATCCCGTTTATCCGAACTGGTACACACCTCACACTGACAACCTATTTCGGGAACTCCGGTAGAAGTCCCCGTCCCTAAAAACGTTATTTCCATTTATCCTACATATTTTACCTCAGGCATAATCTCGATACCGAACCGGTCATGAACAGCCGTACGAATACTTTCGGCAACCAGTGCGATCTCGTGTCCTTTGGCTTCACCCAAATTGACCAATACCAATGCCTGCTTTTCATATACGCCGACCGCACCATGCGACTTGCCTTTAAAACCGCACTGCTCGATCAACCAGCCTGCAGGGACCTTCATCTTCCCCTCTCCTGCCGGATAGGACGGCATGTCCGGATATTGCCTCTTCAACTTTTCGTAATGGACAACCGGAATAACCGGGTTCATAAAGAAACTTCCGGCATTTCCCAACTCATCGGAATCAGGCAATTTTTGACGACGGATCGAGATCACAGCATCCCGCACAGCTTGCAACGTTATCTTTGGATATTTAGCCAGTTCCTCTTTCAAATTGCCGTAATTGACAGAAAACCGAGGCTTTTTGCTCAAACGTATATTTACATAAGTAACAATGTGCGGGTCGTTATGCTCATTCTTGAAGAAACTATCCCGATAACTATAAAGACATTCTTCATTTGTAAACATACGTTTCTCGAACGAAAGCTGGTTATATGTCTCCACCGTCTCGACCACATCCTTGATTTCCGTACCGTATGCCCCGATATTCTGGACAGCGGCTGCTCCGACTTCGCCCGGAATGCCGGACAGATTTTCTATCCCTCCCCAACCTTTGGAGACGGCATAAGCGACTACATCGTCCCACTTCTCGGCAGCTCCGATGCGAAGCAATACCGAATCGTCTGTCTCTTTCGCAACAGAGATACCTTTTATCTGCGAATGCAAGATAACCCCGTTAAAATCATTTATAAACAACAGATTACTGCCACTTCCGATATGCAACGACAAACATTCCTGAAAATATTCGTCCCGGAAGATCCGCCCCAGTTCTTCTTCATTCGTATATTCCATAAACCAACGGGCCTTCACCGGAAGGTGAAAAGTATTATGTTTCTCCAGCGAGTAATTCTCTTCTATTCTCATTTCGCGTATGTTTTATTTTGCAGGACAAAAGTAACGATAAATATCAAATCAATCAGCAGGTATATAAAAAAGCCTTTCAAATATAGCGACCAAAGGTTATTTAACATTTTTTGTTTCGCAAATCGTAACAAATGCATATACGTGTTGTTAAATAAGAAATGAACGCTGATTTCTTTATATGCAAAAGGAGATACAACATATCAATGAAAAGCGTACATTTGCCTTGAATATCATTAATTAAATAAAAACATTCATGAACAAAGCAGAATTGATTGAGGCCTTGGCCCAGAGATCGGGATTACAGAAACAAAAAGCGAAGAAACTATTGGAGGCTTATGTAGACATCGTAACAGAAGCTATGTCCCACAACGAGGAAATCGTATTGATCGGTTTCGGAACATTGATACCACGTCCTCAGACAGAGCGTTTAGCTCGTAACCCCAAGACAGGAACACCGGTTATGATTCCAGCCAGAACGACTGTAAAATTCAAACCGGGTAAATATTTGCTGGATGCAATTAACAAACCCGAAGAAAAGAAGTAAGACTTTTTACCTGACAAAGGGAGGCAATCTGAAAAAGGTTGCCTTCTTTTTTGCGACCTGTCCAAATTATGAGTAATTTCGGCGCCGGAAAAATGACAATTCAATCATGAAAATAGTTAATCTTGGAGAATCAAACTCGGTGTTAAACCGGTTTGTCGCAGAACTGCGCGACGTCAATATACAAAAAGACAGTATGCGCTTCCGTCGTAACATCGAGCGGATCGGTGAAATCATGGCTTACGAGATCAGTAAGGATTTCACCTACAGCAAAAAAGGTATTCAATCTCCTCTCGGGATAGCACCAATGAACACTCCCGACGATTCAGTCGTCATCAGTACGATCCTGCGTGCCGGCCTCCCCTACCATCAGGGTTTCCTCAGTTACCTGGACAATGCGGAAAATGCCTTTGTTTCCGCTTACAGGAAATACAAGGACCGTCTGAACTTCGATATTCATATCGAATACATCGCATCTCCCCGATTAACAGACAAGACATTGATTATAACGGATCCGATGCTGGCAACCGGCAGTTCTATGGAACTGGCCTACGAAGCATTGCGCACCAAAGGCCACCCGGCGCATATCCATGTCGCTTCCATCATTGCCAGCAAGCAGGCAATCGAATATCTCCAGCGTAAAATGCCGGACGACATCACGACTATATGGGTCGCGGCTGTCGATGACGAACTAGATGATCATTCTTACATCGTTCCGGGACTGGGAGACGCCGGCGATTTGTCCTATGGTGAAAAAGAATAAGATATGAATCTAACGGGGTAAAGTAAACCAGAAACGGGACCCCTTCCCTATCTCGGACTCTACCCCGATTTTACCGCCAACCTGTTCTATTATGCTCTTACAGATCGAGAGCCCCAAACCTGTCCCCTGCTTGAAACTGTTTCCTTTATAGAAACGGTCGAACACATGTCGCTGCACTTCCGGCGACATACCGTCACCGGTATCCGTCACAGAAAACTCAATCTCATCCCAGCGTATCTCGTAACCAAGCAGGATCGTTCCTTTGCTGGTGTGTTTGATGGCATTATTAATAAAGTTGGATATGATCTGTGTCAGCCTCACCTTATCACAACGCATGATATAGGAAGGCAAGTCCGGAACCACACAGAGCGCGACTTCAGCCGGTACTTTGATACGCATCGAAACGACCAGTTCTTTACATAGCTCCCGCAAGTCGACCTCGACAAGTTTCAATTCGATTATACCAGATTCTATCTTCGCCAGATCCAGCACATCGGAGATCAACTGTAACAACAGTTCATTGTTTTTTTGGATAATCTCGACAAACTGCTTCTTTTCCTCCGGATCGTCCGTATCGACCAACAACGTGGAAAAACCGACAATGGCATTCAGCGGAGTCCGGATCTCATGGCTCATATTGGCAAGGAATGCAGATTTCAAACGGTCGAGTTCTTCGGCTTTCTCACGCTGCTTCTGCGTTTCCTTCAGTTCGGTTATATCATAATTCACACAGATCATTTCAAGTCTGTCCGGATTAGTCGACTGGGTGTTCCGCATTACATTCACACGAGTCCAATGCCAACCTTCTCCATACTTCACCCTTAATTCCCGCCGAATACTATCACACTGTCCTTTCTTTACCTGTTCAAAGAAATTAAACATAACCTTCCGGTCTTCAGGATGGATCTGGCTATAAACACCTATGACTTCCGATAGCGGCACACCTTCTTTTTCTCCTAAATTCTGATACCATTGGTCGATAGCATACCCTTCACGAGTCAACAAATCAAATTTGGCATATCCAACTTTTGCAAAACGGCTGACCAGGCTGAAGAAATGTTCAAACTCCTCGATACGGTTATATGCGACCGCCTTATCTGTATTATCAAGATTAATAAACATATAATTAATCAGATCTCCATATATGTCATACAACATGCAGACTTTTGTGAAAATATCGATCGTACCATTCTTCATTGTCGGATAGAACCCTTTGTCCTCAATTGTGTTAAATGAATAATCCATGTGAAAAGAGACTGGCTCCCGACTAATCAGTTTTTCTCGTATTTCATCATTAATCATAGGATTTTCAAAGATATTAAGCCCCAAAACAGACTCTTTGGAAGGAAGGCCGAATATCTCGACATCCATATTATTCAAATCCACCAGATAGCCCTTCTTATCATACAACTCTATTCCGACCGGTATGTTGGTATAAATATTCCGAAGTAACTTTTCACTATGGTCCAAAGCTTCATTGGTACGGGCCATCTTCGTTATTATACTAATGATATTGGAAATAGACGACAACCATTGATAGTCCTCCAAGCTCCACATACGATACTTATCTACTATATCGATTCCCATATACCCCCAAGACTCACCTTTGATTATTAATGGAATTAAAATCAGAGAACAGGTTCGACGCGCTTTCAGGTAGCGCTTCTCCTCAACCGCTTCAGGAGGTAATTCATCCAGATTATTAATTAGGATAGGATATAAATTCCGTATTTTATGTGTAGACCAAGGTAACGTAGCAACCGGAATGTTTTGCAAAAACGGACGGACAGGCTCAACTCCCTCACTACACACCTCATATGTGCAGCCAATCTGCTTCTCATCCTCATATTCCATAATGTATACACGCCCCTTCGTATCGATCGAAAATAGAACCTCCGTAAGAGCCAAATGGATCGATTTATGCAAATCATTTGTCTGGATAAAAGAATGTAAGGCATGGGACAAACTCCCCAAATGCCTGAGAACACTATCAACCTGTCCATTCACGACAGGTCTATTCTCCTCCATTTCACTAAAAGGAATCAACTGTAAAATACCCAATACGGTCAACTTGCCATCGGAAGCCTTTTCACGTTTATAAATTTTTGTACGGACGAACCTATAACCATAGCAAGTCTTTATAGGGAAGATCTGTTCGTATATACCAATACCTTTAAAGAAAGCAAATTCGTTAGCGATACGATCCCGATAGTCTCCACGGATCAACAAAAAGAAATCTACTATGGATATTTTCGGACCATCCAACTCCAAGAGACTAATCAAATAGTCAGAACAGATATAACATCTTTCTTCAAAATCAGCTTTCCACCAGCCAACCTGAGCATTGTCTAATATTAATTGATACTGGTCTACATCCATGAATACGACTTCTTTATTATCCTTCATACAAAAGTCGTTATAATAAACCGAACTAACAAATTTTATTTTCCTTAATATTCAAGGATTTTCCACACACATTAATCATAAAAAAATAGCAACATAAGCTAATTTCTGCTTATGCTGCTATTTAACTATAGATAAAAAAACGTTATTTCAACTCTTTAATGCGAATATTACGGAACTTGACAGGAGAGCCATGACCTAAGAAACCGATATGTCCTTTCTTATTGAACAGGCCCGGATGTTCCTTATGATCGGCAGTACCGTTCTTTGTCGCTTCGCGGATATTGCCTTCCATGATTACCACCCCGTTGACCGTTACCTTGATGTTATCCCCATTAGCTACAATTTCTTCATAATTCCATTCACCCGCAGGTTTAAACGCACTATGATGTTCCGCCTTAGCCGGGATAATTCCATAAACGGAACCGTGATGCTGCAAAGGAGTAATATCCTTATAAATCGGATGTTCGCAATCCAGAATCTGGATTTCCATACCAACATAAGCGGCATCCCCTTCCATCGGGGTACGGATACCGACACCGTTATTAGCACCCGGCGTCAACTGGAATTCGAAACGGTACACGAAGTTGCCATACTCGTCTTTCGTATACAGGTTTCCACCATAGCTCTTGCTCGGTATCATGGAAATGCAACCGTCTTCCAGGGTATAATCAACCGTGTTACCTGTCCATTCATGCATATTCGTACCGTCAAACAGAACTTTAAAACCTTCCTTCTCTTCTTCGGCTGAAAGCTTGAACGGTTCCTTGCGTTCGAGTTCTTTTACATAAATATTCCGGTAATAAACCTTGCTGCCATGAGCCTGCAATTCAATCTGTTCGACCGGGAAGATCGGGAGCTTGCGATCCCAATAGTTTTCCAGAATCACATCATCCACCACTTTCTCTCCGTTCAGTACGACTGTCACACGGTCACCGACCATCTTGATGTAGAAACTGTTCCATTCACCCAACTTATTATCGGCCACTTTCGTCGGCTTGCTCTCGTTCATCTGGTTGTTGTATAATCCACCGGAACCGACTTGCGCTCCTACGTTTACACGCGAAGTATCCCATATCTGCACCTGAGGCGTACCACGCAAGTAAATACCGGCATCCGCTTCAGGACCGGCCGGATCAAGCATCCAGTCCACATACATTTCAAAATCACCGTATTGTTTTTCCGTGCACAGATTGTCACCCTTGCCATTGAATATCAGCATACCGTCTTCCACGCTCCAGCCTTTACGCATGACCTCATCGGCTTTCGCCTGCTCTTTGGCCAACTGTCCCGGTTTCATCTTCGCACGGGCAATCGGATTCTGTACCAGACCTTTCCAGCCGGTCAAATCCTTGCCATTGAACAAAGAAACGAATCCTTCACCTTGCGGCATCTCTGCCAGATGTTTCTTGATTGCTTCCCTTTGATAGCCGGCATCCGGATTGTCGAGCACCTCCATCACCTTATTCAACAGGGTACGGACATTCGCCCCCATATACTCCTTATTACCCAAAGCAATATTCATGACTGCATTGGCGGCCGCCTGTTGTACAGGTTTCTGATCCAGAAATTCGCCGGCATACAGCATACCCAAGAATGTTCCGGTTTTTTCAATCTGTTGTAAAATCGCGATCTTCTGTGCATCCGTTTTGGCAATTTCCATTGCCTTACGCAAGCTTAACAAACGGTTTTCACCTGTAAATGCCGGATTGGAAACCAGTTTCACATAAGTAGTGAGAGCCGGATCAAAATAGTTGGACGACGGGCTTTCCTTACAGATCGTATATAATTCGTCCGCCACTTCAATACCCTTCCAGTTCAACAGGGCTTCGAAGGCTGCATCCCTTTTGACACCCGTATTAGAACGGAAACCTTTCACGACTGTCGCCAGCGCATCCGGTTGTCCGGTAGAAGCCAACACCAGATAATACAAATAATCTTTATTGCCGGCCTGCAACATACGACGTGTCACCGTTTCGACCCGGTCGGCAACCGGAAGAGAGGACAATGCTGAAATAACAGCCCGCTGCATGGGAGGAACAGCCAATGCGTCAGCCGTTTCCAGCATACCGCACATATTGGTTATATCACGTTCTCCCACTACATCCTTCAAAGCCACATAAGCCGCGGCTTTCACTTCTGGAGAGCCTATCTGTATCTGATCAAGTACGGTATTGATATTGGCAGTAGCTTTGCGCATGGCCAACAACTCAAGTCCAGCTATTTTTCCCGCATTAGCAGCAGAAGAGACGGCCTTTGCCACTGCCCCGTCGATATCTCCAGGGAAGGCAGCCAAAGCATCCTGTCCCAACAGGACGACTTGCTTGTCATTGCTCTTCAGCAATTCGGCCAACGAAGGAATATAGGACTTATCGCCTATCTTCACCAATGTCCAGGTTGCAGCCTGCTTCACGTCAAAGTTAACATCACCGAGCTGCTCCAACAGGATCTGCTTGGCAGGAAGATCGAAACGAATTTCCAGATTCTGGATAATGTCATGTTTGACAGGTTTCTTGGCCTCGCGTCCGATCCAGTTCAAGATGTCTATTTTCAGTTCCGGTTTGGCTTTAGGAACCATTTTCATAAGTTCTATATACAACTCTTTATCTGCAAAACCGGAAGCATAGCTCAAAGCCGCATTCCGGTAGTTCTTGCTCGGATCTTTCATGGCAGCAATAACCATCTTAGATACTTTAGCCGGTTCCTCGGCTGCTAAAAGTATTTGCAAGGCAGCTTCCCGTGTCTGCTCCTGTCCGGCTTTAGCCGCTGCTTTCTGCAATTTCTTTGCAGCTTTCATCACCGCATCACGATCACTCTGGACCAATCGCTTCAACAAAGCGATATAAGCTTCGTTGGCACCAGTCACTTCCATCGTGTAACCGGCATTCTCGGCCGCTTTTGCTAACACTGGCAATGAATTAGAACTTCCGACACAACTCAAGGCATACAATACCTCTTTCTGCATATTCGGATCAGACGCTCCCTGCAATACCAACAAAACAGGTTCAGCCCCATCCACCCGGGCATCGGCAATCGCACGGATCACATCCTTTTGTGTTTTAGAAGAACCGGTACGACTCTTCAAAGCAGCAACCAATGCCTGACCTGCTTTTTGACTGCCATTAGAAGCCAGCGCACGAGCGGCGGGACCGCTCAACGACTCATCGTTCAGATAAGAAGCCAGTACATCTATACATTCGTCTTTCCCCAACATCTGAAGTTGGCGGATAATAAACGCTTTTGTTTCACGCTCGTTCACCATTTCCAAAGCCTTCAGATAAGCCTTTGCAGTCACTAACCGGGCATTCTCCTCCCCTTTCGCCATGACATAATGCGTAAGACCACTCAAAGCGTAGTCGACATTTGCGTTACTGCCTTTGCCCGGAGCATTTATCATGTTTACCAGCATCAGAACACCTTCTTCGCCAGTAGAACTCAAATCACCAATCAATTTATTGTACGCCGCTTGTTTCGCCGCAGGCATCTGAGCCAACACATCGGCAGCGGTCGTTTTGGCCGTACGGTTGGCCGGAGTCTGCGCCATCAGCATGCTTCCGCAAAGCAACAGGGCAGCTATTGAAATATATGCTTTTCTCATATTATTATCTATTTATGTAATTGTCAATTGTTAATTATCAATTGTCAATTCGTTATATATTCCAGGGTGCTCTCATCGGCTGGTCCAGCAAACGATTTGCAGCCTCGTCGTCAATAAATTCAAGTTTTACAGGATCGAAATTCAGCGTCCGGTTCAAACGCAGAGCCACTGCTCCCATATTGACAATAGTAGCCGAACGGAAACCATTCTTTTCGTTCAGGGCGAAAGGCTGGCGTGTCTTCACACATTCTATAAAGTCCGTAACCTGAGGTTCGGGTTCGGGGAAATCGGCAAGTTTCCTCTCCCAATCGGGAATATCGCATACAAAATTTTTATAAACATTACCCTTCGGTCCGGCAATATACGGCGTATTCGGATCACCGAAGTCCCCCCCCCAAAGGACAATCTGACAACCATCGTCATACGTGTAGGTAATGGAACGCCAAGTACCGACAGCATCCGGATGCTGTTGCGGGGCATCAACCTCCACTTTAATAGGACTGGTATCGTCTTTACCTAGTATATATTGTACGGGGTCGATGTAATGCTGCCCCATGTCTCCGAGCCCTCCACCGTCATAATCCCAGTATCCGCGGAAAGTCTGGTGTACGCGATGCGGGTTATAAGGCTTGTAAGGAGCCGGGCCGAGCCACATGTCGTAGTCCAACTCTGCCGGAACCGGTTGCGGTTCGAGATATTCTTTTCCTACCCAGAAAAACTTCCAGTTGAAACCGGTATGCGCACTGATCGTCACCTTCAACGGCCATCCCAACAATCCGCTTTGCACCAGTTTCTTCAACGGTTTGACAGGAGTGCCCAGTCCATAGAACTGGTCTGTAAAACGGAACCATGTATTCAGGCGGAACATACGTCCGTATTGCTGTACGGCCTCCATCACACGCTTTCCTTCACCGATCGTACGCGTCATCGGCTTTTCACACCAGATGTCTTTCCCGGCTTTAGCGGCCTCGACAGACATGATACCATGCCAATGAGGTGGAGTGGCGATGTGCACAATATCGACATTCGGGTCCAGAATCAAATCGCGGAAATCATGATAAGCGGCTATTTTTTCCTTCACCAGTTTCTTTCCCAATTCAAGGTGATTTTTATCAACGTCACAAACGGCAACCAAACGTGTACCGGCATAATTGACATGGCCTCTTCCCATCCCTCCGGTACCAATAATACCTTTAGTCAATTGATCACTCGGAGCGATATACCCATTTCCCAATACGTGACGCGGCACAATCGAAAAGAGCGCAACCCCTCCAAGAGTTTTCAGAAAACCTCTTCTGCTTGTTCTCATAGTAAATTATAATTTATATAGATTAGCAACCTATTATTTTAATAATATAAATAATATCTGACAAATATACTAATTATCTAATAATCCTTGCAGATATTCACGTGTTTTTATCACATAATCATGTCTTGCACCATTCAATTCGCATTCAATAGTCAATGCTCCTTGAAATCCTTGCTTCTTCAGTTCTGCAATGACAGCCGGGAAATTCACCTCTCCGGTAGGAATGGGTACTTCAGCTCCCAATTCATACGGATTGTTCGGGTCCGGATATCTACCGTCTTTAGCATGGAATTCCTTAATAAGGCTGCCGAACTGCTTCACGGCATCAAGAGAATTCGCTTTTCCGTACATCAATAAATTAGCCAGGTCGCAATTGATAAACACATTACCTGTAGCGATATCTTTAATGGCACGAATCAAAGTCGTCGGCGTTTCCTGTCCGGTCTCAAAATAGATCATCACACCGCGCTGCTTGGCATAATTCGCCAAATCCTGCATGACCTTGATAAAATCTTTATATTGTTCGGAAGAGGGATCTTCCGGTATAAAACCGAAATGAGAGTGCATAGCGGGAATTTCCGCCATTGCACAGAAATCAATCATTTCATGATATACTTTAATTTTTTCTGCCCGTTCTTCTTTTGGCACTAGACCAATCGTAGCCGGTCCCTGGCGAAAATTCCAAACACAATGGCTTCCGGGCACACCGACAACCGTTGTTACCTTTATATTATGTTTCTTGGAGGCCGCCTTTACTTTTTCAGCAAAATCTTTTGTAAACTTGTTTTTCTGATAATTAAGTTCACAAGAACCAAATCCCTGATCATGCAAATCCTTAAAGCTTTTATCTACATCGCCCAAGTCATATTGGATAACCCCAATCGTTATCTTATCCTGAGCCATCATTCCGGAACACACAAACAGCAATGCAAAAATCAATAAAGAGAATTTAGTTTTCATCATCTGATATAGATTAAGTTATAAATAAAGAAAATTAAAAAGAGGGACAACCAAAGGGTTGTAAGTCTTTTTGGCCTCCCTCTTCATTTATGAAAAAACAAAAGTAATAATTTATTCCATTGTCGGATTAAAAGTTCCGCCCCAATTATTGTTTTGTTCGAGATTCGGATTTTCCAATATTTTACTTTCTTGGATTGGAAAGAAATAATAGGATTCTTGAATTAAGAATTTATTTTCAGCAATAGCACTGATAGGAACCATTCTAAGAACATATTTGAAATTTTCAGGAGTCAACAAATAGGAATTCGCTTTTCTCTGAGCCTCTGTTATCGTCATTTCAGATCCATCTTCATTAATAGCAATCGCTTCAATTCCATATTTTTGTAATCCATTTAATTGCATCATATTACGAGTTCTTCTAAGATCCATAAAACGATGCCCTTCAAAACAAAGTTCCACATTACGTTCATCCAAAATTGCCTGTCGAATTTCTTCTCGACCACCAACTTTTAATCCATACAATCCATCCTCTCCGGCTTCGATCCCTGCACGCTTCCGGATTTGCTTCAACATATCAACTGCAACATCCCGGTGCCCCACTTCATTAGCCGCTTCTGCATAAATAAACATAACTTCTGCTAATCTCATAAATGGATAATCATGATCAAAAGTAGATACCAAATCTTGACTCAAAGAAACATCAGAACCTTTACGGACATACATCCCACTAATAACGTCATTTTGCGTAGCTGTACTTCCTACATTCGGATTAATTCCATATGAATCCTCCCGAACAGCAATCCCAACAGATGTATATTGACGGTATCCAGTCGATGTACCAGATACGGGATACAAAGCTGCGTTATATAAAATACAATCTTCAAACCGAGGATCTCTATTCATCCAATATCTCTGTAAAAAAACATCCTCATTTCCTACATAATACTTGCCAGTTGGATCATCAAAGCTTTTACCATCTAACATTGGAAAAGCTTTTACCATATCCCAAGTTGGCGTGTTATTAGCATTACTCCGACTCAATGAAGCCGGTCGAATCGTATTCTCCCAACCTGCAGTTTTATCAGGATTACTATATATAATAGGAAATACAACCTCCGAGTTCCCATCCACAAGCCAATTGTCACTATATTTATCGGTCAATTTAATTCCTTGAGAGATACAAAAATCATAAGCTTCTTTTGCTGCCTCATATGCTTCATTCCAATACTTATTATCATATCTATTTGAAGGATTAAATTGCGGAGAAGCTTTATAAAGTAACATTTTCGCCTTATAAGCCTTTGCAAAGCACTGATCTATACGTCCATAATCATTTCCTTTCGCTTTTGCAGGAAGCAAACTAATAGCATCATCCAGATCTTTTATAAGCAAATCAAAACACTCAGCTGTAGAATTTCGAGTCACAAATAAATCGTCCTTATCTTTATCCTGTACTTTTGTAATATAAGGCATTCCCCCATGATAAACAATCATTTCACCATATTGATAAGCTCTCATAAAAAGCATTTGTCCTGTCAAGCTATTTTTTACAGACTCAGAACAAGTCCCTTCAGCAAGATACTCTATTCCTAAATTTATATTACGTATATTCGTATAATTCCAACGTTTATAGCCACTACCAGAAGTCGTAATCGTGCTTAACATAAAAGGAATACCTGTCTGTTGTTCGGCCGTATTATCTGCACCAGTATCCCAACCTTTAAAAATATCTCCATAAAGATCTGTAACATATGCAGTTGCCAAATTATCATCATTCCAAACCAATTCAGCATCATAATTCCACAAATTCGATATATCTAAGCTATTGCATCCATTAAAAAATAGAACGATAGCCAAACCGACTAATGAATCTTTTAATTTATTCAGTTTCATAATTTCAACTTTTAGAATGAAAAATTAAGTCCAAATGTAAATGATCTCATCAAAGGAAATGAATCATAATATTTTTGCTCCGGATCCATGAATTCATTCATGGCCGATATAGAAAACAAATTTGTTGCATTCATAAACACCTGAGCATGAAGTAATCCCAGCGGACGTAAGATCGAAGCTGGCAAATTATACCCTATATTCAAATTTTTTAAGCGAACATAAGCTCCATTACGCATCCAAAAATCTGTATTTCCATAACCCGACTCATACTGATTTTTACCGATCACCCGAGGATAAACACCATTTGGATTTTCAGGACTCCAACATTTATCACTAGTCCAAATTGGATAATAAGGACGAGTGTTTCCGCCATATTGCGGAATACCTTTAGTTGCATCACAACCAACTAGACGATCATAGCTACCCACTCCTTGGAAATGCATGTCGATTGTTATTCCTTTCCAACTAAAACTTCCCCCAAAACCATAATTAATACGAGGAGTTCCATTTTCACTTAGTAAATTATAAGCGTCATTTCCATCAATCTTTCCATCCGGTCCTAAAGAATAACCATCACCACGAGTATCTTGGAACAAAAGTCCACCCAAATAAGGATCTCGTCCATATTGTTTAAAACCTTTAGCAATCAACTCATCAACTTCTGCTTGATCTGTCAATAAATGATCTACCTTCAATCCTGTAATACGACCTGCCGACATACCGACCAAAGATAAATCCTTTAGATTTCCCGTCATGTAAATAACAGATTCGTCTAATACATCCCAACGATCTTTAGAATATCCGATATTCATATACAAAGAATAATTTATGCCATGTTGCACTTTATCTCTCCAAGTCAAAGTAAACTCCCCTCCTCTCCATGAACGTTCTGCATAATTTTCAGGGGCTAAAGAAGCACCATAAGTACTAGGCAAAGTAGTAGTTCGAGACCCCAAAATATCTGTTTCTTTCCGATAAAAGCCATCGATCGTTCCGCTCAATCTATTACTCAACAGAGTAAAATCTATTCCTCCATTAATTGTTGCCGATGTGGCCCAAGTTAAATCAGTAGTAGGCATACTACCCGTTTGAATACCATTTGCCAATCCTTTTCCAAACATATAACTACTTCCGGTAGTATACCTTTCTATGTATTGAAAATACCCAATCGATTTATTAGAAGTATTCAAATCATTACCAGTCGTACCATAAGAAGCACGTATTTTCAAATCATCAAGCCACTCCGAAGTATTTTCCATAAAAGCTTCCCTGCTAATACGCCATCCAAGAGAAGCTGAAGGGAAAAAACCCCATCGGCGATCTTTCGGAAACTTATTATTTCCATCATAACGAAATGAAAATTCTGCCATATATTTGGAATCATAATTATAAGTAGCACGTCCAATCCAAGAAAGATGCGAACCTAAATTTTCGGATTCATTAACAGAGACTGTCCGTCTTTCTGGATCTGTAGAAAATACAAACCACTGATCATAATCTGTCAAAGGATCATTAGCTGTAGCATAGATCGCTTCACCTTGACTTTCTGCTTGTTCAAAAGTAATCATTCCACCGACTTCATGTTTTCCGAATGAATTTTTGTAGTTTAATGTCCAGTCAAATTGTTCATTCCAAAACTGACGAGCACCATACGTTAAGTTCTCATAGTTAGAACCAAATGTATAAATATTATATTTATTCAAATCTAATGGTCCCGGTATAAATCTGTTATCAGGATCTCCAGACTGAAAATTATATGCTTTTTGATGAGACATATACTTCTTACGAGCATAGTCGTTTATAATGTAATTTCCCGTGATTTTAGTTGACAATCCCGGCAAAATTTTACCTAAATCAATATTTAAAGATAAAATTCCATTCACATTACGCCTACGTGTCTTAATATAACGGTCACCTAACACAACATCAGCAACATTCCAACCTTTAAAGTTGCTTACATCCGGATAAATTGGATAATCTGTTTTTTCATTCGCAGGAGTACCATCTAAATAAGCATAAGAAGGAACTGTTCTCAAACAATTAAATGTAGTCCGATAAAAATCAAATATATCTTCACTATCATCTCCACTTCCTGGCCAATTAAATCGTCTATCATCTTTTTGATATCCAGATATATTTGCATTCAAAGATATATATTTAGACAAATTCACTGTTAAGTTTGAACGGAAAGAGTATTTATTATTTTCCAAGTTTTTATAAGAGCCTTCTTCTCTGATAAAGTTGCCTAACACATAATATTTTACCTTTTCTGTTCCTCCTGTAGCACTAATAGAATGCTTCGTATTCCACGGATTCTGCCAAATCAAATCATTGACATTATAATCATGTGTTTTTGCATATTCCATCTCTTCTTCATTATTCGGTAAAGGCAACCCGTTTGCTTCAGCAACCAAATTCTGATACACCAATTCTTTATAAGCACTCATTTCATCCGAAAAAAGCTTACGCGTTGGCCTATTAAATGTGTAAGATCCTTGATATTCAAATTTAGGTTTACCCATTGCATCTGCACCAGACTTCGTTGTCACCAACACAACCCCATTTCCAGCTTTAGACCCATAAACAGAAGCTGTAGCAGCATCTTTCAAAAAACTAAGTTGGTCTATTTCATTTGGCTCAAGAGCATCAAATGCGGCCTTATCCCTAATAATCCCATCAATAACAAACAACGGATCTCCGAAGCCACCACGCATACGGATTTCAGAACTAGCCCCCATAAAGCCAGAACTTCCAACAATAGTCAACCCAGGAGCACGTCCAGCTAACGTATTTGATAAATTAGTTGTTGAAATCGTTGAGAGCTCTTCCGTTTTCACATTCGTTATTGCACCAGTTAAATTAACCTTTTTTTCAACACCATATCCAATTACAATAACTTCATCCAATTTCTGAGTATCCTCAAGCAGTGTTATCTGATAAGAATTTTGTCCTCCATCTATCTTAATTTTTTGATCTATATAACCAATATATGAAATAAGTAGAATTGCCCCATTCGATATTCCATTCAGAACGAATTTTCCATCTACATCTGTTATTGTACCAATTCCTTTGTTATCTTCAAGCGTAACATTCGCACCGATTATCGCTAAACCTTCTTTATCGACAATCCTTCCTGATATTGTGTGTTTTTCTTGCTGTACTCCATTTTGTGCAAACTCTGACCTCTTTATTTTTTTTACACTATCATCCTTCAGAAATACACGATTATTTACTATTTTATAAGAGATCCCTGTATTCTTAAATACCTCTTTCAGAACATTTTCTATATGTTCATTTTTAAGATTAACAGAGACTTTGGAGATTTTCTTATTTAATAAAGTCTCATCATAAGAAAATTCATACCCAGTTTGTTCACTAATACTTCGTATGACGGTACCGACTGTCGTTTGATTCAAGGCCAGTTCCAGATTCACATACAAAGAATGCGCATCGCTTGTCGCCATAGCGGGCGATGCAGCTGACAAAAACATTGCTAATGTAGCAATTGATGCATTTTTAATCATACATGTGATTCAATAATGTTAGTACTAAGTTTTTAAGTTTATAGTTTTCTTTTGTTGTGTGTGTTACTTTTCTAATCTGTCATTTCATCATAGGCATTCATTTTTTATTATTCATATATAAAGATTTCTTTCCCCTCTATCCGATATTGGATGGGAGCTAAATATTTCAAGAGTTTCAAGATGTCAGGCAAGCTTTCATCTTCATTGATCACACATCGGAACTTACGCTGGGCAAGCTTCGTTGATTCTAAATTTATGTTTACATTAAATTTTACGGAGAGTTGGTTAACTATTTCCCTCAACGTGACATTTTCGAAGACAAACTGGTTCAGTCGCCACGCCGTACATACATTCACATCCACAACCTCTGTGGCATATTCGTTCTTATTGTTGTCATATGTCACCTTTTCTCCCGGTGACATATCTAAAATGGGGTTCCACTGCTTATCGAGTAAAGCAACTTTACCTCTTGCTAAAACGGTTTCTACGTTTTGGTGTTTCTCGTCTGTTTTTACATTGAAAGCGGTTCCAAGAACCTTAATATTTACATAATTGGTCGAAACATATAGTGGGTACTGAGCATTCTTTGCAACGTCAAAGAATGCTTCTCCTTGCAAGGAGAGCTTTCGGTTATTTTCGGCAAAAACCTTAGGTATCCTCAAAGAAGACCCCTCCTTTAACCAAACAGCCGATCCATCCGCAAGCACGATTTTTTTCACATCTTCCCCTTGTTCCACCCTGATCGTTACACAATTGTCCGGTTTCAGATAGCCCCATCCCACATAAGAAAAAGAGACAAATAACAAGATTACGGCTGCGTATCTCATCACAGAGCGAAGTATTTGAAATCGCCTTCTACTATTTATCTTGGCATTCAATCCATTCAATGCCTCTTCGATATGCTCAGGCGTATTATATTGAGTGAACTTCCACGAAACGCGAAGTTTCATCAATTCAGAGAAAACCTCCTCATTATCAATTGATAATTTACGCCATTCTTCCACCTGTTTCATTTCTTCAGGAGAAAGCATGCCTGTCAAATATTTTGCTAAAAGTCTATAATCAAAATCCATTTTTATTTCCTATTACTTATACTAAACGAACAACTTCAGAAAAATACGGAGCAAAAAAGCATTTTTTTCATACAATTAATGGGCAGTCATTCATCAGGCAAATAAGACATTAATAATTAACCACTTACAACAAAAACAAAAGTTTCAATCTCAGGCAACCGGACAAACTAACTCGTTTCCTGTCGCAAACTAAGTCAAATCACCCGAAGAACTAAATGAAAACATATAGTAAAGTAGCCGTTAGCAGTTACTATCTATTACCCTTATGTAGTACTACCTATTGTCGATTGGTAGTACTATATAAGGACGATAGGTAGTACTACATATCAATAATATATTATATGCTTTGAGTTAGTTTACTATGACTTTCGAATTAGTTTCCGGCATGTTCCGTATTAATTACTCCGTGAAAACGAGGAAACTCCGGACAAACCGCCGGAAACAAAAAGGTGTCGGTTCTATGCCAGTTACAAAGTTCAACCGACATCCTTTAATTAAATGTTTATTAGAGAGATACGAGCAAAAATGCCAGATGTCGGTTTCCTGTGTGTTTTTATTTATATTTTTACGCAAAATGAGACAAGTGCGATTACCCGGATCTCTGTCAGAGTAATCGCACTTATGCGAAGTGTAGCATTGAATGATGAAGATTACTTTGCCGTATATGACTTCTTTGTAACGACTTTACCATCCAAATCAAGAACCTCCAGATTCATCTGATCACCATTAGTCTCCACAGAAACCACACTGTTATTTGAATTTACCAATACCGGAAATTTGATACCAGCACTCGGTTCCTCATATTTGTTTCGATGGAGATGTCCGCATAGCATCAGATCCACTCCGAGTTCATTTAGGATAGGTACGAATTTCTTCAAGACGTCTTTCTGTCCATGCCAGATATTGAGGTCAGCAGAAGGAGGCATATGTGCAATGACAACTTTAAATTTAGCCTGCTTGAAATCTTCATTTTTATATAGTTCCTTCATCCATTCCACCTGATCCGTACGATAACCGTCATAATCGGTAATACCGCTGTACTCGATATCGGAATCCGGTTTGTCTTCCCCCGTATCCAACATTATGAAACATACAGGTCCTTGTCTGAAAAGATAATATAGGAACGGTTCTTTCGGAGAGAAATATTTCTGGAACGAAGTGGCGAACTCACCACGGGTTTCATGATTTCCGCGAGCGTAATACATAGGTTTCTCCGAAGCGAACAAATCGATGCTTTCTTTCATGAATCCATTAAAGATTGTTTGTTCGTCCTTAAATTCCGAAACCATATCCCCATTGAAAATAATCAAGTCTTTATCCTTGTAGTTCGCATTATTCAGCAGTTTCGTAATGATGTTTTCACGTCCGTGAATATCATTGATCATGACAAAAGAGGTTTCTTTTTTATTTGGATCGCACGTTGTAAACGTCAAAGCATTCTTTTTGTAAACATCCGATGCTGCCACACGTCCGTATATGACATTAATCCCTTCATGCGACAACACTTCCTGAGAATAAATACGATAACGATAGGTTGTTCCGGGAGTCAACGCTTTTACCTTCACGGCATGCAGCAAGGAGGTATTTTTAACCCCATTAGTTGTATCGAAATACTTAGGCCGTTCTTCTCCATAATAATGAGTTCCGTCATTCGGAGCCAACTCTACCCAGCCGATAGACGGTTTATCCGCTACCCAGACAATAGTTGCCTCATTCTCTTTTACATTCTGCAGATAAGGCCCGTAAAGGATCTTTATCTGCGCAGTTGCCACCTGAGTGGCAACTGTGAGTAAAAGGACATATATCAATTTTTTAATATACTTCATTGTAAATAAGTTTTATTGCATCTATTAATAACCATCGTTCTGAACCAATTGAGGGTTCGCATCCATTTCCGCCTGCATAATAGGCAGATGGAATTGCTTCTTGTCAAAATAACGAACTTCAACCAAACGGTCTTCACGAGAAGCATTCACATCGATCACGGCGCGACGGTCCGGATCCGGTTCATCATAGTCGACAGTACCACACAAACGATACAAGTCACCCGGCATAACAGTCTCTGCCACCTTCTTTCCGGTTTTGGCTCCGCTCTGGTCATACTCGTCCCAGCGAACGATATCTTCAAAACGGAAACCTTCACCAGCCAATTCTATCGTACGTTCTCTCCTTACCAGTTCACGTACTTTGGCCTGTGTATCATATTTAGAACGGTCAACAGCGATATGACCTCCGCGCAAACGTAACCGGTCGATGATGTTCATAGCTTCCTGCAAATCCTGATTCAGTTCGACCAAACATTCGGCTTTTGTCAACAATATTTCTGCATACCGGAAGATAATCGGGCACAAGGCATCGTCATTCATTGCAGCTGAATATTGTCCCTGGTTGGGATACAAATACTTAGCCCACAACATACCGGTATGGGAAGCATTATCCGCCGCCGTATAATAATCTTTATTCGAAGAGCCGTTCGGCAGCGTCTTGTCGAGCGTATTGAAAACCCGGGATACATTATTACGCCCCACCCAATCCAATCCGGAATAAATAACCGTATTTTTCAATCGTGGATCACGATTGAAAAACGGATGGACCGGGTCATAACCGGAACCAGCTTCATCGATCAACTTGCCATCTGCCATTTCAAACATATCAACCATGTTTTGAGTCGGCACAAAAGAAGCCCAGCCACCATCCGAATTATTATAGAAACGGATCACATCACCATAAGCATAAGTCGTTTGGACATGTTCATAAGTACAAATAATTTCTTTTGAATTCTGTCCGGCCATAGAAAACATATTCAGAAAATCAGGATCTAATTCATACTGATTCAGAGCTATTACTTTATTGGCAGCATCCAAAGCCTCCGTATAGTTGCCCCACAACAAATTGAAGCGGGCGATCATCGAGAGGACCGTTCCTTTGGCAATGCGTCCTTTTTCTGCCGGTTTCTCCGCTATATGTTCGGCACTCCACATCAAGTCGTTCATAGCATGCTCCTTCACCTTTGCTTCTGGTTCACGCGGCAGTTTAGCATCATCAGCCGTTGCTGGTACAAAATCCATAATAACAGCATCCCCATACCAAGTTGCCAAATAAGCATGACTATATCCCCTAATTGCCCGTACTTGCGCCAGAAAATCATTCTTCTCCGTTTCTGTCATGGCTGAAGCCGGAACCAAATCGATATTTTCAATTACGAAATTACAACGACGTATCGTTTCATACTGCCTCCAATAATTCGGAGCCGCAGTAGGAGAAACGCTACCTCTGCCCATGTTTCTCATGTTAGAAGCATTCGTATAATTGAAGCCGATATCCGAATAGCTGTCTTCGTAGAAGATAAACTTCGATCCAACATAGTTATTGACCCACCAATTGTAGGCAGCGGTTACTGCTGCATCGACATCCTCGGACGTGTTCCAGAATGTGTTTGTCGTCAACTGATCTTTCGGATTCAAATCAAAAAAATCATCACAAGAAGTAAAGATACCTGTCCCGACCAAGCAAACAGCAAGACCTAATATATTTTTCAGTTTCATATATAATTCATTTAAAAAGTTACATTAATACCGAATGAATGGCTTCTGCTAATAGGATAAACATCCAAGTTTCCCGACGGCGACTCCGGATCAGCATTGAACGGCAAACTGTCGAATGTAAACAGATTTTCGCCTGTATAATAAATCTTCGCATTGGCTATTCCTAACTTATTCGTCCAACTCTTCGGCAACGTATAACCCAAATTGACGTTCTTAATACGCAGGTAATTCGTGTTCATACACCAAAAAGATGAATTCACGCGCTGAGGAGAACTGATCGAGTTTTCCTCTAGGAACAGACGCGGCCATTCCGCATTTGTATTTTCAGGAGTCCAGGCATCCAACCAATTCGTACTCGGATGTGAAGTATCCCCGATAAATGAACCGACGACATCTCTTGAGAAATAACGGTTTGTTCCAGTCACACCCTGCATAAATACCGACAAGTCAAAATTTTTCCAACCAGCACTCAGTGTCAAACCAAAAGTCGTTTTAGGCTGTTGCGTGCCTTTCACCACCCGGTCTTTATCTGTCAACTTTCCATCTCCATCCGCATCTTTAATCCGAAAATCGCCGCCTTTGAAAGGCAAAGACCATGGATTGCCATACTGTTTTTCGTAAGCGGCAGCCTCCTCGTCGCTTTTGAACAACCCATCTACTTCATATACATAAAAAGATTGATAGGGCTCTCCGATTCGATTAATCATATAGCCATCGATAATCTCATTGACCCCAGCCAAATCCAACAACTCATTCTTATTATAGGAGAAATTCGCATTGATTCCCATTCTCCAATCCTTATTGAAGGAATGATTCCAAGCAAAGCTTGCTTCCACACCACTGTTCCGTAAAGAGCCTTTATTGTCCTGATACGTCCCCGATATACCAAACGTATCAGAAACAGGAATATCCATAATGATGTCAGAGGTCTTACGATTATAATATTCGGCACTCAGCATAAACTCGTTCAAGAAATTTGCATCAAAGCCGATTCCCCAGTTTGTCGAATTTTCCCAGGAAATAGTCGTCACCTTATGGCTTACAACCGTAATACCTTGATGAACAGAGCCGCCAAACGGGAAATTCTTTCCTATATATAACGTAGGTAAATAAGGATAATATTCATCCGATACGGCATCCTGGTTTCCGAGCAACCCCCAAGATCCTCTAAGTTTCAGTGACTGCAACCAGCCATGCGTGTTTTCCATAAAATCTTCTTCGGAAATGCGCCATCCAGCAGAGAAAGAAGGAAAATATCCCCAACGATAGCCTTTTGCAAAGCGAGAAGAAGCATCGGCGCGGAAATTGGCTTCCAAAAGATACTTGCCTTTATAGTCATAATTGAGACGTCCGAAATAAGATAACAAAGCCAGTTCACGGGAATAACCACTGTTCGTTTGTGTCGAAGAATCGCCACCGTTCAAATCGGTCACTTCACTATTCGGGAAACTTTTGCGGAAAGCGTATAAATTCCGATAATCATACTTCTCGATCTTATAACCAACCATTGCCTTGAAATGATGATCTTGGTTAAAAGTCTTGTCATAATTCAACAATGCATCCAACGTATAACGGCTCCATCTCGAAATCGTTTCACCCAATTGATCAGGTCCATGATAATTCACATCGTCATACCAACATTCCTTACGATAATCTTTTGTTTCCTTTATATTCGTTACATAAGCTCCTTGTAATGTGAATGTCAGACCGTCTATAATATGATAGTCAAAGGCCAGTATTCCAGAGAAGTTTTGCAACAAATGATATTTCCGACTATTAATATCGACCCAAGCGGCAGGATTTCCATCTGAGATCGAACCGTAAGAACCATCTTCCTTCTTATATGGAATCCAAGGGGCTATACGGTCCGCTTGACGTATCAATTGAGTAGAACCGCCTCCATAAGACGCATTCGGTTCGGAATAGTCGTTATGAATAAAAGCCATGTTAGTCCTCATGGTAAATTTATCCGACAATTTGATATCCAGATTCGTTCGCAAATTAAATTGTTGACGATCCGAATTCCTCAATGTGCCTTCCTGCCCTAAGAAACCTGCAGAAGCCATATATTTCACATCTTCCGACCCACCACTGACATTGAGGCTATGTTTATGCATAAAACCGGTCCGATAAATATAGTCTGTCCAAACTGTATTCGGATGCCCATAAGGATCCGTTCCATCCTGAAATAAACGGAGATCTTCGTCTGTAAAACGAGGAGACGCCCCATCCTGTGTCAATAACTGATTATAAAGACGGGCATAATCATAAGAACTTAAGCGATCAATCAAAGTCGATACATTCGAAAAACTAACATTACCATTATAAGAGACTGTTGCTTTTCCGGCTTTCCCTCGCTTGGTCGTAACCAAGATTACCCCATTGGCAGCTTTAGAACCATAAATAGCAGCCGAAGCGGCATCTTTCAAAACCGAAATCGATTCGATATCGTTAGGATCGATCGAATCGAAAGTTCCAGTTTCTATCCCATCCACCAGAATATAAGGGTTAGCATTGTTCAAGGTTCCGACTCCACGAACACGTATAGTTGCCCCGTCACTACCAGGCTGCCCTGTTCCAGATGTTATCGTAACCCCCGGAGTCAATCCCTGGAGAGCAGAAGATACATTCGTCACCGGCCGGTTGATCAATTCATCTTTACCAATTGTGCTTACCGCTCCTGTCAGGTTTACTTTCGTTTGTGTTCCATAACCGACAACAACCACCTCATCCAAATTCTGTGTATCTTCGTGAATTGTGATTTTATAATCGTTTTTTCCTTTCGCTACAGCAACCTCCTGATCTACATAACCAATATAGGAAATCATCAATGTCGCACCGTCTTCAATTCCCTCCAATGTAAAATCACCGTCGACATTTGTCACCGTACCAACACCAGCACTTCCTTTCACTATGACATTTGCCCCGATAACAGGAAGACCGGTATTATCGACAACCGTACCTCTGATCGTTCTCTTGACTTGTTGAACACTTGCAAAAGACACATTTTCTGTCTTTGCGTTATCTTGTAGGAAAATCCGATTATCGACTATCCGATAAGAAATATCCGTATTCTTAAAGACTTTCTTTAAAACACTTTCGATGTGTTCATTTTTTACACGGACGGATACTTTTGAAATTTCTTTACTTAAAATAGATTCATCATAAGAAAATTCATAGCCCGTTTGCTCGCTGATACTTTGTATGATCATACCTACAGTTGTCCTGTTCAAAGACAATTCCAGATTCACATACAAAGTATTCGCTTCATTTACCGCCATCGCAGGCGATGTTGCGACTAAAAATGCTGATAATGTCGCAATAGATACTTTTTTATTCATACCATGTGATTCGTTTTTGTTAGTACTATAAAAAACAGTTAACTTTTTACCGGATACACCCGTACCCGCCAATAACACTTCCCATACCGGACAGCATTTTTTTAATTAACCGCTGCAAAGGAATATCCCCGATATTACGGAACTGTTTACCTCAGATTACATTTCAATTTCCCATAGACATTCATTTTTTTGTTTGTTTTTCAGATATATAAATTTCGGAACTCTCAATTCGATAGGTAATCGGCGCCAAATAGCAAAGCTGCTCCAAAACATCCGGCAAGCGCTCGTCTTCATTGATCACGCAACGAAACCTGCGTTGAGCCAGCCTCGACGACTCGATGTTTACATTTACATTATATTTGATTGATAATTGATTGGCGATTTCACGAAGTGTAGTATTCTCAAAAACCAGTTGGTTAAACCGCCATACAGCACAGACATTCACATCGACATGATCCGTAAAACAGGTATTTTCATCCCAGGAATAGGCAACACGTTCTCCCGGATTCATTTCTAAGATTTTCTTTCCGTTCAAGGCATGCAAGCTGATACATCCTCTTACTAAAACGGTTTCTACAGACTTATTTCCAGCATTAACATTAACATGAAAAGAAGTTCCATGTACCTCTACTTTCACATAATCGGTAGCAACGATAAATAGTGAATTAGCATTCTTTGCGATGTCAAAGAATGCTTCTCCTTGCAAGGAGACCGTCCGGTTGACGGCACTGAATGACTGCGGTATTTTCAATACGGAATTTCCCCTTAACCAAACTATCGAACCATCATCCAGCGTTACTTTTTTTACGCCTTCACTATCTCCTAAAGCGATAGTCATATAAGTTTCCGGCTTAAAATAATTCCATCCGACAGCTGAAAACGAAACAAGCAGCAAGATAACAGCTGCATATTTCAACAAAGACCGGGCAATCCGGTAACGCCTTGCCCGGTTAATCCGGGCATTTACCTTTTCCAAAGCCATATCTATCCGCTCGTTATCCGCATACTTTGCTGTATTCCACGAAAGACGCAAACGTAACACTTCAGAAAAAACAGTTTCATTCTCAGCCGACAAATCACGCCACCTCATCACTTCTTCCATTTCTTCCGAGGAAAGGCTGCCAATCAAATATTTTACTAAAAGTGCGTAATTAAACTCCATTTTCACCTTGTTATATTAGGCAAAACGACCAGCAACGAAAAACTACTGAGCTAAAATGATTTTTTCGTTCATCTTAATTTATCAAGCGTATGTGCCATGCGAAAGAAAAACGGCACAAAGCATATAATAATCATTTCTGGACATATGTCCCTTTAAAAACCGGAGCGCCAAATACAAATGACTCTCCACCGTACGTTGCGGCATCTGGGTCTGCTCCGCAACTTCTTTAGCCGTCAGCCCTTTTATATAAGTAAGGATGAAAACTTCACGACGCTGCGCTGGCAGGTGCTCCAGTAATTCATACAAATGGCGATAAAAATCCTTAACGGAAAGCTCCTCTATAACAGAATCATCACCTTTCAATAGATTTTGATAATCTTCCAAATACTTCTCGTAAGTATGAGAATGGTATTTTTCAATCGAGAGGTTTTTCTTGAAATAGTCCAGACAACGAGTATAAGCGGATTGAAAAAGATAAGAATGGAAACCATCACTGACATATAGCTTTTCACGATTTTCCCAAACATACAGAAAAACATCCTGAACAATATCCTCCGCTGCTTTTTGCTCAACCATAGAAGCAGTATAAGCCATTATCCGGGGATAATAGTAACGGAAAACACCATTAAAGGCTTCTCTATTCCCTTTCTTCAGTTCATACAATAAAGAAATATCGAACATACTACCAGCGATTTAAGACCATTCAATTAACATTTCACCCACAAAAATAATAATATTTTTACAAACTTTGCTTGTTTACAGACATTCTCCTTTAATAAAATGCAAGACAATGGTATTTTTTATACTTTTGTAGATAATACTTTAAAAACATGAATAATTTCACAAAATATATCTGTGCCGGATTGGCTATCGCCTTACTCATAATACAAGCGATTATGATTTGGGGATTATATGGAAACTTCAGCGGTTCTCTGAACGAATTATCCGACTGCACAAGAAAGCAGCTACCGCAGCTAATCGACCTGTTCACGACAATGATTGTCACGAACTGGGTTATCATTGCAGCCCTGCTTTTCACCCTGTTCCGCCCGAACAGAAAACAGAATAACTGTTAACTACTAGAATTTCTTTATCAGGAAAGACGGGGTTACCCTCAGATAAATCCCGGCAGAGAAACTGGTTTTGGCAAATGATTTATAGCCATTCTGCTCCGTACCGCGAAACACGACAGGCAAATGCTCATAGATATCCAAATCAATGCCAAGCGAAAAACCTTTTGCCAATTCACGCGAATACTCTAAGCCAAAGTAAACACAAGAAGGATCATCGAAGGTAAGACCTTCATCGGATGTCGAGACAGCTCCATAAAACGGACTGCCGAACATGGAAATAAACTGATGACACCTCCAATAGGAAGTCTTCACACGGAAATCGTAAATATCGGCAGATGCACGTGCATACACACCATAGCCGTTATCGAAAGACCACAACTTACCGGCCTGCTGATAATAGCCGGCAACATCCAGTTCCACATTTACACTCTTGAATATCTTATGCCCCGTGTTCCACACTCCCCCAATTCCGACAGCACCGTTCATCAATGTCTGGACAGAATTGGTCAGGATCGTATCAATCTCTCCTCCTCTGTGCTGGGCCAAAACTTGCAAAGGAGCATAAAAATGAAAACGCGAATCCGGATCGTTAAACTTGAAACGGGTAGACAAACCAACCGTAAAAGCCTCCTGATGGATATCTTCCCTGAAGATAAAACTTTCCCAATTCACCCACACATCCAAATCGAACCGGCAGGAATTATACAACAATTGCAATCCCATCTCCGGATCGGCGACCATATTCAATTCCGGATTGTACAATGGCTCTATCAGATTATGATTGGCCGCCCCATACAAATCGCCCAGCACGATATTCACATGATCAGACAAGGCCACCTGCGCCCGGAACCAAGGAAGTGCATGAAAACCTTTCTGATACTGATCACCTTTCCAATGCGCAATATCCTGATAAGCCATATTCGGATAGCGATTCGCCCCCCAAAAACGTTGCAAATGAACACCTGCTTCGAGTTTCAGCATTTCCAACGGATAATAGACAGCCTTTGCCTGCAACCAAAGTCCCGGCAATGTATAGCCTTTCATAAACGAACCGGTATACTCATCATCCTTAAAGAAACTCAGATTATCAAATTCGACCGAAAGTTCCCCTTTCTTTTCCGGATCTATCTGGAAATCCGTCTTGAAAACGCGGTCCGGAATCTGGGCATAAAGTGTGTAGATAAATGAAGTACCCGCCAAACAGAACAGGAGACACAAACTAATGCGCAAACAAGAAATATTTAAAAGACTTTTCATCTATTACAAATTTAAGTACAAACGTAACAATTAAAAAGGAATAAACGAAGAACGGGGATACAGAATCTTGTCCATATCCCCGTTCGTATACTTTGATGCTATTATTTATTAGCGTCTCGGTGTTGCTTCTTTTACAACCATCTGGCGACCTTCGTATTCAGCGCCGTTTAATTCTTCGATAGCGTTTCTTGCTTCGTTTTCGTTAGGAAGTTCTGCAAAAGCAAAGCCTTTAGAACGACGAGTATCGCGGTCAATGATCAATTTAACTGATTCAACCGTACCGTACTCTTCCAAAACCTGTTGTAAGTCTGATTCTCTAACCCGATAGTTCAGGTTACCAATGTAAATATTCATACAAAAAATGATATAAAATAATTAATAAAAAATTGAAACAATAAAACTTTTAGGAAAGATCAATGTCTGCTAAATCATATTCTGCAATGAATATTAAGTCGGAGATAAAGAACTACACAAACAGTTTTGCTTGTCGGGTACAAAGAAAAGCATTAAAAATGGATATTGCACCATGAAACCAAGATTTAATTCATAACAATTCAAAAAAAACACATAGAAAAGACTTTTCCCTAAGAACATCCTTAATAACCATAAAAAGTTTGAAAAAGAGGCTTCAATACAATAATATGTAAAAAAAGCCTATTTTATAGTATTTCTGACCAATTAAGCCAGCATATAGCCTTTTATGTCTCAACCAGAAAACCTAATTTTGCCCCAATCATTTTGAACTTAATTTGACATGGAAAAAATCGAAGTTAAAGAAGCCAAAGGAAAACTTGGTATTCTGGTTGTTGGGGTAGGCGGTGCAGTTGCGACTACCATGATTACAGGTACGTTGGCTGCACGTAAAGGATTGGCTAAGCCTATCGGCTCAATCTCACAGTTAGCTACAATGCGTTTAGAAAACGGAGAAGAAAAAGCGATCAAAGATATTGTTCCTCTGACCGACCTGAATGACATCGTTTTCGGCGGATGGGATATTTTCCCTGATAATGCATACGAAGCGGCCCTATACGCAGAAGTCTTGAAAGAAAAAGACCTGAACGGCGTAAAAGACGAATTGGAGGCAATCAAACCGATGCCGGCCGCATTCGACCATAACTGGGCAAAACGTCTGAACGGCACACACATCAAACAGGCCGCTACCCGTTGGGACATGGTTGAACAGCTCCGCCAGGATATCCGTGAATTCAAGGCAGCCAACAACTGTGAACGTATCGCCGTTCTATGGGCTGCAAGTACGGAAATCTATATTCCGCTGTCTGACGAGCACATGTCGCTTGCCGCTTTGGAAAAAGCAATGAAGGACAACAATACGGAAGCCGTTTCTCCAAGTATGTGCTACGCTTATGCCGCTATAGCAGAAGGTGCTCCGTTCATCATGGGTGCTCCTAACCTGTGTGTAGACACTCCCGCCATGTGGGAATTCTCTAAAAAGATGAATGTGCCTATCTCCGGTAAGGACTTCAAGAGCGGACAGACTTTAATGAAGACAGTACTGGCTCCGATGTTCAAAACCCGTATGTTAGGTGTAAGCGGCTGGTTCTCTACCAATATCTTAGGAAACCGTGACGGCGAGGTATTGGACGATCCTGCAAACTTCAAGACAAAAGAGGTCAGCAAGCTATCTGTCATTGACAACATCTTCGAACCCGAAAAATTCCCGGACCTGTATGGAGACGTATATCATAAGGTACGCATCAATTACTATCCTCCCCGCAAGGACAATAAAGAAGCATGGGACAATATCGACATCTTCGGCTGGATGGGTTACCCGATGGAAATCAAGGTAAACTTCCTTTGCCGCGACTCCATCCTAGCTGCCCCTATCGCACTCGACCTGGTGTTGTTCAGCGATCTGGCCCTGCGTGCCGGTATGTATGGTATCCAGACTTGGTTGTCTTTCTTCTGCAAGAGTCCGATGCACGACTTCGAACATCAGCCCGTACATGACCTCTTCCAGCAATGGAGAATGGTTAAGCAGACGTTGCGCGATATGATCGGAGAAAAAGCCCCTAATTATTTGGACTAAAATTCAGGGTAATATAAATTTAGTTTCATAGGGATGAAACATTTGTTCCATCTTAGCGAAACTTTTGTTCCATGCCTATGAAACTAAAATTTCATGCTGATGGAATTCTCGATATAACTTTCTCCCGGACGAGGGGGAAAGTTATATTATTTTTATAACTTTGCACACATTTTACTGACAGGATGAAAAGAGTTCCACTAATTCATATTATTATTGCAACAGGCTTTGGTTCCGGTTTTTCTCCGTTTGCTCCGGGAACGGCGGGAGCCTTGTTAGCTACGCTGATCTGGCTTGCATTGTCGTGCGCCGTATCTCCTACTCTACTTCTTATTATAACCGCGTTATTGATCGGTATTTTTACGATTGCCGGTATCCGTTCGGCAAACGCAGTCGAACCTATTTGGGGAGAAGACCCTTCGCGGGTAGTAGTAGACGAAATGGTAGGTGTCTGGATTCCGCTTTTGGCAGCACCGGCCGGTAACTTGTGGTATGCTCTGGCAGCATTCGCGCTATTCCGCCTGTTCGATATTTTCAAGCCATTGGGTATACGCAAAATGGAATATCTCAAGGGAGGAGTCGGAGTAATGATGGATGATATTTTGGCTGGAATATATAGCCTCATCCTGCTAATAGTTGCAAGATGGTTGATTGGATAAAGAAAAGTGCAAGAGCGTTTTCGGAGAAAGGCGGGATATTCATGTTTATACGAGCCCAATTTTCTTCACAAGTCGCCAGTACGACAGACTTTCTGGTCACAATCTTGTTGGTTAAATTATTTGGAGTTTATTACGTGTATGCAACCTTCACCGGTTCTGTCTGCGGCGGAATCGTAAATTGCATCATCAATTACAAATGGACATTCAAATCCAAAGAATGCAAGAAACGACATGTAATAGTCAAATATCTGCTAGTCTGGATTGGTAGTATCTTATTGAATACCTGGGGAATTTACTTCATGACGGAAACGATCAGCCGGAATCCCTGGGTCCAGGAGACACTGAAACATTATATTGATGACTTGTTCGTATTTTCCAAGATAGTAGTCTCACTGCTTGTCGGATTTCTTTGGAACTATAATATGCAACGTATCTTTGTCTACAAGAACTGTAGGATCAGGGACCGTTTTCAGAAAGCGAACTCAAAATAAAAACAAAATAGTAATATATGAAATTCAAAGTTTTTAGAGATTGGTTGCAACAGATGATCTACAAGATCATCAACCCGATCGTACATGGAATGATTAAAATTGGGATCACTCCCAATTTTATTACGACAACAGGATTAATCCTGAATATTGTGGCTGCTTGCATATTCCTTTATGCCGGAATGAAAGGAGAACGAGGTGATTTCTACTATATCGGCTGGGGTGGCGGCATCATCTTGTTTGCCGGACTGTTCGACATGATGGACGGACAGGTTGCGCGTATCGGCAAAATGAGTTCCACATTCGGAGCCTTGTACGATTCGGTACTGGACCGCTACAGCGAACTGACGGTTTTCTTCGGGATATGTTTCTACCTGATCAATCAGGGATATGTCATCAGTTCGATCGTCGCTTTCATTGCTTTGATCGGCTCATTAATGGTAAGCTATGTCCGCGCCCGTGCCGAAGGATTGGGACTTGAATGCAAAGTCGGTTTCATGCAACGTCCCGAACGCGTAGTGTTGACCGGATTAGGGGCTCTCTGCTGCGGTATCTTTGCACCCATGATGGAAAACAACGAGATATTCGAACCGATCATGATATTCGTCATTCCTTTGCTGATCGTTGCGATATTCTCCAACATCACGGCATTCGCACGCCTGAATCATTGTCGTAAACTATTGAGCAGCAAAGATAACGAATGAAAGGAACAATTGTACTCCCGTCAAAGAAGGAGGCAGGGACTGTTATCGGCTTGACAGCGCTGTTTCTTTTGCTGACAGCCGTATGTATCGGATTACGCCCGGAGCATGTGTTCATGGTTGGGCTTTACCTCCTCCTCTTCTTCGCTGGCAAGACAACCCGTAAATTAGCTGTTGCCTTATTGCCATTCGCTCTTTTCGGCATTTCATACGACTGGATGCGTGTTTTCCCAAATTACGAGGCTAACTCGATTGACGTGGAAAACCTATATAATCTGGAAAAAAGCTTGTTCGGTATAAATGATAATGGGAATATCCTAATTCCTTGTGAATATTTCGCGATCCATAATTGCCGGATTGCGGACATCCTTGCAGGTATATTTTATCTCTGCTGGGTTCCTGTTCCGATAGCTTTCGGATTGTGGCTCTATCTCAAGGGATACCGTAATTTGTACCTCCATTTCTCGATGGTATTCCTGTTCGTCAACCTGATTGGCTTTGCCGGATACTATCTCCATCCGGCAGCACCACCTTGGTATGCAATCAATTATGGTTTTGAACCGATACTCGACACACCGGGCAATGTTGCCGGTCTCGGCAGGTTCGACACATTGACCGGCCTTTCTATCTTCGATTCCATCTATGGCCGCAACGCAAACGTATTCGCAGCAGTTCCATCATTACATGCTGCATATATGGTTGTGGCACTATGTTATGCGATTGTCAATAAATGCAATAAATTTGTGATTATCCTGTTTGCCATCATCATGGCGGGAATTTGGGGAACAGCAGTTTACACCTCACATCACTATATTATAGATGTGACATTGGGAATCTGTTGCGCTCTTTTAGGAATCCTGCTTTTCGAAAAAGGATTGATGAAGACAGGCTGGTTCAAAAACTTCTTCAACCGATATTATAATTACATTAAATAATGTGCCAATGAAAGAATTTCTTCGTATTGGCACATTATTCATTGCATCTTGACCTTTTTTGAAGTAGCATGACATCCTAACTTTGCCACAAATAAAAGTTAGGATGTCATGTATAAACAAACTCTACCATTATTCCTATGCATATTCTTGTCTGCATGTGATCTGATCGATTACCATCCGTATGACGGCCGGCTCACCATTTCCGAACGCGATATCAACGACCACAACATCCCGCTTATCGAGGCAGCAACAAAAGATAAAGACACGATCCGCTTCGTCCTGATGGGCGATACCCAACGTAGCTACGACGAGACAGAAGATTTCGTAAAACATATCAATACTAAAAAAGACAGCATCGATTTCATCATACACGGAGGAGACTATACCGAGTTCGGCATGAAGAAAGAGTACGAGTGGACTGTCAATATCCTGTCGAAGCTCGATATCCCGTATGTCGGATTGATCGGTAACCATGACGTAATCGGCAATGGTGACCAGGTTTTCAACAAATTGTTCGGAGAAGAAAACTTTTCCTTTATCGTCCGGGACGTCAAATTCGTTTGCCTCAATACCAATGCGATCGAATACGACTACTCCCACCCTGTCCCTGATTTCGGTTTTCTGAAAGAAGAGCTGCAAGACAGTACCCGGCATTACAGCCGCACGATCGTCGCCATGCATGCACGTCCCGGAAGCGAACAGTTCGATAACAATGTAAAAGACGTATTTCAGCTATATATCCGTGAATTTCCCTCTTTGCTGTTTTGCCTGAACGCACATAACCATCAGTTACAGGTGGAAGACCTTTTTGACGATGGGATCATCTACTACGGCTGTAGCAATATAGCCAAACGTAACTACCTATTATTTACCCTAACCCCGGACGGCTACACGTATGAAATTATCAATTTTTAAATGGATGCTCTTATTTCTTTTCCTGGCCGGCACTTTACAGGCACAGGAGGAAATCGAGGATGATGTGCGATATAAAAAACGCGTAGAAAAATATATATCCAGATGGGAAAAACTCATTCCCCACTATACCAAGCTACAGTTCGCCGGATCAATGGGTATGCTTTCCCTCGGAACAGGTTGGAATTATTATCGTAATCACTGGGAAACAGATGTATATTTGGGGATAGTTCCCCGCAACTCGGATCGCCATGCTATGGCAACCCTTACACTCAAACAGAATTATTACCCTTGGAACATCCGTATCGCCGACAAGTTATCTTTCGAACCTCTCGCCTGCGGTGTCTATATCAATACTCTTTTAGATCGCGATTTCTGGGGCAAGCAGCCGGACAAATATCCGCAAGGCTATTACTGGTTCTCTACTCGCATCCGTACCCATGTTTTCATTGGAGAGCGATTCACATTGAAGCTAGACACAAAAAAGAGCTGGCATAAATCCATCTCTTTCTTTTACGAACTCAGTACCTGTGACCTATATCTGATAAACAAGATCGGGAACGGTTATCTGAAACCCAAAGACTATCTGAGCCTCTCGTTCGGTCTCAAACTACAAATCTTGTAAAGCAAAAAACGGGAGGTGTCATTACGACAGCCTCCCGTTCCCCATAAACTACATAAAACACTTAAAAGAACAAACTTCCATTAGAAGGCAAGACCTAATCGGATGCCCCAGTTATTCAATCCATCGATCGAATAACTCAGGACTTCTCCTTTATTGGTTGCATAATTATAGTAGGCAGCGACATGCAGACCGATCTGTTTCTGAGGTGTAAAATACATAGTCATACCGATTTCGGGAGATACATAGAAACCCCAATTACGGTCGTATACTTTCATTACATTCATATAAGTCGACATTTCACTATAGCTTGCACCTAACTGCACACCAGCATAAGGCTGGAACTGGCTTTCGGGAGCTACGTTGTAACGAAAAGCTGCACCAAAAGGCAACTGAAAGATAGAATGCTGCTGATCAGAAGTGATGGCCGATGTAGAACTTACCGGCAACGTCTGACGGTCGATATACTTATTGTTGGTATGATAAGAGATAAATGCACCTACCGAGAAATTAGGAATTACATAATAACCGGCTTCCGCATGTGCTCCCCAACCACTTGTCTTGTCTGAGAAATCCTGGCTGAACGGAGAATTAATCTGCCAGTCAACATTAAAATACATGTTCTTTACAACCTGGGCACCAGCCAGGGAAGGTATCGCTAAACAGGCAACAAGTAAAGCGATTAATTTTATTGATTTATATATCTTTTTCATAAGACTCATATTTATCTTTTAATTCGCGTTTAATTATTTTTTCAGGTACGGTGACTGTACAAAAGCCTGCTCAATAGCACGAGTAGAAAGTTCGATATTTACCTTGTCGGAACCGGACAGCAAGCCAGTCATGTAAGCAGTCCAGAGAACCGGAAGTTTAGCATCTGCAGATTTTGGCAGCGGAGCTTTCAAATTGACCAGTTCAACCAATAAAGAACCTACGCTATAGCTGTATACAACAGGATACGGATAATACCATCCATTCCATGCGCCAGTCCAGTTACCCCAGTAGCCATACCACCAGTTATATCCCGGATACCCCCACCACCAGTAAGGATTGTCATGATAGTTTGTAAAGTAATTTACATTTTTCACAAAAGAAACCTGCAAACCCAAATCCGCAGATTCTTTATCCGATGCACGTGTGTAACCACGGCCTTCCATGCCACTAACCAAAGTAGAGACGATATCGTCAGCTTCTGTTGCACTCCAGAATTCCGGTTTTTCACTGCTACCGATAACCATTACACTATCAGGGATGTAGAAAGTTGTAAAGGATTCGAAATTAGCATCCTTGTTGTGATCAGTGAATACTACGAAATCATCGCTTAGTTTTGACATGTCTGGATCCTTCTGGCAAGACGCCAGTAAAAGAACCAATAAGAAAAAAGGAAGAATCTTTTTCATCTCATTCAACGTTTAAAACAGTTTATACTATTATTTATGCACTTATATATAAGTTACTATTTAAACAACATGAACTAAAAAAGGTTTGCATTCTCCCTTTTCAAGAGTGTTAATTAACTTGTCTGAAGATTTTAGAACGGTTATAAACGACTGTTAATGAACACAGCAATCTCGTGTATTATCCAGTGATAAGGCCGTCCATTCTTAGTGGACAGTAGTGCATCGGGGTATATTTTAATCCATCTGTTTCCTGTTCTTCAGAAGTCTTTGAAAAGCCTAAACTTTCATAGAACTTCACAGCGTATGACGATGAATTGACAGTTATCTGCATTTGAAGCTGATCGGCATAGACAGAATCAAACATTTCACCTATTACTTCAATAAGTTTTTGATTTTCAATAAAATTTTGCCCATACTTCAACCAACGATTTGCAAAACTTTTGAATTTATTTCATTTGCTCAGATTCTTTGCCATCCAAAAATTGGTGAGAGAAAGCTGATTTGCTCTCCGTTTTTGTTCTTCCGTTACTATATACCCCCTTTGTTCAAAGAATGGACGGGCTGTTAAACTTACTTCTGATGTAATCCGTATGATTCCTGTTGCAGTTGCATACCGTTCTATTTCATTTAGAAGTATCGTAGCAATACCTTTACCTTGAAAATCTTTATGAACAAACATAGAATGCAAATAACCTTGTTGGGTAATGGATGCAAAGCCGACAACCTGTAACTGTTGATTAGTTGCTACAATGAAAAAATGCGTTCTAATCATTTCTTTTATATGGGAGATATCGTTTCCGCACGATGCCCAATCTTCCACTTCTGCTTTTGAATAATCACGCCTGTTTATATTGAGGACTGTATCTTGAAATAAGTCTTTGAGCTCAAGGACATCAGCAGGTTGGGCAATTCTAATTGTAAAATCTGTATTCATATTCTTAACACTCATATTATCTATGGCAAGGCTTTATATACTTGATAATTGCTATTTATCAATAGTTATCAAACACTACAATACAAATATATGGACATTTCTCAGATAAACATGTTTTATTACCGGTTTATGTTTAAGTAGATGTGTTTATCGTCAAAAAAAGGGATGCCCGGCTTTCGGACATCCCTTTCTTGATTCTGCTTTCTATTATTTCTTATCGCAAAGTTCCTTGCTGTGCTTCCTGTACCATTTTTGAGTTGGGAAGGATAAGGATTTCTACTCGGCGGTTCAAAGCACGTCCCTCAGGAGTGCTGTTATCGGCAACCGGTTCATGTACTCCCTTGCCTTCATAAGTCATGCGCTTACTGCTCACACCTTGGTCTTCCATCAGATAATCGAATACGCTCTTTGCACGTTTTTCTGACAACGTCTGATTATAATCAACTTTTCCTGTATTATCCGTATGTCCTATGATTTTTATGTCCGTATCCGGATTTGCATTCAAACTGGCAGCCAAGTCACGCAACGCACTCTTGGAAGCGGCACTGACAGTGCTTGAATTGGTTGCGAACAAGATACCCGAATCAAACGTAACCTTCAGTGCCTCGCCATTATTAATGGTTTCGACAGTCGTTTCTTCCGGCAACGTAGCTTCCAATTCCTTCTTCTGTTTGTCCATCTTTTTACCGATTAGGGCACCTGCAGTACCGCCCACGGCAGCACCGATTATCGAACCCAATGCAGTATTACCAGCCAAAGCACCGACTCCGGCACCTACAGCCGCACCTCCGCCGACTCCGATAGCCGTACCTTTAGCGGTATTATTCCATGTTCCACAACTCGTAAAAACGACTGCCATACAAAGCAGTAAAACTGATAACAACTTAAAATTTCTCATCTTCTTATTCTTTTATAAACTATATTGTAACTATACAACAGTCTATTAATCGAACATGTTGATGGAATCGCAATATTCAAGTTCTCCCTGTACAATAAAAGTGATGTCTTCAGGTGAGAACTTGCCTACACCGTCTTTTTGCGCATTCTTTACAACAAACCCGATCAATTCATCTTCATCAATATCAATTTCAGCATTGTCATCGGAATTTTCATCAAGGAAACCCTTCGACTCATAAAATTCATAAATCAGATCCACAATATAATTAATATCGTCATTACTGAATTTTCCTTTCAATTCCTGGGGAAGATAGTTCTGGATAAATGCTACAGAATCATCTTCATCATAAATTAAATCATCTTTGTCACTCATATCTTTTTAATTTTTGGTTGATAGATGCTACAAACATAAACAAAAATATTCGTTATCCATACAGGTACTCAAAAAAATCAATTCGAATCTTAAACAGGTTCCTAATGCATAGCTTTACGAGGACTAACCCTATGCATTAGCCTCCGTAACGCATAGGGTTAAGTTGAACCACCTTTTACCGCTTCTGCAAGCAATTATCACAACATCCGCATCGTGTCCCTTCCATACCGAAATATTCGGAAATAAACTCCTGACGGCAACCGTGAGTCTCAAGATATTCCGCCACCTTTTCAATTCGCATTTTGAAAGCAGCCAAACGATTTTCATAAGATGCAGTCGTAATGACAAGACGGTCCAAAGGGACGCGGATCATCTTAAAAGTGATCCGGGGTTCTTTTCGAGGAGGGACATAATAGAAGCCGACATTCCGCAGATACCCTAAGACTTTCGCCACCTCACGAGCTTCCAGCCCGGTTTTTCGCGCCAGCATATCGACACTGACGAAAACCCCGGTAGAAAAAAGACCTTCATAATTTCGTAAAACCTCAACAGCGACTTTGGCTGCCGGAGAATCGTCACTCAGGAAACGATCCATCATCCAACGAGGTTGGTCATACCGCAGATAAGGTTGTGAATTAGGATAGGGTTCAAAAGTAAGATAGTTCGACAAAGATAAAATTTCAAGAGAAGAACGTAAACGACCTTTATCGAAATGCCAATCTCTCAAAAATTCCGGTTCGTCGAGATAGACCGACACCCCTTCCCCATCACCTTCCGCGATCTGGAAACGGTTGCACAAAGCTTCATAAACCCGTTTGATATATTCGATTGTCGGGAAAGCATTGGAAGGACGCCTTTTTATATCCGTTATGTCCTGCGGTCCCAACAAAGCGACAGCGTAGGCCCGTTTCCCGTCACGACCAGCACGTCCCGCCTCTTGGTAATAAGCCTCCATCGAGTCAGGAAACTCCGTGTGGATCACCACACGCACGTCCCCTTTATCAATCCCCATTCCGAACGCGTTAGTGGCAACCAGCACACGCGTAAATCCTTTTACCCAATCGGCCTGCCGCTCTGTCTTCAGAACCGGGTCCAGGCCAGCATGGAAATATTCAGCAGAAATGCCCGCCGCCCGTAATTTTCCGGCATATTCTTCCACTCCTTTGCGGGTACGGCTGTAGATCACCGCGGAGCCGGGTACGGCAGATAAGATATGACAAATTTCCTTTAATTTATTGTCTGTCTTACGAACTACAAACGAAAGATTCTTCCGCTCGAAAGAGGTCTTGAATATCCTATATCCTTTGCGAAAATGGAGCTGCTCGCAGATATCGGCAACCACAGCTGCCGTGGCTGAAGCTGTTACGGCAATTACCTGAACATGCGGTATGGCATCGCGGATATCCGCAATCAAACGGTAATCCCTACGAAAATCGTTTCCCCATTGAGAGATACAGTGCGCCTCATCCACAACCAGCAAATTCACTTTGCTGGACAACGTCTTCAACTTCTCCTGAAACAGTTCGGAAGAAATACGTTCAGGAGAAATGTAAAGGAACTTATAATCTCCCAAGATACAATTATCCAGTTGTTGCAAAATCTCCCAATGCGGCATTTCGGAACTGATAAACGCCGACAGAATCCCTCGCTTTTGCAGGTTCTTCACCTGGTCCTTCATTAAAGCAACAAGCGGACTGATCACAAGGCAAATACCCGGATTCGCCAATGCAGGCACCTGGAAGGTAATGGATTTACCTCCTCCCGTCGGCATAAGCGCCAATGTATCATGCCCGGACAGAATACTGTCTATGACTTCTGCCTGTCCCGGCCGGAACCCGTCATAGCCCCAGTAGTGCTTCAGAACTTGTAATGGATGGTGCATATTCAAATGTTTTCACAAAGATAGAACATCCGGACCAACAAAAAAAGGCCTACTCCTTTTGGGAGCAGAGCCTTTCACATAAACATATATCAATCCAACCATCTTCGGTCAATTCTTGAAGACCAAACCGGCACCGTTGCTGTCGATTGTGATCGGGCGATCTTTGTTGATCTTTCCGCCCAACAACTCTTTGGACAGTTCGTTCAGGACATACTTCTGGATGACACGTTTTACAGGGCGGGCACCAAACTGCGGGTCGAACCCTTTGTCAGAAATAAATGTCAGAGCTGCATCCGTAAATTCCAGCGCAATCCCATTCTGAGCCAGCATCTTCTTCACACTATTCAGCTGAACAATCACGATCTTGCGGATCTCTTCTTCGTTGAGCGGAGTAAACATGATGATGTCATCGATACGGTTCAGGAACTCTGGGCGAATTGTCTTCTTCAGTAATTCCAACACCTGGACCTTCGTTTCATCGACAACCTTGTCGTGTGTTTCGGGAGTCATCTTCTCGAAGTTTTCACGAATCAAGGACGATCCCATGTTACTGGTCATAATAATGATCGTATTCTTGAAGTTGACGACACGTCCCTTATTGTCGGTCAGCCGTCCATCATCCAACACCTGCAAAAGGATATTGAATACATCCGGATGAGCCTTTTCGATTTCATCAAACAGGACGACCGAATAAGGTTTACGGCGGATCGCTTCCGTCAACTGGCCACCTTCATCATAGCCGACATATCCCGGAGGCGCACCAATCAGACGAGTCGCACTAAACTTTTCCTGATATTCACTCATATCGATACGAGTCATCATATTCTCGTCGTCGAACAGATATTCCGCCAACGCTTTAGCCAGCTCTGTCTTACCGACACCTGTCGTACCGAGGAAAATAAATGAACCGATCGGTCGTTTCGGGTCCTGTAATCCGGCACGGCTACGACGCACAGCATCAGCAATAGCACTGATGGCCTCCTCCTGCCCGATAACACGCGTGTGCAATTCAGATTCCAGATGGAGTAATTTTTCCTTTTCACTCTGCATCATCTTGCTGACAGGAATTCCCGTCCAACGAGATACCACATCGGCGATATCTTCACTGTCCACTTCCTCCTTGATCATGGCGGAAGCACCTTGCATCGTCTTCAGTTTCTCCTGGACTTCCCTGATCTCTTCCTCCTTTTGTTTGATCTTTCCGTAACGGATTTCGGCTACTTTACCGTAGTCGCCTTCACGTTCGGCCTTATCGGCTTCAAACTTCAGGTTTTCGATATCAATCTTATTCTGCTGAATCTTATTGATCTGCTCTTTTTCGCTTTGCCACTGAGCCTTCTGTTTCGTTTCTTCGTCCTTCAGGTCGGCAATTTCCTTATTGAGCTGTTCCAGCTTTCCTTTATCATTTTCACGCTTGATCGCTTCACGCTCGATTTCCAGTTGCTTGATACGGCGGGAAACCTCGTCGAGAGATTCCGGCACAGAGTCGATCTGCAAACGCAAACGGGCTGCTGCCTCATCCATCAGGTCGATCGCCTTATCGGGCAAGAACCGGTCAGTGATGTATCGTGTAGACAACTGGACGGCAGCAATGATGGCATCATCTTTGATACGGACCTTATGGTGGTTTTCATATTTTTCCTTCAAACCACGCAGGATGGAAATGGCATCCAATTCGTTCGGTTCGTCCACCATAACAATCTGGAAACGACGTTCGAGCGCCTTATCTTTCTCAAAATACTTCTGATATTCATCCAACGTCGTCGCACCGATCGAGCGCAATTCACCACGAGCCAAAGCAGGTTTCAGGATATTGGCGGCATCCATCGCACCTTCACCCTTACCGGCACCGACCAATGTATGGATCTCATCGATAAAAAGAATGATTTCCCCATCCGATTTAGTCACTTCACCCACTACAGCTTTCAAACGTTCTTCAAATTCGCCCTTATATTTGGCCCCGGCAACCAAAGCTCCCATATCCAAAGAGAAAATCTGTTTCGATTTCAAATTTTCCGGTACGTCACCCCGGACGATACGATGAGCAAGCCCCTCGGCAATCGCCGTCTTACCAACACCCGGTTCACCAATCAAAATCGGGTTGTTTTTCGTACGACGACTCAGGATCTGAAGTACACGGCGAATTTCGTCGTCACGACCGATCACCGGATCCAACTTGCCGCTACGGGCACGTTCGTTCAGATTGATCGCATATTTCCCCAGTGCATCATATGTGTCTTCGGCCGACTGGCTGGTTACTTTATTCCCTTTCCGCAATTCTTCAATCGCTTGGCGTAATTCATTCTCCGTCATACCGGCATCTTTCAGAATTTGAGAAGCAGTGCTCTTTTCCGTGAACAAGGCCAAAATAATCGGCTCCAAAGACACATACTGGTCTCCCATTTTGGATGAATAGCCGATTGCTTTCTGCAAAACAGTATTTGCTTCACTTGACAGGTAAGGTTCTCCGCCTGATACCTTCGGTAGCGAACTGATCTGCGCATCCAATACACGATTCAGATTCTGGATATTGACACCCAGTTTCTGGAAGATGAAATTGGTCACACTTTCACCCGTCATAATGACACCTTTCAGCAAATGTACGGCTTCGATCGCCTGCTGCCCATTCTGGGTAGCAAGTTGCACGGCCTGCTGAACTGCCTCCTGTGATTTAATTGTAAAATTGTTTAAATTCATATAGTTATGCTCCTTTCAATTCTATTTTTATTTCTAAATTCCACAGACATTCCTACAAAACAAGTACCAGAAACAAAATATGCCATTTTGTCATATATTTTAAAACTTCGCATTAAAAGAGCCTGTCGAACAGTCTCGTTTCACGCCGTTTTTTACATGTTTTCGGGAAAAGAACAAGGCGGCTGGGAAAAAGGTTTACTTTTACCTTGTCAAGACGGGACTTTTCTACTTATAGAATTTCAGAAATATAAATCTAAGAAATATCTTCGGCAATAGTGTATCCTAATTCCCGGTCATCATTCTTATCTTGGAAAAAATAGGCATTCCCTTCAGGAGATTCAATATAATAAAGGTTTGTATAAACAAAATCGGGATTGTCCCGTTTCAAGACCCTGGCCACATTATCAGGGACTTTCGTATCTAAACTGATTTCATACCTTGTCTCTTTCCAAAAATAATAATCAGTTTCAACCTCTCCTCTAAAAGAAACAAATTTAAGGGTGTCGTTATGAAGGACAAAATAATCATAATATCCTCCATTATTCTGATATCCTCTAATTTCAGAACCGTCATATTTCTTATAGATAAAGTCAAAATGAGCCTTCGGCAAATCAACAAACCAGGTAGAGTCATTCGGTGTCCATGTATATACAGCCAAGAACATCCCGTCATCATTCAGACAAACGTAATGTGTCATATCTTTAACATTTTTCCACTGATACAGGAAATGTAATGTATAAAGGCTTCTATCCATCCCCTCCCGCTCCGTTTTGTATATATTTTCAAATTGGGCAAAACGATACTTGGAATTTTCAAAAACAGTTTGTGCTTCAAGCGAAAGCTGGTTGAAATCAGCAATCTTCGTGCGAGTCATTTTCCAAATATCATCCACATACCAGATCGAAGCTTCATTTTGGTCTTTATCTATAACATTTATTTGAGAAAAATTCGAATATTCCTGATAATTCAGGATTTCCACAGAAGGATATCTTTTTGAGAGATCAGCCTTAATCATCTCCGGGATTTCATCTTCAATCAATTGCTCTTCCTTATCACACGCAGTAATGCATATGGATAACAGGCATGCCATGATATAGTAAAAAAAGGGAACTCGTTTCATATTCAAATGTATAAATAGGTTTTCATCAATAAAGAATATCGCAAATGTACAAAAAAAGAAATCCTACAATCATATTTTTTGATAAAATTCTTCAACAACTTCGACAAAAGCCTCTGGCAACCGTCTCAACACTTCGATTTTCCAATCTTCAGACATTCCATAAAAAGCTTCTGCTATCCCTCCCGTAATGCAGGCCAACGTGTCTGAATCGCCACCGAGAGAAATGACCAAACGAATTGCAGTTTCAAAATCCGTACTTTCCAAAAAAGCGACAATCGCCTCCGGGACAGTTCCCTGACAACTTGGGTTAAAGCAATAGTCCGGCCGGATCTCGTCACAGGAAAAATTCAAATCATATAAAAAAGTCGTTTCAATGTATTCCCGGATAGCTTGCTTGCTTTTTCCTGTACGAGCCAGATAGATGGCAGCAGCCACAGCTTGAGCCCCTTTGATCCCTTCCGGATGGTTATGGGAAACGGCAGCCGTTTCTTCAGCCACTTGCAATGTTTTTTCCAATGAACCAAAAGCCCACCCAACTGCGCTAACCCGCATAGCCGAACCATTCCCCCAACTGTTATAAGGCTGTGGATTCGTTTCACAAAGCCATTGCCCGAAACGTGCTCCATAGCCTCCCATCGGACACGGAAACTCCCTGCCATAACGATGCATAACTTGCACGAGATTCCCTCCATACAATAGCCAGTCAGTCACAGCGACCGTCATAATCGTGTCGTCCGTATAATTGCTTTTCCTGGTAAATAACGGAAAAACCGTTGTCTTTATATTATCAAACTCATATACGGAACCGATAATATCTCCGGCTATTGCTCCTATCATATTACTCTCATTTTTATTCGGACATAAAAATACAAAACAACCTTCTATATCCCAAACAGAAAGTGAAGTGACTTTCCAGCCTGAAACCTTCCGGCGGCATTACCCGCATAAATCTCTCTACCCGTGAGCGTCAACTTCTTCACCGGAGCTCCGGTTTTAAAATTCAAATCTTTGAAATTGATCCAAAAAATATCGGGGCTAAGCGTTGACTCGAAATAATACACTTTATTTTTTTGATCCGCTACCGTACGCCAGCGAGTCGAAGCAATATTGGGCTGTTCGGGGATAGAGATTCCCAAAGGAATCGAAACATTGCGCATCACACCAAAAACTCCGGCAACAACCTGCCTGAAATTATCGGTTTGCGGTAATGCCTGGATATAAAACGATGCACGGACAAAGCGATCAGAAGCACGGTTTGTCCCGGGTAGCATAACCAGACCGCCAATCTCTTTCCAGTAATCATTCAAAGTCAACTGTTTGTCATAGGTAGGGGAATTTGTCATTATCTGGCATTCTCGTCCCTCATGAATAATCAGATTGCCGTTGATATATTCAAAGATGGCACTATTCCCGGTCGCATCCGAAATCGAGAGGTGCAAAGTCGATTTTGCTCCGTTAGGTAAATCAGGGTCATCGATACGGAAAATTTCCAGGCTCAATTCATTCACAGCTTCGTCCACCGTCGCAAAATTATCCAAGACATATTGTGTCCAGATGCTCAATCCCATCACCGGACGACTATCATTCGGACGATGATAAGAGGATTCGGTCAAGAAAAGCAAGTTCGCCACCAGGCCTTTCTCATTCATACCGTCACAAACTCCGATATCATATCCGGCAGTCACGACACTCCCATATTTGGAAGTCCACGTCACCGTATTGTCCGTAATCCCTCCCCGTTTCTCCATTCCCCGAGGGAAAAGGTAAATATTCGATTGCGGATCCTCTTTCCAATCCATCGTCCGCCCTGTCACGATCATATCATCCGGTCCCAGATAGACCGCACGCGTACAAGCTTTGTTTTGCTCTGCAAAAAACATCATGCCTAAAGCTACCACTGAAAAGACGGCTAACTTATTTCTTTTTGCCATAACTATAATTTTAAATATGTCCAAACTATATTTATAACAGGGATATGAGAATGATAGTTCCAGTTGTTCAAAACAACTTGTAACAGAACAAAATCAACAATCCCTCCTTTTTGCACCATTTTTCTATTTCATCGAAAATTCCGATCCATACTGTTCTTACGTTTTGGCAAGATTAGGATGCCCTATTAATTCAATTTAGATAGGAAAGAGGTGTCATTTTGATGACTGTGCCGAAAGTTTCCTCCCTGTGAAAAAGGAGAAATTATATTTTGGTGAGGTTACCTCACTGAAAATATGTCAATAGAAGAAAATACATTACATTTGTCTTATCATTAAAATAAGTATTAGGAGATGAAAATTATAACATACAATGTAAACGGCCTGCGTGCTGCCGTAGGAAAAGGATTGCCCGAATGGCTGGCACAAGAACAACCCGACGTACTTTGCCTGCAGGAGACCAAGTTACAACCGGAACAATATCCAGCCGAAGCATTTGAAGCACTTGGCTACAAAGCGTGGCTTTTCAGTGCACAGAAGAAAGGCTACAGCGGAGTCGCAATCCTGAGCCGCCGAGAACCGGACCATGTAGAATATGGAATGGGAATCGAAAAATACGATAACGAGGGGCGCTTCATCCGGGCCGATTTCGGGGATCTGTCGGTGATCAGCGTTTACCACCCTTCGGGTACGAGCGGCGATGAGCGTCAGGCATTCAAGATGGAATGGTTGGAAGATTTCCAGAACTATGTAGTGGAACTACAAAAATCGCGTCCGAAACTGATCTTATGCGGGGACTACAATATCTGCCACGAACCGATTGATATTCATGACCCGGTACGCAATGCGACGAACAGCGGCTTCCTTCCGGAAGAGCGGGAATGGATGACTCGTTTCCTGGATGCCGGCTATATCGACACGTTCCGCCTCCTCAATCCGGACAAACAGGAATATACTTGGTGGAGTTATCGTTTCAGTGCCCGTGCCAAAAACAAGGGCTGGCGTATTGACTATTGCATGGTCAGCGAACCGATGAAAGCACAAGTGGAAAAAGCGTATATTTTAAATGAGGCTGTTCATTCGGATCATTGTCCGGCAGTGATCGAGGTGTCGTAAATCAAATTCCGCACTGCCTCTTGATAATCTGCCAACCGGGAACTTTTCAATATTTTTTTCCGGAGCCGTTTTTCTGCATCCAGCAACAGGTAATCCCAAAGGGTCTTCATCTTGTCGAGTACCTGGTGTTCGCCTCCCTCCAGACGGGAAGAATAGCCCGCTAACAGTAAGGCATGGAAAGCAGACAACTTCTCTATCTTCTCCTGAGCGGTAAGCGGGGTATCGGATATATATTCCGTTGCCAGCCAGGGAGAAGACAGCAGACCACGTCCTATCATGATACCTTTCAAACGGGGAAAACGTCCGGTTAACGAACGAATATCCGGCAAAGTCCGGATGTCTCCATTATAGAAAAGCGGAAGCGTGCATGAATCATAAAATCGGGAGAAGGCACTCAGGTCAGTCTTTCCTTTATATTGCTGCGTACCGATCCTGGGATGCAATGTGAGATGTGTGAGGGGCAATCCGTTCAAAAAAGGAAGAAGCGCTTGCGCCTCCTCAGGAGAATCCCAACCTAACCGCAGTTTGACCGAGAATTGTATCTCCGGGAATTCAAAAATCGTTTCCAACAACACTTTCACCTCATCCGGATAAGGCAGGATACCCGCTCCCCGATGTTGTCGTGCCTGCATCGGGAAAGGACAACCCAAATTAATATCAGCACGCCGGTACCCTGATTCACGAAACAAACCAGCAATCCGGCGGAACTCTTCGGGCGAAGCTGCGATCATCTGGGGAACAAGTGAGGCGGATGTATTTGCTTCCGGTACAAGATCCCGCAACTCCTTATTGCGAAAGCCAGTCTTTTCGAGACGGACAAACGGAGTGTAATAGGTTTCGACACCTCCGAATATTTGTGCATGTGCTTCCCTATAAACCGAGTCGGTATAACCCTGCAATGGGGCAAAATGAATAACATACGGTTCCATCATTCCGGAAACATTTCAGTGAAAAGTGAATGAAGACGTGCTTTGGCCTCTTCAAAATCCTGCTCCATCCCCATCTCTTTCTCAAGCGAAGTAACCCCTTTATCTTTGAAGCCGCAAGGGTTGATCAAAGAGAAGTAATCCAAGTCGGTATTTATATTCAAAGCAAAACCGTGCATGGTGACAAAACGGCTGCTTTTCACACCGATCGCACAAATCTTACGGGCTTTTCTCGGTACACCAGGATCAATCCACACACCTGTAGCTCCCGCGAGCCGCTCCCCTTTAATGCCATAGATAGCTAAAAAGCGGATAATGGTTTCTTCCAACCTGTCGATATATTGCTTGAGTCCCAACTTCCAGGTATCGAGATCGAAGACCGGATATCCGGTAATTTGTCCGGGACCGTGATACGTGATATCCCCTCCCCGGTTGATATGGTAAAAAGAGATACCCCGCTGCACAAGCTGTTCTTCCGGGATCAGTAGGTTGGTGTCCTTACCACTTTTTCCAATAGTCAGTACCGGCTGATGTTCGCAGAAAAACAACCGGTTTTCCCCGGTCCTGCCTTGTGCTTTCGCTTCCAACAAGGCGTTGAAAGCAACCGTCTGGCGTTCCAATGCCTTCTCATATTCGATACGTCCGAGGTCGTGATATATAAAATGACTCATATGATTATCGTTCTTATGTAAATATTTTTTTCGGGCAGACGGACCGTCGTGTCGGATTCCGCCCGGAGCTTCTTCCGTCTACGCACCTTCCTACTGCCGGATTCAGAATCGGGATCACCACTGTCATACCCCATTTCGATCTTAAGCAGTTTCCCCATCAGCGACATGATCTTCGTCTGCCGTTTCAGCATATAAGGAGAAGGTTTTGCAGAGTTGAACTTGCGGGGATTCGGCAAGGTCGCAGCGATCAAAGCCGCTTCCGCCTTTGTCAGTTTATAGGCCGGCTTTTTGAAATGAGCCTGTGCGACTGCTTCAGCACCATAAATACCGTCTCCCATTTCGATCGAGTTCAGATAAACTTCCATGATACGTTCTTTCCCCCAAATCCATTCGATCAGGACGGTGAAATAAGCCTCGATGCCTTTGCGCAAATAAGTCCTTCCGGGCCAGAGAAACACGTTCTTGGCAGTCTGTTGCGAGATAGTGCTCGCTCCTCGTACACGTTTGCCTTTTTCGGCATCGGCACGGGCTTTCTGAATCTGTATCATATCGAAACCGTCATGGTCGAGAAAAAGATTGTCTTCCGAAGCCACGACCGCCTGTACCAATGGCTGGGCAATTTGCTTCAAAGGCATCCATTTGTGTTCCAGCTTGATGGGCTTGCTATCCCGCACCTGTTCGTAGACGCGGATGAACATCAGCGGAGTGTAGTAAACAGGTATGAACTTATATGCCACCACAGCCAACAAACTAGAAACAAACAGGAACAGCAACAGGTTCCGGCTTCCTATCAGTATTTTTTTCAATATGCGCATCGATTCTTGTCTTTTCGGACAGCAAACTTACGGATTTATTTCCAATATTGTTCCATCTGCTCTAGTGTCCTACCTTTTGTTTCGGGAACGAATTTCCAGATAAATAAGGCAGCCAGAACTCCCATGACACCATAAACCCAGTAGGCCATGCCATGATTGAACGTATCGGTCAGATACTGGTTCTTATCGAGCATCGGGAAAGTCCAGGAGACAAGGAAATTGGCAATCCACTGCCCGGCAACGGCAATACTCATAACAGTCGAACGGATCGTATTCGGGAAAATCTCTGCCAGCAATACCCAACAGACCGGCCCCCACGACATCGCGAAACCAGCCGTGTACACCAACATACAAACTAACGAACCGATACCGACAGAATGCGTATAGAAAGTCGTCCCCAAGATCATCATCGAGACGGCCATGACCAATGCTCCGATAATCATCAACGGACGGCGACCGAACCGATCGACCGTAAAGATAGCCAGCACGGTAAAAGAGAGGTTCACGGCTCCTACCACGATCTGTTGTAACAAGGCGGCATCAGTGGCGGCCCCCATTGTCTTAAAGATCTCCGGCGCATAATACAACACGACGTTGATCCCGACAAACTGCTGGAAACCGGACAAAAGGACACCGACAAATATGATCAGCACGCCGAATGAACGCACCGGGAAGACCAGAGATACAAAAAAGCTACCAATCAAAGCGATCTCCAAAGCACTCGTGTTTCCAGCCAGTTCCAATGCTCCATACAAAAGCAGAAACAACACCAGCCACATCCCCATAAACAGAAAATAGGGACGCATGGAGGATTCCTGTTTCCTGAAACTTTCTTTTATTTCCACCAATTCAGGTGCTGCTCTTTCTTTTCCCATCAAACGATCCAATACAGACAATGCCTTATCCGTCTTACCGCGCATCACCAAATAACGAGGCGTTTCCGGTACAAACATCAGAAGGGCCAGAAAGAGCAAAGCCGGGACGATTTCGGACGCGAACATCCAACGCCAGCCGATCGTATGCAACCAGGCGGCATCTCCCTGCAACGCGATACTGTAATTCACAAAATAGACGACAAGCATACCGAAAATAATCGCGAACTGATTCCATGACACCAGATTTCCTCGTTTCTCCGCCGGGGCCATCTCAGCAATATACATCGGGGAAACCATAGAAGCCAAACCGACTCCTACTCCTCCGACAATCCGGTAAAGCACAAAAAGGTACATGAACGTGTGATCTCCGCTACCAGGCATCCCGACAAACAACTCCGGCCACGCCGAACCGATTGCCGACAACAAAAACAGGATGGCAGCCAACACAAGCGTAGGTTTCCGTCCATACCGCTGGCTGATCCAACCGGCAAAAGAAGCACCTAAGATACAACCGATCAGGGCACTGCTTACAACGAATCCTTCAAGCGCATTTGCCTGATCCAATGGTAGCCCGAAAGGTTCGATAAAGAATTTACGCAGCGATTCAACCGTCCCGGATATCACCGCTGTATCATATCCGAATAATAATCCCCCCAATGTCGCCACGAGGGTAATTCCAAAAATGTAATAGTTGTTGTTTTTCACGATAGAGATTCATATAGGTAAATAATGTTTTATCCGTTACTTTTGGTTTGATTCAAAAGTAACGGATAAAACATTATTTATATGTTATTAAATGTACTGATTGATAATCATCTCATACAATTCCTGCTTCCCGCTGATTTGCTTCGGTTCGCCAGAGGCAAGAGCGATTGTACGCAGGTCTTCGAGGAGAAGTTTACCTTCTTCGAACTTCTTACCGTCACCCTGGTCGAAACTAGCGTAACGTTCGGCACGCATTTTCTTGTAATCAGAATGTTCCAGGATATCGGCAGCAGCCATCAAAGCACGGGCAAAAGAATCCATACCACTGATATGAGCCAGAAAAATATCATCCAGATCGGTCGAGTTACGACGTGTCTTGGCATCGAAGTTCGTACCTCCGGTAGTCAAACCGCCTGCTTCGAGGATAACCAGCCAAGCCTGTGTCAGTTCGTAGATGTCAACCGGGAACTGATCCGTATCCCAACCATTCTGATAATCACCACGGTTGGCATCGATACTGCACAACATACCGGCATCGGCGGCAGCCTGAAGTTCATGCTCAAATGTATGCCCGGCCAATGTGGCATGGTTCACTTCGATATTAATGGCAAAATCCTTGTCGAGACCATAATGGCGCAAGAAGCCGATAACCGTTTCCGTATCCACGTCATACTGGTGTTTAGTCGGTTCCATCGGTTTAGGCTCAACCAGAAAAGTACCTTTGAACCCGTTCTTGCGGGCATAGTCACGTGCCATCGTCAACATCATGGCAAGATGTTCCTTTTCGCGTTTCATATTGGTGTTCAGCAAGCTCATATACCCTTCACGTCCCCCCCAGAACACATAGTTTTCGCCACCTAAAGCGATACAAGCATCGATCGCGTTCTTGATCTGCGTGCCGGCACAAGCCACAGCAGGGAAATAAGGATTTGTGGCAGCCCCGTTCATATAACGTTTATGCCCGAACACATTGGCGGTAGACCACAACAGCTTCTTCCCCGTCGCTTCCTGATGTTGTTTGGCATATTCGACCATCGTATGCAGGTCCTTTTCAAATTCGGCCAACGTCGGTGCTTCATCTACGACATCCACATCGTGGAAACAATAGTAAGGTATGTTACATTTCGTCATAAATTCGAAAGCAGCATCCATCTTATACTTGGCACGGGAAATACGGTCTGCGCCCGCATTCCAAGGAAATGTCTTCGTTCCGCCACCGAACTGGTCGGCTCCCTCCGCACATAATGTATGCCAATAGGCCATAGCGAAACGCAGGTGGTCTTTCAGAGTTTTACCCATTACGACCTTGTTTTCATCATAGTAATGAAAAGCCATCGGATTTTTTGACTCGCGTCCTTCAAACTCTATTTTTCCAATTCCCGGAAAAAATTCTTTTTCACCTTTAAAGTAATTCATGATAATAAGTATTTTATTGATTATACAATGCTTTCGTTTATTACGCCAATGCTTTCTCCAACCGTTCTTTCCAGACCTCGAAAGCCCCGCAGTATTTATCCGCTTTCAGTCCGTCCGGCTCTATCACATTGATCTTTTTCAGGGAAGCAAACGCCTCTTCCGCCGACGCATAGATGCCGGCCCCGATACCGGCGCCTTTGGCAGCCCCGACAGCCCCGTTCGTATCGTAAAGTTCGATCACCGTTCCTGTCACACCAGCCAACGCATCCCGGAAAATAGGGCTTAGGAACAGGTTGGCATTACCGGCACGGATCACCCCGATATCGATCCCCATCTCATTCATGATATCCATGCCATATTTGAAAGAGAAGACAATCCCTTCCTGTGCGGCACGGGCGACATGAGCTTTATTATGAATGTTGAAATTCAGCCCGTGAATGGAGCAATCCACCTGCTTGTTCTGTAACATACGCTCCGCACCGTTCCCGAAAGGCAGAATCGAGAGGCCCTCCGAACCGATCGGAACAGTCGCCGCCAGCTCGTTCAATGCAGGATAGCTTATACCTTCCGGAGCTACATTCCGCTTCACCCACGAATTGAGGATTCCGACCCCGTTGATACACAGAAGGACCCCTAAACGCGTCCGGTCGGCCGAATGGTTCACATGCGCAAACGTATTCACACGGGACAGCATGTCGTAGTTCACCTTGCCGTTCACACCATACACGACCCCCGACGTACCGCCCGTAGCGGCTATCTCGCCCGGATTCAGGACATTTAGCGACAACGCATTGTTCGGCTGGTCACCGGCCCGATAGGTAACCGGCGTACCCTTCTTCAAACCCAACTCCGAAGCGACCGATCCGAGCAATTCCCCCTGCACACCGAAAGTCGGACGGATATCCGGAACCAGTTCCTTGCTGAACCCGAAATAGTTCATCAGATCTTCAGAAACGCTATTATTCCGGAAATCCCAGAAAATTCCTTCCGAAAGGCCTGAAACAGTCGTGACAATATCGCCCGTCATGCGCATGGCAATAAAGTCACCAGGCAACATGAATTTATGCACCTGTCCGAATATCTGCGGTTCATACTCTTTTACCCATGCCAATTTGGAAGCCGTAAAGTTTCCGGGAGAATTCAAAAGATGTGCCAGGCATTGCTTTTCGCCGATCGACTTGAAAGCGCGATCCCCATAAGGCACCGCACGACTGTCGCACCAGATCACCGACGGACGCAGCACCTGCATCTTCCTGTCCACCAATACAAGCCCATGCATCTGGTACGAGATGCCGATCGCATCTATCTCCGTTCCCTTGATGCCCGCCTTCGCGATCGCACCCTTTATCGCTTCTTTCAGATACATCCACCAGTCATCCGGATTCTGCTCCGCCCATCCGGGACGCACGGCTTTGATCGCCGCCTCTTCTTTCGGATAAAAATCAGAGGCAAGCGTCAACCCCGTATCTTTATCGACAATAGAAGCCTTCACCGAAGAACTTCCGATATCACAACCTAATAAACACATACTATATCATATCTTATTAAACTTCGAATGCAACTTGTTATATTTCACCTTATCGAACCGGTAATAGCGGGCTGCCCGATGATTCACTCCCGTTTCCACTTCATCCGTCTGCACGACATATTCCATCGCCGTCATCTTTTTATGGAAATTGCGTACATCTATCGTCTTATTATAAATGATCTCAAAAATGCGCCGCAACTGATAGGCCGTAAACTTTGACGGAAGATAATCGAAAACGATACCCGGTTCGACATCCACCCACCGCCGTATCTCTTCGCCGGCAGCTTCAACAATTTCCTTATGGTCGAATGGCAGATGTGGCAATTCATTTACAGGTGCCCAAATAAGGGTATCGGACATCTCCCCCATCGTCATTTTCTTCCCAAACTTACACAACGCCAGATAAGCGACCGTCACGATTCGTGTGATTTTCATTTTGGAAGCATTTTCCAGCCATTGCACATCCTCTTTATTCTTGGTACGGGCAGGAGAGCCGAAACTGCGGAACTGTTTCAAGGCTACACGTTTCAGACCTGTCGCTTCGTTCAAGACACGATAAGCGGCCGTATCCAGATCTTCACTCTCATAAATCAAGCTTCCCGGCAATTTGTAGTGTTTCTCGTTACTACCGGCAACTTGTCTTTCGACGAGCAACACGCACAGTTTATCTTCGTTTGTCCCAAGCAATACGCAATCGACCGAAACGTGCGGATAAAACATTTCATGCTTATTTTCCTGTGTTTCCATAATATCCCAATAAAGATTCTCCGCAAATATAAGGTTAAAACGATATACGACATAATGTAATTCGAACAATATCTACTCAAAAGGCTAAAAAGCCCGTTATTTAACATACATTATCACTCACAGAAAAAGGAACTGTACCAAACCTGAATTTTAATGCGATTATCCGGAAAGGGAAGAAACTTCTAACATTTATTCAATACATTTGTTATTAAAAAAAGACGTACTATGGATATCAAACATCTACAGTTCTCATTCCGAATGTACTGGGCGAATATGAAGGGCTTGCTGAACATGGTGGCCGAAGGGATCATACTCGTCGCCTCTCTCGCCTCCCTCTTCATCCTGGTCTATCAGTTCGGATTCAAATATTCGGCCCATGTCACCCATATGTTGGAAACCAGCCGGGTTTACCTCCTGCTGGCTTTCTTTACCGGGATATCGCTTCGGTATATTTTGAAATTCAAAGAGATCATACAAGAGAAAATGTTATACCTGGATATCGGCATTTATTTTTTCCTCTTTGCCGTGCTATCGGGCAAAGTATTCTTCAAAGAAGCCATTCACCAGTCGCTGCCCTACCTCGGTTTCCTCACGGAACCGCTGTTCGTTTATTTCCTCCTGCTGTTGCTGAGCGCCATCCATTTGTCGCGGCAGACATTCACGCTGTTACAAAGCCATATCAAGCCGTCCCTCCTGTTCCTGCTGAGTTTCGTGTTCGTCATCCTTGTCGGTTCGGGATTGCTGATGTTGCCAAACGCCACGGTGCACGGGATTCATTTCGTAGATGCCCTGTTCATCTCGACCACCTCCGTCTGTGTGACCGGACTGACGACAGTCGATGTGGCAACGACATTCACGCATACAGGACATATCATCATCATGTTTCTTATCCAGATCGGCGGTATAGGAGTCATGACTTTCACCAGCTTTTTTGCCCTTTCTTTCATGGGGCATTCATCTTTCACCAGCAAGCTCGTTCTGAAAGACATGCTGAACGAAGACCGGGTGAACGGGCTGTTCCGGGTGATCCTTAACATCCTGTTCGTGACACTGTTTATCGAAGGCGTAGGGGCCTACCTGATTTATCTGGATATAAAGGGAGGGCTGCCGGGAGGCACGCAGGAAGAAGTGTTCTACGCTGTGTTTCATGCCGTTTCGGCTTTCTGCAATGCTGGGATCTCGACGCTGAGCGGAAACATGTATGACCCGCTGGTCGCCCAAAAATACAACCTGCATGTCTGGATCGCCCTGCTCATCGTATTCGGCGGGCTAGGTTTCCCGATTGTTTTCAACTACCTGAAGCTGTTACGACATCTGCTTGTCAATACATTCAAGATCGTAATCGGACAGCAGAAGCATTATATCCATACCCCCAGAATTATCAATATCAACACGTACATCGTGATGATCAGCACGTTGGTATTGCTTGCCGGCGGTACATTTTTCTACTATCTGCTGGAAATAGACAATACGCTCGCCGGATTGCCGTTCAGAGGACAGCTTGCCAATGCATTCCTGGGAGCCGTCACCCCGCGTACGGCCGGATTCTGCGTCGCGGATATGGGGACGCTGACTACCGGAACACTCATGCTGACACTGATCCTGATGATAATAGGCGCCGCTCCCATGTCTACCGGCGGCGGTTTGAAAGTAACGACCGTCTGTGTCGCCCTGCTGACCGCACACAACGCCGCCCGCGGGAAAGAGAATGTGGAAATCCGCAAACGTGAAATATCACCGGAAACCATACGCAGGGCTTTCGCCACAATCGTTTTCTATTTCTGCTGGCTGGGGGCGGCCGTCTGGATATTGTCCATTACCGAAAAAGACGTACCGGTCTTCACCTTGATCTTCGAAGTCGTGTCGGCACTCAGCACGGTAGGGTTAAGTTTGAACTTCAGCCCGTTACTGAGCATTTCGGGAAAACTGGTCATCATCTTCACCATGCTGGTCGGACGTATCGGCATACTGGCCTTCTTTATCAGTTTCTACAAGGAATACAAAAAGAAGAATTACACCTATCCACAGGAAAATATATTAATGTAACATAAAGAATACAATATGAAATATTTAGTAATCGGATTAGGAAACCTGGGACGCGCCATCGCCGAAAGCCTGACACGCATCGGCAATGAAGTGATCGGCGTAGATATCAACCCGCACAAGACCGAAGCGGTCAAACACACCATATCCGGAGCAATCAGCCTCGACACGACGGACAAAGACGCCTTGAACACGCTACCACTGAACGAGATGGATGCCATCTTCGTCACCTTCGGCAAGGACTTCGGGACCTCCATACAGACTGTAGCCCTGCTAAAGAACTTAGATGTGAACAAACTGATCGTACGAGGGATTTCTCCCATCCACGAGGCAGTGATCCGTTCGATCGGTGTAGCGGAGATCATCACTCCGGAAGATGATTTCGCCGGTATGTACGCATCCCAATCCTTACTTGGGGAACTCTTCAAACAATGGTACAGAGTGACGGACACACACCATCTCTACAAGATAAAAGCACCAGTCACCTTTGTCGGACAGACCCTGCAGACCATAGACCTGGAAGAGAATTTCGGAGTGCGCCTTGTCGGCATCGAACGCCCCAAGACAGAACGCAACCTGATCGGGTTAAAACAAACCCAATACTCCGTCATCGACAAAATCACCGGAGACCTGAGAGTCGAAGAAGGTGATCTGCTCATCCTTTTCGGCAAGATGGAAGTGTTGCACAGGCTGGCAGATATCTGACGCCGGTTTATTCTTTCTGAGGTATCTTGGAAACCAAAACCTTATCTATACGGGCGCCGTCCATATCGACGATCTCGAATTCGAAGTTCAACCAGCTCAATTTCTCACCGGTCTTCGGAACCCGTTCCAGAATCTCCAGGATCAGGCCGCTGAGCGTATTATAGTCATGCTCGGCATACAAATCTTCCATGTCGAAATATTCAAGGAAGTCATAGAAGTTGTACTGCCCGTCCACCAGCCAGGTCCCGTCGGACCGCTCGACGATCTCGGCCTCTTCCCCCACATCGGGAACCTGCCCGATCAGACCTTCCATGATATCTTTCAAGGTGACAATCCCTTGGATGCCTCCGAACTCGTCCGTGACGATGCCATATTTCACACGTGCCTGCTTGAACTGTTCCAACGCATTATACACACTCTGGTTTTCCGGCATAAACTCCGCCGGACGAATCACCTGCGACAAAGAGAAATCCGGCTCGTCGATACGGCCGAACAAGTCTTTCAGATAGACGACGCCTTTGATATCGTCAAACTTTCCGGCAGCAACCGGATAGATGTTGAAAAGATTTTCCTGGACTTTCTCGCGTATCTGCTCGATACTGTCCGTCAGGTCCAGCCAGACAAGCTCGCTGCGGTGTGTCATGATAGAACCGACATTACGGTCGCCCAGATTGAACACGCGTTCCACGATGTCCTGCTCGACTTCCTGCACTTCGCCGACATCAAAGCCTTCTTTGACAATCGCCTTGATCTCCTCCTCCGTCACCTTGTTTTCTTCAGTCGCATCGGTTCCGATCAGTCTGACGGTCAACGCCGTACTCTTGGATAACAGCCACACGAAAGGCGAGGCGACCAGCGAAAGGAAATTCATCGGTTTGGCAACGAGCATCGACACACGCTCAGCATAGCCCATACCGATACGTTTGGGGACCAGCTCGCCCATAATCAATGTCAGATAAGTGACGATCACGACAATTGTGGTTTTGGAAACCCCCAACGCATAAGGTTCCAGAAAAGGAATGCGGCGGACATGCTCGGCCAGGTCATAGGCAAAAGCCTCGCCCGAATACAAACCGGTCAGAATACCGATAAGCGTAATCCCGATCTGGATGGTAGAGAGAAACCGGTCCGGTTCGTTTGCCAGCTTCAAAGCAGTCTTGGCAGATTTGTTTCCACGTTTTGCTTCCAGCTCAAGACGAGCCTTACGAGCTGACACCAAAGCAATTTCCGACATAGAAAGAAGGCCGTTCAATAAGATAAGACCGATAATAATAAATATTTCCATTTGCTATATACACAGCGATTGATTAGAGAGGCGAAGATATGAATTATTCGAACTCTCACATCTAACAAGATGAAAATAAATCTAATTAATATATAAAAAAAGCCATTCTATCTTCGCAGACAGAACGGCTTCATGTGTCGATAAGTTTCACTAACTCTTATTTAAAATTTTATTAGAAAACAGTATCGGGAGATAGATACATACTTACTCGATTACCTCGCCCTTCTCATTCAGAACAACCGTCTGTTCCTTCTGATCTTTGTCGACAAGGACGACTTTATACTTCTTAGCACCGTCGGCACCGGCAACATAGGCTTCCTTCACCGTACTGCCCTCGTAAGACTTGGCGATTGCATCCTGCACGGCCTGGGGAAGTTCCTTTACCTCGATTTTCACAAAATCGTCCTGCATTACGTTTTCGACTGATACCTGTACAGCTGATGCCTGTACACCTTGTGATGCGAATGCCACACATGCTACTACCGCTACCATTAAAACAATCTTTTTCATGACTCTAACAATTTAAAAATTAATACCTAAGTGATTACTAAAACCTTTATTCAATCTGATCAAACAAGTACAAGGATCGTACCACAACAGCATGCCAAAAACATGATAAAGTGTCCCAGAGCTTACAAAATAAGGGGTAGAAAAAGAGCAAACCATCGGATGCCCAACCATAAAACATGGGAAAAAGTGTAGAAGTCCGTGTATTTTTTCTACAATAAATGTGGCACACCTCTTCCAATCTCCATTTTAATTGTTAATTTAGCCACATCATTAATGAAATCTAATAAAATATGAATTTAAGTGATCCCAAAGATTGTCTGTATTGCCAGAACAATCAGACTTTACACGAGCTGATGATCGAAATCGCTCCTCTCTCGGTATCCAGACTGTTCCTGTTCAAGGAACAAACGTATCGCGGGCGTTGCCTGGTTGCCTACAAAGACCACGTACACGACTTGAACATGCTCAGCGACGAAGAACGGAACGCATTCATGGCCGATGTCGTACGGGTGACCCGCGCGATGCAGAAAGTATTCAATCCACAAAAGATCAATTACGGCGCTTATTCGGATAAACTGTCGCACCTTCATTTCCACCTGGCCCCGAAATATGAAGGAGGCCCTGACTTCGGCGGGACATTTACCATGAACCCGCAAAAAGTATACTTGACGGATGCGGAATACCAGGATATGGTTGAAAAGATCAAAGAGGCGTTATAAGGTAGGCACAGAAGTTGCAAAAGTGGACGCGGAAGATTTCCGGACATAACATATAGGAAGGTGTGTCAAAATCTCCTTATCCTCGCACTTGATGCGGGGATGCAAAAGGACAGACCTTATCAATCAGACTTTTATAGGGCTGGTTTTAATGCGATCCCGCGTCAAGCGCGGGAACAGGATAGTTTCGACACACCTCTTACTCTATTAATGCTTCCGTGTCTGCTTACTTTACAAACGAAGACTTCAGCAGGTAATCGGCACTTTTCTTCACGCCTTCGAACTGATGTCCGCTACCCGTACCTTCCATTTCAACGAAATAGTCCTTATGGCCGTTTGCATAGAAATGCTTGAATATCTGCTCGAAGTTCATCATGCCGGAATCCCCCAGGACATAGCGGTCTTTGATATGGAGCACTTTGATACGGTCTGCATATTTCGTGATATACTCGACCGGATCCTGCTGGCCCATCACGGCCCAGTAAACGTCCATCTCAAAGAAAACCAATGACGGGTCCGTATTCGCCAGGAAGATGTCATACACTTTTTCGCCTTTGTTATGGCGTCCGAACTTCATTTCCGTGCCGCCGGGAACCACCTTGGCAAATTCCATGTCGTGATTGTGGTAACCGAACGGTATGCCGGCCGCTTTCACGATCTTTCCGGCTTCGTTGAAGACTTCACAAACAAATTTCGTTTCTTCCACGTTACGGGTACTGGGCTGGCCGGGCTGCACCAGATATTTCACTCCTAACTTGGCATGGTCGTCAGCCGTTTTCTTCCAGTATTCCTTTATTGTATTCAGGTTGTCTTTCGTGTATTCGCGAACAGGAGGATTCACATGCGAACTCAGAATCGTAATGCCGGCATCATCCGCCATCTTCTTGAAATCCATCAATTCGATATCACGGATCTTGCCTTTCCCATAACCGGCAAGTTCGATGGTCTGATACCCCATCTTTTTCAACTTCTTCATTCCTCCCGGAACATCCTTGTAGAGCTCGTCGCCTAAAGAATAGATTTGTAAACCGATGTTCTTGGCCGCCGTCGCTTCGAAAGCGGCAGATGTCGCAGGCTGCGCTGCAACGGCATTCCCTACCTTACCGGCCATCAGGCCACCCAACGTAAACAGGGACGCGTTTTTCAAAAAGTTTCTTCTATTGATCATGGTCTATTAAATTTAGATTGCTCCAAAGGTATGATTTTATTCTGGAAATCATACAAAAAGCCGTTTGAAAAAAAATCAAACGGCTTCCTGTTCTTTCTTCTGCACCTCAGATAAACTCGTTCACCGACGAGACGATGCTTCCGTCGAACAGATTGATGATCCGGTGGGCGAAACTGGCATCGTGCTTGGAGTGAGTCACCATGACGATCGTGGTCCCTTCCCGGTTCAGTTCGGTGAGCAATTGCATCACTTCGGCTCCGTTCTTCGAGTCCAGGTTACCGGTCGGCTCATCGGCGAGGATGATCTTCGGATTCGAAACGACAGCACGTGCGATGGCCACACGCTGCTGCTGTCCTCCGGAAAGCTGCTGCGGGAAATGGCCCGCGCGGTGGCTGATGTTCATCCTTTTCAGGATATCGTTCACCATCTGCTTACGCTCGCCGGCTTTTACTTTCAGGTAGGTAAGCGGGAGTTCCACGTTTTCGAACACGTTCAGTTCGTCGATCAGGTTGAAACTCTGGAACACGAAACCGATGTTGCCTTTGCGGACCTGCGTACGCTCCTTCTCCTTGAGATGCCCGACTTCCTTGCCTGCCAGGTAATAATCGCCCGAAGTCGGATTGTCCAGCAGCCCCAAGATATTCAGCAATGTAGATTTGCCACATCCGGAAGGTCCCATGATAGCCACAAACTCGCCATCTTTCACTTCCAGGGAAACATTATTCAATGCAATCGTCTCCACCTCTTCCGTACGGAAAAACTTACTTAAACCTTCGATCTTTATCATGACTTTCTGAATTATGTTTTTTTGATTTTATTCTGATTTTATGTTCTTTACCGGATTTTCGTTAGCGACATGCCAGTTCTGATACGTCACCGTCATAAACGTGATCACGCCTACGGCCAGGAAAGCCAGCGGCAACACCCACCAATACATCGGCGTACGGTAGGCGAAATTCTCCAGCCAACGGTGTACGCCGTACCAGGCGACCGGAGCACCGAAGACGAAGCATATCAGCAAAATCCAGAAGTAGCTCACATTGAACATATACAAGATTTCTCCCGTCGTCGATCCCAACACCTTGCGCACGGCGATCTCTTTCCGCTTGTATTCGCTTTCGAACACGACAAGGCCGAACACGCCCACAATCGAGATAAAGATAGCGACAAGGCTGAACAAGGTGATCAAAGAACCGATCTTCAATTCCTTTTCGTAGGTATGCTGTAAAACCTCGTCATAGAAACGGACCACAAAAGGATACTCCGAATCGAACTTTTCCAGCGACTCGCGCACATGCTCCATTCCGGAGCGAAGGTCGCTTCCCGCCTTGAACTTCACATAGGCGGTATTATAATAGTTGCCTTCCTGCCCCCACTGGTATTTGCCCCAAAGATAGAAAGCCATCGGGGTAACTTCCTGGCGGAATGAGGCGAACTTGATATCCGGGATAAAACCGACGATCTCGTCACCGTCGATCTTTTCGTTCAACTTCAATTCGTACTGCGCCTTCGCCTTTTCGTTGAATATATAGCAACCCGTCTCCTTCTGATCGTCTTCCGGACGGAAATCACGGCCTTCCTTGACCTCTATCCCCATCACTTTCAGGAAAGAAGAAGAAACAGGAAGACACTGGAAATTGATGTTGTTCCCATTATAGTCACGCCCCCATCCCATGTACTGGTCCTGGCTCGAAAGCAGGAATTGGGAATAGGTCACATCCTCCACGCCGGAGAACGATTTCAACCGGTCCGTGAAAGCATCCCGGTTCTTATTTATAGTATTATTCAGATGCACGATAATCATCTCCTCCTTGTCATATCCCAACGGCGCATTCTGCATATAATGATTTTGCAGGTACATAAACAAAGAGCCGATAATCAGGATGAAAGAAGCCACAAACTGGACCCCCACCAGCACGCTCCTCATCCGGCGCCCGGCAAGCGAGAGGCCGAAACTTCCTTTCAACACCAATGCCGGCGGGAAAGAGGTGACATAGTAGGAAGGATAAAGGCCGGCCAGCACTCCCACGATCGCCGCGATCACAGCCGTGCCGGCAATGATCATCGGCTGCGCCCCGAACGAGATGTCGGCATCCACCAGCGAGACTACCGGTGTTTTGGGGATTATGTATAAGAAAAGAAGCGAAAGCAGATAAGCAAACAGACTGACGCAGACCGCCTCTACCAACAAACTTCCACGCAACGTACGGTCGGAACTGCCCAGCACCTTCTGCGTGTTGATGCTCTTGATACGCATAGGAGTCAGCGCCGTGCTGAAATTGGTAAAATTGATACCGGCGATAATAAGGATGACAAAAGCGATGGAGAAAAGCACCAGCAACGTCTGGCGGCTCGCTTTCGGCATCGAATCGAAATCCACGTTACTCAGGAAATGGACATCCGGCAAAGAGGTCAGGCGGAGATCCAAGCTATTCTCCTCCCCCCATTCGAACTCATTGCCGAAGGCTTCCTTCGCATTAAAATTACGCTTGAAATTGTCCAGCACCTCAGCCTTATCCATCCCCTCGCCCAGACGGACAAAGAAAAAATAATTCCAGTTTCCCCAGTTATCATAGTTTTCCTTCGGACTCATCGACGTGTACATGACGTTCTTCAAAGCAGAGTTACGGGGAAAATCCTTATACACGCCTTTCACGATTTTCGCATCTTCCATAGGATTGGCAGAGATCAGCTGCTTGCCTACCGCCGATTCGTCACCGAAGATCTTTCTCGCCATGCTTTCCGGAAGGACTACGCTGTTGGGCTCATCCAAAGAGCGCTCGCTTCCTTCGAGCATATCGAAACGGAACACTTCCAAGACTCCGGGAGTCACGTTCCACGCATCTTCCTTGTAGCTCGTCCGCTGTCCGCCATCCTCTATATAGAAAAAACGGCTTTCGGTCCAAGCACTCAAAAGGCATCCTTCCTCTATAAGAGGCGAAGACCCGGTAAACGCCCGCGCGAACGGACGGCAGATAATGGCTTGCGACCCTTTGCTTCCGTGCACGATATCCACCCGGAAGATAGCATCGGCGTTCGGGTGGCTGCGGTCGAACGTATAATCATAATTCACCTGCATCATAATGAGCATAAACGCCACAAAAGCAATGCTCAACCCCAGCACATTCAAAACAGAAGCCGTCTTGAACCGGCGGAGCACACTAAAGAAATTTCGCAAAATCGTTTTCATATCCAACTGTTTTGCTTCAATACTAACAAAAAATATGCCAAATAGCATAACGAGCAAATAATCAATAAAATAGATATCCAACAATTCGAACAGACTGTCTAATAATTAGACACCACTGTCTATTTTCTTGACACTTCCTCTTCCAATCCCGCATACTCCTCCCTGGCGTCGAAGCAAGGGCAGGCCTTGCGGATGTAAGGACTCAGTTGGCAATGTCCCACTATCTTCGCCTCCGGATAGTCCCGCCGGAGCTGGCGGAGCAGGTCGAGCAGCGAACATTTCTGGGCGTAGGTACGGGTGTCGGAAGGGGTTCCCGCCTCATCGAGGCCGCCTTCATAACAGATGCCGATGCTCCGGTCGTTCCACCCGGCTGCATGTGCGCCGATCTGGTTGACGGGACGGCAACGGTGGAGATAGCCGTCGCGGGTGATATAGAAATGATAGCCGATATCGGCAAATCCTCTCGCCTTGTGTGAAGCCCGCAAGGCCTCCACCGGGAAATCGCGGTCATAGCGCGTCGCGCTGCAATGAATTATCAGGAGGCGTACCTCCCGATAATTCTGATAGAAACATCCCGCCGTCATAACGAGCAGGCGCTTATGCCGAGCGCACCGGCAATGGCGCTGGCTACGGCGATGATCACTTTGAGGAGCACTCCCCAGACAGATTTCTTTTCGTTTTTTTGTTCCATGATGAGATTTATGATTTATGATTTGAAAAGCATGGGGCAGGGTCCTGCCCTACGCTTTTCTCTTGCTTTTAATTGTCAATTATCAATTGCTTAAAGTTCTCCCGGCCGGTCATCTTCGCCTCCGCTCCCGCCTCCTTCGTTCGGTTTCTTCGACAGGTCGACCGTCGTCTCGCCTGCTTTCTCGGCACGGAGTACGGCACGTACGGATGCACGGCTGGGTACGGGATTGAAACTCATACCGTTGAAGATCTTTTTCAGATCGTCGCCGGGAACGAACTGGATATTGACTCCGGTGATATTGGTGGCAGTAAACACCTCCGCGCTATCGGCTCCCCGGCTGGTCGCCTGCAAACGGAACTTGCCCAACTCGCCGAAATCGACCTGCTCCCCGTCGCGCAGGGCCTCGATCATATTCTCGACCACACTGATCAACACCGCTGAAACATCCGCACGACTCACGGTCGTCTGGGCCGCGACACGTTGCGAAAGCCCTTTCAACGTAAGCTCCTTGCTGACCTGCGAACGGGCGTAGGCTTTCTTCGGATCGTCCGGCTTACGCGGATTGCCTAACAAAACAATACTGTAATTTAATGGCATAACCTTACTTTTTTTAAATGAATACTTCTCTGCTATTAATCTCTGAGACAAAGATACGGCAGGCGCAAAAGGCGATCGGGAGGCAGGATGAGACAGTGTGAGCCAACCATGAATAAGGTTAGATATATAACCGATTCATGAGCAGAAACACTTCCGTATCCCAGATTTTTTCCGTATCTTTATAACCATACAATCAAACAGAAAAATCATGAAAATCCGTCCCTACAGCAAGAGCGAACTGGCACAGGCCTATGCACCGGAGATCACCTCCCAGGCCGCACTGAACCGGCTCGCCGCCTGGATACGCCTGAACCGCCCGCTCACGGAAGCGTTGCGACAGACCGGCTACTACACGAAACAACGGCTCTTCACCTCCCGGCAGGTGGCACTGATTTTCGAATATCTGGGAGAACCATAGGATGACTCCATGACACGCGGGGAACGCCACGCCTACGAAGAGCACCTCACCAACGTCGTGATCCTGGAAGACGCCATCGAGACGGCCGAAGAGATCGGGAAGCTATAACCCTGCCACACCGCCCGGCATTCCCATGATTGCCGCCCGGCATTTGCAGGAATGCGGGCCGACGTTTGCAGGAACGCAGGCCGGCAATCATGGAAATGCCGGAAGACGGACCTTGCGGGATTTGACACAATTGGCACATTTGACATAGGGTTGCTAAACTATATATAGGTAATAATATATATTCAGGTATATACCTATGTAGGTATATTAAATAATTAATTATTTATCTCGCGTATATATATTTCTACAACCCTATGTCAAATGTGCCAATTGTGTCAAAAAAACGGGCCGGAAGCAAAAAATCACAATCCCAAAGCGCCGGATCTCCGTTCCCTGTCGATATCCTCCCCGGTCTTTTTCACTGCGATATAGCCCCTTTTCCCTTTATACCGGATCGATTCGAACTCCAGCCCCGCCATGATACGCCCGATTTTATTCGGACTCAGGGGGTAACGCAGGCATGAACTGATCTGTTCCAGGATATCGGCCGCCGTGACGAAGATGCCCGCCTCGCCCTCGAACGGTTTGCGGAAATGGGTACGGATCAGGTCTTCTTCGAGGTTGGGGACTTCGAAGCGGCTGTTATGCATGTTCAGCTTCCGTATCTCCTCCTGCGAGAACCAGTGGCAGAAACCGCTTTTCCACAAGGCATAGGCCTGGCTGTAGACCAGCTCGTAAGGGATGGCATGCAGATGCGGGTCCCGGATCTGCGACACCTCGAAAGGCAACCAGCGGCGGTTGCCGGTCGGGTCGGTCAGGAACTGGACATTATTGCCCGTGCCGCAAAACGAAGCGATATGCGGATGGCGTTCCTTGTTGCGCCCGTAGGCCGCCCGCTCGTTGACGTAGGGCATGGTGACCATCGCCTTCAACTGGTTCAACTCGGCAGGCCGCATGCCGTCGAGCTCCTCGAAACAGATCAGGGCGAATTCGGTAAGGGAAAAGAGATCGTCCTTATTCAGGCGGTCGCTGTTCGTCTTCGTATAGAAATAGCAGCGCAGTTCGGGTGGCAGCAGGAAGTTGAACCAGGTGGTTTTGTAAAGCCCCTGTTCGCCGATAAGGACCAGGATCTCATGGTTCACGACCGTATCGTCGAGCAGCGCGGGCAGTATGCCGACAAACCATTTCCGGAAATAGTCCCTAAACTCCGCCTGGTCGCTTTTGACATGCACCGTATCGGCCAGGTCGCCGATAGGGTCGCTCACGCCGTCCCATGATGGCAAATGGTCGAAATAGGATTGGAAAGGGTTGAAGAGGGGGACGAACTCGGAATGTATCACATTGTATATATCCGTCAGATAGACGCGTCCCACCGTTTTGTTCATCCGCCCCCAAAGCGTATTCACGTCACGGTCTGTCAGCGGCAGGAAGCCGGCCTCCTCCGTCCAGCGGATTTCACAATGGTGCGTGATGACATTGTGGCGGAACTCCGCCTGCGAAAACAGGAACGCCTCGATCGCCTCCACCTCGGCCGGCTTGTTCGCCTCGTCTGCCTCCCGTCTGCCTTTGCCGCCAGCGCTCCGGGGCAGGCGCACGGAGCCATGCTCCTCCTCTCCCGCGTAGCAGGAACGGAAGGTGCTCTCGACGTTCTCCGCGCCATAATCGGCAAACGCCTCGACCGCCCATGCGACGGCCTCCGCCTCCGGCACGCCATAGAGGTTGAAGAGGTAGCCGGTGCGCATGACATATTCGTTATGGTGGCCCGGCTCATAGCGGATTCCTTCGTCCTCCAGCCGTTTTCCGGACACCTCGGCCGCCTTGCCCGCCGTTGCGGTATAGCGTCCCGGTTTCGCCTTCTGTCCTTTCGGCCGACCCGGTTTCGCGGAGGGAGCAGGCGGCAGCTTGACCTGGAGCGGCAGGGCTTCCGGATTGTAATAGGCGTCCGGATCATAAGCCGTACCGCTGATCCGTTCGGGATTCTTGCAACTGCTGTCGTATTCCAGCCCGGCGAGGCGGGCGAAAAGTTCGTTACCCTGTCGGTAGCCCTCCTGGTAGACCCGGAGCGTCTTCCGATCGGCAGGGTCGGCGTCCGCGACGGAACTGCCGTCTTCAAAGAGAAAAGCGTAAATGACGCGCAGCCCTCGTCCGCTGATCGTATGGTAGGCCAAAAGGACATGGGGGTCGGCACAGACCGCCGCAAAAGCCTCCGCCATCCGTTCTTCCGGTATATGATCCAAATCGCAAAGGCTCAAACCGGTATAAGCCTTGATATGCATGCGCTTCCTGCCTCCTTCGCATCGCACGGCGGGAGTGAAGGCGGGGCATGAAGTCTTTTCGCAGGCCGACATTTGCTTGTTTCCTACCCGGAGGTAGAAGCGGAATTTCTCGGTACGGTCACGCAAGTCGGAGTCGGTAGTGATGAGCCGGTAAACACGGTCCAACGTGATCTCCGATGGGGTTGTTTGCTTGAAATTGGCAAACAGGCTGAAAGATTTTTCCATAATACTATTAAAATTAATTATACATTTGCACTCGCTGTCATAAGCAGCATAAAAATACGGACTATCCGGCAAACAAAAGTTCCCACATAAGGGAACCGGACAGCCGGAAACTTCCTGCTATTTAACTAATTATAACTCATATCATGACAAAAGACTTCAAAAATCCCGGCCTAATCAGCCAAGTTGCCGAATTCATCGACAAGAAAAGGATCGAAGAGGGCATCAGCATCGACACCCTCTGCCAATCGGCCCACATCAGCAAACGTATCTACATAGACTTTAAAAGGGGCTGAAGCCGGCAACGACGCTCCACTGGTTCTTCCGCCTCGCAAATGCCCTCAGCCAGCACACGGACGAAGAAAAATTCAAGGAAATATGGTTGGAAATCGCGAAAATAATGACTAACTTAGAGGAGTAAAACCAAATGGCGAATGATTGTCTTCCACCTGTTTTTCATAAAGCTGCTGATAGGAACGGTCCTGCATCTGACCGCCCCCCGGACACTCTTTCCGGAGGCCTGCTCCACCCTGCTCTATTCTTCCGACGGGCAGTTGTTAGGGGCACGGATCGCACCGGACGGGCAATGGCGTTTCCCTCCGGCAGACAGTCTTCCCGGCAAGTTCGTGACCTGCCTGCTGACCTACGAAGACAAACGTTTCTTCCGGCATTCGGGAGTAGACCCGGTTGCCATCGTCCGAGCCATGCGGATCAACCTCAGCCGGGGCAAGGTCGTCAGCGGGGGGAGCACGATCACCATGCAACTGGCACGGATCGCGCGGGGCAACCGCGACCGTACCCTGTATGAAAAAATGGTCGAAACCGGCTACGCCCTTCTCCTGGAAACAGTCTGCGGCAAACATCAGATCCTGAACCTCTATGCCTCGCACGCCCCGTTCGGAGGGAATGTGATAGGCATCGAGACGGCGGCCTGGCGTTATTTCGGGCGAAGCGCTGCCGACCTCTCGTGGGCCGAAAGCGCCACACTCGCCGTCCTGCCCAACTCGCCCGCCCTGATCCATCCCGGACGTAACCGGGCACGGCTGAAAGCCAAACGCGACAAGCTCCTGACCGCCTTGAAGGAGAGAGGGATACTGGACGAAACCGAATACGGGCTGTCGCTCCTCGAACCGCTTCCCGAAGCGCCCGTGCCTCTGCCCGACGAAGCCCCTCACCTGCTCGAACGGTTGGCGGCCGACGCTCCGGGAACGCGTATCACGACCTCCGTCAACCGGATGTTGCAACGCCAGACACAGGAGATCGTCAACCGCTACGCCCGCGACTACGCCTCCAACCACATCCATAACCTGGCCGCCCTCATCGCCGATGCCGAAACGGGCGAGGTGCTGGCCTATGCGGGAAACGTCACTTTCAAGGCCGACGCCCGCAAAGGGAACCAGGTAGACATCATCACTTCGCCACGCAGCACGGGCAGCATCCTGAAGCCCTTTCTTTATGCCGCCATGCTACACGACGGGCTGCTGCTCCCCGGTACGCTCGTTTCAGACGTCCCCCTAAACCTGAACGGCTTCTCGCCGCAAAACTACAACAAGACGTTCTACGGGGCGGTCCCGGCACACCGGGCGATCGAACGTTCGCTCAACGTCCCGCTGGTACGGATGCTTTCGGCCTACAACACGGGGCGGTTCATGTCGCTGCTGAAAAAGGCGGGCATGACCACGCTGCGCTTTTCCGAAGAGCATTACGGGGCTTCGCTGATCCTGGGAGGCGCCGAAGGGACGTTATGGGACCTCACCGGCATGTATGCTTCACTGGCGCGTACGCTCGCACATTACCGGACTTACAACGGGCGGTATGACCCGGCGGATATTCATCCGCTCACTCCTTACCCGGCTCCTCCGGCCGACCCGGTCCGCTCGGTCGCCGACAAAAGGCTTACGGACAAGCCGTTCCTCTCCGCCGCCTCCATCTGGTTCGCCTTCGAAGCGATGTCGGCACTGAACCGCCCTGAAGAAGAGGCGGACTGGCAGCAGTTCGGCTCCATGAAGCAGGTGGCCTGGAAAACGGGGACGAGCTATGGCGGGCGGGACGCCTGGGCGATCGGGACAACCCCGCGCTATACGGTCGGCGTATGGGTGGGCAACGCTTCGGGAGAAGGCCGGCCGGGACTGACAGGCGTGGGCAATGCCGCTCCCGTCCTCTTCGACCTGTTCTCGCTCCTTCCGGGAAGCGGCTGGTTCGACATGCCTTACGACGAACTCCTCCCGATGGCCATCTGCCGTCTCAGCGGGCACAAGGCATCCGCTATCTGTGACCGGGTAGACACGCTCTACATGCCGCGCTCGGCCGACAAGACGGAAGTCTGCCCCTACCACCGGCTTGTCCATCTTTCTGCGGACGGCCGTTTCCGGGTGAACAGCTCGTGCGAGTCGGTCGGCCGGATGATCGCACGCCCGTGGTTCGTACTGCCTCCTTCCGAAGAATATTATTACCGGAACTATCATATCGACTACGCTCCCCTGCCTCCTGTCAAACCGGGATGTGGCGAAGACAGGGGCCGGCAGATCGAACTGATCTATCCGGAGCATAACGCCATCCTTTATCTTCCGAAAGGCTTCTCCGGCAAACGGGAGCAGTTTGTCTTCAAAGCTGCCCACGCCCGTCCGGATGCCATCCTCTACTGGCATCTCGACGACACGTATGCCGGCGAAACGACAGACCACCACCAGATCAGCTTCTCCGCTTCCCCCGGCAAACATCGCCTGACGCTGATCGACGACCAGGGCAATCGAAAGACAATATCGTTCGAGGTGAAATAATCAAAACAGTTTCTAAAAAAGGCTCTTTCTGTAAAGTTTTTACTACCTTTGGCAGTCGCAAATGAGATAGTTAGTGTTACATTAGTTTTTAAATATAATAAATTATGGCGAAGATAAAAGGAGCTGTTGTTGTAAACACAGAGCGATGCAAAGGATGTAACCTCTGCGTAGTAGCCTGCCCGTCGGATGTTCTCGAATTGCACCCGCGTGAAGTAAACAACAAGGGATACCATTATGTGTACATGAAAAACCCCGATGACTGCATCGGTTGTGCAAGCTGCGGGTTGGTTTGTCCGGACGGTTGTTTGACCATCTACAAGAAGAGAATTGACAATTGACAATGCACAATTGACAATTTAACAAACAGAAAAAGGAATCAGAATATTAATCACAAAACAAAATTGTCAATTGTCAATTGACAATTAAATATAAGGTATGGCAGAAGAAGTAAAATTAATGAAGGGTAACGAAGCCATCGCCCATGCGGCTATCCGCTACGGTGTGGACGGTTACTTCGGCTACCCGATCACTCCGCAGTCGGAGATACTCGAAACCCTGATGGCCGAAATGCCGTGGGAAACAACCGGAATGGTCGTGCTACAGGCTGAAAGTGAAGTGGCAGCCATCAATATGGTATATGGAGGTGCAGGTACGGGCAAACGTGTGATGACCTCCTCGTCCAGCCCCGGTGTCAGTCTGAAACAAGAAGGTATATCTTATATCGCAGGAGCCGAACTGCCCTGTCTGATCGTGAACGTGATGCGTGGCGGTCCCGGCCTGGGGACAATCCAGCCCAGCCAGGCAGACTATTTCCAGACCGTCAAAGGCGGCGGACATGGCGACTACCGCCTGATCACGCTCGCTCCCTCTTCCGTACAGGAAATGGCGGACTTTGTCGGACTGGGTTTCGAACTCGCTTTCAAATACAGTAATCCGGCCATTATTCTGGCAGACGGCATCATCGGGCAGATGATGGAAAAAGTGGTATTGCCTCCTTTCCATACACGCCGTACAGAGGAAGAAATCATAGCCGAATGCCCGTGGGCCACACAGGGAAAGACAGCCGGCCGTAAACCGAATGTCATTACTTCACTGGAGCTGGACCCGGCAAAGATGGAGGAGAACAACATCCGCTTCCAAGCTAAATATCGGAAGATCGAAGAAAATGAAGTCCGCTACGAAGAGTTCCAGTGCGAAGATGCCGAATATCTGCTGATCGCTTTCGGTTCTTCTGCCCGTATCTGCCAGAAGGTGGTGGAAATAGCACGTGCGGAAGGCATCAAGCTCGGCTTGCTCCGTCCCATCACTTTGTGGCCGTTCCCGACAAAAGCGATCGCCGCTTATGCCGAGAAAGTAAAGGGCATGCTTTCCGTCGAACTGAACGCCGGACAGATGGTCGAAGACGTACGTCTGGCCGTAAACGGCAAAGTAAAGGTTGAACATTTCGGCCGTCTCGGAGGTATCGTGTTCACGCCGGATGAAGTGCTGAATGCGCTGAAAAAGAATTTTGAATTATGATTGATTTGTAATACATAATTCATAAATCATAAATTAACAACGATGATTCGCGGAAGTAAAATTGATACGATATTGACCTGGTTATTCATGGTTTTGGCAGTGGCAGCAGTCGTTTGCTACTTCGCCTTCCCTGAAAACCGGCTGCCATTCCTGTATTGCGGTGGCGCGGCGATCTGTTTCCGCTTGGTTCAATATCTGATGAGATTTTTAAGTTAATAATGTGGTAATGTGCCAATCAGACAATGTGCCAATCCATATTGTTGTTGACGCATTCCTTAACTGGCACATAGGCAAATTACCACATTATTAATATAAGCACATTGAAAAATTATTCATAGTATGGAAATTAACGAAATAATAAAACCGGAAAACCTGGTATATGGAAAACCCAGGTTGATGAATGAAAATCCCATGCACTACTGTCCCGGTTGCAGCCACGGCGTGATACACAAGCTGATTGCCGAAGTGATCGCCGAAATGGGGATGGAAGATAAAACGATCGGCATCTCTCCCGTCGGATGCGCCGTTTTTGCCTATAACTATCTGGATATCGACTGGATCGAAGCGGCCCACGGACGTGCGCCTGCCATCGCGACAGCCGTCAAGCGACTAAATCCGGGCAAGATGGTGTTCACGTACCAGGGCGACGGCGACTTGGCTGCCATCGGTACCGCCGAAACAATCCATGCTGCCAACCGTGGAGAAAATATCGTGATCGTATTTGTCAACAATGCCATCTATGGTATGACAGGCGGTCAGATGGCTCCTACCACACTGGAAGGAATGCCGACGGCAACCTGTCCGTATGGCCGTAATATCGCCCTAAACGGTTATCCTTTGAAGATCGGCGACCTGCTTGCACAACTGGAAGGGACCTGCCTGGTCACCCGCCAGAGCGTACAGACCGCGGCAGCCGTCCGCAAGGCTAAAAAGATGCTTCGCAAGGCATTCGAAAACTCGATGGCCGGCAAAGGCACTTCGATTGTCGAATTCGTTTCCACCTGCTCGTCCGGTTGGAAAATGACACCTGAGAAAGCTAACAAATGGATGGAAGAGAATATGTTCCCGTTCTATCCGTTAGGAGATCTCAAGAATAAGGAATAATAAGTAATTATTAATTTTTGAAGCAATGAAGCAAGAAATTATAATAGCAGGTTTCGGTGGACAAGGGGTTTTGTCAATGGGTAAAATCCTGGCTTATTCCGGCCTGATGGAAGGAAAGGAAGTCAGTTGGATGCCTTCTTACGGCCCAGAACAACGGGGCGGCACAGCCAACGTAACCGTCATCCTGAGCGACGACCGCATCAGCTCTCCCGTATTGAACGAATATGACATTGCCATCATCCTGAACCAACCTTCGATGGAGAAGTTCGAAAACAAGGTGAAAAAAGGCGGTATCATTATTTATGACGGATACGGAATCCATACACCGGTGAAACGGACCGATGTCAGTGTATATCGTGTGGATGCGATGGACGCGGCTACCGAGATGAAAAACGAGAAAGCATTCAATATGCTGATCCTCGGCGGACTGCTGAAAATCGTTCCGATGGTGAAACTGGAAAACGTTTTGTTAGGCTTGAAGAAATCCCTGCCCGAACGCCACCACAAGCTCATCCCGATGAACGAGGCGGCTATCAAGAAAGGCATGGAGATTATAACCAATGTGCAAACGTGCCATTAAGGTGCTTAGCTAAATGTGCCAATATGCCAATAAAAATATAACTAATATTAATTGGCATATTGGCACATTGTTCATATTGGTACATTATCACTATCTTTGCCCCTCATGAAGCATAGCCTATACATATTATTACTCTTGATAATATCCGCTTCGGCCCTGCATGCACAACGCCGACCAGGTGGAGACCGGAAAGGATTCTCACTCGGAAACCTATCCAAAGCCAATCAGGAAGTCCCTGACAGCCTGCTGATTCCAGACAGCGCAGCCATAAACAACAGACGTATCACGGCCTATCGGCTAACCCCTCTGTTGGGCGATCCTTATATTGCCCCGTTGGACACGCATAAATTGAATTTCGCCAACAGCACGCT